>NZ_JADYWP010000009.1:0-155777 GCF_015864765.1 Pseudoalteromonas sp. NZS11 | reverse complement strand
TAACATCAAGATGACAGTAACTCTAATCGCACCAATCGCGATGGATGAAGGTCTTCGTTTTGCTATCCGTGAAGGTGGTCGTACTGTAGGTGCTGGTGTTGTAGCAACTATCGTAGCGTAACAATTAACGTTAAAGTTAATTGTTAGAAAAAGGTCACTCAGGTGGCCTTTTTTAATGCCTGAAGAAAAGTGATTTGCTCCTAGGTATAGCATTATTGCCATAGCTTGGGTTGAGTTTTACGAAACCTGAGGGAAAGTTCTTTGTGGTATTATTTGCCAAATAAGGCGGCTTTGGGCATCCTAAAAAAGCTTTTAGAGTAAAGCTGTGTCAATAAAATAAAAAGGAATTAATTTGGACTCTTTTTTTAACTACCTTGAAAAAATAGATAAAAGATATCCTGCCTGGGACTTATCACTGTTTTTTATATTAATTTATTTACCAATATTACAGAGGGTTTATATGGAATTAAGTATTGTAGAAATAGTGACTTGCTCTACAGCAATTGTCACTTTGTTTATTGCTATCCTTACTTGGCAAATTGCCAAAAACTCGCTAAAAGTAGCTAAAGAATCCAATAACTTTGCCAAATTTCAATTAACAGAAAGGCTTTCATTAAAACTTTATGAGTTGAAGGATCTTATAGATAAAGAAAATGGATCGAGACTTTGGACTGATTTTTTATCTAATGGAAGAATATCCAAAGAGTATGAAAATTTGCTTTATATAATTAAAGATAATGCCAGAGCCAATAATGTATTGAGTGAAAAGCAATCAAACGATTTAGTTAATATATATGAATTTTTTATAGATAAGCCAAATAAAAAAATAGAGCTAGGAGAAGGAAAGCTAAATCCTAAAGATATCTTAAGAGAATATAAAGAAGAGAGAAAGAAAGAGGAACCTAATGATGAAGAAGCAGAACATGCACATAATATTATATACGATATTATAAATAACACTTTAATAAAGCTAAAGCTGCCATAGCATTAGTCATATAAACACGGCCAAGACCGCGTTTATAATATTAGGTGTATTAGGTCATTTTGCTTACAGCTAAAATTTTAGTGCTTTTTCGCATACTCTTCAGCTTGTTTTAAAACTCTTAATAAATTACCGCTAAGAATCTTTTTAATATCTTTGTCGCTGTAATCTCTGTCCATTAAACCTTGAACAAGATTAGGGTAGCTAGATACATCTTTTAAACCGATAGGTAATGAATCGCCAACTCCATCATAATCAGAGCCAATACCTACATAATCAATACCAATTAGCTCAACTACGTGATCAATATGGTCAAGCACCTGCTCAAGACTTGCAAATGGATACGGGTTTTTAGCGCGGTACGCAGCATCAAAATCTTTGCTTAATTTAGTGCCGTCTTTTTTAACGGACTCTTTTGTGCTTTTTAACTGCTTGCCCCAACTGCCTGCTTTAGCGGTAACAAAGCTTGAGCCAAAGTTAATTTGAATAACGCCGCCATTTTCTTTAAGTGCCAATAGCATATCGTCATTCATATTACGCTCAAAGCCAGGCGTGTATTTACGAAGTGATGAATGTGAGGCAATTACGGGTGCTTTAGATAGATCCATAACCTGATAAAACGCATCATCAGAAATATGCGATACATCGATTAGCATACCAATATTATTCATTTCAGTGACAAGCTCTTTACCAAATGGGCTTAAGCCTTTCCATTTACGGCGTATATCGTAAGACGAATCCGAAATATGGTTGCTTTGCGAGTGCGCTAGCGTAATGTAGCGAATGCCACGGTCGTAAAAGTGCTGAAGGTTTTTCATATCCCCTTCAATAGGAGAGCCGTTTTCCATACCCATGGCTATAGAAAGCTTACCTTGTTTAAATTGCTCTTCTATATCAGTACTTGAGCTAGCAATAGCAAACTTATCGGGTGCGCGCTGGGCTATGGCTTCCATACTATCAATCATTTGATTGGCTAGCTGGTAGCTTTTTCCTTTACCTTCAAATTCCAAATGCGCAGGAATATAAATCGACATAAACGGTGCGTTTAAACCGCCTTTTACAGCGCGAGGGTAGTCAAAATCGCCATCAGTTGTCGCTTTAGTTACATCAACCCAGCTTTCGTGAATTCGATAAGGTACATCGATATGGGTATCAATTAAAATGGTGTCTTTAGCGAGTTTAATTGCCTTGTCAGATGCTGTTATTGTTTGTTCTGCTTGGGCTTGGCTAGTTAAAGCTAGTGATATGGCTACCACTAGAGTGCTGAGTTTTATCATGTTTTGGCTCTTTGGGTAAAAAGCCATTGTGTACGTTCAATTCAAAAGTTACAAGTACTACACCTTAATCAAACGCCTCTGCTTGATGCTCTTCACTTTGCAGCGCTTTAAATTCGCCCTTAGAAATAATAGTAACTGACTCATGTAATTCAGAGAAAAACACCATCGCTTCGCCATTTTTAAGCTGTAGCTTAACTTGGTTAACTTTAGATTCGATGCTTGCTTCTACTTCGCCATAATCGGTGCCTTCGCGCAGTACATAGCTTTCTATTAGGTTGTATAGTGTATCTTTATCGAGTTGTTCAAAAGGGATAATCATAATTGCTCTTTGTTTGCGTTGCCTAAAACATGTTGCCCAAAATAGCATGGCACGGCTTTCTCTAACCAAAATATAGGCTTAAACGGATTTTTACCGCTAATAAAACCAACGTGTCCGCCTTTGTCAGAGATGCGCAGCGTAACATGCTCACTTACGTCTTGCCTACTTGGTACGGCCTTAATTGAGAGCATAGGGTCGTCTTTGGCATGAATAATAAGTGTAGGTATAGCGATATCTTTTAAGTACGGCATTGCACTGGCTTTGCGATAGTAATCATGTGCGTTTTCAAAACCATGCAGAGGGGCTGTTAACTGATTATCAAACTCTAATAAATCGTCAATTTTCATTAACTGTTTTGGTGTTAGTGAAATTTGCTGCTTAATTTGTGGCAGCTTTCGCTGCATTGATTTTTTCATGCGATCGAGCAGATATTTTTGGTAAATTTTACCTAAGCTTTTACGAATAACATCGCTTGATGACGACAAATCATAAGGAGCAGATACCACCGCTGCAGCACTTAGTGGGCATGCTTGTGATTGTTCACCTAAGTATTTGGCCAGTACGTTACCGCCTAACGAAAAACCTACAGCGACCATAGTGCGCCCAGGAAACTGCAGCTTTAAGTGATTTATAAAAAAGGCTAAATCGGCGGTGTCACCGCTGTGATAAGCGCGAGGTAGGCGATTGACTTCAGTTGAGCAATTTCTAAAGTGCATAAGCACAACTGCATAACCTTGCTTTTTTAACGCCTTCATCATGCCTTTGGCATAAAAGCTATTTATATTGCCTTCAAGGCCATGTAAAACAACGGCAAGTGGAGCGGTTTCGTTATGTGGAAGTGACCATGCGAGCTCAATAAAATCACCATCAGGTGTATCAAGTTGCTCAAGTTCGTAGCGAGTGTGGTGAAATGGGCGGAAAAAACGCGGCATTATGGTTTGAACGTGACGATTGGTCATCCACCATGCTGGTTTGAACTGAGAGATCATGTTTGTACTACGCACTTTGTATTAAACGAAAAGCTAGTGTACCAAATTTTTCGCTTCAGAAAATAAAAAGCGCCTAACTAGTAAACTAATAAGGCGCTTTAGTGCGTCGTGCTTAATTTTGTTCGGGGATCTCTGCATCATGTATTTTTTTCAAAAAGAAAAAAGCAAAAAATATACACAAAGAAACAACGATGGTTAAAAACCCAAAAGACATAAATAAAACTGGATCTGTAAAAAAGTCTCTAAAGAATACGTTCATGAGTTGTTCCCCTCGTTGTTGATGGGTTAATCATAGGTGGTGTTTGCAGGTCGCAACGTGATCGAGATCAAGTTATTTACATAAGCAGATATAGGGGTGAAGCTAAGTTGATTTAGATCATGCTTTAAGGGCTACTAAGTTATTACCACTGAGAGCTAAGAGAGTTTTTCACTTTACCTAAAAGCGTAGCGCTTTAAACTTTTTTGAGTAAACCACTTAAAGATTTTTTGCACAAAGAGAAAAGAATGAGAAGTAAATGAGGGTATAAAAAGTAGCAGCCTAAGTGGCTTTCATATATAGCTTAATATTGTTTGGTTCTGCATGCTCGATTAATTCCAACTCATTTACTGCTTCAATCAACATATGTTGCTGTTGTTTTTCAAGCTTTAGCTCAGTGCTTAGTAACTCTGCGCGTATTGTGGCGTAATCACTTATTGTATTCTGGTTAGCTTTTAAATAGCTACGAGCAGCGCGCAGAGGTTGTAATGCGTGAGTATCAAACTCACTAATTGCGTCTATTAACTCATTTAACTGTTGGGCATTAACACTTAAATTTAATGAATCTAAATAAAGCAGTAATAAGCATAAATTAACGTTTTTTCCTTGCTGGTTTTGTAGTGCCAGCAAGGTTGTTTGTTGATCAGGCTTTGCGTACAAGGTGCACGCAAACTGCCAAAAATGGTCGCTATTGAGCAAGTTCATCGGCGAATGCCTGCTCTTTTTCTTCCATTTCTTCAAGTGCCATAAGTAGCTCTTCTTCAACGTCGTTAAGCTTAGGCGTAAGGGTTGCTTGCTTGGCTAATAACTCTTTAAGCTTGGCTTTGTTGTCGTCGTTGTACAGTTCGTTATCACCTAAGGTCACTTCAACTTCACTTAATTCGGCGGTAAATTTATCGAGTTGCTTTTCAAGCTTTTCAATTTGCTTTTTAAGTGGCTGAGTGGCTTTTCTAAACTCAGCCTCTAAGCGCTTTTGCTCCTTACGGTTAACACCTGGGTTTGCTTTAGGAACGTCGGTTTGCTGCGCTTTAACAGCTTCTTTATTCGCGTTAAGTAACCATTGATAATATGCATCTAAGTCGTAGCCAAACTGAGTTACTTTGCCGTCATCTACTAAGTAAAACTCATCGGCAGTATTTTTAAGCATATGGCGATCATGCGATACGGTAACCATAGCGCCTTCAAAGCCTTGTAGTGCCATAACAAGTGCATGGCGCATTTCTAAATCAAGGTGGTTGGTTGGCTCATCCAGTAATAATAAGTTTGGCTTTTGATATACCAACATGGCAAGCACTAAACGTGCTTTTTCGCCGCCCGAAAATGGGGCTACAGGCTCAAGTGCTTTATCGCCAATGAAGGCAAAGCCGCCTAAAAAGTCACGTAGTGATTGTTCAGTAGCTTTTGGGTCTAGTCGTTGTATGTGCGTTATTGCACTGGCTTTTAAATCAAGAGATTCAAGCTGATGCTGCGCAAAGTAACCAATATTTAATCCGTGATGCTGAATAACTTCGCCCGCTTGCGGCTCTAAATCACCAGAAAGCAGTTTAATTAACGTTGATTTACCCGCGCCATTTCGACCAAGTAAAGCAATTCGGCTACCTGGTACAAGATTTAGCTCTATATTATTTAAAATAGTGACGTCACCATAACCCGCTTTGGCTTTATCTATTGTCATTAGTGGGTTTGGTAATGCTTTTGGCTCTGCAAACTCAAAGTTAAATGGCGAGTCGGCATGTGCTGGCGCTAGTTTTTCCATGCGTTCCAGTGCTTTTACACGGCTTTGTGCTTGTTTAGCTTTACTGGCTTTTGCTTTAAAGCGCGTTATAAATTGCTCTAAGTGTGCAATTTGATCTTGCTGCTTATCAAACATTGCTTGTTGTTGTAGTAAACGCTCTGCTTTTTGGCGTTCAAACTGCGAGTAGTTACCTTTGTACACGTTGATAAGTTGCTTATCTACATGCCAAATTTGATCAACCACCGCATCTAAAAACTCACGGTCATGCGATATAAGTACAAGGGTGCCGGTATAAGCACGTAAAAAGCGTTCAAGCCAATAAACGGCATCTAAATCAAGGTGGTTTGTTGGCTCATCGAGTAATAGTAAATCGGCGTCGCGTATTAATGCTTGGGCAAGGTTTAAACGCATACGCCAACCACCCGAAAACGAGCTGACAGGGTTTTCTATTAGGTTATTGGCAAAGCCTAGACCATGTAATAGCTCACCTGCGGTTGATTCAATGCTATAGCCTTTAATGTTTTCAAGCTGAATATGTACTTTGGCTTGTGTGTCGCCATCGTTGTTTTTCTCGGCCTCACGCAGTGCTATGCGCATTGAGTAGTATTCTGGGTGGCCTTGAAGTACATAATCAATCGCGCTTATTTCAAGTGCAGGTGTCTCTTGCTTAACAGAGGCAATAGACCAATCTTTTGGAATGCTGCAGTTACCGGCATCTAGTTGTAGTTCTGATTTTAGTAAACCAAATAACGTTGATTTTCCACAGCCATTAGCGCCAACAAGGCCTACTTTGTGTTCTGGGAATAATGTAGCTGATGCGTTTTTTAATAAGGCTTTACCGCCACGAAGTAGTTCTATTTCTGAGATTTGGATCATGAATGCGTTACTTTGCTGTGCCCTTGTTAAGTTGGCGCTATCATAACATAGAACTTAATGCTCTTATCAAGCGTATCAACAAGTGAAGTTATACGATAAAATGACAGCAGTTCAAACCACAGGAAAAATGTTGTGAGACAAAAGAAGCGATTTATTGCTGGTGCATCGTGCCCTGACTGCAAAGCCATGGATACTATGATGCTATACAGAGAACATGATGTTGAAAAAGTAGAGTGTGTTGAGTGTGGTCATAAAATGGCGCAACCCGATAACGCTGTTCAGGCGTCTACTCGCCAATTTGAACAAGTAATTGGTGTATTTAAACCGGGCGACTAACCCGGTTTTTTATTGCCTAATTTTTACCGGTTTTAGTAATGCGGTGGAGGCGGCTCAGGTGCTTCAGACATCATAGACGATGATGACTGCGACTCTTTAATCTTCTCTGCTAGCAGCTCAGTTTGGCGTTTCATTTTTGCTAACAGTTGCTGGTGCACTTTTATTTCATCATTTAAGACTTCAATTGTTTCGTCTTGAAAAGCCACTTTGGCTTCAAGTTCCATTAAGCGATGTTCAATTGTGTTCATTATTCTCTCGTATAATAAATCGCTCTGCGATACCGCTGGAGCTTTCGGTTAACAACGACTTACCGTTATCTGTAAATGTCACATCTAGTACCACCGCAGATTTAGGCTTACTGCCTTCGCGCGGGGTAACCTGCCAAGTTTGAATTTTTTCACCGCTTGGTATTTGCCACAAATCTACGCGCTTATTTGGCGAGCCGGTTGCAAGCAAAGTGCCTTGTTCGTTAAAGCGCACAGCAGTAAAAATTTTCTGACGCGCAATATACTTCAGTTTACTCACAAGATCACCTGTAGTCAGCTTCCATACATTTGCTTGTGCCATACTATCGGCCGTAAACGCATAGCGACCTTGTGGATCGAGCGTCACTTGGGTAACACGCGTTGGGTGATTAAAACGATGAATTACTTGCCCTGTACGTGTATCCCAAAAGTAAGCAACATAATCGTTAGAACCACTTAAGGCGTAGCGTCCGTTAGGTGATAGGTCAACGGTGTTAACTTTATCTTGATGACCTAAAAACTCAATACGACGTCCGGTTTCTAGGTTTACAAATACGACAACGCCGTCGCTACGGCCGTATAAAACACTACGGCCTTGATTGCTAATAGCAATATCGCGAATACTGGCTTTTTGTATTTTGTAATAACCTTTATTTTTGCCTGTGGCTATATCCCACACAGCAAACGTGGTTTTTTCGGCGGTAACAGCCACGCTGTTATCAAAAGCAATAGCAACGGCGTATACCAAACTGTCTTGATCTTGCTGCTGAAACCATTGGTATTTTAGTACCTGCTGTTGATTATCCCACAGGGCGACCCCATGGTTGATAGAGGAGATCAAACTGTATTTACCATCGTTTGAAACTGTTGATGAAAACGCACCTTGTGCAGCATGTTCGTAACTTGCTACAGCGTGTTGTTTTTTATCGGTACAGGCGATGGCTAAAAAACAGCTAAATACGATTAAAAAAGTACGAAATATCGACATATTACAGGTATTTCCCCTTAACTCTTAGTGACTGAGAGGTTAGACTAGGACGCGTTAAATGCCTAGGTTGTTTGTCTAATCACTGGATATGTTTTTAGTTTAGCTAACAATGTGGAATTTAGTCATTAAACAAGCAGCCTATCATGTGGGCCGTTAATCTTTAACTAGTAATAATACATTAAAATGACAACTGCAAAGTGTGTCGGAGATTTAAAATGAAAAAGACGATTAGATTGTCATTGATTGCAGCGTCAGTTTTAGCGCTTACAGCTTGTAATCAAGAAGCAAAAAAAGAACAAGCTGAAGTTAAATTAGACACTGTAGAACAGCAACAAGCATACGGTATTGGTGCATCTGTAGGTAACTTTTTAAATAAAGACTTAGCAGACAAAACAGAAATTGGTATTGAACTAGACCAAGCACTTCTAATCCGTGGTTTTGAAGATGCACTTGCTGGTAATGCAAAAATTGACGAAGAAAAAATTCGCGAAGTATTAACTGAACTAGATACATCAGTACGTACTAAGCAAGAAGAAAAAGCAAAAGTAGAGTCTGAAAAAAGCAAAGAAGCGGGTGTTAAATACCTAGCTGACAACGCTAAAAAAGAAGGCGTTACAGTAACTGAGTCTGGCCTGCAGTATGAAGTACTTAGCGAAGGCGATGGCGAAAAGCCAGTAGCAACAGACGTAGTTAAAGTACACTACAAAGGTACTTTATTAGACGGTACTGAGTTTGATAGCTCATATGCACGTAACGAACCTACAACTTTCCCTCTTAACCGCGTAATTGCTGGTTGGACTGAAGGTTTACAACTTATGTCAGTGGGTTCTAAGTACAAGTTCACTATTCCTTCAGAACTTGCTTACGGCGACCGTGACTTAGGTAAGATTCCAGCTAATTCAACACTTGTATTTGAAGTTGAATTACTTGAAATTCAAAATGAAGAAGCACCAGCACAATAATAAGCTTATTGTGTAAATGCAAAAAGGGACCTTAGGTCCCTTTTTTAATATGCGTAAATAACATATTAGTTTGCGTGATTAGAAAACAAGTTATCAATAAGCTCATCTTCAAGTGCAAAGCGTGCTTCTAATGCCTCACCAATAACAGACAAGTCATCATCAAAACCCTTTAACAAGTCTTCTTTGTCTACTTCAGCGTACTTATCATTAAAATCTAACGCTATGTCGGTTGTACTGGAAATACGCGGGTAAATAGAGTTTGCAAGCTCTTGGCTCTGTAAGCCCTTTTTTTCACATGCTTTTGCTATATCGTCATACACTTCAAAATGGCCCGCAGATAGGTAATCCATTAAAAGTTGGCAAAATGATTCAATTAGTTTTGGCTCTGGCAATGCTTGATCTTGTTTTTCGTACGGCGTAAAACCTGCAATTTTGCAATAAAGTACAATAAGGTCTTGGCGTTCGTTTAGCCATTTATCAATTACTGTGTGGCTACCACCCCATTTTTGTTGAGCTTTTTCTACACGCGTCAGCATAACTGTTCTCCTAGCTGGGTTGGTCTTTCAATTAGAATATAATAAGTTTATGTACATCAAGATATATTTAATTTGCGCGTATATCAACAAGTAAAGTTGAGCTACTTTGAGGGGTGTACCTTTTTATATAATCTAAGGCGAGAGATTTTATTTTAGGCAAGAAAAAACCACCAGTTACGGTGGTCTAATTTCTTTCAGTGACTTGTTATAACAAGCTTTCTTATTTTTATGAGATGATTTTTATTGTTATTATTTTAAAACATTTATTTTTATTGTTTTAAGATTTTTATTATTGTTTTTGTTAACGCGGGACAAACAATAACAAGGTTTTTGTAATGTTGCAAACATATTAATAAAAAGTTTTAAATGTTATTCTTTTTTGCTTGTTTTATAATCAAAATGGATTAAAGCACGCCATTATATTGATCTGCCTCTAGGTAAAGCTGTTTTCGTCCCTAAGCAATAGAGGGTCGGAGAATATGGTGGTACAATCTTGCACAATTTATACAAGTCTTAGGATCATTTACGCCATGAGCGAATTAAAAAACGACCGTTATTTACGTGCACTTGCAAAACAACCTGTTGATGTAACTCCGGTATGGATGATGCGCCAAGCAGGACGCTATTTACCAGAGTATCGCGCTACACGTGCACAAGCGGGCGATTTTATGAGCCTGTGCCGTAATGCTGAGCTTGCATGTGAAGTAACACTGCAGCCACTACGTCGCTACCCGTTAGATGCCGCTATATTATTTAGTGATATTTTAACGATTCCAGATGCGATGGGTTTAGGTCTTTACTTTGAAACTGGCGAAGGCCCTAAGTTTGAACGTCCTATTTCATCACTTGCTGATGTTAAAAAAATTCCAAAGTTAGACCCTACAGACGAGCTTGGCTACGTAATGAACGCAGTAAGCACTATTCGTCGTGAACTTAAAGGTGAAGTACCGCTTATTGGTTTTTCTGGTTCACCTTGGACGCTAGCAACTTATATGGTTGAAGGCGGTAGCAGCAAAGTATTTGGTAAAATCAAAAAAATGGCGTTTGCAGAGCCGCAAACACTTCATTTATTACTCGATAAGTTAGCTGACTCAGTTATTGATTATTTAAATGCTCAAATTAAAGCTGGCGCGCAATCGCTAATGGTATTTGACTCATGGGGTGGTGTATTAAGCCCGCGCGATTACAACGAATTTTCACTGCAATATATGCATAAAATTGTAGATGGCTTAATTCGTGAATACGATGGTCGTAAAGTACCGGTTACTTTGTTCACTAAAAATGGTGGTCAATGGATTGAAGCTATTGCAGCAACAGGTTGTGATGCAATTGGTCTTGATTGGACTATTAATATTAGCGACGCTAAACGCCGTGTGGGTGATAAAGTAGCTCTACAAGGTAATATGGACCCATCTATGTTACACGGTACACCAGAGCGTATTCGCCAAGAAGTAGGCACTATTTTAGAAGACTTCGGTACAGGCAATGGCCACGTGTTTAACTTAGGCCACGGTATTACACCAGATGTAGACCCTGAAAATGCTGGTGTATTCATTAATGCAGTACATGAGCTAAGTGCTAAGTACCATAAGTAATAGCTACTTAAATAAACTTTAAAACTGTTTAAAAGTAAAAAACCCGCTAAGTTGCGGGTTTTTTGTTACCTATTTATAAAGGCTTTTAAAACTACTTATACCAATTCGCTTAATTAAGTGATCTATTTTGAGGGAAGAAAATCGTGTCGATAACAAGGCAAAAATTTCGTTATTTAGTGTTCTATATCAGAAATTTTTAACGTAGTTAACGTCAGATTTAACCCCTCAAATTGATTAAGTATTATTGCGGATTGGTATTATTTAAGCAGTTATTTAAATAAGCGATTTAAACCATTTAATGCCGCAACACGGTAGGCTTCAGCCATGGTTGGGTAGTTAAATGTGGTATTTACAAAGTAGTCGATATTATTGCCACCATTTTTTTGTTCCATAATAGCTTGGCCAATGTGAACAATTTCAGATGCACGCTCGCCAAAACAATGTACGCCAAGTACTTCTTTGGTTTCAGTGTGGAATAATATTTTTAAACTACCTACTTCAGTACCAGCAATTTGCGCACGTGCCAAATGCTTAAACTGAGCACGGCCAACTTCATATGGTACTTTAGCGGCTGTAAGTTCTTGCTCTGTTTTACCTACTGAGCTCATTTCTGGAATGGTATAAATACCAGCCGGAATATCAACAATCAGTCTGTCATCGCAGTTACCACATGCAATTGCATCAGCAGCTATGCGACCTTGGTCAAACGCAGCACTAGCAAGGCTTGGATAGCCAATTACATCACCTACAGCGTAAACGTTATCAACTTCTGTTTGATATGTTTCGTTAACTTTTAATTGGCCACGGCTATCGGCTTTTAAACCAATGGCTTCAAGGTTTAATGTATCAGTGTTACCAGTACGGCCATTAGCAAATAAAATACAGTCAGCTTTTACGCGTTTGCCTGATTTTAAATGCATAATAACGCAGTCGTCACGGGTCTCTATTCGGTCAAACTCTTCGTTATGACGAATAACAATACCGCTGTTCCAAAAGTGATAGCTAAGCGCGTCAGATATTTCAGCATCCATAAAAGCAAGCAAGCGGTCACGTGTATTAACTAAATCAACTTTAGCGCCTAAACCTTTAAATATAGAAGCGTACTCACAACCAATTACACCAGCGCCGTATATAAGTACGCGGTGAGGGTCGTGTTTAAGACCTAAAATAGTGTCGCTTTCGTAAATACGAGAATGCGTAAAATCTACCTCTGGTGGGCGATAAGGGCGCGAACCCGTTGCTATAACAATCGTTTTAGCAGTCAGTCGCTCAGTTGAACCATCATTTCTTTTTACTTCAATTGTGTGCTTATCTACAAAGCTCGCATCACCTTGAAACATATGAATGCGGTTACGATCGTAAAAGCTACTACGTAAATTGGATTGCTTAGAAATAACAGAACTTGCGTGACGTAAAATATCAGGAAATGTTAAGCGGCTAGGGCGCTCACCAACATTAAATAACGGATTTGCTTTGTATTCAATATAGCGGCTAACAGAGTGGCGAAGCGCTTTTGAAGGAATTGTTCCCCAATGTACACAACCGCCACCAACTGACTCTTGGCGTTCAATAACCGCTACTTTTTTGTCGTTTTTTGAAAGGTTCATGGCGGTACCTTCACCGCCAGGACCCGTGCCAATAATTATTGCATCATATTGGTATGTCACGGGTACTTTTTTTTGTTCTGGTTGTTTGGCCACAGCCACTCCTAAATTAATTAAAAGAGGCTTTTAATAACCTCGCATTAAGTGCTAGCCATGCCTGTTTTTGATTTTCCCAGGCGGCTTCCAACTCATGGTATTGTGCCATTAATGCTGAGCGTTCACACTGCTTTGCCATGTTATTTTTTTTAACTTCTAACACTTGTTTTTGTAGTGAACAATAATTTTGCAGTTTTTTCAGCAGTAAATCGTACTCTTGTTGTAATAATGTAATCTTATCTTGTGCTAAAGGCAATTTTGCAAGACGCGTTTGCGTTTTGCTCATTAGCGTTTCGGCCTTTGCTTTTTCGATACGTTCAACAGGTGTACGCTTCAATTTATTAGCTAAACCAACAGCTGCTAAAGAGCGGATCATCCATTTTGTTGGATCGTAATGAAACCATTTAATACCGTTACGGTAGTCGCTTGCAAATATATGGTGGAAGTTGTGATACCCCTCACCGTATGTAAATAACGCTAAAAAGCCGTTATCGCGTGCCGTATTTTTTTCGGTGTATGGGCGAGAGCCCCAAATATGTGCAACCGAATTTATAAAAAAGGTAAAGTGTTGGCTTAGTACTAAGCGTAGTAAACCTGCAAGAATTAACATACCCCACACATCACCAACTAATAAACCAAGTGCAAGAGGCAAACCTACGTTCATAGCAATAGCTAGTTTTAAGTAGTGCTTATGTTGCCACATAACGACTTTATTTCGTTGTAAATCACGACAATTACTATAGTCGTTGTAGCTATCGCCTTGGTAGTCACGTAACATCCAGCCGATATGGCTATACCAAAAACCATTGGTAGCCGCGTAAGGGTCTTTTATTGGGTCGTCAACTTGACCGTGATGTATACGGTGATCGCTACTCCAATGCAAAGCACTGTTTTGTAGTGCAAAAGCACCGCCAAGCGCAAAAATAAATTCAACAGCAGGGTGTGCGTTATAGGTTTTATGTGCCCATAATCGATGGTAGCCGGCAGTAATTGATAAGCCTGCATAAAACATGCAGCCAACAAAAGCAATCCAATGCGCGCTGGTAAATCCGTAGCTAATGGCGTACCAAGGTACAAGTGTGGCAGCCGCCAAAAAGGTTAGGCTAAAAAATAGGACGTTTGTCCAAATAATCGGTGGTTTATTCATAATTCTCAATCTCAGCGTACAACTGTAAGCTAAAATAGTATTTCAAACTCTCGTCGTCAAGTATTAGACTGTACAATTGAGCTAATATCACTAAATATTCATATAAAATAATTCAGGGAGCTGTTGATGTCGGGTGTTAGAGCGCAACAGAAACAAAAAACACGACAGGCGTTAATTCAAGCGGCATTTAATCAGCTGAGTGCTGATCATAGTTTTTCGAATTTAAGTTTACGCGAAGTAGCACGAGAAGCTGGTATTGCCCCAACTTCTTTTTATCGTCATTTTAAAGACATGGATGAGCTAGGTTTAACCATGGTAGACGAAGCCGGTTTAACTCTTCGCCAACTAATGCGTCAAGCACGCAGACGAATAGCAAACGATGGCGGCAGTGTTATAAATACCTCAGTGGTTACTTTTATGGAGTTTATTGATAACTCAAGTAACCAATTTAGGTTGTTGCTGCGAGAACGCTCAGGGACTTCTAAAGCATTTAGAGCCGCTGTAGCCCGCGAGGTAAAACATTTTATTTTAGAGCTGGCTCATTATTTAGAAAGTGAAACTAAATGTAATGCTATGCATGCCTATATTCAGGCGGAATCTATGGTAACGCTCGTATTTAATGCGGGTGCAGAAGCGCTCGATATAGAAGGGTTGCAACGCGACGAATTGATTGAGCGCGTTATTTGGCAGCTGCGTTATATTACTCGTGGAGCCGGGCATTACGTAAGAGAAACGAATAAAGAAGCATAGCTTAAAAAAATTGTAAAAAGTTAATATAAGCACGGTATATTGCAGTGCATATTAATTTAAGCGTCACTAGTCACGAATTTGTTATTTTAATTCCTTATAGGTACCTTGTTTGAATTAAAAAACCCAATTGAATCGTTTTTAAATCTGTTTTGTGGAATTTTTATGCTTGCTTCGATCGCTTTGTAATGTTAAAAATAGGCTTCACTGAACACACACACAAGAAAACAAGATGCATATTATTCGTTTAATTACACTAAAACTTAACCTCTTACTGCTATGGTCAGTGAGCGGGGATTAGTGTGTTTGCATCGAGTTGAACACTAAAAACCCCGCAATTGCGGGGTTTTTTTTATCTCGCGGCTGGGATTAATTGAAATTTGGGTAACATAGGAATGAGGGGCAGTTATGCAAGAGCAAGATAAAGTATGGATTTTTGATACCACCTTACGTGATGGCGAACAGGCGCTTAAAGCAAGCCTTACTGAAGATGATAAAATTCAATTAGCGCATACAATTAGCCGCTTGAATGTGGATGTGATGGAAGTGGGTTTTCCGGTTTCGAGCCCTGCTGATTTTCGCTCGGTGCAACGTATTGCAACCGAAGTAAAAGGCCCGATTATTTGTGGTTTAGCACGCTCAGTTGCTAAAGACATTGAAGCCTGTGGGGAAGCACTTCGCACAGCTCAGCAAAGCCGTATTCATACTTTTATTGCTACAAGCCCTTTGCACCTTGAACATAAATTACGTATGAGCTTAGACGATGCAACGGCAATGGCTGTTAAATCAATTAAATTGGCACGTAACTATACTGATGATGTTGAGTTTTCGTGTGAAGATGCCGGTCGTACGCCGCATTGGGATTTATGTAAAATTGTTGAGCAGGCCATTAATGCCGGAGCTTCAACTATTAACCTGCCAGACACCGTTGGTTTTGTAACGCCAGATGAGTACGCCGCGATGATCCGCCATTTAATGAATAACGTGCCAAATATTGATAAAGCGCGTTTAAGTGTGCATTGCCACAACGATTTAGGTTTAGCCGTAGCAAACTCAGTGGCTGCAGTGCAAGCCGGCGCACGTCAAATTGAGTGTACTATTAATGGCATTGGTGAGCGTGCTGGTAACTGCTCGCTTGAAGAAGTGGCGATGATCATGAAAATGCGCCACGACCACTTAAAAGTATACACCGATATTAAAAGTGAAGAAATTTACCGCGCATCTCGTCAAGTGGCTAAAATTTGTAATATGCCAGTACAACCAAATAAAGCGATTGTTGGCGAAAACGCCTTTGCACACAGCTCAGGCATTCACCAAGACGGTGTATTAAAAGCGCAAAATACTTATGAGATTATGTCGCCAGAAAGCGTGGGTGTGCCAAGCAACCAATTAAATATGACTTCGCGTTCGGGTCGTCATGTTATTGAGCATCGCTTAGAAGAGTTAGGCTATCAAAAATCTGATTACGATATGGATGGCTTATATAAAAGCTTTATTGAGTTGGCTGACCAAAAAGGCACCGTATACGATTACGACCTTGAGGCGATGATTTACTTTAATCAAATTAACGACAAAGACGAAAAATACCAATTAGAATTTGTTAACTCAGCCTCTAACTCACAATCGGTAGCAAGCTCTACTATTGGAATGCGCATTGATGGCGAAGCTAAACAAGAAGCCGCGACAGGTAATGGCCCAGTTGAAGCTTCGTTTGCAGCTATTGAGCGCTTAACCGGTATGAGCGTTGAAATGATTGAATATAACTTAGAAGCGACAGGCCAAGGTGCAAGCTCATTAGGCCAAGTAAATATTATAGCTAAATACGATGGCCGACCTTACCACGGTGCGGGCATTGCAGCGGATGTGGTTGAAGCGTCGGTACGCGCCATGATCCGTGTTTATAACTTAATTTATCGTGCACAAAAAGTGTCTGATTTAAAACAACAAAGGAAAGCAGGATGAGTAAAACAAACTACAGCGTTGCGGTATTAGCTGGCGACGGTATTGGTCCAGAAGTAATGGCAGCAGCAGAGCAAGTACTTGATGCTGTGAGCAATAAGTTTGGTTTTACCCTAAACCGCGAGCATTATGCAATTGGCGGCGCAGCCATTGACGAATTTGGTAAAGCATTACCAGAGAGCACGCTTACTGCGTGTGAAAACTCAGACGCTATTTTATTTGGTTCGGTAGGCGGTCCTAAATGGGAAAACTTACCACCAAACGAGCAGCCTGAGCGCGCATCGTTATTGCCTCTTCGTAAGCACTTTGGTTTGTTTTGTAATTTACGCCCTGCACAGTTATTACCTGCATTAAGTGCAGCATCGCCACTTCGCGCTGATATTAGTGAAAAAGGTTTTGATATTTTATGTGTGCGCGAACTAACTGGCGGCATTTACTTTGGTGAAAAAGGCCGCAGTGGTGAAGGCGCAGAAGAGTTTGCATTTGATACGCAAACATATTCACGAAAAGAAATTGAACGTATTGCACGCTTTGCTTTTGAAGCTGCAAAACTACGTAGTAACCATGTTACCTCTGTTGATAAAGCCAATGTATTAGCATCAAGCGTATTATGGCGCGAAGTAGTAACCGAAGTAAGCAAAGACTACCCAGAAGTAAGCTTAGATTACATTTACGTAGATAACGCCGCTATGCAGTTAGTTAAGCAGCCTAGCCAATTTGATGTATTACTTTGCGATAACTTATTTGGCGATATTTTGTCAGATGAGTGCGCCATGATCACAGGTTCAATGGGCTTATTACCATCGGCAAGTTTGAATCAATCAGGTTTTGGATTGTACGAGCCAGCAGGCGGTTCAGCACCAGATATTGCAGGTAAAGGCGTTGCAAACCCAATAGCACAAATTTTAAGTGCCGCATTAATGCTACGTTACTCGCTAGGGCAAGACGAAGCTGCTCGCACGATTGAAAAAGCAGTAGCAGAAGCCGTAGAAGCAGGCGTTGGTACACCAGATATATATCCAAATGCAGGTTACAGCACAAGCGATGTGGCAGCAGCCATCGTTTCACGCATTTAATAACATATTAAAGTTGCAGCACCGTTATGCTGCAACTCAAACAGATTAGGGAATTAGCAAGTGGCCCAAACGTTATACGACAAAATTTGGCAAGCACATACCGTTGCCAGCATAAACGAGCAAACCGACTTACTTTATATTGACCGCCATTTAGTGCATGAAGTTACTTCTCCGCAGGCTTTTGCTGGTCTACGTGAAAAAAACCGTACTGTACGTTGCCCAGAAAAAACCTTTGCAACGATGGATCATAACGTATCGACTAAAAGCCGATCACTTGATGCCGCAAGCGAAGTATCTAAAAACCAATTAATGGCGCTTGATAAAAACTGTAAAGAGTTTGGTATTGTGCTTTACGATTTAAACTCAATTAATCAAGGTATTGTTCACGTAATGGGCCCAGAGCAAGGTATTACTTTGCCTGGCACAACCATTGTATGTGGCGATAGCCATACCTCTACGCATGGTGCGTTTGGCGCATTAGCGCATGGTATTGGTACGTCTGAGGTTGAGCACGTATTAGCAACGCAAACGCTACAGCAAAAAAAGGCGAAATCGTTAAAAATTCAAATTAATGGTGTATTGCGTCCAACGGTTACGGCTAAAGATTTAATTATGGCGGTAATTGGCAAGTTAGGTACTGCTGGTGGCACAGGTTATGTAGCAGAGTTTTGTGGTGAAGGCATTGAAGCGCTTTCAATGGAAGCCCGTATGACGCTATGTAATATGAGCATAGAAATGGGTGCAAAAGCGGGTTTGATTGCATCTGACCAAATTACTTATGATTACCTAAAAGGTCGTCCGTTTGCACCTAAAGGCGCAGATTTTGATGCAGCCGTTGAATATTGGGAAACTTTAAAAACGGATGAAGGCGCACACTTTGATTTAGTTGTTGAGCTAAATGCCGACGACATTCAGCCACAAATTACCTGGGGCACAAGCCCAGAGCAAGTAATTGGTGTTGATGAGTGCATACCCGATCCAGATCAAGAACCAGATTTAATTAAAGCCGATGCTATTCGCAGCGCACTTAAATACATGGATTTAAAAGCGGGCGATAAATTATCAAGCGCGAAAGTAGACACGGTATTTATTGGCTCATGTACAAATAGCCGCATTGAAGACTTGCGCGCTGCTGCAAAAATTGTTGAAGGCAAACATGTTGTTGCCGGCATAGAGGCGTTAATTGTACCGGGCTCTGGCTTAGTTAAAAAACAAGCCGAAGACGAAGGCTTAGCCGATATTTTTAAAGCCGCTGGCTTTGAATGGCGCGAACCGGGTTGTTCTATGTGTTTAGCGATGAACGATGACCGCCTAGGAGCAGGCAAGCGTTGTGCATCTACTTCTAACCGTAACTTTGAAGGTCGCCAAGGTCGTGGCGGGCGTACTCATTTAGTTAGCCCTGCAATGGCCGCAGCTGCTGCAATACATGGTCACTTTGTTGATATTAGAGGAGAAGCCTAATGAGCGTATTTTTTAGTGGCTTAATGGCCCCACTTGATAAAAACAATGTAGATACTGACCAAATTATCCCTAAGCAGTTTTTAACATCAACTAGCCGCGAAGGCTTTGATGCGGCATTGTTTTATGATTGGCGTTACCTAGATAACGACGAGCCAAACCCTGACTTTATTTTAAACCGCCCATGCTACCAAGGCGCGCAAATATTATTAACGCGCGACAACTTTGGTTGTGGCTCATCTCGTGAGCACGCGCCATGGGCGCTGAAGCAATATGGTTTTGAAGTGATTTTAGCTGAAAGCTTTGCAGATATTTTCTTTAATAACTGTGGTAACAACCAAATGTTAGCCATAGCGCTACCTGCCGATACGCTTGAGCAATTGTTTGTACTTAGCGAGCAGCACGACGATATTAACATTGAAATCGACCTTGAAAATCAAACACTAACAAGCAGTAAGTTTGCACCAATTAGTTTTGATATTAGTAAAGAGGTAAAAGAACGTTTGTTAAGTGGTTTAGACTTTATTGGTGTAACCGAAACGCTAAACCCACAAATTGATGCGTTTGAAAAACAACTAGCGACTGAGCGTTCTTGGCAGTAATTGCTTAACCGTGTGTATTAAAAATCACGTATTAAAAAGCACGGCAATTGCCGTGCTTTTTTGTGGGTAAATATGAGATGTAATAACTAAAGGTTAATGCCTAAAGTCAGCCATTAACGCAGGTATACCGGGTAACATGCCTACAATTGCCATTACAGTGGTAAGTAACACAAACATAATAAGTGGAATCACCCAGCGGCTCATTTTAGTTAGCTCAGCGCTGCGCTCTTTACAGCCAATCAGCCCTAAGTTATCAAGTAACATAGTAAGTGACCAACCAAAAGCAGGATTAACCAAGGTCGAAGCAAACACCACAATAGCGGCGGATTGCGTCGTTTTACCTTCGCGCGTCATTTCCATGCCAGCTTCAAGTAGCGGGATAAACACCCCAACAATAAGCGCTACACACAATACAGGCTGCCAAATTGCTAAATCCATAGGGTAACCCCATAAACCAGCAATAATACAAAATAATGCAGTTAAAATAGCGCCAGCAGGGATAGGGCGTTTAGCAATAGCGGCAGGCACAATATAAGTACCCCAAGAGGACGCAAAGTTAGCACCACCGGCAAGTGAGCCAAATGTTTGTCTAACCGATGCACTTAGCATGGTGTCGTCGATATTCATTTGTACTTTTTCAGTACGTTGCGGATAGCTTATTTTTTGAAATACTTGATGGCCTAAAAAATCTGGCGACCACATAGCAACGGCGAGCACTGCAAATGGGAGTACAACAACAAAGCTTTCAAGCGTTGGTAGGCCAAGCATCCAGCCCGTGTTTTCGCCCCACCAGTAAGCTGGGTTCATATTTGGTAAACCCGGTGCAGTATGAAACTCAAACGGTGCACCTAAAGCAAAGGCAACCACACCACCAATAAGGCAGCTTAACGGTACGGCTAACCAACGCTTTTTAAAGTGCTCTAATAGCGCATACAATAAAATGGTGGCTAAAATAACAATAAACGCAATATGTGCCATATCAATGGCTTCAGCCCAGGCAAACAGCTTTTTAACCTGCGAAATAGTACCAATAAAACCTAAATAAATGAGTAGCCCGCCACACACACCTTTACTGGTTAGACGCGCGAGCATACTTCCTCCCTTGGTTATGGCTAAAATAAAGCCAAAGGCACCAATGAGTAAGCCAAACGCCATAGGGTGACCGCCTGCAGCAACAACAATAGGAATTAACGGAATAAGTGGGCCGTGAGTACCAGCCAAGTTGGCTGTAGGTAAAATAAAGCCTGAAAACAAAATGATAAAAATAGAAACAATGAGTAATTCGTAGCGCACGTTTTCTAAAACAAACGCATCGCTTAAACCAAGAGGTGCTGCAAATGTTGCTGCAATAGCCCCCACCATAACGACTTTACCAATAGTACCCGCCATTGCAGGAATGGTGTCTTCAAATTCAAATCGGTAATCTCTAAACGGTAAATTAGGACGCCAGCGTTTAGGCTGCATAATTTGTAATTCGTGTTCGAGATACTCGTCGCGAGTATTAAAGTCAGAGCTGGGTTTATGAAGCTGCTCGTAGCTTTGAGCATCCTTGTGCGTGTTTGATGGTGCATCCCCGGACGGTGTAGTTTGCATGCGTTCTCCTGCAACATTGTTGCTTAATCAAATAAATACGGCTTTTGTTAAAGCAAATGAATATTGAACATGCAGGGTAGATCAGCTCTTAGGCTGGGATGTATAGGCAAAAGGTCGTGCATGGTTGTTTTTAATACAGTTAATCTGACAATCAGCTTTACGTTAAAAATTATAAAACTACACAAAATAATTTAAAGTTACTATAAATCAATGGCTTGTTTTTTATTTTAAAGAGTTTGATCACTGTTTATAGCGGGAAATAGTGTTAATGGCAGGTTATTATCCTTTAGTCTTAGTGGTTGTAAAAGCCGCTTTGTTTGAAAAGCTTATTGGTAGCAGCCGTTAATTTCGTTTTATTTGTGGTGAAATAATACTTCTGTTACTTTCGGATTGTTAATAACAACAATAAAGAATAGAGATGCAACTCAACTCCCCTAAATCAATTGGTATTTTACTTGGTACGCTTTACGGCATATTTATGCGGCTGTTTGTAGAGCTAGTCAATGCTTACAATTTAGGTAGCTTAGTCTCTATATCATTTATGTTTTTAGTGCCTGTTGCTATTGGCTATATTCGTATTCACTTTGAGTACAACGAATCAAAAACATTAACTAAAAAGCAAATGATCACGATTGCTTGGCAGCCTATTTTTGTTTTTTTATTTGTAAGTGTAATTACTTTGCTTGAAGGGAGCATTTGTGTGGCAATGGCTTTGCCTGCTTTTATGTTTTTTGCCAGCATTGGTGGGTTACTTGCGGGCTTTGTTAGAAAGCGTAAAATAAAAAAAGCGAATAGTTCTTTATTATCAATCGCGTTGTTACCTATATTGCTTTCACCTATTGAAGTTAACTTTTTACATTTATCAAAAATATACGAAGTAACAAACTCTATAACAATTAATGCACCCATCAATGTTGTGTGGCAGCAGTTAGCTAATGTGAGTGACATAAAGCCACAGGAAGTGCCTTTTTCACTCACCCAATTAATTGGTGTACCAAAGCCATTAAAGGCAAGTATGAATGCTAGCGGTATAGGCGCTGTTCGCACAAGTACTTGGCAAAAAGGTGTTGTGTTTAAAGAAGTAATAACCGACTGGCAGCCAAACAAAAAAATGCTTTATAGGTTTGAAATAAACCCGGATTTAATTCCGGATGATGCACTTGATAAGCACGTGAAACTTGGCGGTGAATACTTTTCTCCACTTTATGGAGGCTATCAGCTAAGTGAAGATAAAAGCGGCAATACGATTTTAACGTTAAAAACGACCGTGAAAGATAATACAAATTTTGGTGTTTATTCACGAATATGGGGGGAGGTGATATTTCAAGATTTTCATCACACACTTTTAACGTTGATGAAAAACAGAGCTGAAAAGTCACTTATCGCAACTGTTTCTTATAATTAGCTTAAACCATTGTGACTATAAAGAATATTACACACTAAAGGTAAAGCCTTTGCAATTGCAAAGGCTTTTGTTTTAACTGCTAACTTTTACCAAATCATTTCTACAAATTCAGGGTGGTCGATATACGGGTTACGATTACCTTGAAATTCAAAGGCTGCTTGGTTACGGTCAAGTTCCATTTGGCTTACAGGATCGCTGTTATGCCAGTTAAGCAGCATGGCTACAACCCAGTTCTCGAATACTTGGTTGCTTGAACCATTAAGCACTGCATTACTTGAGGTCGTTTTGGTTTGCCAAGTGCCTATTACATTTTCGTAGCGCGTTGCCATGTAAAAATAAGCGCGAGCAAAGTCACCTTTAAATTCGTCAATTGGCTCAAATACAGTACCTGAGTAATTTAATGAATTTGCGGCAGAACCTAATTTACTTCCGTTAGTTGATGTAAATGAAGCGCTTGCTACTTCACCAAATGGGAAGTTACTACGTTTTGAGTTTACATAACCGTCGGTTGCGTAAATATGATGCACATCTGAGTTCATTGGTTCAATAGTGCCGCCAAACCAGCTTTTAGGAAATGAATGTTCACGGTTGTAACAGCCGCCTTCTCCACTATAGTTACCACATTGATCGCTCACCGCAGCATAATTGTAGCTATCTGAGCCGTTTGGTTTTTCGCTATACATATCTAAAATGCTGTTATCGTTTTCAAAGTATGTATCACGTGCAGATGAGTCGTAAAAATTCCAAATAGCCGAGTAACCCTGTGCATTATGATCTTTAATAATATTATAAAGCTCAGTTTTTAATGCATAACCCGATAACCCTTGAGCAGTAACATAGTAGCCAGTTGGTGTTGGGTTGGTCCCGCCGCCATCACCAGAGCCACTGCCTAAAGTAAATGCCGTGCTGTCTGTATTATTAAAACTTGCACCGCTAGCAAGTGTGGTAGAGCCTTGCTTAAGCGCATAACTGCCATTACCTGTTGAACAACACATGCCATCGCCGTAGCTGTCGTTAATAACAAGTGTGTAAGTTCCATCAGTTAGGCATATTTGCTCATCATACTGAGTGTTTGATGCGTAACCACTGCCGTTAGCGATTGCGCTACCTTGATTGTTATTTACGGCCCAGCTAGTTTCGCTGCCGTAATTATCGGTATTAAGCGTTAGGGTAAGGCTATTGTCGGTACAACTTGTTGATGCGCTGCCACCAACGTTTGGTAAAAAGTTATCTACGTATACGGTTTCGCTGCCATCAAATCCACTTACATCGTAAAACCTAAGTCCAACACTAATTGTTTTATCACTGCTTGCTGTATAGCTATGGCTAACTGTTTGCCATTGGTTAGTTTGTGCTTGATTTGAATAGCCTTGATAACCATCTACATACAAGCGAGCTTTAATTTTACCTTCGGTGTGGTAAACATCAGCCGAAAAGTTATAGGTTTTACCCGCTTCTACAGTAACTTGTTGTAATAAATCGGTGTTACTTTGCGATCCTGTTGTTACATTTACAGCAGCAGAGCTACTACCGCTTTTAACTGTACTGGTTGAGCGCGTTAAGCTGATTCCGCTATCAATAGTGCTCCAAGAACTAGGTGTATTGCCAGTCCATTGTTCAAATCCGCCATTAGCTACATTGGCCATTACAGGTAATGAGCCAAGTAACAAAGCGGTACTAAGTAGTTTATTTTTATATTTCCCGTGTAACATAGTTGTTCCTATTTTTATTTTGAATGAGGAATATACCCTACATTAGTTAGGTTGCAAAATTGTTAATTTAAAGTGCTGTAAAAAGCAATAATCGTCCTTTAATCTGTTTTTGAAGGTATTTTTATAAATTAATAACTAAATGGAATATCAAAGCAGATTCTATTCTTTTTTTATCTATGCAGAGCCCGTTATCCTACATACTTAGAAAACCTCAACAGATACGCTCTGGATGAGGTAAAACTCATTTTTAACAATACACAAAGTGTGTTGTGTTTAATTTTCAGGGTTATGGGGAATCGATTCATGTTGTTAGGTCAACTAAATGCTGCGGCAAGCCCGCTATCGCAAGATCAAGTACAAAAGCTGCAAGGTTTAGTGGCTGAACTTAATCCAATTCAACAAGCGTGGGTAAGTGGTTACTTAGCTGCAAATGCTAATTCGGCTGCGTTAGGTGCTCCTACGGCAGGCGTACCGGCTGCGGGTGATGCAGCAGCGCTAACTATTTTATATGGTTCGCAAACAGGTAACGCAAAAGGTGTAGCTACCAAAATGAAAGAGCAGGCTGAGTCGCGAGGCTTAGCAGTTAAGCTTGTTAGCATGTCAGATTACAAACCAACAGCCCTGAAAAAAGAAAAGTTTTTAACTATCGTTGTATCTACTTACGGCGAAGGTGAGCCACCTGAAGACGCAGAAACACTTCACGAGTTTTTAGCCACTAAAAAAGCGCCAAAACTAGACGATGTAAAAATAGCGGTTATTGGCTTAGGTGATTCTAGCTATGAGTTTTTCTGCCAAACAGCAAAAGATTTTGAAGAGCGTTTAAATAAACTCGGTGCGCAAACCATATATCAACGTGCTGATTTAGATGTAGATTACGAAGATGAAGCTGCAACATGGATTGCCGGTGCAGTTGATGCATTCGAACCTGATTTAAAAGCGCAGCAAGAAGCCGCTGGTGGTCAAGTTGTATCAATGCCATTTGGCGCTCCAACCTCTGCAGCAAGCCAATATACAAAACAAAATCCATTTGAAGCAGAGCTATTAACTGTTCAAAAAATTACCGGTCGCGACTCAACTAAAGATGTACGCCACGTTGAAATTTCGCTTGAAGGTTCAGACATTACTTACACACCTGGTGATTCATTAGGTGTGTACTTTTTAAATGATGATGTATTAGTTGATGAAGTACTTACACTTACTCAAATAGATGCAACAAGCATTGTAAAAGTAGGTGATGAAGAGCTAAGCGTACGTGATGCACTTATTGAAAAACTAGAGCTGACTCAGTCATACCCTGGTTTTGTAGAAAAATACGCAACAGCAACTGGTACGCCTGAATTATTAAAGCTTGTAGAAGATAAAGCCGCAATGCGTGCGTATATTGAACCTCGTCAAATATTTGATGTGATTCGCCAAAACCCTGCAAAAATTGATGCACAAACATTAGTAGATTGCCTACGTAAACTACAAGCTCGTTTGTACTCAATTGCATCTAGCCAAGCTGAGGTTGAAGACGAAGTGCATTTAACACTAGGTCTAGTGCAGTTTGATGCATTTGATAGCGAGCATTTAGGTGGCTGTACAGGTTACTTAACTCGTCGTGCAGAAGAAGGTTGTAAAGTTAAAGTATTTAGCGAACACAACGACAATTTCCGCCTACCCACTAACGATGATACACCTGTGATTATGGTTGGCCCAGGTACGGGTATTGCGCCGTTCCGTGCATTTTTACAAGAGCGTGATTCGCGTGAAGCACAAGGCAAAAACTGGTTGTTTTTTGGAAACCCACATTTCACTCAAGACTTTTTATACCAAGTAGAAATACAGGGTTATTTAAAATCGGGTTTACTTAACAAAGTAGATGTTGCATTTAGCCGCGATCAAGCAGAAAAAGTATACGTACAAGATAAGTTACGCAGTAACAGTAAAGACGTGTTTGAATGGCTAGAAGCTGGCGCTCACTTTTATATTTGTGGCGATGCAAATCGCATGGCAAAAGATGTACACAACGCCTTGCTTGATATTGTTAAAGAAAACACAGGCAAGAGCAATGAAGACGCAGAGCAATATTTAAAAGATTTGCGTAGCGCAAACCGCTATCAGAAAGACGTGTATTAATCACGTTTCTTATTTTATTTAACAGCTAGCAGCCGTCACTGTAACAAATTTAGGATTTAAAATGAGCGAACAAGATAAAAACGTAAAACTTTCTGATAACGAACGTTTGAAAAGAGAAAGTAACTTCTTACGTGGCACCATAGAAAAAGATTTAACAGACGAAATTACTGGTGGCTTTACAGCCGATAACTTTCAGTTAATACGTTTTCACGGTATGTACCAACAAGATGACCGCGATATACGTGGTGAGCGCGCTAAGCAAAAGCTAGAGCCGCTACATAATGTAATGTTACGTGCACGTATGCCTGGCGGTATTATTAAGCCAGAGCAGTGGTTAGCAATCGACAAGTTTGCAGATGACAAAACAAGCTACGGCAGCATTCGTTTAACAACGCGTCAAACGTTTCAGTTTCATGGAGTGTTAAAGCCAAATATTAAAGGCATGCACCAAATGCTTGATAGCGTAGGTATAGACTCTATTGCTACAGCGGGTGACGTTAACCGTAATGTGCTTTGTACTACTAATCCCGTTGAGTCTGAGCTACATCAAGAAGCTTACGACTGGGCTGCAAAAATTTCTGAACATTTATTACCAAAAACGAAAGCGTATGCCGAAATTTGGTTAAATGGCGAAAAAGCAGAAACCACAGAAGAGCCAATTTTAGGATCTAATTACTTACCGCGTAAGTTTAAAACCACGGTGACTATTCCACCTAACAACGAAGTTGATGTACACGCTAACGATTTAAACTTTGTGGCAATTGCTGATAACGGCAAACTTGTTGGTTTTAACGTATTAGTGGGCGGTGGCCTTGCGATGACGCACGGCGATACAGCAACTTATCCGCGTAAGGCTGATGACTTTGGCTTTATTACGCTAGA
Organism: Pseudoalteromonas sp. NZS11; assembly: GCF_015864765.1. NCBI lineage: Bacteria > Pseudomonadati > Pseudomonadota > Gammaproteobacteria > Alteromonadales > Pseudoalteromonadaceae > Pseudoalteromonas > Pseudoalteromonas sp. NZS11. The sequence continues at coordinate 128,282 of NZ_JADYWP010000009.1, read as the reverse complement.
AGATACCTTAAAAATTGCAGAGCATGTTGTATCTGTGCAGCGCGATTGGGGTAATCGTTCAAACCGTAAAAATGCAAAAACTAAATACACATTAGACCGTGTAGGTGTTGATGTATTTAAAGCAGAAGTTGAAAAGCGCTCAGGCGTTACGTTTGCACCAAGCCGTCCGTTTGAGTTTACTCACCGTGGCGACCGCATTGGATGGGTTGAAGGCATTGATGGTAAGCACCACTTAACGCTATTTATTCAAAGTGGTCGTATTTTAGACTACCCAGGCAAACCGCTTAAAACTGGTTGTCGTAAAATTGCAGAAGTTCACCAAGGTGACATGCGTATGACGGCAAACCAAAACTTAATTATTGCTGGCGTACCTGCAGATCAAAAAGCCGTGATTGAAGAAATTGCTCGTAGCCATGGCCTGATTGATGACACAGATTCGCAGCAGCGTAAAAATTCTATGGCGTGTGTTTCACTGCCAACGTGCCCACTTGCAATGGCCGAAGCAGAGCGTTACTTACCAAGCCTAGTAGAAAAAACTGAAGCATTACTTGCTAAGCACGGTATACCCGATGACAGCATTATTATGCGCGTTGTAGGTTGTCCGAACGGCTGTGGCCGCGCAATGCTTGCAGAAGCTGGTTTAGTGGGTAAAGGCCCAGGTAAGTACAACGTTTACTTAGGTGGTAATTTAGAAGGCACACGTATTCCTAAATTGTACCTTGAGAACGTAGGCGAAGACGTTTACCTAGAAGCATTCGATAAGCTCATTGGCCAATGGGCAAGCGAGCGCAATGACGGTGAGTGTTTTGGTGACTTTGTTATACGCAAAGGCATTGTTGCTGAAGTAAAAGTATCAGTAACCGATTTTCACGCTTAATTAAATACCAGCGCTTTGGCGCTGGTGAGGTTTGGAATTTACCATGAGTGAATTTAAAAACATTTTACAGCTAGATAAACAAAGCCAAACGGCTATGTTAGCTGATGCTAATGGTTTACTAGCGAATATGAGCGCAGAACAGCGTGTTGCATGGGCGCTTGATAACTTGCCTAATACGGCTTTTTTATCATCTAGCTTTGGTATTCAAGCGGCAGTAATGCTGCATTTAATGACCTCACAACGTCCAGATATTCCCGTTGTATTAACCGATACAGGCTATTTATTTCCTGAAACGTATCAGTTTATTGAGCAAATGAGTGAGCGTTTATCACTTAACTTAAAGGTGTATAGAGCGCCGCTTAGCCCAGCATGGCAAGAGGCTAAATTTGGTAAACTATGGGAGAAAGGCGAAGACGGCATTAAGCAATATAATCAGCTTAATAAAGTAGAGCCGATGACCCGTGCGTTAAAAGAAATAGAAGCGGGCACGTGGTTTAGTGGTTTGCGCCGCGATCAATCATCTACACGTGCTGATAAACAGTTTGTAGAAATTAGCCGTGGTACCGTTAAAGTGTACCCGATTATTGAATGGTCTAACCGCGACGTGTATCAGTATCTTACCAAGCACGATTTACCTTACCACCCATTATGGGAGCAAGGTTATGTGTCTATGGGAGACGTACATACAACACGTAAGTTAGAACCAGGAATGACAGAGGAAGAAACTCGCTTTTTTGGTTTAAACCGAGAATGCGGACTACACATGGATGGTGACGGTATTTAACGCGACTACGGTGTAGTTAAATTGCAAATAAAAACGCAGCTTCGGCTGCGTTTTTATTTTTTTATTAGGGTACAAAAAATTGCCTAATTAAGTATTTTTTATTAGACTCAAGGCAATAAAGGATTAATTAAAGCAGGAACGCTATGAAATACTTTACCTACTTAGCTATATCAATCATGGCTATTGCAGTCATCTCTTTGTTTTATTTAAAAAAGCCCGATGGTCAAACATGGCTTTCTGCATCATCAATTAGCAGTGAATCTCAGCAAATTAAAGAAAAAATGGTTGCGCTATCTAGCAATACTTTGGACCAAGCAGTGCAGGGCGTTAAGCAAGCTGGCGATAAAATTGCGAGCAGTATTTCTGATGAACCAATGCCTGAAAGTACTACCTCAAGCAGCAAAATTTTTAAGTGGCAAGATGAAACAGGCCAATGGCACTTTTCTGATACACCTAACCCGCATGCAAAAAGTATTGAAGTAAAACTCGATCCTAAAGATATTACTGTTATTGCTGCAGAAGACACATCTATTTTAAATACCTCTCCAAGTACAAATACAATGTCGGCTGCACCAGAGGGGATCAGTATTTTGAACCCAGACTCGGTTAAAAAGTTATTTAATGATGCCAATAATGTAAAAGACAAACTAGAAAAACGTAATAAAGAAATTAATAATTTAAGTGCACTTTAATTATTTAGAGTGAGTGCTTTTATGGTTTTTTAAATAACGTTTTTCGGCTTCCATCAGTAATACGGTTAAATATATTTTAGTAGGGAGCGACAACAACACGCCTATAGCAATGCATGCTGCCGCTATAATTATTCCTTTAATACCATGATTAACAGTGAAGTAACTCGACACAATTAAAGTGTGGCCAGTCACGATAAGGCACAACCCAAGCACTATTGATGTTTTAAGCAGCCTAATTATCATTGTTTGCGACATAGTTACCTCACTAAGAGTAGCCCTAGGGCCTGTTTATCTTTCGAGGTTAAATTTGCAGCAGTGTGTTTGGTATTTAGGCAAGGCAGAGCCTATGTAGTGTGGTTATTCCCCATGAATAGGCGATAACGTGGAATAAATGCCAAACATGCGCTGCCCGAAGGGTTCTGCCTAGGGGCTATTTACTCTTTGTTGCTCGGTTTTTACTTAGCCCACTAGGTTACAAACCTCACGCCGCGATTAAATAGCCCCTAGGTTGAACAAATTTTAATCCTGAAAGGTCAACAGGCCCTAGTGTAGGCACGCTTTAAATGCTTAGCATTGATTTAAGACAACAAACAGCACACATAAAAAAGCCCAGCTTATTATTAAGCTGGGCTTTTAAATGTATTAACTACTGTCTTTGTTAGTCGAGCATATTACGCAGTACATATTGTAAAATACCGCCGTGTTTGTAGTAATCCCACTCTTTAGGGGTATCAATACGTACATCAGCACTCAAGGTTACTTTTTTACCTTCGGCATTTGTAGCAATAACGGTTACTTCATCGGTTTTATCGTACAGGCCATCAATATCAAATTGTTCTTGCCCTGTTAACCCATGTGACTCGTAGCTTTCACCTTCTTTAAATTGCAGAGGTAATACACCCATACCAATTAAGTTAGAGCGATGAATACGTTCATAGCTTTGTGCTACAACGGCTTTAACGCCTAATAAAAGTGAGCCTTTAGCAGCCCAGTCACGAGATGAACCCGTACCGTATTCCTTACCCGCTAAAATGATGAGTGGCGTATTATTTTTTTGATACTCCATTGCTGCATCATAAATACTCTCTAGTGTATCGCCAGGCTGAGTACGTGTTACGCCGCCTTCAGTACCTGGTGCTAGTAAGTTTTTAAGACGAACATTAGCAAACGTACCACGCATCATTACTTCGTGATTACCACGGCGTGAACCGTACGAGTTAAACTGCGCTTTATCTACGCCATTTTCTTGCAAGTATAAACCTGCTGGCGCATCTGCTTTAATAGCACCTGCTGGAGAAATATGATCAGTGGTTACTGAATCCCCAAGCTTAGCTAAACAACGTGCACCCTCAATAGTAGGAATGCCCGGTGGTTCTACTTTCATACCATCAAAAAATGGTGCTTTTTTAATGTAGGTAGATGCGTCATCCCAATCGTAAAGTTTGCCATCTGGTATTTTAATTTGCTGCCAACGGCTATCGCCTTCGTAAACGTTAGCGTAGCTTTTTTCGAACATTTCTTTAGTTACTGTTTCTTTAACTAGGTCACTTACTTCTTTAACGCTTGGCCAAATGTTTTTAAGGTAAATATCGTTACCGTTAGCATCTTGAGCAAGGGGTTCGTTGTATACGTCAATATCGGTTCTACCTGCAATTGCATAAGCTACAACAAGCGGAGGAGAGGCTAAAAAGTTCATTTTAACATCTTGGTGAATACGCCCTTCAAAGTTACGGTTACCCGATAAAATAGAGCTCACTACCAATTTATGTTTTTGAATTGCGTCTGATATTTCAGTTGCAAGCGGCCCTGAGTTACCAATACACGTAGTACAGCCGTAGCCAACTAAGTTAAAGCCTAAGCTTTCTAAGTCGTCCATTAAGCCTGCTTTTTCTAGGTAGTCGGTAACTACTTTAGAGCCTGGTGCAAGTGATGTTTTAACCCAAGGTTTTACATTAATGCCTAACTGTTTTGCTTTTTTGGCAACCAAACCAGCAGCTAAAATAACACTTGGGTTAGAAGTATTAGTACAGCTGGTAATTGCGGCAATAACACAAGCGCCATCGTTTAACTCAAACTCTTGCCCTTTAAATTTAACCTTGGCGGCGCCCATAAACTGCGCTTCGTTAACTGGTTCATCTGGATTTGTTGTTGGCCCTTCACTTTCAATACGAGCTTGTTCTTCGTCGCTATTATCACGACGAGCCATACGTTCATCTTGAAAGTTTTTTAAATGCTGGCTAATCACTTCACCAGCCTTGTCTAGGGAAATTCTATCCTGTGGTCGTTTAGGGCCTGCAAGGCTTGGTACAACATCACCTAGTTTAAGCTCGAGTGTATCGGTATAGCTAGCTTCGTCACCATCGTTACGCCATAAACCTTGGTGTTTTGCGTAATCCTCAATTACCTTTAGGTGACTTTCGTCGCGGTTTGTTAAGCGAAGGTAGTTAATGGTTTCATCATCAATTGGGAAAATACCACACGTAGCGCCGTATTCTGGCGCCATATTCGCTATGGTTGCTCTATCGGCAAGTGGTAAGTCGGCAAGGCCGTCACCATAAAACTCTACAAATTTACCCACTACACCATGGTTACGCAGTATTTCGGTTACCGTTAACACTAAATCTGTAGCGGTAGTACCTTCAGGTAAGCGGCCGCTTAGCTTCATACCGACTACTTGTGGAATGAGTAAGCTAATTGGCTGACCAAGCATAGCTGCTTCGGCTTCAATACCGCCTACACCCCAACCAAGTACACCTAAGCCATTTATCATGGTTGTGTGAGAGTCGGTACCTACGAGTGTATCTGGATAAGCGAACTTTTTGCCATCGCGGTCTTCATTAAAAACAACGCGCGCTAAGTATTCTAGGTTTACTTGGTGAACAATACCGGTTGCAGGTGGCACTACTTTTAAATTATCAAAAGCGGTTTGTCCCCAACGTAAAAATTCATAACGTTCTTTATTTCGGTCGTATTCAAGTTTTGCATTTAAATCAAATGCACCATCATTTCCGTAGCCATCTACTTGTACCGAATGGTCAATAACAAGTTCAGCAGGTGATAACGGGTTTATTTTTGCAGGATCTCCACCTAGTTTTTCCATTGCGTCACGCATCGCGGCTAAATCTACAATAGCGGGTACACCGGTAAAATCTTGCATAACAACACGGGCGGGAGTAAAGGCAACTTCAGATGCAGGCTTTGCTTGAGGATCCCAATTAAGAAGGGCTTGAATGTCTTGTTCTTTTATATTTGCGCCATCTTCGTTACGAAGAAGGTTTTCAAGTAATACTTTTAAGGAAAAGGGCAGTCGTTTCGCTTTGTCGCCAAGTCCTTTTAGAGAATGAATATGATATTGCTCACCATTTATTGTGAGCTGATGTTGGGTATCGAAACTATTATTCATTATTTGCCCCTTTATGAATTAGAAAAATATTTTGAAGAGTGACCTCTGTAGTGTTCGAATTGCAAAGTACATACCAGTGTAAAAAATCGTGTTTAGAGAACGAATTTTATACAGTTAATATAGTAGAGATGATGCTGAAAAGTTTAATTTCAAGAGATGATTTGAAAGAGGTAGGATCAAAAGTTATTTCGACCCTTATTAATTACTGTAACCAACCTTGTTGCTTACCTTTAATACTCAAACAAAGTAAAGCGATGGCAATAACGATTACAAAAATAGGCATAAATACAGCACTTGCGCCAAGTAGCTCAATACTGTTTATGACCACAAAATTATAATATTGCTGAATTAAAATAGCGCCGAGCGATAGCGCAAAAGTAGGTGTTGCCAGCGCGTTTTTAGCAAGCAAAAACAGACAACCCAAAGTGCTTCCAAATACAGCTATAGCAAATGCAATGGTTGACCAAATAGGAACGTTAGAGTAGGCAGCTTGTTGATCTAGCGGAAGTTTACCTATCATTTCGGGTGTCATCATCATGTGCATAGCAAATGCAATAACGCCAAGTAAGTTCCATACGAGTGCCGCCCATACAACGGGCTTAAACCAATTTTTAGGTGTTTTAACAGACATTTTATAACCTTGTTTTTATTATTAACTAGGTTATTAAAGAGTAAAAAGGCCAACTATACAAGTTGACCTTTTTATATAAAAAGAGGGCTTTTAAATGCTTAACCAAACGAAATAGGTCGACGACCTGTTTTATCATCTACTTTTGGTTTTTTAGTTCGCTTACGCTTACTTTTAGCTGGCTGATTTGTTGGTTGTGGTGCAGCTTGCTTTGACTCTGCTTGAGTTTGTACCGCAGGTTTTTCTGCAGGGGTTGCATCTTCACTTAGCGCAAGTTTAAAAAATTCACCATCAAATTCTAATACATCGCCACTGTATAATTTTTTCCGCTTTATTGTACAAATTTCATGGTTAACACCCACATAGCCTTCGGTAATTAGGTTTTTAGCTTGGCCGCCACCTTCAACTAAGTTTAGTACTTTTAATAATTTACAGAGCTCAATCGGCTCTTCTTCTAATTCTATTTCTATGTATTCTTCGTTCATATTTGCTCTCGGTGGGGTAACGCACAAGCTGTAGTATAAAGGCTTGCAGCGACTTTTGCACCAAAGCAAGTAACTTTCGCTAATTGTAATACGTAAATAGCTATGAAATTTTTTATGTATTTTATCTGTCTTTAAAAAAACTGAAGCAATTGAAGAGTAACCTTTGCAGCAGTTAATTTTACGTATGGCCTGCTAATTGCTAAAACTTTGGCGGATTAAATAGTTTTCATTAAATGGAGTAGGAAATGGGCGTAAGATTGGCAATGAAAAAAGAGCTAATGGGATTAGACAATTCAGGTATGTTAACTGCTGACGATGTTAGAGAGCACCTTGCTAATTCTGTAAAAAAGCAAGCTGATCAAGATGAGCGCGGTTTTTCTGTAATTTCAAAGTTCAATGATACCCATAGCCGTTTAGTTAGTGGTGATGCCACGAGAAAAACAAAACTCGAGTTTGAACGTCATCGTTTATTTAAAGAAGTTTTATATACTCGCAAAAGTGTTGATGCTTGGTTAGATAGCCAAACAAATTAAATTGCTATAAATAGTTACCTTTAATAGACTACAAGCGTAATCAAAAGGGGTAACTATGAAAAATGGAATTTTAATGTGTGTGTTGGCATTACCATTAGCTGCGTGCCAACAACCTACCGTGTATGTATTTAGTGAAAACTTGCAAGATGAACAGAGCAATCAGCTCGATGCTGCGCTAAAAGCACAATCGCTCCCTTATGAATATGTAGAGCTGGCAATTCCACCTGATTTTGGTGAGGCTACATTACTCTTATCAAGTGACAAAATTTACCCAAAAGAGACTGAGCAGTTAGCTACTATTATGCAGGGGCTAGGTTACGAGCCACAAGTTAACTATACAACGCGTTCAAATCATTTTTATGGTGATGGCAATATAGGCTTTTATCTAAAAAATGCAGTGGCGGGTACAACCTTTGTTATGCCTAAAAAGTTACGAACAACTCAATGCAGCGAAGACAAGTACAATGATTTACTCGTCACATTTACAGATAAATATGCTGACTTTACCTTACCCAGTGGCGCTGTTGTAAGGTTAGGTTGGGAGTTTTTATACGGTTACGTTGTCATTTATTACAAAAATTATTCGCAAACATACAGTTACTCACAACCACTTATAAATACGCCCTTTGGCGCCAAACCATCCGATACTTACAGGTTTACAGCTCACGTTAATAACCCCAGCTGGCTTGATTGCTCACTACAAATTGTTTATATGGACTGAGTGATAGAGTTAACCGTGAGTTTCTATATGCTCGCTTAGTTTGGCAATGCGCAGACTCATACCTTCTATAATTCGGTCTTTAATTTTTTCGCGGATAACATTAGGTAAACGAGTGAGTGCTTCAGGGGTAATAGCGAGGACTATACTGTCGGTTTTAGCGCGAGCGCTAGTACTACGCTCTCGGTTATTTATAAAGGCACCTTCACCTATAAATTCACCGGGCTCTATAGTGCCAAGTTCTAGCAAATGATTATGTTTAAATACTAATAACGCGCCGCTAAGTACAATGTACAAACGTTTGTCGTTATCGTATTGCTTAAATAAAAATTGATGCTGGCTTACTAAATACAACAGGCCGAACGACTCTAATAAGACTTGGCGCTCGCTGAGCGTAAATTCTTTAAAAAAGTGCAGCCTGTTTATAATTTCCATTTGTTTGAATAATGGAATATGTTCGATTAGCTTCATCAATAACCAAATGTGTTAAAAGCGTTTAATCAGCTAATATTGCGCTCTTTTAATTTTCGGGTCAACGTGTTGCGTCCCCAACCAATTTTTATAGCAGCATCTTGCTTATGACCAGAACAATTAGCCAGTGCGGTTTTAATTAAGCGAGTTTCTAGCTGGGATTGAATGTCAGGCCAAATATTTTCTTTGCCTTGTTTAAGCTCTTGATTAAGCCATTGCTGAAACGCATCTAGCCAATCACCTTCTTCCTGGGTTGGCGAAGCATCCAGAATTTCCGGCGGTAAGTCTTGCTCGCTTACAAGCTCACCCGGTGCCATTACAGTAAGCCAGCGACAGGTGTTTTCTAATTGGCGTACATTGCCTGGCCAATTAAATAAGCGTAATTGCTCAGTTGCCTTAGGGCTCAGCACTTTGCTTTCTACTTGTAGCTCTTTAGCGCTTTTATGTAAAAAGTGTTGCGATAAGCTTTCTATATCTTCAGTGCGCTCTCGAAGAGCAGGTAAACGTAGGCGCACAACATTAAGACGATGGAATAAATCATCCCTAAACTTGCCCTGTTTAACTAAATCTTCAAGGTTTTGGTGCGTAGCCGCAATAATACGCACATCTACTTTTATACTTTGATGGCCACCAACGCGATAAAACTCACCATCGGCAAGAACGCGTAATAAACGTGTTTGTACATCAAGTGGCATATCACCAATTTCATCTAAAAATAGTGTGCCGCCATTGGCTTGCTCAAAGCGGCCTTTACGCACGCTGTCGGCGCCCGTAAATGCGCCTTTTTCGTGGCCAAATAACTCTGACTCAACAAGCTCTTTTGGAATGGCTGCCATGTTAAGTGCAATAAATTGGTTTTCTTTACGTGGGCTATGATTGTGCAAAGCACTGGCGACAAGTTCTTTACCTGTTCCAGATTCACCATTTATTAATACGCTCATGCTAGAGGCCGATAGTTTACCTATCGCTCTAAACACTTCTTGCATTGCGGGCGCTTCACCAATTATGTGGGCACTTTTTGGTGGAGCTTGCTTGCGTTTAGTTTTTTTAGTGGAGTTTGCTCTGCATGCGCTTTCGACTAGCGCCACTGCTTCGTTTAAATCAAACGGCTTAGCTAGGTATTCAAAAGCACCTTTTTGGAATGCATTTACAGCTGAGTCTAAATCTGAGTGCGCAGTCATTATAATAACCGGCAGCCCAGGGTTTTGCTCTGCAATAAGTTCAAGCAACGCCATACCATCCATACCAGGCATTCGTACGTCAGAAACTAAAACAGTAGGTTGGCTAAACTTTAGTGCGCTTAGTACATCTTGCGCATTAGCAAAGCTCTCTGTGTTAAACCCTGCACGGGTTAGTGCTTTTTCAAGTACAAATCGAATAGAAGCATCATCATCTACAAGCCAAACTGTTTTCATGCAAACTCCAAACATTAATCTGCAAAGGGCAGATAGATATTAAATTCAGTATGTCCAGGCCAGCTATCACATTCTATATAGCCATCATGTTGATCTATCAGTGTTTGCGCTATTGAGAGTCCTAACCCAGAGCCACCTTCTTTATTGGTGATCATAGGGTAGAACAGTGTTTCGCGTACACTGGGATCAATACCTGGTCCGTTATCAGATATTTGGATCAACAAGGCTTTTTTAGGTGCTTTACCTGGGCGACGATGCTGATGATTAATGCGGGTTTTTATTGTTATTTCACCGCCATCTACAAGCGCCTGTTGGGCGTTTCGAACAATATTTAATACTACTTGCTGAATTTTGCCTTGATCAATGTATACATCAGGAATACTTGGGTCGTAATCTTTAACCAAGCTAATATTAGAACAATTATCTAACGTACTTAGCCTTGCAACTGATTCAAGTGATTGATGTATATTGCCATACGATTTTTGCGGAAGTTGATTGGGCCCCAAAAGCCTATCTACTAGTTCGCGTAATCGGTCGGCTTGCTCAATGATGAGCTCAGCACATTGATCTCTTTCTTGTTGATCAACCTCATACTGCAATAACTGCGCCGCTCCGCGAATTCCACCTAAAGGATTTTTAATTTCGTGAGCTAAGCCTCTAATTAGGTTTCGGGCAGCTTGATATTGATGCATTTGATTAGACGCTTGGTCATGCTTAATTTCGTCATCGGTTTGGCGCCACTCAAATAAAATATAAAGCGAGCCATTAAACTTAATTTGTCGTGTACTTACGGCTACTTTTGCATGGCGAGAATCGCTAAAAACCACGTCAGCTCTGTGCTGCTGGCAATCTACGCCTTCAACTAATGAGTATTGTTCTATACGCTGTAAATCGATTGAATGGTAGTTAAAAAGGCTATCAAACGGTTGTTCTAACAAGCGCTTATTACCAAGGCCAAGCAGCTCGCTGGTACTAGTATTGGCATATACAACGGTAAAGTTTTTATCAAGTAACATGATAGCGGTTGTTTGATTTTGCCAAATGGCATCGAGTAGCTCAGGGCTAAAGTTTTTATTATTAATCATAGCTGCACCATTTTAGTGCGTGGATGTTTGCAAGCAAGTTATATGGTTAAATACACTGCTGCACGTTTAGTAATGCCCCAATTTAGTTACCTAGGTTTAGCCCTTTTCGGTGCATAAAAAATATGCAGGGTTCGCTTGTAGCAATAACTTGGTTTTTACTATTAAAAAGCTTTAATTGTAGTGTGTGCTGACCACGTTCTACATCTCTAATTGCAAAGGTTGAGCTGTCACTGGCTGGGCCGTGTGCTTTACCATCAATAAAAAGTTGTATAGTAAAACCAGTTTCAAAGCGTGGTTTTATTCGGCTAGTTACATAAACAGTGCCGGTATTTTCACGAATAGTCTGGTTATGATCAGGGGAGGAAATAGCAATACTAAAGGCCGCTTGTTGAGGCTGAGGTTGCTCGTCAAAAATGTCAGTATTTGTTGCAGGCATATTAAGATCTTGGCTGGTGAGCTTTACCTCTTGAGCCCCTTTATGAGGGGTGTCTGAGAACACTAATACGCCATTTTTATCTTTCCAAGCGTATATTTTTGTTTCACCGGCATAACCATAATTACTTAATCCTAAAGTAATTAATAGTAATAAAATCTTGTTATTCACTCTGCAGCCCTGCATTTTTATCGGTAACTTAACTTTAGTGGAGATTGACTAATTTTACCATTAAAAAAGCCCGCAAAGCGGGCTTGAGAACACACATATTTTTACAGCTTAATTAACAGCTGTAGTACATTTCAAACTCAACTGGATGAGTTGTCATGTTAAGCTTTTCAACTTCTTTAGACTTAAGTTCGATGTAAGCATCGATTAAGTCATCAGTGAATACGCCACCTTGAGTTAAGAATTCACGGTCTGCGCTAAGTGCAGATAGTGCTTCGTCAAGTGATGCTGCAACAGTTGGAATTTCTGCTGCTTCTTCAGCTGGTAAGTCGTATAAATCTTTATCCATAGCATCGCCAGGATGGATCTTGTTTTTGATACCATCAAGGCCAGCCATAAGCATTGCTGAGAAAGCAAGGTATGGGTTAGCAGTTGGATCCGGGAAGCGTACTTCAATACGACGACCTTTTTCAGATGGAACCACTGGGATACGGATTGATGCAGAACGGTTACGTGCAGAGTATGCAAGCATAACTGGTGCTTCAAAACCTGGTACTAAACGTTTGTACGAGTTAGTAGACGCATTTGCAAAAGCGTTAATTGCTTTAGCATGCTTGATGATGCCGCCAATGTAGTAAAGTGCATCTTCAGAAAGACCGCCGTACTTATCACCAGCAAAAAGGTTTACACCATCTTTAGCAAGTGACTGGTGACAATGCATACCAGAACCGTTATCACCAACAACTGGCTTAGGCATAAACGTTGCTGTTTTACCGTATAAGTGAGCCATGTTATGGATAACATATTTCATTTCTTGAATTTCATCCGCTTTTAATACCATTGTATTAAAGCGAGTAGCGATTTCGTTTTGACCTGCTGTTGCTACTTCGTGGTGATGTGCTTCTACTACTTGGCCCATTTCTTCTAGAACTAGACACGTAGCTGAACGCCAATCTTGGAAGTCATCAACTGGAGCAACTGGGAAGTAACCGCCTTTAACACCTGGACGATGACCAGTGTTGCCATCTGCATATTCTTTATCTGAGTTCCAAGCAGCTTGCTTAGAATCAATTTTGTACATAGAACCAGACATATCTGATTTGTATTTAACATCGTCAAATACGAAAAATTCTGGCTCAGGGCCAAATAAAACAGTGTCTGCAATGCCTGTAGAACGCATGTAATCTTCAGCACGCTTAGCAACAGAACGCGGGTCGCGCTCATAGCCTTGTAGTGTAGAAGGCTCTACTACGTCACAACGTAAAATTAATGTCGCTTCTTCAGTGAAAGGGTCTAGTTTGATTGACTCAGGAACTGGCATTAATACCATGTCTGATTCGTTTATGCCTTTCCAGCCTGCAATTGAAGAACCGTCGAACATTTTACCGTCTTCGAAAAAATCTTCATCAACTTGGTGATGAGGAATCGATACATGTTGCTCTTTACCCTTAGTGTCAGTAAAGCGTAAATCAATGAACTTGACGTCATTTTCTTTAATAAAATCTAAAACCGATTGTGACATGTGTCCTCCAACTATTGGGTTTTGTTATTGCTGCATAATTGCTTTGGTATTTACTAAGCTGATTTTGTGCCATTATTGTAACTGGCTGTTTATAAATTAAAAAAATATCATTGCATCAAAATGGAATATATAAACGCACCATCTTGGTGCGTAAATATTCCATTTCGGTGCAAAATTTACAGAGCGTAATTTGTTGTTAATTTAATCAGCTGAAATTAGCATAACCTAAATGTAAAAGAGTAACAAAAAGATCGGAAAAATAGCCAAAAAGACTGTTTTTCAAAAAAATATTGAAATTTAATTCATATAATTGTCATATATAAAACAGATACTTAGTAAAAGTATTGAGAAAGTTTTAAAATATGTATTGGATAAACTTTCATCCATGTCATTAATGAGGGATAATATGCGCCCTTTTAAATCCTATGCTGGGACATCTCGCGAAAGCGTGGATGAGTGCGTAGATCTTGCAGGATCATTGAGAATTTAATTTCTCTGAGTAAATATATGAGCATCGAAAAGTTAAGAAATATAGCGATTATCGCGCACGTTGACCACGGTAAAACAACTCTGGTTGACAAACTACTTGAGCAATCAGGTACATTAGAAACACGCGGCGGTAACGAAGAGCGCGTGATGGACTCAAACGACATTGAGAAAGAACGTGGTATTACCATTTTGGCTAAAAACACAGCCATCTCTTGGAACGACTACCATATCAATATCGTAGATACTCCGGGACACGCCGATTTCGGTGGTGAAGTTGAACGCGTACTTTCGATGGCTGACTCAGTATTATTACTTGTTGATGCTCAAGAAGGTCCAATGCCACAAACGCGTTTCGTTACGCAAAAGGCATTCGCGCAAGGCTTAAAGCCAATCGTAGTTATCAATAAAATTGATAAGCCAGGTTCACGTCCTGATTGGGTTATGGATCAAATCTTTGATTTATTCGACAACCTTGGCGCAACTGACGAACAGTTAGATTTTAAAGTAATCTACGCTTCAGCTATCAACGGCTGGGCAACACTAGATTTAGACGAGCCATCAGACAACATGGAACCTATGTTCAAGATGATCGTTGACGAAGTATCACCACCGGATGCAGATCCTGAAGGTGACTTCCAAATGCAAATTTCTCAACTAGATTACAACTCTTATGTTGGTGTAGTTGGTATTGGTCGTATTAAACGTGGTTCTGTTGCTCCTAACCAACAAGTTACTATTATCAGTGCTGATGGCACTACACGTAATGGTAAAATTGGCGCAGTACAAAGCTACCTAGGTCTTGAACGTATCGAAACTGATAGAGCTTACGCTGGTAACATCGTAACTGTAACAGGTATTGGTGAGCTTAAGATTTCTGATACAGTTTGTTTCCCAGGAAACGTTGAAGCATTACCACCACTAAGTGTTGATGAGCCAACTGTAACAATGACATTCTCTGTAAATAACTCACCTTTCTGTGGTAAAGAAGGTAAGTTTGTAACGTCACGTAATATCCGTGAACGTTTAGACAAAGAATTAGTACACAACGTAGCACTTCGCGTTGAAGATACTGGTAGCCCAGATAGCTTCCGTGTTTCTGGTCGTGGTGAATTACACCTAGGTATCTTAATTGAGAACATGCGTCGTGAAGGTTACGAGCTTTCAGTTTCTCGTCCAGAAGTTATCTTACGTACTGTAGATGGCGTTCTAGAAGAACCGTTTGAAACAGTGACTATTGACTGTCAAGACGAGCATCAGGGTTCTGTTATGGAACAAGTTGGCCTACGTAAAGGTGAACTTACTAACATGACTCCAGATGGCAAAGGCCGTATGCGTTTAGATTTCATGATCCCTAGCCGTGGTTTAATTGGTTTCCAAACTGATTTCATGACGCTTACTTCGGGTTCTGGTCTTATGTACCATACGTTCGATCATTACGGTCCTCACAAAGGTGGCGACATCGGTGTTCGTAAGAACGGCGTAATGATTGCAAACGCAACTGGTAAAGCACTTACTAACGCATTATTCAACTTACAAGAACGCGGCCGTTTATTCATCGGTCACGGTGTTGAAGTATACGAAGGTATGGTTATCGGTATTCATAACCGTGATAACGACCTTACAGTTAACGCCCTTAAAGGCAAGCAGTTAACTAACGTACGTGCATCTGGTACTGATGAAGCGCAAACGCTTTCTCCACACCTTAACTACTCACTTGAGCAAGCGCTTGAGTTCATCGATGATGACGAGCTAGTTGAAGTAACTCCACTAAACATTCGTATTCGTAAGCGTTACCTTACTGAAAACGAACGTAAACGTGCAGGTCGTGGACCTAAGTCATAATCTATTAATTTAGAATAATGATTTTAAAAGCCGCTGTATTGAAAAATACAGCGGCTTTTTTGTGTTTGTGACAAAGAGAAGCTTTAAAGTCAAGGCAACTATTTGCATCATTATGATCGTTGAGGTGTTGCATATCAATGAAAGGTTGAGTCAGTAGAATTTTTGCAAAGGTGAAAATTAATAAATTTCAGCATGAAGTACTGGTAAGTTTCTAATATAACCGGAATTATTATTTAATTCGTAATGTAGTTGATAAAGATATAGAGTATTTGCCAATTTCCTTAGTAATTACCTATTAGACCTCAATGGAGTTGAGATGTTACACCTAAAACCTTCATCGTATGGAATTATTTATCTTTCTTACATCCCTATATTCGGGTTTTTATATTACATATTTCCATGTTGTGTAAAAAATTTAAATATAGTGGATTCTTTGTATTTTAGTGTTGTTACCTTGACAACTCTGGGCTATGGGGATATTGCACCTAGTTCGTTTTCAGGTAAAGTTATGGTTTCAGCCCAAACTATCCTAGGAGTTGTAACTGTAGGTTTGTTTTTGAACTCTTTAGCAGAGCTAAGAGCCAAATTAGAGTTTCAGCGATTAGCTGAGAATAGTGTGAGTATTTTAGAGAGACATGTATGCTTGTTACTTGATCAGTTAAAAAATGCTAGACCAATGGCATGGGACAAACATGCTATTAATGCTGAAAGTTATGAACAATTACGAGAGTTTATTGATAGTGTTTATTTAGGGGTGTTAAATGAAAAGTATAAATTACATAAGCCTCAAATCATGACCTTTTTACAAACAGTAGATCAGCAACATGATACGATTGTTGGACTAATACCTATAGCAACTAATGTATCTAGTGATACAGGAATGCAATGGATTTCATTGGTTAGTAATGTTCGTAATTTAACTCAACAATATAAAGCATGTGTAAGTAAAGAGTTAGATGGTGTTTCGTTACCGACACAGAATGATATAGCTTTACAGGTCGAAGAACTAATTAATTCTTTTTATATTATTTGTGATAAAAATCGACCTAATAAGGTACGCAAATAGGGTCGTGTTTGATTTTATCTTTCAAGATAACATACACTAGACCTTACTACATTTAAAACAGCCGATAATGCAAAGCACCTGTGTTTGTTGGTAGGGTATTTTTTCGTTGGGTTTCGCTGCGCTCAACCCAACCTACTTAATTATTTATTGGTGGGGTGGCTTACTTTTTCGGGAGTAGGGTGATTTTGCCAAATACGTCTGCATCTATAAAGCCACGATTTCTGTCGCCATTTACTGGTTGTACTTCGTGTGAACCCATAAAGTGCTCGCGCACGTCACTGCCATCGTTATCGCAATACGCTAACATAAAGCCTATTACTTGTTTTTCGCTAAGTGTAAGTGGGGGGTTTTTAGCACCTTCTTTATAATCATTAGGGTAGAGTTTTATTGCTACTTCCCAGGTAATATTAAAGGGTGCGGTGGTATTGCGCTTCCAGTTACTAACTAGGTGGTCGGTATACAAATGGGCTTTTTTATCAGGTCCGTAATCGGCAGCTTGGTTATCAAGGCCAATATGGTACGCCAAAGCGGTGTGATTAAATTGATGATTTCCGCCTGATGCATCGCTATCAATAAATACTTCAAGCGCGTCGTCATCCCAATATTTATAGGTTGGATCGGCGTGTGTATCTATTAAAACGTCATCCACAATATCGGCTTGTAGGTATAAATAGTTTTGATCCCACAGTAAGCGATAACGCCCTTTAAAGTCGGCATCGTTTGATGGCAGTGTGCCATCCATTAGATAAGGCATGTCGTGCCAAGCGGCTTTATCCCATGCGCTTTCTGATACGCCATCAATAGTAATTGGAGTTGATGTATGTTCAACATCAATAGCCATTGCTGGCGTGCTTAATAAAAAGCTTAAGGCGAGTGCTAATTTCTTCATTAATCTCTCAATTTTATTGTCGATTTGTCTTAATGTAATAACAATCTTAAAACAGCTAAGTAAATAGTTACAGTGAAATACTTTCGCCTTCGTTTAAAATATACAGCGGTGTTTTAGCATCCATTTTTTTAACCATATGTAATAAGCGCAGTAAGGCAGAGTGGCTAGTATGGTCGCCCATTTTCCAACTTGAGTTACCGTATCCCCACGGTATCATTACTTTACAATTAAGCTCTTGTGCTGCGTTGAGCGCATCCTCTGGTGTGGTGTGAACGTAACGATAAAATTTACCACTTTCTTTACTGTAGTAAGATGCGATTGGTATTAAGCACACATCTATATCGCCATATTTTTGCTGTATGTCTTTAAAGTGTTTTGAGTAGCCCGTATCGCCTGCAAAAAATAAGGTACTGCCGTTTTGTTCAAGCAGCCAGCCATTCCATAAGTCTTTATTGTTATCTTCGTAAATAAAGGGCACCAATACACGAGCGCTAAAATGATGAGCTGGCACGGCATTAATAACTAAGTCGTCAATGTTGGTTGTTGAATACCACGGCATTTCGCTAATATTAAAACCACCGGTAGGAAAGTTGTCGGCCATACCGAGTGGTGTTAAATAGCGAGGTTTATTGCCAATGCTTTGTATGTCGGCTTTATTAAAGTGATCGTAATGAATATGTGAATACATTACCGCATCAATATTTTCCAGTTCTTGCTCACTAGGCCAAGCGCCTGCTTTACGATAAATACCACCGCCGAGTTTAAAGCCAAGTGCGACTGGAGAATCAAACTGATTTTTTACCGGATCAAACAGCACATTTTGACCATTTGGAGTGTTAATTACAAAACTAGCGTGGCCAAGCCAGCGTACGGTATAGCCGGTACTAAGTTGTGGTTTAGTTTGCTGGCCTTGGTACTGGCAGTTTTCGCTGCCGGTTTTGCATAGTAAGTCTGGGTGGGCTGGGTAGCAGTTTTCAGTACAGGTAGTGGGATATGTTTTTTCACCTGTGTATAAATTTTTATAACGACCGTTCTTATCATTTATAACAACAACTGAGTCAGAGCTGGTAATACGATTAATATTATTAGGTGCACCGCAGGCAGTTAGTATACATAAGAGCATTGTTGCGGTTAAAAAGCGTTTCATTGTAAATCCCTTTTAGCATTTCCTTTAACATAAAAAAGCCTGCAATTAAGCAGGCTTGTTAAAGTAACAAATGATTAGCCAGCGCTATTCATTTGTTCAATAAATTTGTTTGAGTCGGCAATCGATTTGTTCATGTCGTTCATCAACAATTGAATATCGCGCTTAAGGTTAGTGAATTCACCTTTAATAGCCGATACCGCTTGTGCATTTAAGTTATGCTTTAGGTATAAAACGTTATCATGAAGCGAGGTTAATACTGGCTCCATTTTACTCTCTGCGCTGCGCATTGAGCGTAATAGCTGATCAAATTGACGCTTAGTTGCAGTTAGCTTTTTGCTGCTTTCACGCTTAAGTGATGCACTTTTGTATTGCTCTAACTCATCGGCCCACTCATCAAATAGCGCTTCTGCCACGTCTTCTACTTTATTGATGTTAGTTGATACTTCGTTAGCGGCATTTAAGCTCGACTCGTAATCATCGTTTAGTTGATTGTAAGTGTCTTGTAGTTCGCCACCATTAAAATCGATTAGAGTAGTTAAGCGCTCTAGTGCCGATTTAAATTCTTCTTGTGACTCTTGTTGCGAGTCTTTGGTTTCTTCTACGCGGTCAATTAGAATATCGCGTTTGTGAACACCCACTTTTTCCATCGCAGAATAATAAGCTGATTGGCAGCCAGTTAAAGTAAGTGTTACTACAAGCATTGAAACACTGAGTAATGTTTGTTTTTTCATTTGAATTCCTGTTTACGAGCGTTAGTGCTGTAAATTATGGCGCTGATTGTTATTATAATCAAAACTATATAAGCACAAGTCAATTGTATGAATGATAAGCTCTCACATTACAAACAGCAAGTTAAGTCCTTTATACGCCAGCAACCTGGTTGGTGGATGCAGTATTTTAATCGTTGTATAGACGATCAAATAACGGTTAATGCAGGTTACCTTGCTTACGTAACCCTTCTTTCTTTAGTGCCATTAATTGCGGTGGGTGTTGCTATATTTTCGGCTTTTCCGGGCTTTGAATCTACTCGCATGGAAATTGAGAGCTTTTTGTTTACTAATTTTGTACCCACCTCTACCGATGTTATTAGAGAGCACATTAGCTCCTTTGCGGGCAATGCCAACCAAATGACGGCGGTAGGTATTGGCTTTTTAGCTGCAATTGCATTGCTGTTAATACGTAATGTAGATGCCACATTGAACCGAATTTGGCGAATTAAGAAAAAGCGCCCAATGATGATCTCATTTGCTGTGTACTGGATGGTTTTGAGCTTAGGGCCTATGTTGCTCGGTGCCAGTATTGGTGTTACCTCTTATATTGTATCGTTGGTGTCGTTTGCTGATCAGGGGATTCCTGGGTTTAGCGGGTTTTTGTTAAAGTTATTGCCGTATGGAATTTCGATGGTGGGCTTTATTATGCTCTACACCTTAGTGCCTAATACGCGCGTGTCGTTTAGAGCGGCAATACCTGGCGCTTTTTTTGCGGCACTTTTATTTGAGCTGACTAAAAAAGGGTTTGCACTTTATATTAGCCATTTTCCGTCGTACGAAGTTATTTATGGCGCAGTAGCAACTATTCCTATTTTGTTTGTATGGGTGTATTTGTCGTGGGTCGTTGTTTTGCTTGGCGCTGAATTTACTGCGTGCATTAGCCCAAATGATATTCCAGAAACACCAGAGCTTGAACTAGAAGATGATGAACCAGCAGTAAAGGACACAGTTTAAATGCAAGGTTTAATACAACGCGTAAAGCATGCCAAAGTAGAAATTAACAATCAAGTGGTAGGCGAAATTAACCAAGGTATATTGTTGTTGCTGGGCGTTGAAAAACACGACGATACGCAAACGGCCGATAAGCTTTTACACAAAGTAAGTAACTATCGTATTTTTACTGACGAAAACGACAAAATGAACTTAAGCCTTAAAGATATTAAAGGTGAGTTACTGGTGGTTTCGCAATTTACGCTAGCGGCTGATACTAAAAAGGGTATGCGCCCTAGTTTTTCATCTGCGGCAACGCCAAGCCAAGCTAACGAGCTTTACGAATACTTTGTAGCTCAAGCTAAAGAGTTGGGGCTTACAATAGCCACAGGTGAGTTTGGTGCCGATATGCAAGTAAGCTTGTGTAACGATGGGCCCGTTACGTTTAACTTATCTGTTTAAGTTTTTGGTTACCACGACAATATGATTTACATAGCCCGTAATTTTTTGCGGGCTAACATTACAACCAAATACATCGAGTAATAGCTGCTGAAGTTGCTTTAATTGCGACTCATGCTGCGATAAAAAGTTAATAAATAGCACGCCGTTGTTATTTAAAGCCGAGTAGATTTTTTTATAAAAGGCCTCTTCAAATAAAAATCGAGGTGCATCTATCTGGCTAAATAAATCTAGAATAATCCAATCAATATTTTGCACACTTTCTAAAATCTGTTGCGCATCGGCGCACAGCAGTTGCTCATTCTTATTTGACGAAAAAAACTGGGTATAGCAATCAATAATATCGGCGTTTTTTTCAACCGATGTTATTTGTGCTTTAGGGTATTTGTGTTGTAAATAGTTACGAATTGCACCGCCGCCAAGGCCGAGTTCTAACACTTTTTGTGGCGCGCTAAGAGCTTGCCAATGCTTATCTAGGTACAATAAGTGTGGAAAAAGTAATAAATCCGGGTTATTTAAATCAATAACAGATTGAAGAGTGTCGTTAATAAGTAACCAGCGTAACTGCTCGTGCTCACGTACTTGAATGTGATCGCCACTGCATTTATGCCAATAGATTAACTGACCAATGCTGTGGCTATTTTCAATAAATTGATCGCTCAGCAAACCCGTCAGTGAATTTATATAATTGATTTTTTCAGTCATATTCTCAGCATAAACTAGCAACGTTAAAGCGCAATGGCCTTTGTCATTATTTTTTTACGTTATTTTACAGCCATCACCAAAGTCGTATTTGCAGTTTTTTTAAGATGGAGTATGGTATTTGCCATAATAATGCCACTCAATTTAATTATTTTATTTTTTTAGCTTGGTAGATAACCAATACTATTAGTATAGCGCCGTAGCCTTTTTTTTGACTTTTATTTACGGCTTATATAACAACAGGAGTATGTATGTTTCAGGTAAGCACCCCACAAAGTAGCGAAGATTGGCAAGCGTATTACCAATTGCGTTGGCAGGTATTACGCGCGCCTTGGGGCGAGCCTCGTGGCTCTGAACAAGACGATATGGAACAAGACTCTGAGCACCGCTTTATAAAAAATAAAGAAGGCGAAGTGCTAGGTGTAGCACGTTTGCACTTTAACAGTCATGAGCAAGCACAAGTGCGCTACATGGCAGTTGCAGAGGGGAACCGTAATCAACATATTGGTAGTCGTTTATTACATGAGCTTGAAAAAATAGCATGGACGCAAAATGCTGATGAACTGGTTTTATTTGCTCGCGAACGTGCGCTTGAGTTTTATAAACGCCACGGTTACGAACTAAAAGAAAAAGCACATTTAGCGTATGGCGATGTACAGCATTTTAAAATGATAAAGCAAAAACCGTCTGAGCCAGGCTGGTTCCGTCATCCAAATTGGACGCAAGTACTACAAAATACGTGGCGTGAGTCTATTCCAATTAGTGACGCGATGGGTATTAAGGTAGAAAGCTATACCGATTGGCAATTTACAACCAGCGCCGACCTAGACGCTAACTTAAACCTACATAACACCATGTTTGCAGGCTCTATTTATAGCTTGGCCACGCTAACAGGTTGGGGCGCTACGTACTTAGCGCTTAAAGAAGCTGGGCTTGAAGGTAATATTGTATTAGCCGATGCTAACATTAAGTACTTAAAGCCGCTTACTACCGACCCACGTGGTTGTGTTGATATACAAACCTGTAAGGGCAAGTTAAGCGATTTAGAAACCGACGGTAAAGCAAGTTACGTAGTGCCTGTAACTATTTACGATGGTGATAACGTGGTTGCAGAATTTGAAGGGCAGTTTGTAGTAAAAAAATAACTGTTTAGCTGTTCAAAACACAAAAAAGCCAAGCGATGCTTGGCTTTTTTGTGTGTAAAACTTAGAGAAGTATCACAGCAGATCGGTTAATAATATACCTACACCAATACGTTCTACATCCGCATTGTAATCAATTAAGCTTTCGCCATAACCGTTAAAGTATTGTGCATAACCACGAACGCGGCCCCATAAAGGAAACGACCAGTCGAGTTGAATTGCACCACGATTATCTGAATTTAAGTTGTTACGTGTCATAAAGCTAAATTCATGGTCATGAAAACGATACGCGCCGCTAAACTCAAAGTAACCCATGTATTTATATATGTCTGGGTTGTCGTCGCCATTGGCTTCTAAAATATCTTCTTTTTCGTCCTCAGCTATTCGGTACCAAGGTTTAAAGCTAAAAACAAAGCCTCTATTTTCCCAGATAAAGTCTGCATAAATACGGTTCCACGAACGTGAGTTTGGTTGGCTTCGACCATTTGATTGATGCGAAATACCTAATGCGATTGCCATTTCGTCGCCCCATAATACGTTTTCTGGGTCGAGGTAATTTATCCAAAATATCTCTGGTTCGTAGTTGGTCTCACGAAATGGAGAAGAAATTTCTGAGTTATAAATCTGCCAATATGATTGCAGTGTAAAGCCAAAAAATATGGCTTGGTCTTTATCCGAAAAATCATCGTAAAGAGGCACTTTTATCGATAGCTGGTATTTTGCTTCTAAGTTGTCGAGCGGTTCACCGTCGTTATCGTCTGTTAGTGCATCAAAGCCATCAAATGGGCGATCGTTTGGGTGCGATACGTACGAAAGCGGTAAAATATAGTTACGCTTATGTGGCGTAATTACATTTCTATTTTTTTTACCTACTTCTTCACGAGCTTGGCGTTTATCAAGCGCGGTAAGTTGTTTGTCTTCTTCAAGAGCTGAACACTTTTTACGAAGATCGTCTAATGTTTGTTTACCATCTCCGCCAATTACCTCATTTAAAATACACTGCTTTACAAGTTCGATGTCGTTGTCTTGCTCATTTGTAGCAACTTCTTCTTGTGCGAAGGTAGCTGTACTTATTAAGGCAGAAAGTGTGATCCAGTGGCGCCAGCTCATTGTAATTCCTTGTGGGTTCGGGTTGTGTTGTATGCGTTAATTTAATTATAACGTCTTTTTACATATGTAACGGTGAACTTTTACTGAATTTGTATTTATAACAAGGTCTGTACGTATACAAAGTAAATATAGATCAGAAAAAAAGCGGCCTAGGCCGCTTTTTTAATGCACATTAACTATGTGCTCTCACGCAATGAGAAGGGTGAGCTAAAGCTCAAATATGTTAGTAAAAAACTTATAAAGTTCGGTGCCTTGGTTAACACTCGCCGAGGCAAAGTGCAAAATGGCAATTGCATCGCAATCGAGAGTAAGTGTTTGCAGTGGTTGCTCGCTTAAGTAGCGCTCCATGCGTAAAATATTAGCAATAGGCTCACCGGCTTTAATGTGCCCACCAAGTGGGGCTAAGTATTCAACCATGCCGCCAATAGGGGCGTAATAAGCAAAGTAGTCATCTAAATTACATGCATAGCGAGTCATATTGGCTGGCGTATGCGGTGCGTTTTGTAATACGCCTTTGTGATTTAAGTAACTTAAAATGCTGTTAGCATCGTTTAGTGCTTCTTTTAAGTCTATTTTTTCTTGGCTGCCTAGCTCTACAGTAAATGCTTCTACAGGTATTGATAATTCACGACCTTGCTCGCTAAGTGCATCACTCAAATGCCACCATGGGCAAAAGTTAGCTTCATCCATAGCGCCGTCAAAATCACTCGGAATAAGCAGTACATGTTCAATATTAAAATAGCGCGCGCTGTCGGTTGCATAAGTTGGGCAATACAAGTGTTTGCTTGAAATAGGACCTGTGTGTAAATCGAGTACTATATCAGCCTGATGAGCGAGCTTTTGTAGGTTAAGTGCAATGCGTTTACCCGTATTAAGTAAATAAGCAGGGCCGTTAAGTTTGTTGTCTACTTCGTCAATAAGCGCCTGTTTGAAGTTACTTTTTAATGTAGCGTCGTCATACTGGGTATGATTTTGTGCAAACTGTGCCACTAAATTTTTATTGTAGTGATACATGCGATTCCAATTAGTGCCCGTAATCGGATCGAACCTGCCAAGGGTAAACTCGCCAGATTTTTGATTACAACCAATTGGGTTAGCATAAGGCACTAATGTAATATCGCCATTAAGATTAAGGTGTTTTAATTGCTCAAGTAGCTGAAAAATAACTGCGTTACCTTGCACTTCAGCGCCATGCATATTGGCCTGAACATAAATACTAGGCCCTGTGCCATCGCCTTTTAAACGATACACCGGAATTGTAAGCGGTAAGCCGTTTGCAACTTCCCCTACTACAATGTTCTCTTGGCTGATGTGTGTTGTATTACTCATGCTTATTACCTTAAGTAGTGGCTGGCATTTTCGGCTTGGCGAACACAGGTAAGTTCACCGTTTTGCAATGTGTACTCGCCGGCGAGCTCGTGGCATAAAAAATACGGCATACTTTCGGTAAAGCCGTAAGCACCGCATTGGCTAAACACTAGCCAGTCATGCTCATTTAAATCGCTTGGCAGGTTATGCTCACCTAAGCAATCAAGCGCTGTACAAAGCGGGCCGTATAAAGTGACCGCTTGAATTTTAGCACTGGATTCACGCAGTAACGCAGCAGGAAAATCTTGGCTGGTAACAGCAGGGCGTAATAAGTGATTTATACCGCCGCTTAAAATTACTTGTTCTTGATTGTAGTTTTGTTTGCGCTCTACTACTGGGTTTGCGTAATGACCGCATTCGCCAACGGCATAGCGACCAAGTTCCATCCATAATTCTTCTACACCCGCATCATTTTTAATTTTAGCGAGCGCAGCTATTAAGTCATCCCAATCAAGCGTTGCTTCATTTTGTGTATAAGGAATACCTAAACCGCCACCTAAATCTAAAACTTTAAGATTGATGTTTAAATCGCTGGCAAGTTGGCTAAGTGGTGCAATCATTTGTGACCACAATTCGCTTAGCTTTTGCGTGCTAAGCATGTTGCCCCACTGAAAAATATGTAAGCCGTCAAACTTAAGTGTAGGGTAGTCGGTTACATTGAGTGCTTGCCACTCATCACAACCCAAACCAAACGGCGTAAGGCTGTCGCCGCCCAGTGGGTTTTTTTCACCTTCAGGCCAGCGTAATTGCACTCGCAGTAATACTTGTAACTGCGTATTTTGTAGTTGCGCTTGTTGGTTTAACCAACGTACTTGATTGAGGCTTTCGGCTACGAATATACGTACTCCGCGCTCAATAAAGTGTTTAATTTGTTTAGGGCTTTTTGCAGGCCCTGTGTTGAGCACGCGCTGTGAGCTAATACCTTGTGCTAGCACTTGCTCAAGCTCACCTTTACTTGCTACGTCAAAATTAAAGCCAGCGCTGTCTAAGCTTTGAATAATTTTAGACAGTGGATTTGCTTTTACCGCGTACCACAGTTTTACATCGGTTTGCGCAACTAAACGTGCAAGATGCGCGTTTAGTTGATCTAGGTCGTAAACAAAAAAAGGTGTATCAAGTTGTTGTGTAATTGTATTTACAGCGGTTTTGATAGGCGTGCTCAAAAAGCTCATTATCGTAAAACCTCTTCAAGCAATAATGATGCATCGCTTTTTTCGTCGCGGTATTTAACTATTAACGCACACGACATGCTTAAGCCTTGCTCGCGCGCCCACTCGTTTGACGCAGGGCGAGAGCCTGGTATTACAATGGCATATTCTGGGATTGGCTCGCCTTTATCAAGTTGGCGCTCGTTTACGCAGTCGTATACCGGAATAGTTGCTGATAAACGCACGCCTGGGGCAAGTACTGCACCTTTTTTAATAACTACACCTTCAACAATAATACAGCCAGCGCCAATAAAGGCGTCGTCTTCTACAACTACTGGGCTTGCACCAATTGGCTCAAGTACACCACCAAGCTGCACTGCAGCACTTAAATGTACGTTTTTACCTACTTGTGCACACGAGCCAACTAATGCGTGGCTATCTACCATTGTGCCTTCGTCGATGTATGCACCAATGTTTACATACGCTGGTGGCATAATAATCGTGCCTTTAGCAACATAAGCACCACGGCGAACACTAGAGCCACCCGGCACCATACGTACGCCATCGTCAGTACTAAATTCTTGCGGAGCTAAGTTATGTTTATCAACAAAACCACCTGCAAACTCAGTATTAGTGCCATTTTTGAAGGCATCCAAAATGCCTTGTTTTACTTCTACGTTAGCTTGCCATTGGCCGCTTTCGTTTTGTGATGCTGCGCGTACTGCGCCCGATTCTAAATTATTTAATAGTTCTAACCAGCTCATTATAAAAACCTGTATTTAATGCCAAGATAAAATGGTGTTGTTTGCAGTTGTGATGCAATCGGTTTGAGTTAACTCAAGGTGTGTTAAAGGTGGACGAAGTTGCGGGCTGCTTAAGCGGCCTTGCAAATGCATCAATACCTTTACGGGAATAGGGTTTGCGACAGCAAATAAGCTATTAATAGCGCTTGACCACTGGGCAAATAAATTAGGGTGTTGGCCACTTAAGCTGCGTTTAACAAACTCGTGAGTTTGTGCGGGCCATGCATTTGCAGCTACCGACACTAAACCTTTTGCGCCAGCTTGAGCAAAATAAGGCATCAGCGCATCGTCGCCACTAAAAATAGCTAAATTAGGCGCAGCTTGGCGGTAAGCTTCAAACTGAGCAATGCTGCCGCTCGCTTCTTTTAACGCCCATAAATTTTTATTATTTTGTAAGTTTTGAATTGTTGCCGTTGGAATGCTAACAGCACTTCGACCCGGTACGTTATAAAGCATACACGGGTGAGCACTTGCATTAAGTAGGCTTTCAAACCAATGAGTTTGACCTATAGCGCCGGGCTTTGCATAAAGCGGTGAGCCAAGTAAAAAGCTATGAATTGGGAGTGTATTACAGTAGTTAACCCACTCAATTTGTTGCTTTAAGTTACTACCGCCCACAGCAACCATGAGTGGTACTGCTGGTTTTAGTTGGCATACGTGTTCAACAATGGCTTGTTGTTCTTTTAGCGTTAGTGCTAAACCTTCGCCCGTACTGCCAAGTAGTAAAATACCGTTATGTGCCGCTTCTTGATCGCTAACCAATTTAGTTAACGTGTTGTAGTCAACATCGCCGTGTTGATCAAATGGCGTTACGAGCGCGGTCCACAATGAGTAGTCGTTTAAATTGAAGTTGTTGATCATCTCTCACGAACTTATAATTTGTACCAACTTTATTAAAAACGTGATCATTTTAGCGATAACTAATTTAATGCAATTGATATTATTCGAAGAGTTAAAAAGCTTTATGGAAGGAGCCGCATTAACGTCGTTCGAACTAATAATTCGAAGAGCGAATGGGCTTAAAATAATAGGGCGCACGGCCTTAATATTTAAGACCAGAAGCTCTCCACCAAACTAATAAGCTGCTTTTTATAAGCAGCTATTGGTGACAGTCGCTAGGGTTCAACCTAGTCGCCCGAAATAAACACCTCGCAAAAGTGGTTACTTCTCGGCGTTAATTCCCCTCACGTATGCTCACTGGAGTTTGCGCTCCTAACATACGCTACCTGAATAACGCACCTCTTCTAGCCCTTTGCACCTGTTTGTAGAGTAAAACTTACAAACCTGTGCAATTTAAATAGGGTAATTACGGCGATTAAAGCATTTTAGCCATCTGGGTGTCAAGCTACTAAATACAGATTAATTCACCGAAAAGAGGGGTGGTTACGTATTGGGTGCTTTTCTCGTACACTAGACCCATAGTAGAAGTAAGGTATTAATCAGATGGAAAAATTTAGCGATATTTATAAGCGAGCGGTAGAGCGAAAAGGCTCTGAAAAAATGCTTAAGTTATTACTCGCAAAACCGCTATCTAAAAAACAACTAAGCACGTTAAGTGACGACGATTGGCTTGAGGAATTTACTCGAAAAGTATTTCAAAGTGGCTTTTATTGGTCAGTCATTAATAATAAGTGGCCAGGCTTTAGAGAGGTTTTTTGGGATTTTAGCGTTGATAAGTTATTAATGATGCCACCCGATATGCTGGAACAAAAAGCAACGGATGAGCGAATTGTTCGTAACTATAAAAAAGTAAAAACAATTACCGAAAATGCTTACATGATCAACGAAATAGCAGGGGAACATGGCAGTTTTAGTCAGTTTATCGCTAATTGGCCAACAGACGATATTATTGGTTTATGGGCGTATTTAAAAAAGCATGGTGCGCGTTTAGGCGGAAATACAGGGCCTTATGCACTGCGAGCACTTGGTAAAGATACTTTTTTACTATCACGCGATGTAGAGAGTTACTTACGGGCCCATAAAATTATAGACGGCGGCTTACAAACTAAAAAGTCACTAAATGCAGCCCAAGCCTTTTTTAACGAAATGCAAAAGCAAAGCGGCTTAAGTATGCAAGAGTTAAGCTTAATTGTTGCTTATGGCGTAGGTGACAACCGTGTTGGTATAAGTCAGCAATAATAGGAATTACCATGAAATTAGTGCCAAGATACACAGACATTACGGAAAACTTTGCGATAGAAGATTTCCCTGCAAGTGTTGCCTTTCCTCAGTTATTACTGTGGAACGAGAGCTTAGCAAAAGAGTTTAATATTAACGTTGCAGCTGATTTGCGTGCTAGCACTTTTAGCGGTAACGAAAAACAGGCGATTCCTGCAGTAGCACTTGGTTACTCTGGGCACCAATTTGGACATTTTTCACCACGTTTAGGCGATGGGCGAGCGCATTTACTGGGCGCTATTAATGATGATAAAAACCAGTTGTGGGATATTCAATTAAAAGGCTCTGGTGCTACTCCTTACTCAAGAGGGGGAGATGGGCGTTGTGCTCTTGGTCCTGCTATTCGTGAATACGTAATGAGCGAGGCAATGCATGCACTAGGCATTAAAACCACACGCTGCTTAGCGGTTGTTGGTAGTGGTGAAACGGTTTATCGTAATCCGCCACAAGCAGGCGCCATAGTGACTCGTTTAGCAACGAGCCATATTCGTGTTGGCTCGTTTCAATATTTAGCGACGCAAGGCGATGTTGAAGGACTTAAAAATTTAGCCGATTTAGCTATAGAGCGACACTGCCCAGAAATAACAGATACAGGATCGCAGCGCTATTTAGCATTTTTAGGCGCTGTGATTAAAAACCAAGTTAAGCTAGTTGTGAGCTGGATGCGTGTTGGCTTTATTCACGGAGTAATGAATACCGATAATACGCTAGTAAGCGGAGAAACCATTGATTACGGCCCGTGTGCCATGATGAATAGCTTTGACTTTGATACTGTATTTAGCTCTATCGACAAACAAGGTCGGTATGCATTTGGTAATCAACCTAATATAGCTAACTGGAACTGTGCTCGTTTAGCTGAGAGTTTAATACCGCTTATCAGCGATGATGACGAACAAGCTGTTTCGTTAATGACGCCATACATTAATAGCTTTGCTGAGCAATTTAATACTGAGTTTACGGCTATGTGGGGACAAAAGCTGGGTTTAAATGAATCTTGCAATAGTAGTGGCGAGTTAATCGCAGAGTTGTTAGCACTATTAAAAGATAATCAGCTCGATTACACCAATACCTTCGATGCGCTTACTGAATCCTTAAAAGAAGAAGTAGTAATACCAGAGTCGCTAATTGAATGGAGAGCTAAGTGGGTAAGCTTAACCGACGATAATAGTTATGAAATAATGAGAGCTGCAAATCCTCGTGTAATACCGCGTAATCATGTGATCGAAGAAATAATTGCACAATATAACGCTACAGGGTCTAGTGAGTTACTACAGCGCTTTATAAAAATAGCCAGTAACCCGTATTCTGACAGTGAAAAATTATCAGAATTTCAGGCTGCACCGATAAATGATAATGATTACCAAACTTTTTGTGGTACTTAATACTTAACTTTGAGTATAACTACATGATTAAAAAGAGTCATTTTTTAATCAAATATGTGCATATACCTAGGGTAATGTTAATTCTGGTGGTATTATGCGCCGAATTAAAGCCAAGCAATATTTCTTTGCATTTATAAGTGCATTTAATTTAATTGCTCTTACATTCCTTGCTAAGTACTAATTTACAACAAACTACTATATTTATTTTTCAATAAAGTTTTAATTTCGCCTATAGTAAGTGGATGTGTGTTGTGACGAGGCATAGAAAAAAGTTATAAACTTTATTTTTCGTTAAGTATTGATTAACAAAGGCTCAGTTAGTCTATATAAAACTGATTGAGCTAGTATCGATTAGCTACAATTTAAAATTGTTCAAATGGGAAGAAAACAATGAAATTAAAATCACTTACAATTGCAATCGCGTTGGCTGCAACTAGCGCATCTACATTCGCTGCTGATAAAGAAGAAGGTTTCTACATTGGCGCATTTGGCGACTATTATGACGCATCTTGGAAAAACATGCGTGCTCAAGCTGGTCTTGATGTAAATGAATCAACTGGCTGGGGTGTTGAAGCCGGTTACCGTTTCAGTGATTACTGGAGCGCACGTCTTGAATATGCAGATATGGATTTTAATGCTTTTGATAAAGTTGCTGGCAACCGCAACGGTATTGATGGCGAGCGTTACGGTATTGATGCTCTTTACCATTTAAATGGCGGTCCTTTCTACGGTCTTTTCGGTATTAAAGAAATAGACGTAGTAGATGACAATACATTCTTAAATGCAGGTGTTGGTTACCAACATTTCATTACAGATGGCTTATTTGTAAATGCTGAAACAGCTGTATACCAAGGTCTTGACCGTGGTTACACAGATGTAGGCGCTAAAATTGGTATTAACTACTTATTTGGCCAAAATTCAGCTCCTGTAGAGCCAGTTAAACCAGCTCCAGAGCCTAAGGTAATTGAAGTAGCTGTAGCTCCTACAGATAGCGACAACGACAACATTCCTGATGCAGATGATAAGTGTGCTAACACACCTATGACTGATGCAGTTGATGGCACTGGTTGTACTTTATATGAAGATAAAGAAGTGACTGTAAGCTTATTAGTGACTTTCCCTAACAATGCTTCAGCAGTATCTACTCAGTACTTAAACGATATTGAAAAAGTATCTGCATTCTTAAAAGATTACCCAGATACAACAGTACTTTTAGAAGGTCACACTTCTTCTGTAGGTAAAGCAACTTACAACAAATGGTTATCTAAAAAACGTGCTGATGCAGTAGCTAAGCAATTAGTTACTGATGGCATTGCTAAAGACCGTATTACTACAGTTGGTTTAGGTGAAGAGCGTCTTAAAAATGATGCAAACACTAAAGCTGCAAACGCAGAAAACCGTCGTGTAGAAGCGCATATCAAAACTATCAAAAACGTTAAAGTTTTACGTTAATTAAATAGTTTGTAATAAAAACCCAGCCAAGTGCTGGGTTTTTTTATGGCTGTAATAAATTAATATTGGTTAATGGTAATGATTCTTACTTAACAAGTATTCATGAAAATAGTTTTTACTACAACCACTATTCATAGTATTTATAATCGGTATAATCAGTTGCGTAACTGGATGGATTTTCATCTATCCATAAAAGCTTTATAATTACGCGTTAGAATACTATAAGTATTGGGTAACTTATTTGCGCTTGAAGCGCTACCGGATACTTTCACGTCACCAAGAGGGCAATATTGTGCTACAAGAATATCGTAAACACGTAGAAGAACGTGCCGCGTTAGGTATCGTACCAGCGCCATTAGATGCTCAGCAAACTGCTGATCTTATTGAATTAATCAAAAATCCACCTGCAGGTGAAGAAGAATTCATTTTAGATTTGTTCATTCAGCGTATACCAGCAGGTGTTGATGATGCTGCTTATATTAAAGCGGGCTTCTTAGCAGCTGTAGCTAAAGGTGAAACTAATTCTCCACTTGTTTCTAAAGAAAAAGCGGCAGAATTATTAGGTACAATGTTGGGCGGTTACAATATTGCACCAATGATTGACCTACTTGATGACGAAACACTTGCACCAATCGTAGTTAAAGGCCTTTCAAATACATTACTTATGTTTGATGCGTTCTACGATGTAGAAGAAAAAGCAAAAGCAAAAGCAGGTAATACATTCGCTAAGCAAATTATTGAGTCTTGGGCAAATGCAGAATGGTTTACTAATAAGCCAGCTGTTGCTGAAAAGATTTCAGTTACTGTATTTAAAGTAACTGGCGAAACAAATACTGATGACTTGTCTCCTGCACCAGATGCATGGTCTCGTCCAGATATCCCACTTCATGCTTTAGCAATGCTAAAAATTGAACGCGATGGTATTACACCTGATAAAGCGGGCGAAGTTGGTCCAATTACTCAGATTGAAGAATTAAAAACTAAAGGTTTACCACTTGCTTACGTAGGTGATGTTGTTGGTACGGGTTCTTCTCGTAAGTCTGCAACTAACTCTGTACTTTGGTTTATGGGCGATGATATCCCGTTTGTACCAAACAAGCGTGTTGGCGGTGTATGTTTAGGTAATAAAATTGCTCCAATCTTCTTCAACACAATGGAAGATTCAGGCGCATTACCAATCGAATTAAATGTTGATGAACTCAACATGGGCGAGCAAATCGACATTTATCCGTACGAAGGTGTTGTTAAGCAACATGGTACTGATAAAGTGATTTCTACTTTTGAGCTTAAATCTGATGTGATTTTAGATGAAGTTCGTGCTGGTGGTCGTATTCCACTAATCATCGGTCGTGGTTTAACTGATAAAGCGCGTACATCTCTTGGCTTAGGCGCAACTGATACATTTAAAGTACCAACAGCAACAGAAGTTTCTGATAAAGGCTTCACACTAGCGCAAAAAATGGTTGGTAAAGCATGTAACGTTGCAGGTATTCGCCCAGGTCAGTACTGTGAGCCTAAAATGACAACTGTTGGTTCGCAAGATACAACAGGTCCTATGACACGTGATGAACTTAAAGATCTAGCATGTTTAGGTTTCTCTGCAGATTTAACAATGCAGTCTTTCTGTCATACATCAGCTTATCCTAAGCCTATCGATGTAAGCACTCACCATACGCTTCCTGATTTCATCATGAACCGTGGCGGTGTTTCACTTCGTCCAGGTGATGGTATTATTCACTCGTGGTTAAACCGTATGTTATTACCAGATACCGTAGGTACTGGTGGTGATTCACATACACGTTTCCCATTAGGTATTTCATTCCCAGCAGGTTCGGGTGCAGTAGCATTCGCAGCAGCAACAGGTGTTATGCCACTTGATATGCCTGAATCTATTTTGGTTCGTTTTAAAGGCGAAATGCAACCAGGTATCACTTTACGTGACCTTGTTCATGCAATCCCTTACTACGGTATCAAACAAGGTTTATTAACAGTTGAGAAAAAAGGTAAAATTAACGAATTCTCTGGTCGCGTACTAGAAATTGAAGGCGTTGAGCACCTAACTGTTGAGCAAGCGTTTGAATTATCAGATGCATCTGCAGAGCGTTCGGCAGCAGGTTGTACTGTTAAGTTATCTAAAGAGTCTATCTCTGAATACCTTGAGTCAAACATTGTTATGCTTAAGTGGATGATTTCTGAAGGTTACGGCGATGTACGTACGATTGAACGTCGTATTACTGCAATGCAAGATTGGTTAGCTAACCCAGAACTAATGGAAGCTGACGCTGATGCAGAGTACAAGCATATCGTTGAAATTGATTTAGCTGAGATTAAAGAACCTGTTCTTTGTGCTCCAAATGACCCAGATGATGCGCGTCTTCTTTCTGATGTTGCGGGCGAGAAAATTGATGAAGTATTCATCGGTTCTTGTATGACTAACATTGGTCACTTCCGTGCTGCTGGTAAGTTGCTTGATGGCTTTAAAGGTCAACTTCCGACTCAGCTTTGGGTTGCTCCACCTACTAAGATGGATAAAGATCAGCTTACAGAAGAAGGTTACTATGGTATTTTTGGTCGTGTTGGCGCACGTATCGAAACTCCAGGTTGTTCACTATGTATGGGTAACCAAGCACGTGTTGCAGATAAAGCTACTGTTGTGTCTACCTCTACACGTAACTTCCCTAACCGTTTAGGTAATGGCGCAAACGTATTCTTAGCATCATCTGAGCTTGCTGCAATTGCTGCAATCATTGGTAAATTACCAACAGTTGCTGAGTACCAAGAATATGCAGCGAAGATCAATGCAACGGCTTCAGATACATACCGTTACTTGAACTTCCACCGTATGCCTGCTTACACTAAAAAAGCAGACAACGTGATTATCCAACAAGCTGTATAATTTTTAGAGTTTGTTTAAAAACCCGCTTAGGCGGGTTTTTTATTGGCTAAAATAAATATTAGATAGTTCATGCTTCTTTTTTTATATTATTGTATTAAATCTAGTCTTAAGTTGCTTTTAAAGTAAGTAATCGCGCAAAAATTCCTATCAAAATGCATTAAAATCCTCATCAATATTCTCATTATTTTAGGCGAGATTTTATGACAGCATTAAACAACCAGAATTTACTGCAACTACGTTTTGTTAACCAAGCAAATATTGATTTGGTTAAGCCTTCTTTTGATAACCTGCCTGCAAATCCTTATGCAGATGGCGCCTTTCGTAAACGTCGTTACTCAGTAGTTAAAATGCAAGATGGTGAAATAAAGCTACAGCAAGCCAAAGCATTTGTTCAAGACGATTCAATTAATACTTTTCAAGGTAATGTAGAGCGTACTTACGAAAACCTAGAGCAAAGTTTACTTGAGTCAGAGGGCATGAAAAGCATTGTAAATGAGTTTCGCCAACTTACGGGTATTGATGAGCAGCGTGATATTGAAATTCATCAGTTCCGTATGCTTGCTATTAACAGTGATACGCCAGCAGCGCCAGAAGGCGTACATCAAGATGGTTTTGACCATGTATGTATATGCGGCGTTTCTCATGAAAACTTAGAAGGCGGCGAGCTACTTGTATACGAAAACAAGCAAGCTGAGCCTTGTTTTAAAATGGAAATAAAAGACGGCATGTTTGCATTAATAAATGACCGTCAAGTGTGGCACAACGCAACACCTATGAACAAAATTGATGCTAGCAAACCAGGTTACCTGGATTGTTTTGTATTAACGTCTTAAGGAAGTTAGGCATGAACATAACGCAATTACGTGAGCAGTTTCCTGCATTAATGCAAAACGTTGATGGTAAATCGCCAATATTTTTAGATGGACCAGGTGGCTCGCAGGTACCAACATCGGTGCTTAATGCGATGACAGCTTATTTAGGTCATTATAATTCGAACTTAGGTGGCGCGTTTTTTTCAAGTGATAAAACGGTTGAGTTGATGGTGAATGCGCGCCAAGCCGCCGCTGACTTACTTAATGCACCTAGCTCACAACAAATTGTGTTTGGTCCAAACATGACCAGCCTAACATTTAGCTTTAGCCGTGCAATTTCACGCGACTGGCAGGCTGGCGATGAAATAATTGTAACCAATGCCGATCATTTCTCAAATGTATCGTCGTGGCAGCAAGCTGCAGAAGATAAAGGCGTTGTTGTAAATACAGCGCTTATTAATGAAGCTGATTGCAGCTTAGATATGGTGCAATTTGAAAGCTTATTAAACAGCAACACTAAGCTTGTAGCGGTAACGTATGCCTCAAATACCACAGGTTCAATTAATAATATTAAACGTATTGTTGAGCTTGCTCACGCTGTAGGCGCACTTGTTTATGTTGATGCCGTACATTACGCACCGCACGAACTTGTTGACGTGCAAGCGCTTGATTGCGACTTTTTAGCCTGCTCTGCATATAAGTTTTTTGGCCCTCACTTAGGTATGGTTTACGGTAAAAAAGAACATTTAGACGGGTTTACGCCTTATAAAGTTGAGCCAGCTAAAGATGTAGCACCAGGTCGTTGGGAAACCGGCACACAAAGCTTTGAAGCCATGGCGGGCTTTATTGCTGCTGTTGATTACATTGCAGCAATTAGCGAACTTGACGATAGCCATTCGCGCCGCGAAAAGTTAAGCATAGCTTTTGCTAAAACTAAACAACACGAAATGGCGCTTAGTGAGCACTTTTTAACGCGCTTGGTAAACTACCCACGCATTAAGTTGTTTGGTATTGATGACTTTGATCGCTTAAATGAGCGTACACCTACTTTTGCTTTAATTTTTGAAGGGCTTGAGCCACGCGCCGTTTCAGAATTTTTAGGTAAGCAGCATATTTGTGTGTGGGATGGTAATTTTTACGCGCAAGGTTTGTGCAAGCAATTAGATGTGCTTGATAAAGGCGGTGTAGTGCGCATTGGTTGTATGCACTACAACACGATTGAAGAGCTAGATCAGTTGTTTAATTTATTTGATGAACTGCTCGGTTAAATAATACTGATTTTGGTGCGCTAACTCTTTGGCGCACCATATATTTGTTCTGCACGGTTAAACAATACCCACGATGTTAAAATATACTTATCGTTTGATACTGGCTTATTACCCCTGTGGGTATGTGTAAAGTAGCCAGGAGCTATTACCATAGTGCCTTTTTTAGGTGCTATTTTACGATTTTGATAGTAAAACTCCGTTTCACCGCCTTCATCAACATCGTTTAAATAAAACATAAATAACAACACGCGATGCAAAGCTTCATTGTGCTGTAGCTGCGGGTAAACTTCACTATGCCAGTAAGGGTAGCCACCTTTGTTTACTTCATATTTTTGCGCTTGAATATTACCAAGTCTAAAAATTTGCTGAACTAGCAAAGGTAATTGCGGTTTACCCACTTCTTCAAAATTCTCTTGGGTTAAATCGACTACTTCACCTGTTTTTGGGTGATAGACCTTTAAGCCAAACGCCCCAATCATCATAAAAATATGCTCTTCAACATACTTAAAAACATGCTGTGCAGTCGTTTGTTGTATATGTTTTAATTGTTGTGCATATTCGGGGTGATTATTTAAGTGTAGGTCGTGACTGTCTTTTTTCTTTAAGTCGACACCGCCCGATGTTACCCCTTGTCTTACATGCGGGCTTTGCGCGAATGTGGAAATAAATTCATCGCAAAACTCATCGCTTAATGCGTTATCAATAACGCGTATAAAGTCCGTCATGGTTTACCTTTATATAATTATTATTGGATTTTTATGTTTATTGAAAAAGTGATGCCGCGCTTTAGCGAAACAGATGCACTCGGACACATTAACAATACCGTACTCCCTGTATGGTTTGAAGTCGCGCGTGGACCTATTTTTAAGTTTTTTACACCGGACTTAAATCCACATGATTGGAAGTTGATAATTGCCAAAGTAGAAGTGTCGTTTGTAGGCGAATTATTTTATGGCCACGAAGTGACAGTAAAAACCTCTGTAGAGCATATAGGCACTAGTTCTTTTACGCTGAGGCAAGAAGCATGGCAACACGATAAATGCTGCGCAATAGGCAAAGCCGTGATGGTGAGATACGATTTTATCGCTAAATCAAAGCAAGCGCTTAGCGTTGACGAAAAAGCGGCGCTTAATGAGCATATTTACCAAAGCAGTTAACCTTACGAAGCTTATATTTTATATAAGCTCGTGCTGAGCTGAATTATCGTAAATATATGACGGCAACTGTAAATTTTTGTCGAGAAATTTTAACGCATTTAGATTGAGTTACAGGCTTCAGTTATATAGTATTTATAATATATATTGTTGCGCCGTTATAACAGGAAATGTTAATTCGGTAATTTGATTGGAGTATGCGTGTGACATCTATTGCCAGTGACCAACCTTTACAAGTTATTCAGCTCAGTGATGGTGAAAATTTAACAGCTGAAATTTTGCCGTTTGGCGCAATAATAAAAAGCATTAAATTTAAAAAACAAGAGATGACGCTTAGCGTCGATGACCCTCAATACTATCTTGAAAACCCATTTTATCTTGGCGCTACAGTAGGTCGATACGCTAATCGCATTGCAAAGGGGCGTTTTAACTTATCTGGTACGCAGTATCAACTTGAGGCAAATAACGGTCCTAATAGCCTGCACGGCGGCGTTAAAGGCTTTAATAAAGTACTTTGGCAAGTAATCAAACAAACTGAAAGTGAAGTTGAGCTTTATTATTGCTCTCCCGACGGCGAACAAGGTTTCCCTGGTGAGTTGCAGGTTTGGCAAACTATTAGCG
This sequence comes from Pseudoalteromonas sp. NZS11, assembly GCF_015864765.1. Classification (NCBI taxonomy): domain Bacteria; kingdom Pseudomonadati; phylum Pseudomonadota; class Gammaproteobacteria; order Alteromonadales; family Pseudoalteromonadaceae; genus Pseudoalteromonas; species Pseudoalteromonas sp. NZS11. The sequence goes on along the minus strand of NZ_JADYWP010000009.1, from coordinate 89,440 downwards.
CTAAAAACGGCGAGCTTACTCTGCACTTTAAAGCGCTAACCAATAAAGAAACGCTCGTTAACTTTACCAACCATTGTTACTTTAATCTTGATGGCAGCGAATCAATTAATGAACACCTTGTTCAAGTTAATACCAATTACTATCTTCCCATCGATAAAACCAGTATTCCACTTAATGAATCCGCTTTAGTTACAAGTACTTGTTTTGATTTTACCAAGCCAGCTCAAGTTGGTAAGGCATTAAGCGCTGTTCATCCTCAGTTAGAAGCTGGAAATGGCTTTGATCACTGCTATATTTTTAATGATGACAGCAGTTTAAAGACGATGGCCACATTAACTTCGCCACACACGAAGGTTAATTTAACCCTTAAAAGCACTCAGCCAGGTATGCAACTATATACTGCTAACTTTGTTGGTGCGCCTTTTAAAGCACGGCAAGCTTTGTGTTTTGAAGCGCAAAACTGGCCTGATGCGCCAAATCGTGAAAATTTCCCAAAAGCTAATTTATTGCCGGGAGAGGATTACGAGCAGGTTATTATTTACTCTTTTTCTGAGTGAATGCAGCCTTTCAATGTTAATTTAAAGAAAATTAAAAGCAAAAATACGGTGATTAAATGCTATCTATAGTTTAGGAAAAGGTTGCACTTTTTACTGTTTTAAAGTATTTATAATATAAATAGTATTTGAAACTATATGCACCACCACAACGACACAACGACTACACACAATCAGGAGTTTTTAAAAAATGATAATCAACAATAAGTTATCGTTCAACAAAAAAACCGCGCTTAGTATTGCTATCACAGGCATATTGGCAAGCGGCAGCTTTGCAGCTCAAGGCGCTGAAGGTGACACACCTAAAGTAAATGAAGATGTTGAAGTTATCGCAGTAACGGGTATACGCAGCAGCTTACGTTCATCAATGTTAGATAAAAAAGCCTCTAATGTTGTTACAGACGGGATTAAAGCAGAGGATCTTGGTAAATTTCCTGATTTAAACGTAGCAGAATCTCTGCAACGTATTACAGGTGTAGCCATCGATCGCAGTGGCGGTGAAGGACAAGCAGTTACAATTCGTGGTTTTGGTCCACAGTTTAATACGGTTCTTGTAAACGGTCGTCAAATTGCGACAGACAGTGCAGGTCGTGAATTCAACTTTGATGTATTAGCTGCAGATCAAATCACCGGTGCTGATATTTATAAGAGTAATACAGCAACTCTTCAAGAAGGCGGCATTGGTGGTACGGTTAACGTAACTACAGCACGTCCTTTTGATTTTGGTGGTTTACATATTTTAGGTTCAGTTAAAGGTATGTACGAAAGCCTTTCTGAAGAAGTATCTCCATCAACATCATTCTTAATAAGTAATACGTTTAACGATGACAAGCTAGGTGTGCTTTTTGCCATCACTAATCAACAACGTAAACTTCAAAATAACCAAATTTTAACGGCAGGTTGGCGCGGTGGCCAAACAATTTCTAACCCAACGGATGGTGTATTGTTTGAAAATGCTTACATTCCACGTAACTGGGACCAAGTAGTTGATGAGCAAGACCGCGAGCGTACAAATGCAAGTTTAGTACTTCAATACGCACCGTCTGACGATGTTACGATTACTGTTGATGGTATGATTTCAAAATTCGAAGTTGACTCAACAGTACGCGATTTAGCATCTTGGTTTGAACCAGACCGCGTAGGCAGTGCAACGATTGATCCAGAAACAGGCACTCTTTTAACTTTCTCTCAAGAAGTTGGTTTAGGCGCGCCAAGTGGCGACCCTGCAAGTGACTTTGTATCGCATACACGTAATTCACGTGATGTAACTAATAAAGCATTTGGTATTAACGTTGATTGGCAAGTAAACGAGTCATTAAAAGCTAAATTTGATGTATCTCGCTCAACAGCCGAAAACGACCGTGCTGGTAGAGATCGTTTTAACGTTGTAGGTGTTATCAATAGCTATACTTTTGACGGTACAGGCAGCATTCCTACTGTACAGCATGACGGTTTTGAAAATGGTTCGTTGCCTGATCCAAGCCTAGCGCGACTTCATTACAACGAAATTGGTAATCAATTTACAGATGAAGATGAAATTACTGAAGTAAAAGCCGATTTTGAATATGTGCCAGATAAAGGCCCAGTTGAGCGTATTAACTTTGGTGCTTATCGCCAAGAGCGTGAAAAATCAAGCTTTCAAATCTTTGGTAGTCAATGTCAGTTCTGTGGTTATGGTACACAAGCACCACTTGATGCAATTGATTTTGAAGCTTATACAGCGAGTAACTACTTCCCTGGTTTAATCGATACATTTTATAGCTACGATGGCGATAAAATGCTTGATTACTTAGCCGATCAAGGTTTCCCAGTAGAGCCAACACTACAAAATAACCGTTACACAATTAACGAAGACATCACTAGCTTATACATGGACTTTACGCTTGGTTTTGACCTTTCAGATATGCCCGTAACAGTTAACTTTGGCGCGCGTTACTCAGAAACTGATATTGAAGTTGCTGCAATACAAAGCTTTATTAGCGATGTAGTTCCAACGTCAGATGCGACATTGTTTGCTAACGTATTTGGCCCAGCGACTAATATTGAACAAGGTACTAGCTACTCAAACTTACTACCGTCTTTCAATGTTAAGTTAGAGCTGCAAGACAACATGATTCTACGCTTTGCAGCGTACGACAGTATTACTCGTCCAACGATGTCTCAGCTATCTCCTGCGACAAACTTTAACGAGCCACGTCGTCAAAACTTAACGGCAAGTGGTGGTAATCCAGCACTTAAGCCATTCCAATCAGAAAACTGGGATATTTCTTACGAGTGGTACTACAACGATGCTAACTTATTTAGCTTTGCAGTATTTAGTAAAGAAGTAGATGACTTTATTGTTACCCTAACAGGTGCCGAAACATACGAAATGTCTGATCGTTCAGGCCCTGATTTTGCGTGTACTACATGTACAGATCAAACAGATGACGAACTTATTGGTAGTTCAGAAGTTTACACTGTAAGTCGTCCTCAAAATGGTGAGTCTGCAACTGTAACCGGCTTTGAAGTCGGTGTTACTCACATGTTTGAAAATGGCTTTGGTTTTATTGCTAATGCAACCGTTGTGAATAGCGACATTAGTGTGGGTGACGATACTACACAAACATTTGCACTAGAAGGTCTTGGGGATTCACAAAACTTAATATTTTTCTATGAGCAAGAAAACTGGCAAGCACGTGTTGCATTTAACAACCGTGAAGGCTTTTTACGCTTAGTTGATAACGGCTTTAACGGTGAACCAGTGAACGTAGAAACTTACGGCCAGTGGGATATTAGTGCAAGCTACGATATTAACGAAAACTTCACTATTTTTGCAGAAGGTATCAACATCACTGAAGAAGAGTTAGTGCAAACAGGTCGTTTTGCTAACCAAATCTATTCAGTAGAAGATAATGGCTCACGTTACGCGTTTGGTATTCGCGGATCGTTTTAATTAATGATGGAGGCGTATTTTTTCGCCTCTTAGTTTTCATTACAGCACCGAGGTGCTAATACCAATTAGGTTAATTTAGCAGTAATGTATATTAGTTAACCTAATTGGCTAAAATGAATTCACATTAAATCAAAATGCCCTAACGGGCATTTGCTGTATAAAACGTTATCAAAAAATACTCAAAGAGTAGTCCATTATGAATAAAGCAATAAAAACAGTAGCGGTAGTTGGCGGTGGTACAGCAGGATGGCTGAGCGCTGCAATTATAGCTTCGTATCACCAAGGTCAAAATGGTGACGGCTTAAAAGTGATGTTGGTTGAATCATCAGACATTCCAACTATTGGCGTAGGTGAAGGTACCTGGCCCACGATGAAAAACACACTTCAGCAAATAGGCTTGCGTGAAGTCGATGTGTTTAAAGCCTGTAATGCTACCTTCAAACAAGGCGGGAAGTTTGTAAATTGGACGCACGGCAACAACGACTTTTACTACCATCCATTTACTGTACCGCTAGGCTACGGCCGCATAGATTTAGCCCCTTATTTAGATAATGTTGAAGACTTTGCACAGCAAACTAATTTTCAACATGATATTTGCGAAGCAAGCTTAGCCCCAAGAGGTATAGCGCAGGGTGAATATCAAGGTAATTGTAATTACGCTTATCACTTAGATGCCGGCGCTTTTGCAGAAATGCTTAAACAGCATTGTAAAAGTAAGCTTGGCGTAGAGCATATTATTGGTACTGTTGATCAGGTAAAGCTTGATGACGATGGTGCAATAAATGTGCTTACTCTAAAAGATCAAACCCGCACTATAAACGCCGACTTATTTATAGACTGTACTGGTTTTTCATCATTGTTATTAGGCCAAGCGCTCAACGTACCGTTTAAAAAAATGGACCACGTGCTATTTAACGACAGCGCACTGGCTATGCAAGTCCCTTACGATGAAAACGAGCAGCTTCTTGCCAGCCATACCATAGCAACAGCGCAAAACGCTGGATGGATTTGGGATATAGGTTTAACGCACCGCCGAGGTGTAGGACATGTATATTCAAGCAAATTTTTATCAGACGATGAAGCAGAGCAAAACCTAAGAAACTATTTAGGCGATGCAGCAAACGGTTTAACTGCCCGTAAAATTAGTTTTGAATCAGGATACCGTGAGAAGTTTTGGCATAAAAACTGTGTTGCTATTGGTATGTCAGCAGGGTTTGTAGAGCCGCTTGAAGCAACCGCTATTATGCTTGTTGAAATTTCAGCACGCTTTGTAGCAGAGCATATGCCAGCAGACACACAAGTAATGCCTATTGTAGCTAAACGCTTTAACGAGCAGATGGATTACCGCTGGCAGCGTATTATCGACTTTTTAAAGCTGCATTACATGCTAACCAAGCGCCCAGAACCTTACTGGCAAGCACATGTACAGCCCGATACTATCCCACAAACCCTGCAAGAAGATTTACTTCTTTGGGGAAGCCGTGGCCCGCTTATTCAAGATTTTCATGGCGCATTAGAGTTATTCCCTGCTGCCAGTTATCAGTATGTTTTGTACGGTATGGGCTTTAAGCCTGACTTTACTAAACAAGCATATTTGTATTCACAACATGTGCAAGCCAAACAAATAATTGAACGTAACAGCCAGCTTACACAGCAGATGTTGCAAACTTTGCCGCCTCACCGTGCTTTTATAGAGCAGTGGTTAGCAGCTAACCCAGTTTAAGGATGTGTAACTATGGCTATTAGTGAACTAGTAAACACCAAACACCAAACATTAAAAATTAACCCCAATGCAGCCGTTGAATACGCAAAAACGCAGCATTTAGTTAATTTAAGAGCAAATGAAATAGCAAAAGCAGCCTGCGACTTACCTATTTTTTTAGCACGTAATACACAAAATGGCAGTTATACAGTATCAGCGTTAACCAGCTTTAGTACAGGTCAAAGTTTATTGGTTAATAACAACCAATGGCAGGCACTTTACACGCCGGTATGTATGCAAACCCAGCCTCTTTATTTAATGACCCGAGAAGCAAATAGTAGCGATTATTTTATCGCGATTGATGATCAAAGCTCAGCCGTAAACACGCAGCAAGGTGAGGCACTATTTGATGCTAAAGGTAATCCGAGTTTATTTTTAAGTGCACAGCAAAAACTGTTAGAAAGCGACTTAAAAAATGACTATCAAACGTATCAATTTACCCAAGAAGTTGCGCGGTTAGGGCTCATTAAAAACATAGATATTGTATTGCAGTTTGAACAAGGCGAAACCCAAACTATTCAAGGTTTGAGCACCGTTGATGAAGACAAACTGCAAACATTAAATAGCGATACCGTTGCAAACTTACACAAGCAAGGTTACTTGAGTGTGCTTAACAGCATGCTTATTTCACTGTTTCAGTTAAATGCATTGGTAAAGCTGCATAACCAACGTCCCGAACTTATGCCTTTAAAGCAAATTAAGTTAGAACTAAGTCGAGATGCGCACGCGCTGTAGCGTGCACTTTTTTATTACACAGACATTGCGCATAACGCGCAGGAGACACACACATGTCAGATAACATTTTACAGCTGGTGGTTTTTGTTTTTGTCACCGCTTTAATTGGTGGCCTTACTTATTGGAAATGCCGAGGCCAAAATCGCAATAACGGACAAAGCCAAACCAAAGAGTATTTTTTAGCGGGCGGTGGCCTTACTTGGATGTTTGTTGCAGGTTCAATAACACTTACTAATTTAAGTACTGATCAGCTTGTAGGTATGAATGGTAACCAAATGGCTTTACTGGTTTGGTGGGAGCTTGCAGCAATTATAGGTTTGATTATTTTAGCCAAAGTGTTCATTCCTGTTTATTACAAATACAACTGTACTACCACCACAGAGCTTTTAGAAAAGCGCTATAACAACAAACATATTCGCGCTGTTATTGGGGGATTATTCTTTTTAGGTAATGCACTTATTTATATGCCAGCGGTTATTTATTCTGGCGCGCTATTTATGCAAACCATGTTTAAGGTTGATATTCCGCTAATGTATATTGCCACCGCATTTGCCATTATTGGTGCTGTTTATGCGTTTTTTGGTGGCCTGAGAGCAGTTGCTGTATCGGATACCTACAATGGCATACTTGTACTAGGCATGGCTGTTTTAGTCGTGTTTTTAGCACTTAATGCGATTGATTATGACTTTACGGGTATTCCAGAGGAGCGCTTAACACTCATAGGCGATGCTGATTCACCTATTCCGTGGCCAACACTTTTAACCGGTATGATCTTTATTCAAATGTATTACTGGGGTACTAACCAAACAATCACACAGCGAGCAATGGCAGCACCTAATGTTAAAGAAGCGCAAAAAGGTATATTTGCAGCTGCGGGTATTCGTTTTTTAATCGTCCCTGCAATTGTGGTATTACCGGGTATTATTTCGTTTAAACTTTATGGCGATATTGGCGACGCTGCTTATGGTCGAATTGTGGGTGATGTAATGCCAGCATGGTTAACCGGTGTGTTCGCAGCGGCAATGGCAGCAGCAGTACTCTCTACTTACAACAGCTTATTAAATTCAGCTACAGCACTATATGTGTGTGACATTCACGAAGCGTACTTTAATAAAGAGCCAAGTGTTGTAAAGCTAAGTGGTTACGTAACATTGCTACTAACAAGCTTAACACTGGTACTTGTACCAATTTACCAGCAAGCAGATAGCATTATTAACTTACTACAGCAATTAAATGGCTTGTTAAGTATGCCTATATTCTCTATTTTTGTAGTGGGCTTATTATTTAAAAATGTGGATGCACGTGCAGGTATTGCAGCAGTAATTTTAGGTGTTGTAATGTACGGCATGCTTACATTTGCAAACTCACCACTACATACTGACATTCATTACATTCACTTAATGCCAATTACACTGATTGTATGTGTCGCTTTTGCATTGATAGTAAATAAAGTGGTATTTGGTTTAAATGCGCAGTGGGCAGGTAAAACACCAGCACTTGATGACGCAGGCCAAGCACAAGTACAAAAATAACGTATAAATAGTTTAAGCTGAAAAAATCGGTCATGGGGAAACTCTGGCCGATTTTTTTATATGTATTAAAAGCAACATGAGAACTTCAAAGCTAAGGTTAGTTTAATACTTTTTATTACAGTGGTACTTCCAGTGAGTTTATCTGACTATTTGCGATGTAAAGACTATCAAAACCTAATTTATATGATATATACTATTATTATTGAGTGTCACCGTCTGATAGATTGTGGCTCAAGCAAAGAGATACATTTAGTACATAGTGTAGCTTACTAATTTTCGTTATATTTATAACTCACACAATGAACAAGAGGATAGGAAAATCATGGCCGACACTAAATCATTTTATCGATTAGACAGTGTAAACAGCACCGTTATTTTCGACTGCCAGAGCAAAACACCGGCGTTACTGTACTTTGGTAAACGCCTATCTGAGCAAACAACAGAAACAATGCTAACTCAGCTTGCTACGCGTCAAGAAGTAAAATGTGCCGTGGTTGAAGAAGCGCCTATTTCTCTATCTCCGTTATTAGGCGAAGGCTTTACTGGTGCGCCAGGGCTTGAGCTAGTAAATGATTCAATCGCATGGTCAGTAGGGCCAGAGCTTCAAGAAGTTCGTCAGCCTTCAAGTGCGACAGTTGAGTTTGTAAGCGTAGATAAGCTTCGTGGTATTGAAGTAGTGCACAGCATTACACTTGATAAAAACACTGATGTACTAAGCGCACATACTGTATTAACTAATTTAGGCGACTTACCGCTAAGCGTTAACTTTTGCGCCGCGCCAACATTTCAATTGCCAGATAGCGTAAGCAAAATAGTGAGCTTTGAAGGTCGTTGGTCAAACGAGTTCCAACGTCAATCGGTTGATTTAGTCTTAGGCAGTTTTGTTCGTGAAAACCGTAAAGGCAAAACATCACACGATGTATTTCCTGGTTTATTAGTGCATAACGAAAATGCAGGCGAGCAGCACGGCGAATGTTACGGCTTTCATTTAGGTTGGAGTGGTAATAATAAACTACGCGCAGAGCTTTTAGCTGAAGGTCGTCGTTACGTGCAAATGGGTGAGCTATTACTACCTGGTGAGCTTACGCTTGCTAAAGGTCAAACGTATCAAAGCCCGAGCATTTATGGCTCGTTTTCGAGTGAAGGTTTTAGTGCGCTTTCTCGTAATTTTCATCGTTTTGTTAAAGCTAATTTACTTAGCCAAGCACAGCGTGAAAAAACGCGTCCTGTGCATTACAACACATGGGAAGGCATTTACTTTGATCACGACGTAGATACGCTTAAGCAGCTAGCCGACAAAGTAGCGCCGTTAGGTATTGAGCGTTTTGTACTTGATGATGGTTGGTTTAAAGGCCGCCGTGGCGATAACGCTGGTTTAGGTGATTGGACAGTAGATTATAAAATTTACCCAGATGGTTTATCACCAGTCATAGATCATGTGAATAGCTTAGGTATGGAGTTTGGTATTTGGTTTGAACCAGAAATGGTTAACCCAGATAGTGATTTATACCGCGCGCATCCTGATTGGGTTTTAGGCTCTCAAAACAACGAACAGTTAAGCTTTAGAAATCAGCTAGTACTTGATTTAACGCGCTCTGAGGTTGTTGAGTACCTATACAAAGCGATTGACGATATTTTAGTTGAATACCCAACTATTAAGTACATTAAATGGGATATGAACCGCGATATTAACCATGCGGGTAATTTTGATGGTAAGCCAGCAGTGCATCAGCAAACATTAGCACTTTATCGTTTAATTGACCGTATTAAAGCGGCGCATCCAGGGCTTGAAATAGAAAGCTGTTCGTCAGGTGGTGCACGTGTAGATTACGGCGTACTTGCACACACAGACCGTGTATGGACGTCAGATTCAAACGATGCGCTAGATCGCCTTGAAATACAGCGTGGATGTTCGTTCTTTTTCCCATCGTCGGTTATGGGTGCACACGTAGGCCCACGCGATTGTCATATCACAGGGCGTAATGTAAGTATTGAAATGCGTGCTGCGGTATCAATGTTTGGCCACATGGGAATCGAAATGGACCCACGTGAACTGAACGATCACGAATACAATGCACTTAAAGCGGCAATAGCACTACACAAAGAGCATCGTGAGTTTATTCATAGCGCCGATTTATACCGCCTAGATAGCGACGATTTATCAATTAACTTTGGTTTAATCGATGAGCAAAAAACAAAAGCGTTATTTGCCTATAACAGCGTTCGCGAAACACCGCGTACAGCGCCTAATAAGCTTCGTTTTGTTGGCCTAGATGCCGATGCGCAGTACACACTTAATTTAGTGTGGCCGGTAAAATTTGAAGAGTATCGTCCATCTTCTATTGCAGCGGTAAATGGTCAAACATTTACCGGTGAAGCGCTAATGCAGTTTGGCTTACAAATGCCAATATCATTCCCGCAAACATCGCTTATATTTGAGCTTAATAAAGCTTAAATTTAACTAAGAGCAGTAAAAGGCGCTAATCGCTTTTATGCTGCTTAGCTTAGATATGAGTAGTCAGCTCTATATTGTTTAGGGCTGGCTTTTTTATATCCTTAGTAAGCTAATTTAGTAAATTAACTTAGTAAACTCAAAAGTATCGAAAATAGAGTGGTTACGCTTGCGCGTAATTTTGCTTGTTACCCAACCAACGTTGAATTAGTGGGTCAACAACCTCTGGGTGTTGCTTAAGCATTTGCTGTGCAATCGGTCTTACTTGATTAAGTATGTGCTTATCGCGGGTAAGATCTGCAATTTTAAACTCGGCTAACCCTGTTTGTTTTGTACCGAGTACTTCACCAGGGCCACGAATTTCTAAATCGCGCTCTGCTATCACAAAACCATCGTTACTATCGCGTAGTACACCTAATCGCTTTTGAGCGGTATGAGACAGTGGTGCGTGATATAAAAGTACACAATGCGATGCCGTAGCGCCACGGCCAACTCGCCCGCGTAACTGATGCAGCTGTGCTAAGCCTAAACGCTCGGGGTTTTCTATAATGATTAAGCTTGCATTAGGGACATCTACACCAACTTCAATAACCGTCGTGGCAACTAAAACATGTATATTACCTGCTTTAAACTCGCTCATAATGGCTTGTTTTTCGGCTGATTTCATTCGCCCATGTACTAAGCCTACGTTTAGCTCTGGTAGCGCTTCTTTTAACTGCAGTGCACTGTCTTCGGCCGCTTGGCATTGCAGTACTTCAGATTCATCTATAAGTGTACATACCCAATAAACCTGTCGACCTTGCTCGTTACACGCTAATTTGACGCGAGCAATAATATCGTCCCTGCGAGTATCAGGAAGTGCCACTGTTGTGATTGGTGTACGCCCAGGTGGTAGCTCGTCAATCACAGAAATTTCTAAGTCGGCATAGGCTGTCATAGCGAGTGTACGCGGGATGGGTGTTGCGGTCATGACTAGTTGATGAGGGTAACAATCACCAAATTTACCTTTTTCGCGCAGTGATAAACGCTGATGTACACCAAAGCGGTGTTGCTCATCAATAACGATAAGCACTAAGTTATTAAACTTAACTTCATCTTGAAATAAAGCGTGAGTACCTACAATCATTTGCGCTTCACCGGAGGCTATTTTTTCAAGTGTTGCTACGCGCTCTTTGCCTTTTGTTTTACCGCCAAGCCAAGCAACGGTTATACCTAGTTGATTAAACCATGTTGTAAAATTAACGCCATGTTGCTCTGATAATATCTCTGTTGGAGCCATTAAAGCTACTTGAAAGCCCTGCGCAATGGCTGTTAGTGCACTAAGTGCTGCTACTAGGGTTTTACCTGAGCCTACATCGCCTTGCACTAAACGCATCATTGGATACGCGTGTTGCATGTCACCTTTAATTTCAGCAACTACGCGGCTTTGCGCATTTGTGGGTGCAAAAGGAAGTTGCTCTAAAAATTGGCTTTCTAATGTGTTTACCGGATTTAATGCGACGGCTTTAACTTGTTGCCCTTGCTCTCGTACTTTTAATAAGCTGAGGTTTTGAGCAAGTAACTCCTCAAATACAAGGCGCTGTTGAGCTGGGTGAGTACCTTGCTCTAATGCAGTTACATCAACATCATTTGGTGGGCGGTGCAGTAATAATAAGGCGTCACTTAGCGGCATATTTGATGGCTGCCACTGTGAAGGCAGTAGTTCTTCTACTGAGTATTTATTTAGTAAATCAATAGCCTGCTCGCTTAAAGCTCTAATCGATAGTTGCTTTAAACCTTCGGTTGTTGAATAAACGGGCGTTAATGTCGTCGCTACTGGTTGCTCGTTGGAAGTATCGCTGATGCTATATTCAGGATGGCTCATTTCAAAGCCAACACGGCCACGGCGCACTTCACCAAAACAACGTATTATTTTACCTGCACTAAATGCGTTTTTTTGTGCGGCGGTAAAATTAAAAAATCGTAGTGTTAGCCTGCCAGTACCATCATTGATTTGGCAAACAAGCATGCGCCTTTTACCAAACGTAATTTGGCTTGTTTCAATTGTTGCTTCAACACTCACATGGCTATGCAATGCCAGTTCATTAATCGCGTATAAGCGAGTGCGATCTTCATAGCGAAGTGGCAAATGAAAAAGCATATCTTGCACAGTTAAAATACCTAGCTTTAACAAACGCTCAGCCATTTTTGGGCCGACCCCTTTGAGCTCTGTAATTGGGTATTGATTTAAGCTAGGTTTAGACAAAGTGTATCAATCTTATTATTTGTGAGTAGGCTAAGTGTACTTACAGAGCTTTAGTCCATCAAGTATGTTTTAAAGCTTGCCAAAATTGCTCGTCAGCGACTATTTCGCCGTTTTCATCAAGTGCGGGGTAGGGTAATTTTTTTTGTTTACACTGCCTTGCAATAATAGGATGGCAGCCTTCAAAGTAAAGTGGGTGCTTAACTTCGGCGCTCAGCATATCTCTATTATATAAACCAGCCAGCTCACGTTGACGCTGTGCTTCAAACAATATTAGCGCAGCAGCAACCGAAACATTTAGCGATTGCACCATGCCTTGCATTGGAATAATAATATTTTGATCGGCATATTCCAGGGCTTTTTCTGAGATCCCTGTTTTTTCTTGTCCAACAATAATAGCCGTTGGCTTGGTGTAATCTACTTCTCTAAAATCAACGGCATCTTCTGATAGATGAGTTGCGAGTATTTGTATTTCTGGATTGCGTTCACGCATTGCAGTAACGGCATCATCAATATTTCTATGTAAGTGCGTCTCTAGCCAGTTTTTACTGCCACCTGAGGTATTATTTGTTAGCCATTTTTGCTTTTCAGGCCATACAGCATGTACGTGATGGCAACCAACCGCATCAGCACTTCGTACTATTGCAGATAAGTTATGGTGTTTGTGCACGTCTTCTAAACACACGGTTAGGTCTGTTTGACGGCGCGAAAGTACGTCTTCGATTCTTTGATAGCGAGTTTGCTGCATGGTTATCCTCTTTTTTCGGCAATTATACGAGATTTTTGCAGTTAAGGCATTACCGTACGGCTAATTGGATTTTGTAGAGAAATAAGTGTTTCTGTTGACTGAATGGCTTCTATTGCCTGTATTTTATTAATCAGCACATCTTGTAAGTGATCAATGGACTTTGTCATTACCTTTATAAATATGCTGTAGTTACCTGTTGTGTAATAAGCCTCTACCACTTCCTCCAATGCTTCTAGCTTTATAAGCGTTTGCGGGTAATCACGTGCGTTATTTAAATTAATGCCTATAAAGCAGCACACATCGTAGCCCAGCTGTTTAGTATTAATCGTTAATTGCGTTCCTGTAATGATCCCTGCTTGCTTCATTTTTTCAATTCTTACGTGAATTGTCCCTGCGCTTACATTAAATCTTTTTGCTAATTCGGCATACGCAGTACGGGCATTTGCCATTAACGCATGAAGTATCTGTTTATCGAGATTATCGATTAAATAATTTTCCATTATATATTTGTCATAAAATTATCGAATATATGCTTTTTATACCACTTAATTGATGGTTTTTATATATTAAAGCTATTTTTGTTATGGGATGTTGAATTAATCCTTTAAATCGTTACATTAACTTCATTAAGGGCGCTAGTTAGAGCGCTTTTTATCAATTAAGCAAGTAACAATAACTGGGAATGAGGCCAATTATTATGAGTTCACACTATGTGCAGCAACAGCAGCAAATAAGTAAAGTTAAGCAATTTTTTTCACAACAACTAGAAACCCAACTTGGGCTGGTTGAGGTTCAAGCACCAATTTTGGCTAAGGTTGGCGACGGCACGCAAGATAACTTGAGTGGCCATGAAAACGCAGTTGCTGTAAATGTGAAAGCGATTACAGATAGCCGCTACGAAGTGGTGCATTCACTGGCTAAGTGGAAACGTAAAACACTGGCTACTTATGGCTTTAGTGTTGGTGAGGGTATTTACACTCAAATGAAGGCTTTGCGCCCAGATGAAGATTCATTAAGTCCTATTCATTCTGTATATGTTGATCAATGGGATTGGGAAAAAGTAATTAACGAAACGACAGAACGTTCGCTGGCAACACTAAAGCAAACTGTTCAATCTATTTATAAAGGAATAAAAGAGACGGAAGCTTTTGTAAGCGAGTCTTATGGTTTAACGCCATTTTTACCGGACGATATTAAGTTTGTGCACAGTGAAGAGCTACGTAAAATGTATCCTGATTTTAGTGCTAAGCAACGCGAAAAAGCCATTGCACAAGAATATGGTGCTGTATTTTTAATTGGTATTGGTGGCGCACTCGGAGATGGCAAAATTCACGATGTAAGAGCCCCAGATTACGATGATTGGTCTACGCCAACATGCGATCAATACATGGGTTTAAATGGCGATATTTTGGTATGGAACCCAGTGCTTGAAAATGCATTTGAAATATCATCAATGGGTATACGTGTAAGTCCGGAGGTTTTAAAAGCGCAGTTAAGTACAACTGGAGATGAAGACCGCTTAGAGTTTGATTGGCATAAAGCGCTACTACAAAGTAAATTTCCGCAAACGATTGGCGGTGGAATAGGGCAGTCTCGCTTGGCTATGCTATTGCTACAAAAGCAGCATATTGGCCAAGTACAAGTGGGTGTATGGCCAAGTCAAACTTATGATACGGTAAGTGGCTTACTTTAAATTGTAAAAAAGTGAGTTAATTTGAGTGCTCAATAGAGCACTCAATTTTTTAGTGTGTTTTAAACTCTATTTCAATTTTATTATTTAAAAGTTTAACGTTGCACGGAGGGTAATTGCGGATTGTTTTAAGTACTTTATCAAAAATATGAATCTCTACGCCTGAATGCAAAACAGAATTCACCGTTAAATTAGCGTCGCTAAGTAAATCGTGTAAGTCATGATCTAAGTTTGAAAGACGTTTTTCTAATTTCTCTGCTTGCTCACAATAATGTTTCTGAGTAGCGCCAATTTTAGTGATTAATATTTTCTTCTTTTCGGCATCCTTCACTAAATCAGTTTTTTCTAGCGCTGCTTGCAGCGTATCTAATTGTGCATCTGTTTTAGCTAAGTCTCTAAAGCAATTATCAGTATCCGCTGTTATTTCAGCACCAGAAGCTGCTAAATTAATAATCATTTTAGCACCTGATTCATTCCCTATTTCGCCAGCAATGAGAGTTGTTGCATCAAGTATTTCACCACCAAATATTTTACCTTTAGGTAAGTCTGGTTGGCCTACTTGCAGTAAGCGTTTAGCTTTCATTACACAATGGCTTGTTTGGCGATCAATAAAAATATTATTTGCATCGAGATAACAATACTGTGAGTGAGATACATGAATATCACCTAGCGCAATTAGCTTGCAAGAAAGTGACTTACTATCCACTTTTTGATGGCCAATAATGCCTTGTTTAACCGTGATGTTTCCGCCTGCGGTAAGCTCACCTGATTCAACTGTGCCAAATATAGTAATATCGCCTTTGGCAGTTACTTTCATCCCAGGGTCTATATTGCGAGTAACAATAACACTGCCTTGAAAGTCAATATGGCCGCTTTTTACATTTACATCTGAAATGGTAAAAATATCGTCGACACGCATACCATTATTAATTTCAACCGGAACACCAGCAATAGTAGAGACTAACTCAAGCGGATTCATTTTTGATATTTCAGTCCCTTCGCCTGCCACTAATTGTTTATTTTCTCCGGGCTTTGCGGGCAGTATGTCACCTATTACGGTAAAGCCTTCTTTACCGGGGGTTGCTGGTTGCTGGCGAATAAGCACAGAGCCAGGTTCTACGCTTGCAAGCTTGCCAAAGTCGCGCATGTCCACACTGCCATCTTCTTTGAGCTTGGGCGCTTTTAAGCGGTCTTTTAAAGTCTCTACGGTTGTTATTAGTTTAGTGGCTAAACCATCGCTTGGGAGCCTACCTTTAGCTAATATCCCTTTAACTACAGATCCCGCAGAGTGTTCAGATTGTTTTTGCAGCAGCTGTTCTAAAAAAGCTTGTTTATACCCACGCACAATGCCTGCTTTAACGAGTTGTTTTTTTGCATCTTCTAAACTTAATAACTTTCCACCTTGGGCAATCGTTAGCTCGCCAATGGCCAGCATTTTATCGTCGCTAATTGTTACATTTAAAGTGGCATTGTGTTTTGTTGCTACAACGAGAGTTTGTTGTGTGTTTTCGTTTTTAAAAAAATCATTAATAGCGTCATGATCTATTTTACAGTCGCAAAAAGCTGACTTTTCGAGAGCCTCTAAAATAAATGCAGCGCTGGGAGGAATATGTTCTTTTACATCAAGTAAAACATTTCCATTGTTGGCAAGCTTAAACACGAGTTAATCCTTTTTTACTACTTAAGTTAAGTTTGTTTTTTAAAACACAACTACAGATTGCTAGAAATTTACATTTGAGTCAAGAAGTCAGATAAAACGAAGTGCGGAGCGAAAAATAAAGGCTATAGAGAAGCTCTATAGCCTGTAATACTTAATTGGTAGAAGGTAATTCCATTATTCCGTCTATTTCAACTTGTGCACCTTTTGGTAGTGCACGAACACCTAATGCAGCTCTCGCTGGGTAAGGTTGTTTAAAGTATTGGCTCATCACTTCATTTACAGTGGCGAAGTTAGATAGATCAGTTAGGTAAATATTGATTTTAACTAAATCGTGAATTTTTCCGCCTGCTTCTTCACATACCGCAGCAATATTTTTAAATACTTGATGCGTTTGCTCGCTAAAATCTTCTGAAATCATTTCCATCGTTTCTGGAACTAATGGAATTTGACCAGATAAATAAACAGCGGTACCTACTTTAACTGCTTGGCTGTAAGTGCCAATAGCTGCAGGTGCTTTGTCGGTAGAGATAAATGCTTTATTCATGTGTTTCCTATTTTATTTTTTACGATAGACTTTTTGTACATCAGGCATAACGCGAATGCGGCGCATAATGTTAGCAACGTGGATACGGTTTTTAACGGTAACCCCTAAATCTATCACGTATAAATTACTTTCTTTTTCATCGGTGGCAATTTCGACAATATTGGCTTGGGTTGTAGCGACAACATTGGTTAGCTTAGCTAACGCGCCTTGATGGTTAATAATTTCAACTCTCAGAGCTGCAATATATTCTTTTTCTGGGTTATCGTCCCATTTTACAACTAAGTATTTAGAGCGCTCATTTTCCCAACCACGAATATTTTTACATTCTTGGCGGTGAACGGTCAGGCCCTTACCTTGGCTTATATGAGCTGTAATGGCATCGCCTGGTACAGGTCGGCAACACTTAGAGTAATTCACTAACATGCCTTCAGTACCAATAATGGTCGCTTTAGCTTGGCTTGTTATATCAGTTAAATCGTCATTGTCATTTTGCAATAAGCGCTTGGCAATTAACATACTCATTAAGTTACCAGAGCCAATTTCTACAAGTAATTCAAGAAGCGTAGTTAGTTCGTGCTCTTCAAGTACTCTCGCTATATTTTCATCAGCAATGCTATCTAGTTTGTTTTCGCCTAATGCCGAATCAAGTAAACGACGCCCTAAAAGCATAGCCTCTTCATGATGCTGGCTTCTAAGGTAATTACGAACACCTAAGCGTGCTTTACCAGTAACAATAAAGTTTAGCCATGTTGCATTAGGGTGGGCACCTGAGCTTGTTATTATCTCTATGGTTTGCCCTGTATCTAATGGCCGACTTAAAGGATGTGGCTTGCGATTAACGCGAGCGCCTACACAAGTGTTGCCTACATCAGTATGCACTGCATACGCAAAATCGACTGCGGTAGCGCCCATTGGTAGCTCAACAATACGACCATCAGGTGTAAATACGTAAATTTCTTCTGGGAATAGCTCAGTTTTTACGTTTTCAATAAATTCAAACGATGAACCCGCACTTTGCTGAAGCTCTAATAAGCTTTGCATCCATTGGCGAGCACGTTGCTGCGAAGTATTACCGGCACCATCACCTGATTTTTTATACATCCAGTGCGCCGCTACACCTTTGTCGGCCATCTGATCCATATCGTGAGTACGAATCTGAATCTCAACAGGTATCCCGTGTGGGCCAACTAATGAAGTATGAAGCGATTGGTAACCATTAGTTTTTGGTACAGCAATATAATCTTTAAAGCGTGTTTCTATAGGCTTATAAAGACTATGAGCCACACCTAATACGCGATAACACGTATCCATAGAATCAACTGCAATTCTAAACGCGTAAATATCCATAACTTCGTTAAATAGCAGTTCTTTATTAAGCATTTTTTTATAAATACTATATAAATGTTTCTCACGGCCTGACACAGTCGCTTTAATGCCTGACTCTTCAAGACGTGCTTCTATTTCATGTTGGATATTAGTGATAACTTCTTTGCGATTACCACGTGCTTTAGCTACTTCAGATTTAAGTGCGCGATGACGCATAGGATATAAAGCTTGAAAACCTAAGTCTTCAAGCTCATTTTTAATATCGTGAATACCTAAGCGGTTTGCTATTGGCGCGTAAATCTCAAGCGTTTCACGTGCTATTCTGCGGCGCTTATCTGGGCGCAGTGCCCCTAAAGTACGCATATTGTGCGTTCTATCAGCAAGCTTGATTAAAATAACTCGAATATCCTGAGTCATTGCCATAATCATTTTGCGGTAGTTTTCAGCTTGGAATTCTTTTTTATCTTTAAAGCTGAGCTTATCGAGCTTACTTACACCTTCAACGAGTTCTGCCACAGTTTCGCCAAAAATTTCGGCTAAATCTTGTTGGCTAAAATCAGTATCTTCAATTACATCATGCATTAGCGCGGCCATGAGCGTTTCATGATCAAGATGCATGCCTGCAAGAATTTGGGTTACTTCTACTGGATGAGTTATGTAAGGTTCGCCACTTGAGCGAGTTTGTCCTTCATGGGCCTCTCGGGCTACCACGTAAGATTTTTGAACCAGCTCTACATCAGCAGCGGGCAAGTATTCTGAAATTTTCTTTTTAAGACCTTCAAAAAGATACATTCACACTCCAATGTTCTAGGGCCTGTTGACCTTTCAGGATTAAAATTTGTTCAATCTAGGGGCTATTTAATTGCGGCGCGAGGTTTTTAGCCTAGCGGGCTAAGTAAAAATCGAGCAACAAAGAGCAAATTGCCCCTCGGCAGAACCCTTTGGGCAGCGCATGTTTTGCATTTATGCTGCGTTATCGCCTATTTATGGGGAATAACCACACTACATAGGCTCTGCCTTGCCTAAATAACAAACATACTACTACAAATTTAACCTCGAAAGATAAACAGCCCTAGTGAAGCAAATTAGGTAAGCTACGAATATACGATGAAATGAAAGGATTGCCAACGGCTATAGTAGAAATACTGCGCCGTTGGCTAAATCAGACCGGGAGGTCGATTATTGGTTGCCACCAACAATGGCAGCAACAGCAGCTAATTCTGCTGCTTCTTGGTGTTGTTGTTCTTCACGGTCAATTAAGTCCATTGAAGCGCTATCAACTAAACCTAATTCAATTTCACGTAAAGCAACTACCGTTGGCTTATCGTTTTCAGGGTCTACTAGTGGAGTTTTACCACCAACAGCAATTTGGCGGGCACGACGAGCCGCAACTAAAATTAAGTCAAAACGATTACCAACTGCATCTACTGCATCTTCAACTGTTACGCGGGCCATCACAGCACTCCAAAAATAATTTAAAAGCAAAGACGTAGTTTACTCCAAGGAGCCACTTTCGCCAATAGCCAGTGTTCAATTTTTATCAGTTTTACTTGCCTAAACCTAATTTAAGTAAGCTTAAATTATTTAAGCAGACTATTTAGTAAAACTTGATGACGATCTTCTTGCGCTTTTAGTGTTAAGCGCTGAGCCATTACAATCATTTTTATGTCGGCAAGTGCGCTCTCAAAGTCATCATTAACAATTACATAGTCGTATTCGTTATAATGTGATGTCTCAGATTGTGCTTTTGCCATACGAGAGGCAATAACTTCAGCCGAATCTTGGCCACGGTTATTTAAGCGTTGTTCTAATTCTTCTTTTGAAGGCGGTAGAATAAAAATAGTTTGTACGCTTGGCATAATTTTGCGCACTTGCTGAGCGCCTTGCCAATCAATATCTAAAAACACATCAATACCCGCATCAAGCTGCGACTCAATAGCCTGCTTTGATGTGCCGTAGTAATTATCGAATACTTGAGCCCATTCAAAAAAGTCATCTTTGGCAATAAGCGCTTTAAATTCTTCTGTAGATGCAAAGTGATAATGCACGCCATTTTCTTCACCTGGGCGAGGGGCGCGAGTTGTATGTGATACAGATACTTTCATATCAGCATGTTTTTTTAATAACGCATTGATTAAGCTTGATTTACCAGCACCAGAAGGGGCTGACAAAATAAATAAGTTACCGCGAGTTTGTGCCATTTTTTTCTCTACCTAAAAATAAACAGGCTTGGGTTACAAGTAAGCCAAGCCTTTAATTAACGGTATTGTACTTTAATTAGCTCACCTTGCTCAAGTTAGTCGTGCTCATGTTAGTCGCAGCCAAATTGGCTTAGGGATATTTTGCTAAGTAAATAAAATTGCAGTGTTAAATTGCCAACAGAACTAGCCGCTAGATATAAGTATTTGATAAGGTGAAGTATCACCTAGTAAAGGAGCCTTTATGCTTAATAAAACCTTATTTACCGCACAACAAGTAAGAGACAATGAAGCTTTAGCGGCTAAAAACAGTCATTGTGATTTATTTACACTAATGCAGCGTGCAGGCGAAGCTGTATATAAGCAATGGCAGTTATTCGATGCAAAACATACCTTAGTACTCGTTGGCCATGGTAACAATGCTGGAGATGGTTATATTGTTGCAAGGCTTATAAAGCAATTGGGTAAAAAGGTAACGGTATGCACATCTGAGCCTAATAAAGTATTAACCGGTGATGCAGCAAAAGCGCAGCAGTTATGGATTGAAGCGGGTGGGGAAGTTTCTCATTTTACAAAAGATGCCCTTAATGAGTACGATATAGTTATTGATGCTCTCCTTGGTACTGGGCTAAATAGCACCGTACGTGATAACTTTGCGGGCATAATTAAAGCTCTAAATAACAGTGATAAGCCCGTAATAAGCATTGATATACCGTCAGGCATTGAAGCAAATACAGGACAGCCTTTAGGGTGCGCAGTACAAGCGACTTCAACCGTTACTTTTGTAGGTATAAAGCAAGGGCTCACAACGACGGCAGGTAAACAATATAGCGGTAAGTTAGTATTTGATGATTTAGCAATTGGTGATGCGTTTACTTGTATCACTCAATCTTCAGGAACCCTTGTTAATATCAATAGCTTTAAAGGAATAGCCACGCGGGCAATCAATAGTCACAAAGGAAGCCACGGTAAACTTTTATGTGTTGGTGGCAATCAGGGTACTGCAGGTGCAATTAGGTTAAGTAGTGAAGCAGCTCTTAGAACGGGTGCTGGCATGGTAAGAGTGTATACACACGAAAGCTCAATAACGCCTATTAGTATTGGCAGACCAGAACTTATGGTAAGCAGTAATAACTTACATCAAGCGCTAGAGTGGGCAAGCTGCGTTGTTATTGGCCCAGGGCTTGGGCAAGACGAGTGGGCACAACAAACATTCGATGAAGTAATGCAATATTGCCAAAACAATAAAATGCCATTGGTTATAGATGCAGATGCCCTTAATTTACTGGCTAAGCAAGCTTCATCATACACGTTAGAGCAATGTGTATTGACTCCACATCCCGGCGAAGCTTCGCGACTGCTAAGTGTTAGCACCAGCGAAATCGAATCTGATCGTTTTAACTATGCTCGTCTTTGCTCCAAGCGCTATACCGCGACTTGTGTATTAAAAGGCGCGGGAACATTAATAGATAATGCCCAGCACACGTGGGTATGTGAAGATGGCAACCCGGCATTGGCCGTTGGCGGCAGTGGCGATGTACTTACTGGTATTATTGGTGCCTTACTTGCTCAAGGTTTAACTATTGATGAAGCAGCACGTTATGGTGTAACACTGCATGCTAAAGCCGGTGATATCGCAAGTGAGCGAGACGGGCAAAGGGGAATGCTACCCAGTGATTTATTCCCAATTGTAAGAGAGTTAGTTAATAAAGTGACGTGAGTTTAAGCGTCACTTTATCGTACTAATTATTAAGCTGCAGTAAATCCCATTTTGTACCATATAAGTCTTCAAAAACCACTACGGTGCCATAGGGTTCTACTCGAGGCTTTTCGTTAAATGTAACGCCTTTAGAAAGCATTAAATTATAATCTCGCCAAAAGTCATTGGTATGCAAAAATAAAAAAACGCGACCACCCGTTTGATTACCAATAGCGCTGATCTGTTCGGGTGTTGTGGCTTTAGCAAGCAGTAGATTAGTCCTGCTCGAATTAGTCCCATTTGAACTAGCTCCGTTTGAATTTGGAGGTGAAATTAACACCCAGCGTTTACCCTCTCCTAAATCAGTATCCTCTACTAACTCAAAATTGAGCTTTTGAGTATAAAACTCAATGGCATCGTCGTAGTCCTTAACAACTAATGCAATGCTGCCGATATGCTGTTGAACGTTAGTCATGTTTAGCTCACTCCGTACTATTAAATAAATGTGCTTTTTATCATATTTACGCAGGGTATATGCCCGCAGTATGTAACTTAGTTATAGGTATAAATTAAACAGTATCAATCTGCTTTATAATAAAAAGCAAAACCCAGCCGAGGCTGGGTCTACTTTAAACCGATTTTTTAGTACTAAGTGCATAAAGTGTTTATCTGTGTAATTCACCAGCACGTTCTGGTTGATAAGTTACTTCTTTTATTTTTACCTTTATTAAGCCGCCACTCGGTTTAGGCCACTCAATTTCGTCGCCTTGGTTTAGTCCAAGTAATGCGCTACCTACAGGTGATAATATCGATATTTTATCGCCGGTAGAGTCACTGTTTTTGGGGTACACCAAGGTTAACGTAAATTCTTCTTT
The DNA here is from genome assembly GCF_015864765.1 of Pseudoalteromonas sp. NZS11. Classification (NCBI taxonomy): domain Bacteria; kingdom Pseudomonadati; phylum Pseudomonadota; class Gammaproteobacteria; order Alteromonadales; family Pseudoalteromonadaceae; genus Pseudoalteromonas; species Pseudoalteromonas sp. NZS11. The sequence goes on along the minus strand of NZ_JADYWP010000009.1, from coordinate 66,488 downwards.
AGAAGACTCAACAATAAAGTTTACAGTTGAGTTCATCGTTACAACTGATGATGGCATATCTTTAGGTTCGACTATTGTTGCTCGTGCCAGTTCAGCTTCCAATTCTTCTTTATTAGCAAAGCTACCTGCAGGCAATGATTCCATTAAGTCATATAATCTATCTGCATCGAGTGATGAGATGATCAGTTCAGGTTTTTTATTCATCTTAATATCCTTAATAATTTTTAATAAATAAAATTAACTCTGAGTATGGCTTGGCATGCATTTAAGAAGCAAAGGGATACGCGAAGTCATTTTATTAATTAGCCACACCTGTGGCTTTTACTTTATTTGTGCCCAATAGCTAAAAACCCAGCCGAAGCTGGGTTTTTATTTGAGCTAGGTGTTTAGGGGATGATTACATCATTCCGCCCATACCACCCATTCCGCCCATGCCACCCATATCAGCGCCACCAGCTTCATCTTTTGGGATTTCAGCTACCATTGCTTCAGTAGTGATCATTAGACCCGCAATAGACCCTGCAAACTGTAATGCAGAGCGTGTTACTTTAGTTGGATCTAGGATACCCATTTCAATCATGTCGTTGTATTCGCCAGTTGCTGCGTTGTAACCAAAGTTACCGTCGCCGCCTTTAACTGCGTTAATTACAACTGATGCTTCTTCGCCAGCGTTAGTTACGATTTGACGAAGTGGTGCTTCCATTGCACGAAGTGCAACTTTAATACCGTGGTTTTGATCTTCGTTGTCGCCAACTAAATCTACCAGCTTGCTAGCTGCACGTACAAGTGCAACGCCGCCGCCAGGTACTACGCCTTCTTCAACCGCTGCACGAGTTGCATTTAATGCATCTTCAACGCGGTCTTTTTTCTCTTTCATTTCCATTTCAGTAGCAGCACCTACTTTGATTACTGCAACACCGCCAGCTAGTTTAGCCATGCGCTCTTGTAGTTTCTCTTTATCGTAGTCTGATGTTGCTTCTTCGATTTGTGCTTTAATTTGTGAAACACGACCGCTAATACCCGCTTCTTCACCAGCACCATCAATGATTGTTGTATCATCTTTAGTGATAATTACGCGCTTAGCTGTACCTAGGTCTTCAACTGTTGCTTTTTCAAGCTCTAAGCCGATTTCTTCAGAAATAACAGTACCGCCAGTTAATACAGCGATATCTTGTAGCATTGCTTTACGACGGTCGCCAAAACCAGGTGCTTTAACTGCTGATACTTTAACAATACCGCGCATGTTATTAACTACTAATGTAGCTAGTGCTTCGCCTTCAAGGTCTTCTGCGATGATTAGTAGTGGTTTGCTTGCTTTAGCAACCGCTTCTAATGTTGGTAATAATTCGCGGATGTTAGATATTTTTTTATCTACAAGTAGAATAAATGGGTTATCTAGTTCAACAGTGCCTTTTTCTGGGCTGTTGATGAAGTAAGGAGATAAGTAACCACGGTCAAACTGCATGCCTTCAACAACATCTAGTTCGTTTTCAAGTGATTGACCTTCTTCTACAGTAATAACACCACTGTTACGGCCTACTTTTTCCATTGCTTGTGCAATGATGTCGCCAATCTCTTTATCAGAGTTAGCTGAAATAGTACCTACTTGTGCAATTGCTTTAGTATCAGAACAAGGAACAGATAACGCTTTAAGCTCTGCAACAGCAGCAATAACTGCTTTGTCGATGCCGCGCTTAAGATCCATTGGGTTCATACCCGCTGCAACAGCTTTAAGGCCTTCATTAACAATAGACTGTGCAAGTACTGTAGCGGTAGTTGTACCATCGCCGGCTGCATCATTTGCTTTAGATGCAACTTCTTTAACCATTTGTGCGCCCATGTTCTCAAACTTGTCTTCAAGTTCGATTTCTTTTGCTACAGATACACCATCTTTAGTGATAACTGGTGAGCCAAATGATTTATCTAGTACAACGTTACGGCCTTTAGGACCTAATGTAACTTTTACTGCGTTTGCCAGGATGTTTACGCCAGTTAGCATTTTAGCGCGTGCGTCACCTGCAAAAAGTACTTCTTTTGCTGCCATGTTTTAAATTCCTCTAAATTCTTAAATGTTTATAAATGAAAAGTAGGTTTAGCCTACAATGCCTAAAATATTATCTTCACGCATGATCAGGTACTCTTGACCTTCGATCTTTTCAACTTTTTCAACATATGAGCCAAATAACACAGTGTCACCGGCTTTAACTTCTAACGCTCTCACGTCACCGTTTTCTAAAACGCGACCATTACCTACGGCTACAACTTCTCCGCGAGTTGATTTTTCAGCTGCAGAGCCAGTTAATACAATACCGCCAGCAGATTTTGTTTCTTCTTCTAGACGTTTAACGATTACGCGATCTTGTAAAGGACGAATGTTCATGTTTTTTAGTTCTCCTAACAGTTTCTGAACAGTACAGAAAAAAGCTTTTCTAATTTGCATTCATTAATGGGGGTAGAGTGAAAAATTCCAAGAGAAAAAACGATAAATTTTTAATCTTTTCGCTCATATTCACCATCAATAGTGGTTGGTCGTTCCATTTGCCCTTGCTCTCGTTCAGCATGTTGCTGCCCAGCAAACGGCGATGGCCCTTGTTGCATGCCTGCGCTCATTCTAACAGTTGCTTGGCTAGCAAGGCCTGCAGCCAATTTGTTACGAATTGCAGGGGTTAATAATAGTAGCCCAAATACGTCAGTCATAATGCCAGGAGTAAGGAGTAATACACCTGCAATTACAACGCATATTCCGGTAAATAATTCTTTGGCTGGCATTTGCCCTTGCGCCATTTGCGCTTGTACGTTTTGCAGCGCCCCCATACCTTGTGTTTTAACCATTTTGGCACCTAAAATCGCCGTAATAACAACAAGTGCAATTGTTGCAAATCCGCCAATCACGTCGCTTACTTGAATCAGCAAAGCGATTTCGATAATAGGGATGATAATAAACAACACAAATAAAAATCTAAACATAGCGCTCTCTAAATAATGACACTCAAAAGAGTTGATGAAATATAAATGAGGGTGACGAGGTCTCTTTTCAAGGTTAGGGCATAGGTATCGTCATTTTACTGATATTTTAGCGTCTACACATTGTATCGGCTATCAGATACTATGATGATAGACACTGTCCAATAAGTATAGGTTCATAATGACTACGCATTTTAAAATGATTTTTACGACCTGCAAAGACGAAGCAGAAGCACGCACACTTGCAAGGGCGTTGGTAGAAAAAAAACTAGCTGCTTGTGTAAATATTTTACCTAACATGGGCTCTATTTATATGTGGGAAGGCGAAGTTGCAGAAGCAACTGAGGCTAAGCTACTTATAAAAACGAAATCAGATAAAATGAACGATGTGTTTCTAACAATAAAAGAGTTACATAGCTACGAAGTGCCAGAGATTCAGGTTTTAGAAGTTTCTACGGGAAATTTGGCGTATTTTAATTGGATGGACGAGGTACTGAATTAATGCGTTTTTTCTTTTTATTGTTGGTTACATTATTAACCGTACCTGTAAAGGCTGCGACTAATAATGTGCTTGGTGATCTACTTGGGCCTCCTCAACACACTTTTTTACCTGTAGACCAAGCGTTTGTATTTGACTTTGATCAGCAAGGCAGCACCTTGTTTGTAGGTTGGGATATAGCGCCAGACTATTATTTATATAAAAAGAAAATAGAAATCATTGCCAAGGGCGCAAACATCCAAGTAGGTGACTCTGGTAGTGGCGAAATTATTGAAGATGAATTTTTTGGTAAAACAGAAGTCTTTTTTAATACCGCGAGCGTTGTTAGTAAGTTAAGTAATATTACTGAGGGAGCGGTTGTTAAAGTTCGCTATCAGGGCTGTGCAAAAGCAGGGCTTTGTTATCCACCAGAAGTGATTAGCATTCCACTTAGTGTAATTAGTGGCGCACAGATTAAAAATGTAGATCAAAATAGCGCTACAGATGAAGCGGCAACAGCGCAAAGTACATTTTCAGCACTCAACGAGCCAACGACTGAACTTACAACAAATTCGGATGATACCGAAAAAGAACTGACTTTTACTGAGCAATTAGCCAGTCAGAGTTTAATAACTAATTTACTCATATTTTTTGCTGTTGGTGTAGGCCTTGCTTTTACGCCGTGCGTATTTCCAATGTTTCCTATTTTGTCGAGCTTAATTGCGGGTCAGCAAAACCTTTCAACTAAAAAAGCGTTTGCGTTGTCGTTTGTATATATACAAGGTATGGCAGTTACCTATGCAGCGCTTGGCTTAGTTGTTGCTGCGCTTGGTGGGCAAGTGCAGGGATATTTACAGCATCCATTTGTGTTAATCAGCTTTAGTTTATTATTTGTATTGCTCGCTATGTCGATGTTTGGTTGGTACGAAATTAAACTGCCAAGCAGTATGATGAGCAAGCTAACTCAAGTAAGTAACAACCAAAAAGGCGGCAACTACGTTGGCGTATTTTTAATGGGTGTACTTTCGGGCTTAATAGCATCACCTTGTACTACTGCGCCACTGTCGGCTGCACTGTTATTTGTAGCGCAAAGTGGTGATTACTTAGTAGGTGGTTTAACACTGTACGTGCTTAGTTTAGGTATGGGGTTACCACTTTTATTACTTGGTACATCTGGCGGTAAATTGCTTCCTAAAGCGGGTGGTTGGATGGAGCAAGTTAAAACCTTGTTTGGTTTTGTGATGCTCGTTGTGCCGCTTATATTACTTGAGCGACTAGTAAGCGCCGACATTATATTATTAATGGCAGGTGTGCTTGCATTAGCAACAGCACTGTACTTACATCATTGGCAAAGTAGCCAAACACAAAGCAAGTTAAAAACTGCATTATGGTTTGCTGCAACTCTATTAGTTATTACAGGCTTTACGTTAACTAAAAACTACTTTTGGCCAGTTCAAGTACAAACAGTACAGGTAAGCTCACAAAATAATGAGTTTAAACAGGTTGCTGATTTAGCAAAATTAAAAGAAGCAGTTGCACAAGCAAACGACGAAGGTCGAATGGTTATGGTCGATTTATATGCCGACTGGTGTGTGGCGTGTAAAGAGTTTGAACATTACACCTTTCCTGATGCCAAAGTGCAAAGTGAGTTTAGCCACTATCAGCTTATTCAAATTGATTTAACTGAGAGTGATAATAAAACAATTGAGCTAATGGAAGAGTACACGGTGTTTGGTTTACCTAGTATTTTGTTTTTTAATACTCAAGGACAAGAGCTTAGTACGCAGCGCGTAACGGGCTTTTTAAATGCTGAGGACTTTGCTAAACACCTAGCAGTTGTGCGCGCCAGCGCACAATAATAGTGCAATAGTGCCACTTGAATTGATTAAGTGGCACCTTCACAATTCCCCTTATATTTGTACCCACGACACTGATAAGACCAGTATTTTGCTGCTATTTACGTCGAAATCACTATAATAGTTGGTTAACGTGAGAAATTGTTGCTACATTGCTTTTTCTGCTTACTTAAAAGTGAAAAACTAGTTAGTAACCGCTTAACTCATTACTTATAGGATATATCGCGTATTATGGCTGCAAAATTTAACCTTTTAGTTATAAATGGTCCAAATTTAAACATGCTTGGTAAACGTGAACCGGATAAATACGGTTTTCAGACGCTGAGTGAGATTATGGAGGAGCTAACCAGTGCTGCTAATAGTCTAGATGTTGAGTTAACGCATTTTCAAAGTAATAGTGAGCAAGCACTCATCGAACGAATTCACGATGCTTGGCAAGCGGTTGATTACATAATTATCAACCCAGCTGCATTTACGCATACTAGCGTCGCATTACGTGATGCACTGTTGAGTGTTGATATTCCGTTTTTTGAGGTGCACTTAAGTAATGTGCACGCACGTGAAGCCTTTCGTCATCATTCGTATTTTTCTGATGTGGCACAAGGCGTGATATGTGGATTAGGCGCAATGGGTTATCACGCAGCATTGAATGCCGCTGTGAGCCGGTTGCAAAGCGCAATTTAATTTTAAATTAACACACAAACAAATAGGCGGGTCGTGTAATGGATATTCGCAAGATAAAGAAGCTTATCGAATTAGTAGAAGAATCAGGTATTGCTGAGCTAGAAATCACTGAAGGTGAAGAATCAGTACGTATTAACCGCAACAACATGAGCGCAGGCCCTGGTTACCCGCAATTTGCTCCACAGCAATATGCACCAGCGCCAGCAGCACCAGTTGCAGCGGCTCCTGTAGCTGTTGAAGCAGCAGCACCAGCTGAGCCTACGGGTCATCAAGTTAAATCACCAATGGTTGGTTCTTTTTACTCAGCTGCGTCTCCTGAAGCTCCAGCATATGTAGAAGTTGGTCAGCAAGTTAAAGTTGGCGATACACTTTGTATTATCGAAGCTATGAAAATGATGAACCAAATTGAATCAGACAAAGCCGGTACAGTAAGAGCTATCTTAGCTGAAAATGGCGAGCCAATAGAATTTGATCAACCTCTATTCATCATTGAATAATAGCGTAACCTAAAAGGCCAACTCTAATGTTAGATAAAGTAGTCATTGCAAACCGAGGTGAAATTGCACTTCGTATATTGCGCGCCTGCAAAGAGCTTGGGATCAAAACGGTTGCTGTGCATTCAACGGCAGATCGCGATCTTAAGCATGTATTGCTTGCAGATGAAACCATCTGTATTGGTAGACCATCAGCAACTGAAAGTTATTTAGATATTCCGCGCATTATTGCTGCGGCTGAAATAACTGATGCTGTAGCGATTCATCCTGGTTACGGTTTCCTTGCAGAAAATGCTGATTTTGCCGACCAAGTTGAGCAAAGTGGTTTTGTATTTATCGGTCCTCGTGGCGACACTATTCGCCTTATGGGTGATAAAGTGTCTGCTATTGCAGCAATGCGTAAAGCAGGCGTTCCATGTGTTCCTGGCTCTGACGGTCCGGTATCAGATGATAAAGAACGCAACATGCAAATCGCTAAGCGTATCGGTTACCCGGTAATCATCAAAGCCGCTGGTGGCGGTGGTGGTCGTGGTATGCGTGTTGTTCGCAGCGAATCTGAACTTATTGATTCAATTGCATTAACACAGCAAGAAGCTAAGCAATTCTTTGGTAATAGCATGGTTTACATGGAAAAATTCCTTGAAAACCCACGCCACATCGAAGTTCAAGTATTAGCAGACGGCCAAGGTAATGCAGTACATTTAGGTGAACGTGATTGTTCTATGCAACGTCGTCACCAAAAAGTAGTTGAAGAAGCTCCAGCACCAGGAATTACTGCTGAAACGCGTAAATTCATTGGCGAGCGCTGTACACGTGCATGTATCGAAATTGGATACCGCGGTGCAGGTACGTTTGAGTTTTTATACGAAAACGGCGAGTTTTACTTCATCGAAATGAATACACGTATTCAGGTTGAACACCCTGTAACTGAAATGGTTACTGGTATCGATTTAGTGAAAGAGCAGTTAAAAATTGCAGCGGGTCAACCGTTATCATTCACTCAAGACGACGTTGTTATTCGTGGTCATGCTATTGAGTGTCGTATTAATGCTGAAGATCCTGAAACGTTTATCCCGTCACCGGGTAAAATTACACGTTTCCATCCAGCAGGGGGTTTAGGTATTCGTTGGGACAGCCATATTTACGCTGACTACACGGTTCCACCACATTACGATTCAATGATTGGTAAGTTAATTACTTACGGTGAAAACCGTGATGTAGCTATTGCCCGCGCGCGCAATGCACTTAACGAGCTAGTAATTGACGGAATTAAAACTAATACTCCTTTGCATAAGAGAATTCTTGCAGATGAAAACTTCCAAAATGGTGGTACTAACATCCACTATCTTGAGAAGAAATTAGGATTGTAATTCTAGCCTGTAAAAGGCGTTTTATCTCAGTTAATAACCAGAGTTATTAATCTGATTTAAATAATTAAAAATCCGATATCAGGAGACTGATATCGGATTTTTTAATGTCTGTAATTTATACCAATTCGCTTAATTAAATGAGCTATTTTGAGGGCGGAAAAACGTGTTGGTAGCTAGGCAAAAAATTCGCTATTTAGTTGTTCTCGGCAATTGCTCCTGCATTGCTCTACCTTCTGCATCCATGCAGTCGTAAATGAGAATTTTTTAACGCAGGTAGCGACGCGTTTAGCCCCGCAAAATGATTAAGTATTATTGCGGATTGGTATTAAGCCTTATAGGCAATAAAAAAGTCCATAAAATATACTGCAAAGAGTAAATTCGATGGACTCAATATTTATACAATATGTTGAAATAACATTAAACTAATTTAGATTCAATTAACTGTAGTGCTTCTTCTAAAATTGTTTCTACTGCTTTTTTAGCGCGTTCAGGATCGCGTGACTTTATGGTTTCTAAAATATCAGCGTGTTTAGCAACGTCTGCGCCCGGTACACCTTTAATGTGGTTTGTATAACGAATACTTACTCTAAGGGCAGTACTAATAAACTCAGTTAACTGCACAAAAAAGCGATTGTTACTGGCAACTAATATGCTGGTATGAAAAGCAATGTCAGCTTCTAGTGGATCGTCCAAGCCTTCGTCTGCTTCAGCCATGCGGGCTAAGGCGTTATCAATTTCAGCGAGTTGTTCAGCAGTTGCATTTAGTGCAGCAAGAGCGGCTGCTTGTGGCTCAAGGGCAACGCGTACTTGAGTAAACTCTTTTAATAATGACAGTGATGGCTTGCTGCTTAAAATCCAACGTAGTACGTCGGTATCAAACATGTTCCAGCTACTTTCAGGTAATACACGAATACCTTGCTTAGGACGAGAAGAAATTAATCCTTTAGCAGAGAGCATTTTTACCGCTTCGCGGGTAGCGCTGCGACTTACATCATACTTTATACATAAATCGGCTTCAGAAGGCAGGCCTTCGCTTACAGGGTAAACACCACGCACAATAGCAAAACCCAAATCGTGGGTTAATTGTTGTGTTAAATTTTGACGGGGTTGGCTTTTCATTGCGCAGGATTCCGAGTTGATATATTGCTTTATTATATATCATATATCATATTAATGTACTCAAGGATATGATATAAACTTTTAATTAGCTAAATATTTTAACACAGCAATAACAACTTAGTTTGGCTCTTTATACTGTAAATGTAAGTTTATAAAGAGTTTAAATGAAATTTAAAATGCGCTGTATGGAGAGTTGAATTTGAACACCCTAGCTCAATATCATAGTCTTTCTGGTAAAGTTATTTTTATTACAGGCGGTGCATCAGGCATTGGTAGAGCAATGGTTAAATCCTTTGTAAACCAAAATGCAAAAGTAGCATTTATAGATATTGATGATAAGGCAGCGCAATCGCTTATTCGTGATTTACCCAATGCAAAACTATGGTATAGGCAAGTTGATGTAACTGACTCTCATGCACTTCAGCAATCACTTGTGGATGCATGCGCCGCTTTTGGTGCCATTAATGTATTAGTTAATAATGTAGCGAACGACCGCCGCCAAGCGAGCGAAGACGTTACAGTGCAAGACTGGGATCAGTGCTTACAAATAAACTTAAACCCTGCATTTTTTGCCTCTCAAGTTGCTATGTCTTTTATGAAAGGCGATGGAGCCGGTAGTATCATTAATTTTAGCTCTATTAACGCGATTATGGGCCAGCCACAAATGGCCGGCTATGTAACCGCAAAAGCAGGGCTAATTGGTATGACTAAGGCATTGGCTCGCGATTACGGCGAGTTTGGTATTCGCGTTAACGCTATTTTGCCAGGGTGGGTGGCCACCGACCGTCAACTAGCAAGCTGGTTTACCGAAGAAGAGCAAGTTAAGTGGATGGAAGCCATGGCGCTTAAAAAATTAGTAACCCCTGAAGATGTTGCTAATTTGGCACTCTTTTTAGCCGCCGATGAAAGCAGTATGATCACCGGGCAGAGTATTAAAATCGACGGTGGGAGGCTTTAAAGCTTGGCTAATTCATCTCTTTTTATCGCTGTTGACTGGGGCACGAGCCATTTACGTGCTTATTTGTGCGAAGTACATGCGCAATCAACACTTAAGTTACTAGCACAGCGTGATGGCCCAGGAGTTGTTAAGGCGAATCAAAATTTTGAGCAAACCTTAATTGACACCATTGCGGTGTGGAAGCAAGAATATGGTAGTTTACCCGTTTATATTGCCGGGCAAATTACCTCAAGTATTGGCTGGCACGAAACGCCTTATTTAGAGTGCCCAATTAATCCTGAGGGGTTACTTAATGCTGCGGTTAGTTTTGATTGCAATGGGCATACTATTAAAGCGTTACCCGGCACAAAGTGTACGCTGCAAAATAGCTTATTTGATGTAATGCGCGGCGAAGAGCTGCAAATTTTAGGGTTTTTAAAACAAAATCCAGAGTATCAACAAGGTAAAATATTATTATGTTTGCCTGGCACACATACCAAATGGGTGCTTATAAATAATGGCGAAATCATTTGCTTTAAAACAGCCATGACCGGCGAGTTATATGATTTGTTATGTCATCAAAGTGTTTTAATTCCTAACGACTGCGCAGAAGGTGAGTTTGACTTTAAAGCATTTGAGCAAGGCTGCGAGCTAACTTTAGGTAGTGATAGCGGTAACTTGGCACATGGTATTTTTAGTGTGCGTACCCGCCAGCTTTCAAAGGAGCTAACACCAGTACAAGCAAAAGCCTATTTGTCGGGCGTATTAATAGGGAGCGATGTACGAGCAGCTCGCCATGCTAGCGAGTGGCAATTATTGAGTGATACACAAGTTGTGGTGATTGGTACAAAGCAACTTAATATGTGTTTTACCACAGCACTTAAGCAAATTGGTGTTAAGTGTGTTGAGTTTGATATTAAAACTGCCACGCTCAGTGGCTTTAATTATTTATTTAATTTAGAGTCAAAAAAATAAACCCCTCTATAATAATCAATTATAAAGGGGTTGCACGGGAAGTTTTTAGGACTACAACAGCCGATTACTTTAGCGGTTATTAAGCAATTTTAGCCGCTTTGCTTTGCTCAATATAATCATTAAGCGTAGCAACTTGTGCCTCATTAAAACGTAGTCCTAATTTACTACGACGCCATAAAATATTGTATGCGTTTTCTGCCCACTCTTCATTTAGCAAGTAATTTACTTCTGCTGCAAATAAACCATGGCCAAAATCTTGGCCTAAATCACTCAGTCCAGTTGCACTACCTAGTATAATTTTAGCGCGAGTACCGTAAGTGCGCACAAAGCGTTTAAGTGTTATTTCAGGTAGCCATTCATATTTCGCTTTTAGCTCTGATTTAAGAGCTTCTACAGAGCTAAAATCGCCACCAGGGAGTGAGCTGTGCTTAGTCCACGCTTCGCTCATTTGTGGGTAAAATTCTTCAAGCTTATTAACTGCAGCTTCGGCGAGTTTACGATAAGTAGTAATTTTTCCACCAAACACACTCAATAGTGGTGTTTGCTTGGCGTCACTCGAAAGCTCTAATTTATAATCGCGAGTAACGGCTTGTGCATTAACTGATTCGTCATCAAGTAATGGGCGTACACCCGAGAAGGTATGTACTATATCTTCGCGTTTAATATGGTTTTTAAAGTAACTGTTAGTAATATCAATTAAGTAATCGATTTCTTCATCACTAATTTTAACGTCTTGCGCTTCACCTGTGTGTTCTACATCGGTTGTGCCAACAAGTGAGAAGTCATCTTCAAACGGAATAACAAATACAATACGCTGATCTTTATTTTGTAAAATGTAAGCTTGCTTCTCATCGTGAATGCGCGGCACCACTATGTGGCTGCCTTTCACAAGGCGAATATTTTGTGGCGACTTTTCTGCTAGCGCTTCATCAAATAATTTAGCAACCCAAGGGCCCGCAGCGTTAACAATACCTTTGGCAGAAATGCTGTATTTAGCTTTACTTTTTTGCTGCTCAAGCGTTACCTGCCATTTACCTTGCTCGCGTTTGGCATTTACACACTTAGTTTGCGTGGTAATAACGGCGCCTTTTTGCTGTGCTGCTAGGGCGTTTAAAACGACTAAGCGAGAGTCATCAACCCAGCCATCTGAGTATTCAAAACCTTTGGTAATAGAAGGTTCTAGTACGCTATTTTCGCCAAACTTGATGCTTCGAGAACCCGCTAGTGTTTCGCGCTTTGCTAGGTTGTCATACATAAACAAACCAATGCGAATCATCCATGCAGGGCGTAGATGCTTTTGATGCGGCAATCTAAAAGTAAGTGGCCACATAATGTGAGGTGCGTTTTTAAGTAGCACTTCTCGCTCTGCTAGGGCTTCTTTTACTAATCTAAATTCGTAGTGCTCAAGGTAGCGCAGACCACCGTGGATCAGCTTAGAACTGTTTGAAGATGTTGCACAGGCAAGGTCTGATTGTTCGCACAAGAGTACTTTTAATCCTCTGCCTGCTGCATCAGCTGCTATTCCAGTGCCGTTTACACCGCCACCGATGACTAGTAAGTCATATTCGTTATCTGCTAATTCCACCGAGCTAACCTTTTTATTTGTAATATAAATAAGACATAAGCATCATAAAGCTGCTGTTTTCATTTGACAATAGAAAACCCAGTTTTTTATTCGTTAATTTTGACGCTGATCCATTTTCAATTTAAAGCAGTAAAGCATCCCTTTAAATCTAGCTATTAGCTAAGTTAAAAAGGCGAAGTGGCTAAAGTATTGGCTTAGCCACTTAGTACTTACTCCGGACAGTTTTTATTCGTTAAACATACTTGAGCAACGCAGTGTTGCCATTTTGCATATAAATCGTTACGTTCGTCGGCGCTCATAGTTGGCTCAAAACGACGGTCGCATGTCCACATTTTAGATAACTGCTCGGTTGACTCGTACACACCTGTTTGTAAGCCAGCTAAATATGCTACGCCTAAAGAGGTGGTTTCGGTCACAGTTGGGCGCTCAACTGTTGCGCCTAAAATGTTTGATAAAAAGGTCATAACCCAATTATTTTTTACCATACCGCCATCTACACGAAGCACACTTGGGCGAAGACCATCACGCTCCATCGCTTTTTGTAAATCTTTGGTCTGGTAACCAACTGATTGCAGCGCTGCGGCAACTATGGTGCTAATACCCGAATCGCGTGTTAGCCCTAAAATAGCGCCACGTGCATTAGGGTCCCAATAAGGAGCACCTAAACCCGTAAACGAAGGCACTAAAAATACACCATGATCGAGCGGTACATCTTTAACCATCGATTCACTTTCGCCAGCATGGCTAAGTAGTTTTAAGCCTTCAACAATCCACTGCATAGTTGCGCCAGCCATAAATATACTGCCTTCAATGGCGTAAGTTGGCTTGCCGTTTAATCTATAAGCAACAGTGGTCAATAAGCGGTTTTCTGAGGTCAGTGCTTTTTCGCCAGTGTTAAGCATTAAAAAACAGCCAGTACCGTAAGTACTTTTTGCCATGCCTTGTTCAAAACATGCGTGGCCAACAAGCGCAGCTTGCTGATCGCCTGCAATACCACAAACACGAATTGGCGCGCCAAAAATGTCAGCACTGGTTGAACCAAACTCGTCAGCTGAATCCATTACTTCTGGCAGCATAGATTCTGGAATATCGAATAACTCTAAAAGCTCTTGATCCCACTGCTGGGTGTGAATATTAAATAACATGGTGCGCGATGCATTGGTTGCATCGGTGCGGTGCTCTTTGCCGCCTGTTAGCTGCCAAAGTAGGTAAGTGTCAACCGTACCGAAGGCGAGCTCACCTGCAAGGGCTTGTTCGCGTGCGCCTTCAACGTTATCTAAAATCCAACGAATTTTAGTGGCCGAAAAATAAGGGTCGAGCAATAAGCCTGTTTTATCGCTTATTGTTTGGCAAAGCTCATCAGTTGTTAGGCTTTCGCAATAGTCACTTGTGCGACGGTCTTGCCATACAATAGCGTTATAAATTGTTTTGCCTGTTTTTTTGTTCCACACTAAAGTGGTTTCGCGCTGGTTGGTGATACCAATGGCAATAATTTCTTCAGGCTTTACATCGTTTTTAGTTAACACTTCGCGACTAGTGCTAAGCACTGTTTGCCAAATATCGTTAGGGTCGTGTTCTACCCAACCATTTTGTGGAAAATGTTGCGAAAATTCTTGTTGTGCTGTACCAAAAACGTCTGCATCTTTTGTAAACAAGATGGCCCGAGAGCTTGTGGTTCCTTGATCAATTGAGAGTATGTATTTGGACATGATATTTGTGTTATTTATCTTATCTTATATATGACTAGATTGCCTTTAACCGAAGTTAATGGCAATGGTTTTTTCTTAAAATAGCAGATTAAAAAATAAACACGCTAATATTTTCTGGTAACTCTTTTATATAAAAGGCGTTTTATTTTTGCATTATTTTAAGGGCGTACGCGGCTATTGATTAAAACAGCCGCTTAAAGCTTATTATTACTTGGTGTGAGGTTTAGCTTGTTGCCAATCCATACCGGTAGAAAAGCGATTATCAAACCCGCGCCACTGTGGCAGCGGCTTACCATCAACAACAGCTTGGTCGCCGTTTTGTGGTAAATCTAAGTATTTACACTCGCTGGCTATGCCTTTTACGTGGCAATCCATCATGGCAAGTACAAAGTGTTTGTTGATTTCGTTTAGTGTGCGCATAGACCACGAAGGCTCGTAGTAATGGCCTATATCTAGCTCACTGCTGCTTTGTGCAATAGCAGGGGCTGGGTGTGGTGCAATATTATGGCGTGCATTTTTGTAAGTAAGCATGTACTTATCTTTGCTGCCTGTTTGTTCATAAAGACTTTTAATGCCTTCATAGCCTGAAATGTCATCTAGGTTACCGGCTATATAAAGCGAAGGTACTTTAATTTTTTCCATCGCTTTGTCATCAAATATAGCGTGCTGTCCGCCCCATGGGGCAAAGGCCACCATCGCTTTTATACGTGGGTCTACTTTTGGGTTTTGGTATTGCCCACCAGCGCAGCTGTTTAGTAATTGCTGTACTTTTTCAATTTGAGCAGGGTCTTTCATACCCGTAAACATAGCCGTAGTTTGCTCATTAAAAGCGTAACAACCACCTATCGTATTTACAGCGCCATAGCCACCCATTGAGTAACCAATTACGCCTGCGCTTTTGTTATCTACCTGCTTGCTTGCAAAGTTGTTTTGCTCATTAAAGTAATTAATAACAAACTGCTGATCGCGTGAGCGATTTATAAGCGTACTAAAAAAGCCAGAGAATGGTGCGTTTTCAAAATCAACATCAGCATTGGTCGAATCAGTATGATCAAGTGCAACAACAATGTAACCGTGCGATGCTAAATGCTCGCCAAGGTAGTACATAATTGTACGGTAACCGGTATAACCGTGCGAAAGCACTATCACAGGGTAGTGCTCTTTATTATTAATGGCGACATCACGCATTGCATCGGCTTGCAGAGTAAATTCTTTACCTGAACGAGTTTCATCGGTGTAGCTGGTAAGTGGTGCTTTTGCTGTCTTTGCAGCCGGATACCACACTTCTACTTTTAAAGGACGATCTTTTTGACCTTGTGTAGCGGGGTCAAATTGCGCAGGGTTAACTAAATCAAGTGTTTGCACACCTACATTGTAGCTACCTTTAGCTGCAAGTTCTGGCAGTACTTCGCTAGTGATTGGCGGGTATAGCTGCTCTGGTTTATTAGATTCAGCAACAGCTACACTGGCAGATAAACTGCACGTAGCAAGTAATATAGCTTTTGAAAGCGCCTTGAGTGTGTGTGTCATTGTGTGTCCTTGTTGTGTATTTTTATTTTTTAATTAGTCAGTTCAGCCGACTCGACGGCATTGCTATATTGCAACTGCCATTGTGCTCGTAAGGTATCCATTATGTTCATAACTCGTAAGCTAGTACCCAGTGGTAATACGCTGCTTTGGGTTTGTTTTTGTAATATACACTGCGTGACATGTGCAATTTCAAACTTAAAATTTTCATCGTCGCTAAAGTCGTATTCAAAGTATTGCGGGTCTTGGTCGTTTATGTGTAGTTCTAGCGTTTTTGCACCTACAAACTGAGGTATTCGAATATAGCCAAGCTCACCATTAATACATGCTTCTGTTGGGCCATTTTGCTGCAGTGCGCTGGCAAGAGATGCAAATTGCCCGTTACCGTAATCAACTATAGCAGTGCTTCGCTCATCAACGCCGGTTGTACTTTTATGTACAAAGGATTTGATGTGTTCAGGGGTTTTATTAAATACCACATCAGCAATCGAAATAGGATAAATACCTAAATCGAGCAGGGCGCCACCCGCTGTTACAGGGTTCATTAATCGGTGAGTGTCGGCAAAGCTGCCAGGTAAACTAAAGTTGGCATTAACACTGTGCACATTACCAATAACACCTTCACTTAGGAGTTGTTGTAATTTTACTATGGCTGGTAAAAATCGCATCCAAACGCCTTCCATTAAAAAGCAGTTTTGTTGCTTGGCAAGCTTAGTGAGGTTTTGCAATTGCTTAGCATTAACGGTAATTGGTTTTTCGCTTAGCACGTGCTTATTGTGTGTTAAGCATTGGGCTATTGTTTTAAAGTGTTGATCGTGCGTATTGGCAATATAAATAGCGTCTATATTTGGGCACTGCATAAGAGCTTGATAGCTCTCATAGCCTTGAATATTGTACGGTGTGGCAAATTCTTTAGCGCGCTGCATACTCGTTGAAGCCGCGCCAATAAGCTGTGCATCACTGCAATGCGCAATGCTTTTAGCAAAGGTGTGAGCTATATTGCCACACCCAATAATTCCCCAATTAACCTTTGCCATGCTTATTCCTTAAGTTTATTTAAAAAGACGTAATTTGTAATCCTGAACCCGCTGAACATACGTAAATATCAGCATTTAGGCTAAAACGCTCAAAGTAATGCTTTTCTACCGCAGCTTTAATTAGTGGTACTTCCGCATCGCGACACAAACATACAATTGCGCCACCAAAACCACCCCCTGTCATACGTACTGCGCCGCGATCGCCCATCGCTTCTTTACAAATTTCTACTAGGCCATCGGTTGCAGGTACGGTTACTTCAAAATCGTGTTTAAGTGATTGGTGCGATGCTGCCATTAGCGTACGAAGTGCATCCATATCATTATTTTGTAGTGCAGTTGTTGCTGCAATTACACGGTCGTTTTCGCTAATTACGTGGTGTGCACGTTTATATTCGTTTTCGCTTAATGTTGCTTTTACTGCTTGCAGGCCAGCCATGGTGGCTTGGCGAAGTGTTTCTACACCCATTTTTACAGCAGCTTGTTCGCAGTCAATGCGGCGCTGGTTGTATTCGCTATCAACCAACTTACGCGGGTAGTTTGAATTAACAATAACAATATTTAAATCATCAGGAACTTTAACTGATTTAGTTGCGAGGTTTTCACAGTCGATTAATAGTGCATGACCGTTCTCGCCTTTAGCTGAAATAAGCTGATCCATAATGCCGCATTGGCAATGCATAAAGTCGTTTTCGGCTTCTTGGCCAAATAGCGCAATTTGCTCTGGCGGTAAACCAAGCTGTGCAATATGGTTAAACATACCGCCTACAGCAACTTCTAGTGCGGCCGATGACGACAAGCCACTACCTTGCGGTAAGTTACTTTCAATAAGTAGGTCGGCACCACGCAGTGTGTAGCCCGCTCTTTTAAGAACATAAGTCACAGCACGAATGTAGTTACCCCATTGCGACTGGCCTTCAGTGATTTCTTCATCAACGCTAAAGCTGTCTTTTTCGCCTGGGTAATTTAAAGAATGCACAGTGATAATATTGTCGTCGCGCTCTTTAAACATTACTTGGGTACGAAACTCTAACGAACACGGTAAAACAAAACCGTCGTTGTAGTCGGTAAATTCGCCAATAAGGTTTACACGGCCCGGTGCTGCTGCAATACCTTGAGCAGGCGCGCCATACAGTGACAAAAATTGTTGTTGGAATTCGTTAAGCTTCATCTGTGTGTCCTGCTGTATCTTTATAGTGTGTTGTACTGGCTGCTTTTAAAATAGAAGCAGCGGTTTCTGCGCTTAAATCGCGTTGGCTTTCGCCTAGCATTTCGTAGCCTACCATGTGTTTTTTAACAGTAGCAGAGCGAAGTAGCGGCGGATAAAAGTGTGCATGCAAACGCCAATGTTGCTCATCAGAGCCTCTATTAGCCGGTGCATTGTGCCATCCCATTGAGTATGGGAAGCTGCAATTAAATACGTTGTCGTACTTAGTGGTTAATACTTTAAGTGCCTGAGCCAAAGAGTCGGTTTGGACATCGTTTAGCTGGCTAAAGTTTTGAATGTTATCTTTAGTTACTAGCATTGTTTCAAACGGCCATGCTGCCCAAAATGGCACAACAACAAGCCAATGTTCGTTTTCAAATACAACACGAGTTTTATCTGCTTGCTCTTTTTGCGCGTAATCGGCAAGCATGGCTGTGCCATGCTTTTTATAATAGGCAAGCTGCTGGTTATCTTCGGCTTCTATTTCGGTTGATAAATGCGAGTGAGCCCATACTTGGCCGTGAGGATGAGGTTGCGAACAACCCATGATCTCGCCTTTATTTTCAAAAACTTGTACGCATTCGTACTGCTGTGCAAGCTCTGTGTAATTTTGTTTCCAGGTTTTTACTACTTCGTGCAATGCGTTTTGGCTAAGCTCTGGTAGTGTTTTATTATGCTCTGGAGAAAAACAAATTACGCGGCATTCGCCACTGGCTTCGTCGGCAATAAATAAATCGCTGTCTGATTCTAAGCTTTGTAATTGCTCGCTGGCATTAGGCGTTAATGCGCCAAAGTCATTTCTAAATACGTGTGTGTATTTGTAATCTGGATTGCTGTCGCCATTTGCACGGGTATTGCTTGGACAAAGTGGGCAGCTTTCATTATGTTTTGGTAATACGTTTTCATTAACTGCTTCTGTTGCGCCTAACCATGGGCGGTTATTACGATGTGGTGACACTAATACCCAACGACCCGTTAGCGGATTTTTACGTCTGTGAGTACTTTCTAATAAAGCCATGTTAACTCTCCAACCCACTTGGGTAATTAGTTTGCCAGCGCCATGTGTCGTTTGTCATGTCGCTAAGTGTTAGTTCTGCGTGCCAGTTAAGTGTGTTTTGCGCTTTTGTGGCATCGGCGTAGTTACAGGCAATATCACCTGCTCGGCGCGGCGCAATCTTATACGGAATATCTTTATTGGCTGATGCGCTAAATGCGTTGATCATATCAAGCACAGAATAACCTTGCCCTGTGCCTAAGTTGTAAGCATGAAAGGCGGTATCTGTTTTATGCTGCATAAATGCCGCAACATGACCTTTAGCTAAATCTAAAACATGAATATAGTCGCGCACGCCTGTGCCATCTTCGGTGTCGTAGTCGTCACCAAAAATATTGACCACGTCACGTTTACCTACTGCAGTTTGAGCAATAAAAGGCATTAAGTTATTAGGAATACCATTAGGGCTTTCACCTAATAAACCACTTGGGTGTGCACCTACTGGGTTAAAGTAACGAAGCGCAATACCCATAAATTGACTGTTGGCATTACATACGTCTTGCATGGCTTGTTCAACCATGACTTTAGTCCAACCATAAGGATTAGTTGCGCGTATAGGATGCTTTTCGTCAATAGGGAGGTAGTCTGGCTCACCGTATACTGTAGCCGATGAGCTAAATATAATATGGTTAACGCCTGCCTCTTGCATGTTTTGTAGCATGCTTAATGTGCCCGACACATTATTTTGATAATAACGCAGTGGTTGCTCAGTTGATTCGCCAACGGCTTTTAAAGCCGCAAAGTGAAAAACAGCTTCGGCTTTAGTATGTTTTAGGGCGAGTTTAAATTGTTGCTCGTCTTGAATGTCACCCAATATAAACTCAAACCGAGTGCCAGTAATCTTTTCGAGTTGGTCAAGTACCCGCGAACTAGCATTAGACAAGTTATCATAAATAACAGGTGTAATACCTGCTTCATGCAATGCAATACATGTGTGGCTACCTATGTAACCCATGCCGCCAGTGACTAAAACTTTCATGTTTATTCTCGAAAAGTGTATTTATATGATAAATACTACTATTAAGGTGGTTTAAAAACAATAGTTATGATTGTTGGATAATTCAAATAAAAGCATAAAAAACATTCAGATTAAACACTCGCCTGCCTCTAAATAGCATGCTTTTATTTTAACTAACAAAGGCTTAGCTTTATCAATTGATTAGATAAACTGTTTCGATTATTGACCTAATTTCAGCGGTAGGGGGGCTGCTAATATAGCGAGAACAAAGTTAGGAGAGAGCAACATAAATAAAACAGTTTTACTTACCGGTGCTACCGATAGCACTTGCTAGAAACGCAAAGATGTTATTAACCCAAGTACTGTATTTATGAAATCTGTGGGTGGCTTTGTAAAGTTTTAGAAAAAATCCTTATGGTTGATCTAAAGAGCTCACTTGTCAGTGAGCTCTTTTTTTAGCTGGATTACTGCTCTTGCTGCAAGCGCTCGTATAGCCAATCTTTTAATTCTGTACGTTCATGTTTTAGCTGATGCATTTGCTCATCGCTTATGGGCGCATCTTTGAGCTCTAACACTCTAATTTCTTTATCTAGCTTGTCGTACTTATCTGCTTTTTTTGCAAATTCAGTATCGCTTTCATTTAACTCGGCAATTGTCCTTAAGTACTCTGGAAAGTCATTAGTTAATGAGTGGTCTTCGCCTAACATATTCGCTCCTTAATAGGATATAAATGAGCTCACAAGTAAGTGAGTTGTATAAGTGAATTACTGCCTTTCATATAATACACTGGGGCTTACATAGATATAATTCAACCATTGAGCCGCTAATTTGATGTAGAGCAAACAATCTGTTTATTTTGCTCAGTAAGGCATTTCACCAAAGTATTTAACAGAGCGATCAATAAACGCACGTACTTTAGGGGTCAATAATTTATTGTTGGGGTATACAGCCTAAATAGGAGTGTTAACTACTCGCGAAAAGCTTATAGCTCGATATTATTGCTCAAGCTGCAAGGTATCTCTGGCTAGAGAAAATAAATTTAAATATCATCATGATTTAATACGTTAATAAATCTCTTAAGCAGAGTTCGGGTTAAGTAAACCAGTACCCACTAGAGACTTTAAAGAGCTTTTAGCAAAAAGAGTTAATTTTTAACGCTTTTTGCTAATTTATGTTGACTAATTAATAGTGGTAGAATGCAGCGCTTAGTACCACTTGTGTGAAGTAAGTGGTCAATAATTTATAAGGTTTGTTGTGTAATGCTGTTAATGATCGACAACTACGACTCGTTTACTTACAACTTAGTGCAATATTTTCAGCGTTTAGATCAAGACGTTTTAGTGAAACGTAATGACGAGCTAAGCATTGCACAAATAAAGCAGTTGAACCCGAAACACATCGTGTTATCGCCGGGGCCATGCACGCCTAACGAAGCGGGTATTTCGTTAAATGTTGTTGAGCAACTAAAAGGGCAATATCCTATTTTAGGGATTTGCTTGGGGCATCAAACTATCGCGCAAGCTTTAGGGGGAGATGTAATACGTGCTAAAAAAGTAATGCACGGTAAAACATCACCCATAGTTCACACTAATAAAGGGGTGTTTAAAGGCTTAGCTAACCCGTTAACAGTATGTCGTTATCATTCTTTAGTGGTTAAAGAGCAAACTCTACCTAAAGAACTTGAAGTAACCGCATGGACTCAGACTGAGCAAGGCGAGTTTGACGAAATTATGGGGTTACTTCATAAAGAACTAGCAATTGAAGGTGTGCAGTTTCACCCCGAAGCTATTCTAACTGATCAAGGCTTAGAACTGCTTGATAACTTTTTAACTCGCTTCTAATGTTATAATACACAGAGCATTTAATACTTTATTAATGGATGTCATGACTGAACTTGTAGCGCAACAGCGTACTGCCAAAATACTAAGCCAACGGGCTCATGACTTATTGCTTGGGCACAGCTTTGCGCATCAGCAAATTGGTTTCATTCATACATTAGATATAGATTACGGCGAACCCATGAAGCAACGCACTTTGCTTCAGGTTGAAGTGGCCGCACAGAATAAACGCCAGCAAAGCAGTACTGCACATCATAAGTACCGCGCTCAAGCGAGTGAGCAACTGCACAAAACTATTGAAACAGCTATATATAAGCAGCTTGAAGATATAGATGGTGTAATTCACAGCACTATAGGTATTGAAGATGGCATTGCCAATATACTCGACATATTAGCTGTAAAGTCAGCGTCGGTAGGGCGTTTAGAGCCACTTGTTAATGATATAAGCTGGTTGGGTAGAGAGTTAGTAACGCTTGTTAATTTACCTTACTATCGTAATCAACGTAGTAAAAATACGTCTGTAAAAGTAGATAAGCCATCGCTTGCCCTTCGTTATATTGGCCTTGATAACTTACAGCTAGTTATTCCTACATTTGCTGCGCGTCATTGGATGCCACATAGCACCGAACCATTTTCATTATTAAAACGCCGGCTACGCGACAGCGCGATGGCAAACGCGATTGCAGCGCAAAAAATTGCACAAATTAATAATGTGAATGACGTACATGCATTTACCCTTGGAATGCTTTTAGATGTAGGACGAATTGCATTAGTGCGCTTGTACTTAAAAACGTTTGAGAAAGTATGGCAACGCAAAGTGCAGTTAGCCCGAAATGAAAACCAAAAAGATTTGCACACCGCATTATTAGAGCTACAGCCCGACCCGCTATTTTTAACCACTCTACTTAGCAATAAGTCGATAGAAGTAAGCGCCAAAGTAATAGACAAAATGGCTTTTAAATATTTACCGTTTAAAGGTGTAATGCAGCAGCTAGTAAATGGGGTAGATAAAGGCGATACATTACTGCCATTAACAGAAGTAATGCTAAAGGCACGTTGCTACTCTCAATATCTTAATTTAAAAGAGCATCAACTTATTGAGCCTGATGAAACTCTAAGCTGGTTTTCGTACTTTAAGTTCACTAAAACGGAACTAAAAACCCTCCAATCGAGTAATTTTACCAATTTAGCTATTCAAATTGACTAAAAATCTGAATTTTTTGTTAATTTTTTTGCGACTAACCATTCATTCTCACTCTATTGTTATATTGCATATTTGCCGATTAAAGCATGCGCGCCTTGGTGCTCATGCGGTTAGTTGTTTAAAAATAAGCATAAATAGCTATGCAAATAGTTATTCACTATCTATGAAATAATATCTTTAGCCCTTTATTCTCAAGGGATACATGAAAGTTTTTAACGAGACAGATATAAGTAATTCTGAAATAATGTGCGTCTGAAAATTGAACCACAAAGCAATTTTGCGCAATTATCAGGTTACTGATCTTGCCTATAAAGTTGGTTACAAATATTAACCAAACACCTATTTTGATGTTTTGTGTTGCTCACAATTAAGAGGAAATAAAATGACAGTCAATCGCGAATTATTTGATCACGTAATGGTTCCTAACTACGCACCTTCAAGCGTAATTCCTGTTCGAGGCGAAGGTTCTCGCGTATGGGATCAACAAGGTCGAGAGTTTATCGACTTTGCTGGTGGTATTGCAGTTAACTGTCTTGGCCATTGCCACCCTGCATTAGTAGGCGCATTAAAAGAGCAAGGCGAAAAAATCTGGCATCTATCAAATGTAATGACCAATGAGCCGGCACTTCGCCTAGCTAAAAAAATGGTTGATGCTACATTTGCTGAAAAAGTTTACTTTGCCAACTCTGGCGCAGAAGCAAACGAAGCAGCGCTTAAATTAGCGCGTCGTTTTGCACTTGATAAGTTTGGCGCAGAAAAATCACAAATCATCGCGTTCAACAAAGGTTTCCACGGTCGTACATTCTTTACCGTAACTGTGGGTGGCCAAGCTGCATATTCAGATGGTTTTGGTCCTAAGCCTGGCGACATTGTACATTGTGATTATAACGACCTAGCTGCTTTTGAAGCGCTTATCAGCGACAAAACATGTGCCGTAATGATGGAACCTCTTCAAGGTGAAGGCGGTATTGTTTCACCAACTGACGAGTTTGCTCAAGGCGTTCGCGATTTATGTACTAAACATAACGCACTGCTTATTTTTGATGAAGTTCAAACAGGTGTTGGCCGTACTGGCTATTTATACGCATACCAAGGCTTAAACATAGTACCTGATATTTTAACTTCAGCTAAAGCACTTGGCGGCGGTTTCCCTATTGGCGCTATGATCACAACAACTGAAATTGCACAGCATCTTAAAGTAGGTACACATGGTTCTACTTATGGCGGCAACCCGCTTGCGTGTGCTGTTGCAGAAGCTGCATTTGATACAGTAAATACCCCAGAAGTACTTGCTGGCGTAAAAGCTAAAGCAGCATTATTTAATGAACTACTTACTGCGGTTAACGAAAAATACAACGTATTTAGCGAAATCCGTGGCCAAGGTTTATTAATTGGCGCGGTAGTGAACGAGCAATATAAAGGTCGTGCAAAAGAGTTTTTAGTGGCAGGGACTGAGCAAGGCCTTATGTCATTAGTTGCGGGTGCAGACGTAATACGTTTCACTCCATCTTTAGTAATTCCTGAAGCGGACATTCGCGAAGGTATGGCACGCTTTGAAAAAGCAGTAGCAAGCGTAGTAAACGCATAAGCGACTTAAGCCAACCAATTAAGGGCAAGCACTGCTTGCCCTGCAATTCCTATTTACCGTTATTTATAAGGGAGCAAGCGGACTCATGATGATCCTTCGCCCAATCCAGCAAAATGATTATTCAGCATTACTGAAAATTGCCCACGAATCAGGGCATGGTTTTACGTCTTTGCCATTAAACGAAGAACTATTGCAAAAAAAGATCGACCATTCAGTAAGCTCTTTTGCTAAACAAACGTCACAACCTGGTGACGAAGGCTACCTGTTTGTTCTTGAAGATAGCGAAACCGGTGACGTTGTAGGAACATCTGCAATTGAAGCTGCGGTAGGGCTTGATGATGCATTTTATCATTATCACTTAAGTAAAGTGATTCACTCTTCGCGCACATTAGACGTATACAAAGCGGTTGATATTCTAACGCTATGTAACGACTACACAGGTGCTACAGAGCTTTGCACATTGTTTTTAAAAGATGGTTATCGTAAAAATTGTAACGGTAAGCTACTTTCAAAAGCGCGCTTTATGTTTATAAAACAGCATCAAGAGCGTTTTGCGCAAACAGTAATCGCAGAAATGCGCGGTGTGTCTGACGAAAACGGCAGTAGCCCTTTTTGGCAGTGGCTTGAAGAGCACTTTTTCTCAATGGATTTTCCAACAGCCGATTACCTAACAGGTATTGGCCAAAAGGTTTTCATTGCTGAACTAATGCCTAAATACCCAATTTACGTAAACTTGCTAAGTAAAGATGCGCAAGCCGTAATAGGTAAAGTACACGACAACACTCGCCCAGCAATCGAGTTATTAAAAAGCGAAGGCTTTACGTTTAATGGCTACGTAGATATTTTTGACGGCGGCCCAACGGTTGAAGCAAAAGTAGATAACATTGCGACTATTCGTAATGCAAATCACTTTAACGTTGAAATTGGCGAAATGACTGGCGACACCATGGTGTTACTAGCTAACGAAAAGCTTGAAGATTTTAGAGCAACCGTTGCACCAATGACATTTGACGAGCGCGCAAAAAGCCTTATTTTATCGCAAGAAATAGCAGATGCACTGCATTTGCAAACTGGCGATATTGTTAGTGCAACCACGATTTAATTTAGGAGAAAGTATATGACTCATCCTGCACAATTTATAAATGGTCAATGGTCACAAGGCCAAGGCACAGAATTTAATTCAGTAAACCCTGCAAATAACGACGTTATTTGGCAGGCTTCATCGGCAACTGCGGCGCAAGTAGACACCGCAGTAAATGCAGCGCGCGAAGCGTTTTATGCATGGGCTGATAAAAGCTTTACTGAGCGTTTAGAAATAATTAAAGCATTTGCAGCGCAATTAAAAGAAAACAGCGAAGAGCTCGCTATTACTATTGCACAAGAAACAGGTAAGCCACTGTGGGAAACTCGCACAGAAGCGGGTGCTATGGTTGGTAAAATTGCCATTTCTGAAAAAGCATTTTTAGAGCGCACTGGCGACGTAGAAAACGCAATGCCACTTGGCCGTGCGATGATTCGTCATAAGCCACATGGTGTTGTAGCCGTATTTGGTCCGTATAACTTTCCGGGTCACTTACCTAATGGCCACATTGTGCCAGCGCTTTTAGCAGGTAACACGGTTGTGTTTAAACCGTCTGAACTTACTCCTAAAGTAGCTGAGCTTACGCTTAAACTGTGGGAAAAAGCAGGTTTACCAGCAGGTGTCATTAACCTTGTACAAGGTGAAGTAGAAACGGGTAAAGCCCTTGCTGCTCACAAAGGTATTGATGGCTTGTTCTTTACGGGTTCTTCGCGTACTGGTCATATTTTACATGAACAGTTTGCGGGTCAACCTGGCAAAATTTTAGCGCTAGAAATGGGTGGTAATAACCCACTTATTATTACTGACGTTGAAGATACTAAAGCGGTTGTTCACGATATTATTCAATCAGCGTTTATCTCAAGTGGCCAGCGTTGTACGTGTGCACGTAAACTATTTTTACCAACTGGTAGCAAAGGCGATGTGATACTGGAGCGTTTAATCACAGCAACTAAAGCGATTAAAGTAGGTAATTATGACGATGCAGACCAGCCATTTATGGGCTCTATGATCTCATCAGCTGCAGCTGCGGGTATGGTTAAAGCGCAAAACGAGCTTGTTGAACTTGGTGGTGAAGTATTAGTAGAACTTGAGCACACAGCTAATACTGGCTTTGTAACACCAGGTATTATTGAGTGTACAAATATTAGTGACTTCCCAGATGAAGAGCATTTTGGACCACTTTTAAAAGTATTCCGCTTTGACGACTTTGACCAAGCAATTGATAAAGCAAACGATACAACCTTTGGTTTATCGGCTGGTTTATTAAGTGACAGTGCAGCAGATTACGACCATTTCTTACGTCGTATTCGTGCAGGTATTGTTAACTGGAATCGCCCAATTACTGGCGCATCAAGCGCAGCACCGTTTGGTGGTATTGGCGCATCGGGCAACCACAGAGCAAGTGCGTATTACGCAGCTGATTACTGTGCATACCCAGTTGCTTCGGTAGAGCTTGAAAAAGTAGTTATGCCAGCAACACTAAGCCCAGGCTTAAAAATAGATTAAGTAGTAATACTACTTAATTATTATAAAAGCAGCTTCGGCTGCTTTTTTTGTATTGCTAACGCGCAAAGCTAGCAATCAACAGCGCTTTCTGCTTAAATCAAAAATAATTAATTATACAAAGGTGGTACAAAAATGGTTTTAGATAGGCAAGGGTACGATGATTTGATCATGTATCTAACTCAAAATTTAGCATTGTTTGAGAAGCCAGGCGAAATAAAACCAGGTGCCCCAACAGTAATGGAATTAATCGAAGACGTTATTGCACAAAATGTGATGCTCATTTGCGAGCAGCACACAAACCTCAACACAGAGCAGCGTAGTCAAATTGTACGCGAAGTTGATGGCATAGTTTACGATTTAGAAGAAGTCCTCAGCAGCATCACCTCACAGCCTGTCACGGTTGAACAGCATGCCTTTATAGATGAATTTGCAGGTTTAGTAAAAAACCTCTTTGATAGCGCTTTAACACAACAATCTTAGCCATTTTATAGCCCTGCGTTGCATTTTCATTTGCAACTACGGCTAACTTGCTTACAATCAAGAAAATATTTTTTTGAGATATAACAATGCAAGCAAATGTAAAATGGGTTGAAGGCGATACGTTTATTGGTCGTTCTAATTCTAACCACAATGTTGTGTTTGATGGCGGCAGCGATAGTGCAGCACCAAGCCCAATGGAAATGGTTTTAATGTCAGTTGGCTGTTGTTCATCAGTTGATGTGGTTAGTATTTTAAAAAAAGCCAAACAAGATTTTTCAGATGTACAAGTACAACTAAGTGCAGAGCGCGCCGAAACAGCCCCACGTGTGTTTACCAAAATCAACTTACACTTTGTTGTTAAAGGCAATAATGTGTCTGAAAAGCACCTTGCACGCGCCGTTTCACTCTCTGCTGAAAAGTATTGCTCAGTTGCATTAATGCTTGATAAAACAGTAGAAATTACGCATAGCCACGAAGTTGTGCAAGATCAAGCAAAATAACGCTTTTTCCACGAGGGAAATTCGTATAAAATCCGCGAACTTTTCATTCTGCAGGTGCAGAACCCACTAATTTATAGGTTGGTTTATTATGAACAAACCCTTCGATAAACTTAAACTTCATGGCTTTAACAATTTAACCAAAAGTTTAAGCTTTAGTATTTATGATATTTGTTACGCAAAGACCGAGCAACAACGTAAAGAATATATTGAATATATCGATGAGCAGTACAGTGCAGATAGACTAACCGACATTTTAGGTGAAGTTGTTGATATTATTGGTGCTAACATTTTAAATGTAGCGCGCCAAGATTATGAACCGCAAGGCGCAAGTGTAACTATTTTGGTTTCAGAAGAACCAGTAGAAGAGCAGCAAAATTACGATGCTGACGAAGCACCAGGCCCATTACCTGATTCAGTTGTTGCGCACCTAGATAAAAGCCACATTTGTGTACACACATACCCAGAAGCTCACCCTGATGATGGTATTTGTACATTCCGTGCTGATATTGAAGTGTCTACTTGTGGCATTATTTCGCCACTTAAAGCGTTAAACTTCTTAATTCATAGCCTTGAATCAGACGTAGTAACAATTGACTACCGCGTTCGTGGTTTTACCCGCGACATAAACGGTGTTAAGCACTACATTGATCATGCTATTAGCTCGATTCAAAACTTCATGACAGAAGATACAAAAGAAGCGTACCAAATGATGGACGTGAATGTGTATCAAGAAAACCTGTTCCATACCAAAATGATGTTAAAAGAAACCGATCTAAACACGTATTTGTTCGGCCTTTCTACGGCAGATTTATCAGAGGGCGAAGAAGACGAAATTCGCTCAAAGCTGACCCGTGAAATGCAAGAAATATTCTATGGCCGTAACCTGCCAGATACAGAATAATAGCAACGAATTAAATTAAAAATGGCGCTCAGTGAGCGCCATTTTTTTATACTTTATTTTACAAGCAATAGCTGTGTTTGTCGGCCATTTAAATACCAGACACCGCTTTTATCAAAAATAGCATCTTCCTCTAGCATTATTCTTATTTCTTTATTCCACTGTTTTATAAACACCGCATTGTTAAGCTCAATTGAGTAAGCCGTATTTAAATGTAGCGGATAGTCACCATCTCCCGGTACACCTTGCTGAGAATCCCACATACCTAATGTAGTACCTGCAGCATGACCATGATAGCCAAGAGGATGAGTATAAATAGTGGGTTTTAATCCCTGATCAATGGCGGCTTTTCGTGCTGCAGCTAAAACCTCATTACCGGTTTTACCTACCGCAAATTGATTGGTAAATATGTCTTGTAATTTATTACCGCTTTTTAGTGCTTCAACTAAGTAACTAGGCGCACTTATTTCGTTTTCTTTGAGCACATACGCATGCTGCTGCGTGTCGGTATTTAAGCGTAAATAAGTAATCCCAAAATCTACATGAAGCAAGTCACCGGCTTGTATAACGTTATCATCGTAGCCATTGGTAAAGCTTTCTTCATGATCGAACGACTTCGCATCGGCGCGCTGAATAGCAATACTTGGGTGAAACCATGTTTGTAGTTTTAGCTCTTTTACACGCTCTCTAAACCACCATACCAAGTCATCGCTAGTTGTTTCACCAACCGTAATTGTTTTACCCGAAAACCCCTCTGCAATAATATGATGGGTAATAGCCACAATATGTTTATACATTTTAACTTCTTCAGGAATGCGTTGCTCTAACCACGCAACAGCAAGCGGCTCTGCAGAAATTATTTTATTGTGATAAGCGGCGGGCAAGTTGGCCATTAAGGTTTTGTAATCGCCTAGCACAAGGCCATCGGCATGTGCCCAGTCGGTAGAAGTATTAAGCGCAATGTTGCGAGGTTTGTATTGCTCAATAAGTGTATTGAGTGCTGCCCACTGGCTTGGTTGTGTTTGCTTATCCCACCCTTTTTTAAATACGTTACCTATTTTATAAGGCGCAATAGCGTAAGCATCAACACCACCTTGTTTATTAAGTGCAAATAGCAAAATAGTGGTGCGTCTGGCTGAAAGCCATGTTGCAGGCAGCATTGTTTTTAATATTGGATCTTCATTGTATTCGCGGCTTATAAGAAGCCACATATCAGTGTTGTGCTGCTTCATTAACGAGGGCATTAAGCTATTGATTCTAAGCTCAGTTATTTTATCTATAAACGCTGCGCGCTCTTTCATCGATAAAATAGTGGGAGCGTCATCGCCTCTAACAAAGAGGCTTAAAACAAGCGTAGTTAGCAAGCTTACGTAAAGTAGGAGTTGTTTAGTAAAGTGCATAATTGTTTTATTTTTAGGCTAGTTAATTTATAACATGCCTGAAGAGCGACTATAAAAAAACAATTTGAGATAAACAGCACACAAAAAAAGCCCAGCTAAAAAGTAGCCGGGCTTTTGTATAAACCGTTTTATTACTTAAGCATGCTGTATAAAAGTGCAAATACAGCAAGCGAGCCAACCGCTAATATAAATAGCGTGCTAAAGCGATTTCGGTATTTATTAAGTGCAGGTACTTTATAAACTGCAATCATTGGCATAATGAATAAAATCATCGCAATGATAGGGCCCGATAACTGATCCATCATGTCTAAAATACTTGGGTTTTTAACAGCACAAAACCAAATAGCTAAAAACATGATTAACACACCAATTTTATCGGTAACGCCAGAGCTTAAGCCTGTTTGTTTAGTTACTAAACCTGTAAAGCTTTCGCGTGCACCTAAAAAATGACCCAAAAACGACGATGTAATAGCAATAAAGGCAACAAGTGGCCCAAGTGTGGCAATAAACGAGTTATCAGTAATATTAGCAAGGTAGGATAAAACCGATACGTTAGCCGCTTTAGCTGCTGCCATTTGCTCGCCTGTAAGCGACAGCACGCAAGAGAACACAAATAACAGTACAAAGGTAATAAGTAGCAAGCTAGTGCGCTTTAAAATCGCCTCAGACTTACGTGTAGCTTGTTCGCCGTAATGACCGCGTTGCACATTTACAAAGCTTGAGATAGCCGCTGCGTGGCTAAACGAAAACACAATAATAGGAATCGATAACCACAACGTTTTACCAAAGCTGCCTATTTCAGGCACCGTCATATCTGGCATCTGCCAGCTAGGGATTAAATAAAGTGATAAAAAGAACAATATGCCCACAAGCGGATACACTAAAATAGCAAAGGCACGTAGCATTAAGCGCTCGCCGCCCATCATTAAGCTAATCATGCCTGCAACTAATACGCCCGAAAGTAGCACGCGAGAAGGTGATTCCATCCCCATTTGATTAACCATAAAACTATCAACGGTATTGGTTAAACCTACACCGTAAATAAGCAAAATTGGGAATATAGATAAAAAGTACAACAAGGAAATTAACCGCCCCGCAGTCACACCAAAGTGCTCTTCAACTACGTCGGTAAAATCGGCATCTTTATTTTTTGATGAAAGTACAAAGCGCGCTAATCCACGGTGCGCAAAAAAGGTCATTGGGAACGCTAAACACGCCATAATAATTAACGGCCAAAAACCGCCAATACCAATGTTAATAGGTAAAAATAAAATACCCGCACCAACGGCGGTACCAAATAAACTTAATGTCCACTGCGTATCGTGCAGGTTCCATTTAGTTTTTGTATTTGAATTTTTGCTTGAATTTGTGTGTGTGTTTGGTGATGCATTTGAAAGCGTTGCATCTTGAGATGTTGTCATGTGTGTGTGCTCATCCATTATTTAAATAATAACTGCGCCGAAGGGTATAGTTTTTAGAGACATTTTTCATGTTTTGAAGAGATTTTTAGACTAATTAATTAGACTCAATTGGAGGGTAAGTGTCATGAATACGAAACAGTGGTGTAAAAGTGAGCAAAAGCCTTAAATGGCAAGCCACATTATAGAGTTACTGTACGGGGTAGGTTGGTTAGTTGGAGCGAAACCCAACACTGCATCATCCGATCAGCAAAGCCGAGAGAGGCGCAATGCCGTAAAAATAGGGACTGGTCATTTTTATTGGTTTTCATTTAAAAATCAAAGTCTGCTCCCAAAAGCTGTTAAGTAGAAGGCATTGATCAGAACTTCATAAGAGATTTTTTCTAAACTCCGTTATACTTCCTACAATTGAATACGCCAAACGAAGTAAATAGGCCACTAACTGCAATGAGCAAAGACATTCTTTTCCATACTATTTTTCCACACGAAACCAGTAAAACATGGGTTGTATTTGTCCATGGAGCAGGTGGTAGTTCGGCAATTTGGTTTCGTCAGCTTAAGGCTTATAAAAAAGAATATAATGTATTGTTGCTTGATCTTCGTGGTCACGGTAAATCGAATAACTTAGTACAAAACTTTGTTGATAATAATTATTCGTTTAATAATGTCTCTAAAGACATTATCGATGTGTTAGATCATAACAATATCACCAGCGCACACTTTGTTGGCATTTCATTGGGCACAATTATTATTCGAAATATTGCTGAAATTGCGCCGCAATATGTTTCTAGCATGGTGCTAGGTGGAGCGGTTACTCGTTTTAATACTCGCAGTAATACATTGGTTTATTTAGGTAATACTTTTAAACACTTCCTGCCTTATATGTGGCTGTATCGCTTATTTGCTTTTATTATGATGCCGAAAAAGCGTCATAAAGAATCTCGACTTTTGTTTGTTCGTGAGGCAAAACGCTTGTGCCAAAAAGAGTTTATAAAATGGTTTAAATTAGCCATGGACGTAAATCCTTTAATGCAATATTTCAAAGAAAAAGACATTGATATCCCCATTCTGTACATTATGGGCAAAGAAGATCATATGTTCCTTGGCCCTGTTAAAGAAATGGTAAAGCGTCATAAAAACAGCGTACTGCAAACTATTCACCATTGCGGCCATGTCTGTAATGTGGAGCGCCCAGACTTATTTAATCAACACTCGCTTGCTTTTATCGCCCAGCAAAATCGTTAAGGGTTGTAGAAGGAATAGGGTCGGTACATTCTTTTTTGACTTTCGCCCTAAACTCAAAACAAGACCTAAAGTAATAAAACTTCATTTTTATATCAAAACGTAAGTTGGGTAGAGCGAAGTGAAACCCAATAAGCCATAGCGTCATTCGAGTGGTAAAGGCAAGAGGCGACTTTATTTCTTAAACTTGCTTATCCAATAATATTCAATTGATATACACTGGCAAGGTAACGTATTGATAAGGATATTAAGTTGTCACAAGTTAAAACTCTCCCCATTACAGCCACGCGCTGGCTCTCTCTTTTATTGTGCGCAATTACTGCTGCAACAATTACTGTATTTTTAAGTAAAGTCGGTTTTGTACAAAAGGCATATTCAAGTTGGAGCGCTATTTTACATGCCAATCCGGTTTTGCATTACAGCAGCGCATTTTTAGCAGGTATTGGCGTAAAGCTGCTGCTTGATAAGTTTTATATATCGCATTCTAAACGCAGTACTGGGTTTAACTGGCGATATCCGCCAGTAACGATAAGTGTATTATTTGGCTTACTTTTCATTGTGGGTTATGTGTACTTCACGTATTCCAATGTAATAGAAGAACAACTGACTGCCCATGCCTTTGTTAGTTTTAAATTTCTGGCGCTGAGTTTTTTAGCTATTGCAGCGACTATTGTTTATCAAGCTAAGTTATTTACAGAAAAACCGGTGTTTTCAGTTGTACTGTGCGCGTTTTCAGCATTTTATTTGTTCTCAGCAATAAACTTAATCGAAATAGAGCAAGCATTCTGGGTATTTTTCTGGATAGCAGCTGCTTATTTGTGTATGTCGATATGTTTGCAATGGGAGCAGCTAAAAACAACAGATAAAGAGTTTAACACTGAACATAAGCCTAAAGCTGAATTAAAGCTTGAGAATTTAAACGATTTTCAGCAATGGTTTAAAGATGATTCGATCATTACAAACACAGAGCAATTAGAGCCAAACTTGCAAGTTTATGCTGAGCGTATCACCGATCGATTACGTAATGGTGGTGGTGATAAAGATGAAAAAGATTTAGCACAACACATAGCGCTATGTGGGCCTTATGGTTGCGGAAAAAGCAGCATTGTTGCAGCAATAGCAAGCGAACTTAAAAAGCCTAAACAGGTGAAGTTGGAGTCTTCTGATAAAGAAAAGCTAAAAGTAAAACAACAAAACAAGATTAATTGGATACACAGTGATATATCAACATGGGGCGCAGCCAGCGGTAGTGTTGCCCATGTTGTACTGAGTAATATTATAGATGATATAAGCCAGCATATTGATATGTGCGCCTTCCGTACGCTACCTAAACATTACACTGAAGCACTAAAGTCGGGTGGTAGCGTATTTCAATTCGCTTCAACATTACTTGCTGGCCCTGTTGATATTGAGGGCAGTTTTTTAAAGCTCAACGCAGTATTAAAAGTTACAAATCATAAATTACTGATTACTTTGCAAGATGTAGATCGCGGGACCGGAGATGAAAACGAAAAGCGCTTAAATGATATTGCTGCGTTGCTTGATAGGTTAAAAGACAGAAAATTAGGTCATATTAGTTTTATTATTGCTATGGGTAATGAAAATGAAATTGCCGCAGAAGTTATTTCAAAGGCAACTGATTATAGGGAGGATGTTTTATCATTTGATGCTAGAAAAATTTTATCTGATTTTATAATCAGCTCTTTAGAATTTGCTATTAATTACCATCAAGTTTGTACTGCTACAGATAAATACAGAAAACGTTTTTATATTTTAGAAGGTAATAAGTTCATTGATTCTAACGATATTTATAAGTGGCGTTTAGAAGAATTGAGCGGGCTTCCTTTTTATAATTCAGTAAAGTTAGTTGATAAAAAAATAACCTCACTTAGAGAGTTAAAGAAAATTCTAAGGAGGGTGTCTCAAATATGGCAACCTACTGGATTGATGGGGGAAGTTAATTTTACCTCATTATTAATGAGTATAGTTTTAAAAGAAGTTTCACCACATAAGTTTGATAAGTTACTTCAAAATAAAAGCTATCCTTCAGACTATCAGGGATTCGATCTTACAGAGTTCATCGAAGGAATTAGTGGATACGACAACACTAATAAAGATAATTTTATGTTTGAATATTACAAAGCAATGCTTGGTTTAAAGTATAAAGCGTCGCCTGAGAAGTATGCTGGTCAAGTTAGAATGTCCTTAGGTCAAATAAAAGAAGAAGATAGAGAGCTAACCTTTAATAATACATGTAATTATTTTCAGTATTTTGGACGGAATTATGGAGATGTCTGTTATTTAGACAAGGTCGTATTGGAAGCGCTCCCTAATAATTCGTGTAGTGATCAAGAAACAATACGAGATATACGCTCTTTATTTGAAGTTAAAAAATCCGATTTTAGTAAATTACTACCGTTAGTAACTAAAATATTAAGTTATAGCACCACTCAGGAGTACAATTTTGAGAGGTTTATGAGCGTTGGTGAGATATTCTCGGTTGAAGATCTAAATAGGTTTAAGAATACGATAGCTAGTGATCTAAGTAGAGGAGATGAATCAGAATACTTAGTTAGTTTTGACACTGATCAGACACTCATTAATATAATAGCTCCCAATATAACAATTGAATGGTTATATCCGTTGTTTGAACAACTATCAATGAAAAATGAGTGGACGATGCAGTTTGATCGGCAGCTAAAAAATATTACTTTCTTATGTCATCTGATGCGTTATATGGGTCTAAAAGTGGATAACAGTTTAGATACGGTATTAATTCCAGTCTTAAGAAGTGCTTTTAGTAAGTCAGATTTAGTAGCAGCTACATTTTTGTTTGGACTGCTAAAATCATTTTTGCGGGGTAAAGAGAGAAAAGACCTTAAGAATGACTTAGATTCATTTCAACTTTCTGGAATTAAACTAACTAGTTTACTAGGTGTTAATAAAATCGAAGATGTAATTGATTTTATCTCGAACTTTAAAGAAGCTGATTTTAGATGTATCCCAAATGCTCCTAACCTAAATCAAGAAATAAAGAAATTACTCCATAAAAATCATACATTTTATCAATTAGTAGACAAGTTTTTGCTTAGCGCAAAATAGCAAAGATGGTTAACGGGCACTCGTTGGGTTTCGCTTCACTCAACCCAACCTACGGTGTTTAAATTGACATAGAGCTGTTAGTAGCTAACAGCTCGTAACTCTTAGCTTTTATTCTTCAACCGCACTCACAATAAAATACGGATTTAAGTATTCATCTTTGGTGTTATAAATAAGCGGGCTGCCGTCAAGTTTAGTTACTTTTGCACCGGCTATTTCAGCGATTGCATGGCCTGCGCCTGTATCCCATTCGCAGGTTGGGCCTAAGCGCGGATAAATATCGGCGCTGCCTTCGGCGACTAAACACAGTTTTAGTGAGCTGCCTTTAGACACCATTTCAACGTCGTCAAAGCGTTTTACAAACTCGGCTAAATCGGGTGATGGATGCGAGCGACTGCCTACAACACGTATTAACCCTTTGTTAGGTTTGGTGGTTACTTTAAGCTCAATTCGCTCATCGCCTTTATCTTTAAATGCGCCAATTGCTTCGGCGGCTAAGTACGATACGCCAAGGGCAGGTGCATCTACTACGGCTAAAATAGGAATGCCGTTTTTAATTAGGGCGATGTTTACGGTAAATTCACCGTTCTTTTTAATAAATTCTTTAGTGCCGTCGATTGGGTCAACTAACCAGTAGCTTTTCCACGTTTGGCGTACATCCCAGCTTATGTCGGCGTTTTCTTCACTGAGTATTGGAATGTCGGGTGTGAGCTGTTGAAGCCCTGCCACAATCAGTTTATGAGCTGCTAAATCGGCGTCGGTTACGGGACTTTCATCGGCTTTGTACTCAACGTTAAAATCCTTTTCGTAAATTCCCATTATCGCTTGGCCTGCTTTGCGGGCAAGGATGAGGGTTTCTTCTAGCAGTTCGGTTTGATTCATGGGGTTAACCTATATTATGTGCTTTTGTTTTAGATACGTTATCAGTTGTGTAACCGATTGGTCTAGGGAGTTTTTACTTGTATCTAAAATTATTTCTGGATTATTTGGCACTTCGTAGCTTGAATCGATACCCGTGAAGTGTTTTATCTCTCCAGCGCGGGCTTTTTTGTATAAGCCTTTTGGATCGCGGCTTTCGCATACATCCAGTGGGGTATCGATAAATACTTCAATAAATTCGCCGTCATCTACTAGGCTGCGCACCATATCGCGCTCCGCTCTAAAAGGCGATATAAACGCAGTAAGTACTAACAAGCCAGCGTCGGTCATTAGTTTAGCGGTTTCGCCTACGCGGCGTATGTTTTCAATGCGGTCTTCGTCGCTAAAGCCTAGGTCTTTACATAAACCGTGGCGTACGTTGTCGCCATCGAGCAGGTAAGTGTGCGTACCTTGCTGATTAAGCGCTGCTTCTAGTGCGTTTGCTACGGTGCTTTTGCCAGAGCCCGAAAAACCGGTAAACCATAAAATAGCGGGCTTATGTTTTTTTTGCTCACTACGCTGTGCTTTTGTAGTTGCGTAGTTATGCCAAACTATATTTTCATCCATAGTGAGAGTCTCTTATACTGTGAGCGCAGGTATTAAAACGGAAATACCAGCGGGATCAAGGTTAATACCGTGATTGAATAAATAATAGAAAGGGGTAAGCCCATCACTATGTAATCTTTTAAGCGATAGTTACCCGCGCTATAAACCATTAGATTAGTTTGATACCCAAATGGCGATATAAAGCTGGCTGATGCGCCAAAGGCAACCGCCATAATAAATGGTAGCGGGTCTACATTAAAACCAACCGCGAGCGAGTAAGCAACAGGGAACGACAAGGCAGCTGCTGCGTTATTAGTTATAAGCTCGGTAAATAATACGGTCATTAAAAATATGGCAATAAATGCACCGTAAGGACCAAAGTCGCCAAGTACCATAAACATGGCGTCGGATATTTGCCCGGCAAGTCCGGTGCCTATCATTAACTTGGCAAGGCCAATGGCACTACCTACGACTACGAGTAACTCGATAGGAAAACGGCGTTTTACTTCGTTAAGTTTTATGGTGCCACTGAGCATTAAGCCAATCAGTAATACTAATAAGCCTTTAACCAGCGGCACTATGCCAATAATGCTTAAACCCAGTACTGCGGCAAAGCACAGTAGCACAATGTTTGATTGTTTAGGTGCAAGGTGGGCTTGTAAGTCAAACCCTGAAATATACACAAATTCGCGCTTTAAATTAGGCAAGGTGTAAAAGTTTTTGCCTGGTGCGAGTATAAGTGAGTCGCCAGCTTGTAATTGCACTTGCCCAAGGCCGCCTTGTAAGCGGTCGTGCCCACGACGAATGGCAATAACAGCAGCATGAAATTGCTCTCTAAAGCGGGCTTCTTTTACGGTTTTACCTATAAATTTTGAAGACTGACTTACGACTACTTCTACTAAGTGTTCTATGTCTTTTTGATGATTCTCGTGCACGACTTTTAGGCCGTCGAAACGGGTAAGTAATGGCACCGATTTTATGTCACCTACAAAAAGTAGCACGTCATCTTTTTGAATAATTTGCTGTGGGGTGACTGCGCAAATGCGGCTGCCATCGCGAATAATTTCAGCGAGGAATAAGTCTTTTAAATCACGCAGGCCGTTTTCTTCAACGGTTTGGCCTATTAATTTTGAGTTTGCTTGTACTTTGCCTTCTAGGTAAAAAGGCACGACTTCTTGGTCGCTTTTACCGTTGTCGGGTAAGTATTTAAGCATCACTAAAATGGTAATTAGGCCTACGCTTAGCGCGCCTAAACCCACTAAGGTAAAGTCAAAAAAGCCCAGCGGTTCCATGCCCGCATCTACTGCAAAGCCATTAACGATTAAGTTGGTTGATGTACCAATAAGCGTAATGGTGCCGCCCAAAATAGCAGTGTACGACAGCGGTAATAATAGCTTTGAAGGGGAGTGATTAGGGTTGTCTTTTATCGCGGTAATAAGCGATGCAACAACGGCGGTATTGTTAGTAAACGACGATAAAAAGGCGGTTGATAACCCCAATTTTGTTACCGATTTTACTAAACTACCTTTAGATAGCGATTGCGCTAACTTTTGAATTAGGGTGGTTTTTTCTATTGCGGTCGACACTAACACCAATAGCACTAAGGTGATAAGCGACGGGTTAGCATAATTAATTAACATGCTTTCAAGATCGATTAGCCCTGCTAAGTAGCTGGTGCCAATTGCGCTTACAAATAACCATGCTGGATTAATACGGGTGCCAAAAAGGCACCCGACTAAGGTAAGCATAATGCCTGTTAAAACGAGCTGTTCTACCATGCTTTTAAATTCCTAACAGGCTAAAGTTAACTTATAACTTAGAAATATCAAGCGCTTGCCAATGCGGAAAGTGCTTGCGTACTAAGCTGTTAAATTCAACTTCAAATTCGCTAAAGTTACTTTGCTGTGCTTGGCTTTGCAGTACTTGCTCAATCATGCCCGCACCAACCGTTAAGTTTGATAAGCGATCGATTAGTATAAACGAGCCTGTTTCGTGATTGCTGTGGTACTCGTCTGCCAAAATAGTTTCGGTTAGTTCAAGCGTTACAATCGCAATTTCGTTTAACTGCAGTGAGTCGCTAGTGCCGTGCTCAAGCGTGTTTACATCAATCGTGTAATCAATCTTTGTAACAATAGCTGAAGTGTTTTTGCTGCCTAGCTTTAGGTTATAGCTTTTACCTAATACTAATGGCGACTCATGCATCCACACAATTTTAGCTTGCAGCTGGTTAGTAACAACAGCCGTTGAATTTGCAGGTACTATTACGTCGCCTCGGCTAATATCAATTTCGTTATTTAGGGTAACGGTAATTGCTTGGCCTGCTTCTGCGCTGTCTAAATTGCCATCAAAGGTAACAATTTCTTTAATGCTTGATGTTTTACCCGACGGTAATACTTTTATTGCATCGCCTACGTGTATCTTGCCCGACGTAAGTGTGCCCTGAAAACCACGGAAGTTTAAGTTAGGACGCACTACATATTGCACCGGTAGGCGCGCTTCAAAGCCTGTATCTGTTTCGGCTGCTGGCGAATCTTCTAGTAATTCAAGTAGCGGCTTGTCAGTGTAATACGGTGTATGAGCAGATCGCGTTACTACGTTGTCGCCTTTAAGCGCCGACATAGGCACAAACTTAATGTTTGATACGTTAAGTTGTTCAGCAAATTTAAGGTAATCGGCCTTAATTTTTTCATACACGGTTTCGTCAAAATCAACGATATCCATTTTATTAACGGCAACAACAAACTGCTTAATACCCAGCGAGTCACAAATAAAGCTATGGCGCTTGGTTTGTACTTGCACGCCGTAACGCGCATCAACCAAAATAATAGCAACATCGCTTGTTGATGCACCCGTTACCATGTTGCGCGTGTATTGCTCGTGCCCTGGTGTGTCGGCAATAATAAATTTACGCTTAGCCGTTGAAAAGTAACGGTACGCTACGTCAATGGTAATGCCTTGCTCACGCTCAGCTTGTAGGCCATCAACTAATAATGCAAGGTCAAGATCTTCACCTGCATTACCTACTTTTTCGTTATCTTTATGAAGGGCTGCTAGCTGATCTTCATAAATTTGGTGGCTGTCGTGCAGTAGGCGGCCAATCAATGTTGATTTACCGTCATCTACGCTGCCACACGTAAGCATACGCAATAAGCTTTTATCTTGTTGGCGTGCTAGGTAGGCGTCTATGCCTATTTCTTTTACTTCGTTAAATGTATCGTTATTTTGGCTAGACATTAAAAATACCCCTCACGTTTTTTCTTCTCCATTGAGCCTGCTGAATCATGGTCAATAACACGACCTTCACGTTCAGATGACGTAGATAGCAGCATTTCTTCGATGATTTCGGTTAAAGTACTTGCTGTTGACTCAACTGCACCGGTAAGTGGGTAGCAGCCTAATGTACGAAAACGTACAGATTTCATTTGCGGTACTTCACCCTCGTTAAGTGGCATACGCTCATCGTCAACCATAATTAGGGTGCCATCGCGATCAACAACAGGGCGCTCTTTTGCTAGGTAAAGCGGTACCATGTCGATGTTTTCTTGGTAAATGTATTGCCAAATATCAAGCTCAGTCCAGTTAGACAACGGGAAAACACGAATGCTTTCGCCCGGATTAACTTGGCTGTTATAAGTGTTCCAAAGCTCAGGACGTTGGTTTTTAGGATCCCAGCGATGGTGCTTATCGCGGAATGAGTAAACACGTTCTTTTGCGCGTGACTTTTCTTCGTCGCGGCGTGCGCCACCAAATGCAGCATCAAAACCATATTTGTTAAGTGCTTGCTTTAAGCCTTGGGTTTTCATTATGTCGGTATGTTTACCCGAGCCATGCGTAAACGGGCCTACACCCATTTCAATGCCTTCTGGATTTTTGTGTACCAGTAGGTCAAAACCGTATTCTTTAGCTATACGGTCGCGAAACTCAATCATTTCACGAAACTTCCAATTGGTGTCTACGTGTAATAACGGAAACGGAATTTTTGCAGGGTAAAATGCTTTACGCGCTAAGTGCAAAAGTACCGACGAATCTTTACCAATAGAGTAAAGCATTACTGGGTTCTCAAACTCAGCGGCGACTTCGCGCATGATTTTGATACTTTCAGCTTCAAGTTGCTGAAGGTGAGTTAAAGCCATTGTTAGTCGTCCTACTAAAATGATTAAAAGTTACAAATTTAAAATTCGGTTATGTATTTGATACATCTGTTAGCGGCTGTGCAAAGCTGCTTGTTTGCTCGTTTTTCCCAAACCACGCTAGTTGCGAGTGCAGGGCGGCTACTTCACCAATAATGAGTAGCGCAGGCGATATAATGCTGTTGCGTTCAATTAAGTCGGCAAGTTCGCCTAATTGGCCTGTTACTACACGCTGATTTTTACGTGTACCGTTTTCGATAATGGCAACAGGTGTGTCGGCTTTGCGGCCATGTTTTAAAAGCTCGCTTTGTATGTGCGGCGATTTAATTACGCCCATGTAAATAGCAAGCGTTTGATTTGCTTTTGCCAGCGATTGCCAATCAAGTTCTTGACCGTCTTTTTTACAGTGGCCAGTTACAAATTGAATGGCTTGTGCGTGGTCACGATGCGTAAGCGGAATACCCGCATAAGCACTACAACCTGCAGCGGCTGTAATACCTGGTACAATTTGATAATTTACGTTGTTAGCAGCTAGTACTTGTACTTCTTCGCCACCACGACCATAAATAAACGGGTCGCCACCTTTAATGCGGCACACTTTTTTGCCTTGTTTAGCAAGGTCGACCAGCATTTGGTTGGTGTCGTCTTGAACAACACTATGATCGCCCAAACGTTTGCCTACACAAATAAGGTCAGCATCACGACGCACTAATTCCATAATTTCGTCAGACACTAAAAAGTCGTATACAACCACATCGGCTTGTTGCATAAGTTGCAGTGCTTTAAGTGTTAAAAGCTCTGGATCGCCAGGGCCTGCACCTACTACATATACTTCGCCTTCAGGTTCTGCTTTAGCATCTAGCATTTGCTCTAGTTGCTGCTGTGCGGCTTGAGTATCACCGGTTTGCACTTTACTCACGACAGATGAGTCGAACACGCCTTCCCAAAATTGGCGGCGGTCTGAAAAATGTTTAAAGCGTTTTTTTACTTTGTCTCTAAAGCCACCTACAAGTGTTGCAAGTGGGCCAATATGATGCGGAATAAGGGTTTCGAGCTTTTCGCGTAAGCGACGCGCAAGTACCGGCGCTGTGCCTGCACTTGATATAGCAATCGTAATTGGGTCGCGGTCAACAATGGATGGAAATATAAACGTACATTTAGGTTGGTCATCAACCACGTTTACAAATACATTGCGGGCATTGGCAAGTTCAAATACGTTGTTGTTTACTTCATCGCGGTCGGTTGCTGCAATAACAAGCATTTTTCCATCGAGATGCGACTCATCAAAATAAGCATCAATAAGCGTTACTTCATTATTATGCGCATGCTCTTTTAGTTCGTCGCAAAACCAAGGCGCTACTAAAGTAACGCTTGCTCTCGCTTTTAAAAACGCGCGACATTTGCGTAATGCGACCTCTCCACCGCCAACAACCAATACTGGTTTGTTGTCGAGTTTGGTAAAGATAGGTAAATACTGCACGTTAATAAGACCCCTAAACAAATTCAAATATAAGAAAACGCTTTATTCTGATAAGCAGAATATAGCGGCTATCAATAAGTAAAAAATAATTAAAACCAAGTTGATATAACCAAAAGTTATAATAGGTGGGCTTTTTAGGCCTAAGAGTTAGTTAACAAGGGATTGCGCCGAGTTACAAGTAAAATAAACAGCTTATAGTGTTTGGTTATGAGCTATAGCGAGTTTGGTTTAATTTGTTAATATGGAGACATATTCTATTTTGTACTCAAGAGGCAACGGAGCTCTAATGACACAACACCAAAAAGATGCCGCATTAGCAGTCGCACTGATGGATTTAACAAGCTTAAATACCAGCGATACCACCAAAAGCATTCAAGCACTTGTTGATAACATAAATCCTACCTTAGGTACGCCTGCCGCCGTATGTGTTTATAGCGACTTTGTTGATGATGCAAAAATAGCACTCGCAGCGCGTGAGCTTAATCACGTAAAAGTTGCAACGGTCACTAATTTTCCAACAGGTGATGCGCCACTGAGTGATGTAATTAACGAAACACTTATTGCAATAGAGCGCGGCGCTGACGAAATTGATTTGGTTATTCCTTACAAAAAACTCATAGCGGGCGATGTTCAAACAGTACTTAGCTATGTAAGCGAAAGTAAAAAAGCATGTGGGTCGCGCGCCCAACTAAAAGTAATAATAGAAAGCGGTGAGCTAAAAACCGAAGCGCTAATAACGCAGGCTACTCAATTGGCAATTGAAGGTGGTGCCGATTTTGTAAAAACCAGTACGGGTAAAGTGGCCATTAATGCAACCCTTGAATCAACAAGAATTATGCTAACAGCCATTAAAAACTCGGATAAATGTGTGGGCTTTAAAGCTGCCGGCGGTGTTAAAACTGTTGCCGATGCCAGTGATTATTTAGCGCTAGCACGCG
Organism: Pseudoalteromonas sp. NZS11; assembly: GCF_015864765.1. Lineage (NCBI taxonomy): Bacteria > Pseudomonadati > Pseudomonadota > Gammaproteobacteria > Alteromonadales > Pseudoalteromonadaceae > Pseudoalteromonas > Pseudoalteromonas sp. NZS11. Next base: position 22,271 of record NZ_JADYWP010000009.1, on the reverse strand, counting down.
CAATAATGGGTGATGATTATTTGCAAGCAAATACATTTAGGTTTGGTGCTTCAAGCTTGTTAAGTGACGTTTATACAATATTAAAAAGTAATTAAAGGAAAGATGATGAGAGCAAGAAACTCCGGGACACAAACACTGTTTAATAACCTATTTAAAGGTGCATTGGTTGTAGGAGTCGTTGGTTTTGGATTAACTGCATGTACTAACCCAAGCACACCCGCAGGTGAAGAAGGTTACGTATTCGAAAAGCCGCGTGTATTTGGTGAAGGTGGTTATCAAGGAACAATGAAGGGCCCATCTAATTACGGTATGTCATTACTGCGAAATGAAGTGGTAAACATCGATATGCGACCTAATACATATACCGAGACATTTAGAATCTTAGCGAATGATGATTTAAATATTAAATTTGATTTTCATGCTGTTATTGCTATTGAGAGTGGCTCTGTTAAAACTGTGGTAGAGCAGTACGGCGCCGAAAATTGGTATAAACGCTTTGTACGTGAAACTTTTAGAACGTATGTGCGCGATACAGTACAAAAATACGATAGTGGTGAGCTTAAAACAAATCGTGAGAAAATTGCGAAAGAAGTGACTCTGCGCCTGCAAAGTTATTTATCGACAACGCCGTTTAAACTTGCAAACGTTGTAGTAGGCAATATTAATTACCCCGATATTGTTGCTAATGCAGTTGAGAAAAAATTGGCAGCTCAGCAGCTATTATCGGAAAAAGAAACACAAAAAGAGATTGCCAAAAAAGACGCTGAAATTAGGGTTGAAGAAGCCAAAGGGATTGCTCAAGCTCAGAAGATAATTAACGCAACACTAACAGCTAATTACATTCAACATGAAGCTATTAATGCACAAATAAAAATGGCTGAGTCACCTAATCATACAACTGTTTATATTCCGGTAGGTAATAACGGAGTACCACTTGTTAAAGGCGCTAACTAGATAGTGAGTACTTGGGTAGCTCTTTTTATTAGCTACCCAAGTCAAAGCCATTAATTAAACTTAAACATGTTGCCTATACTTTCGAGGCTTGATTTGTTCGTTTTAGCAATACAACCACTATCATCAAGTGACTTTTTAGTTGTTTCATCAGCTAAACCCGTTACCTTTAATTTTTTGTCTTGTTGGTACTCACGAAGTGCGATAACTGTTTTACGATCGTACTCAACATCCTGTGTTTCGAATTCTTCGTAATCAGGCTGGTTTCTTAGGTAACCCAAACATACCAAGCTTAGGCGCGACATTGCTAAATCCATCTTTTCATAATGTGGCATTCTATGAGTGGGTACATCAACTGTTACAGCGCTCTTGCTGGCTGTTTTTGCTTGTACAGCTGCCGGTGGCGGCGCAGTGTAACCCGATGCTAAAGTGTTATTACTGTTATAGCGATAGTAAGTATCTGGAATTTTAGTTTCTAAAAACTCAACCGCTTTAATAATAACTTCACGAAGGGCTTTTTCTTTAGGGGTATCAGACCATCCACTAATATTACCGCCAACAAGTGCGCCACCAAAGTTGGTTGCGGCTCCAGTAAAGTCAAAATCTTTACTGCCACCTTCAACACTTGTTGCAGCTAAAATGCGTGATGTGCGTGTATCTATTAGACGAAGATCAATCGCCATATGCGAGCCTGAGAAACCAGCGGATACAGAGCTAAATACATCACCCATAAAGCCGCCACTGCCAACACTTGCACCAGAGCTATCGTCATCAAATTCAGTTACGGCAGCAATAACGACTATTTCAGCGCCTTCAATCTCACCATAAGCGGCACCCGATGATGCACTAACGCGACCTGAGGCTGCTAGGTCTTGTTCTGATAAAACAGCATCAAGCGCTTGGCGCTCTAAAACAATAAAGCGATTTGTTGATACGAGTGCCGTAGTTAATTGATCAGCCATACCGTCGCCTATTTCTTTACGCCACCATTTTGAGTTGTTTGATTTGTCGGTAAAGCGTGCAACAGCAATGCGAGCTTTGGGCCCATTGTATTGTTCTTGGGCGACAGTGTTTATGTCTGGTGAATTTTGACCTGACGTAACATTTGTGGAGGTGCTTTGACAAGCGCTCAGAGTGGTAGTTAATAGTGCCGTTAATAATAGTTTTTGTGGTGCTTTTAACATATGACTGTCCTTAATTAATATGCTCAAGGGAAATGCAGTGCATTTCCTTTAATATTTAAATTCATGTTAATTTAGTTAAATCAGTAGGTTAATAATAGTACTGGTGCGAAATATTTAGTCACACAGGCGAAATTTATCAGGATTGTTCGCGAAACTGTTTTGGGGACATATTATATTTTGCTTTAAAGCACCGGGCAAAGTAGCTTTGTGAATTAAAGCCAACTTGCTGTGCTATTAGGCCAATTGCAAGCTCACTATTTTTTAAAAGCTCTTGTGCAAATTCTAAACGAATATTTCGAATGTAATCGCTTGGTGTTAGGTTGTACAAGGCTTTCATTTTTAATTGTAAAGCGCGAGGGCTAAGGTAGAGCGCTGCTGCAAATTCTTCTACGCTAAATACTTCGTCTTGGTAATGCTCTTTTACTGTCGTTTTTACACGCTCGGTAAATACATAATCTTTACTTTGCGACATTTGTGGGTCGAGCTGGGTTGTTTGTGATAAAGCAGGTAGTTGTTGTTTTAAATGTTGATTAAGTACTTCTCTAATCGTTAATAACCCTTGAACGCGGCTGAGTAACAGCTGCGGCTCAAAAGGTTTACTCAAATAGTCATCAGCAAGTAAGTCTAGGCCCTTTAATTTACTGTGCGTATCTGCCTTTGCTGAAAGTAATAACACCGGAATATGGCTAATAGCCGTGTCGCTGCGCAGTGCTTTAATAAACTGATAGCCATCCATAACAGGCATCATTACATCACTTATTACCAAGTCAGGCATTTCGTTTTTACATAAAGCTAAACCTAGCTCTCCGTTAGTTGCACTTATACACGTGAAGCTACTAATAAATAGTGACGTTATTAAATCACGCATTTCATCGTTGTCTTCAATAATAAGAATCTTATTACTTTTTACTGCACATAGATTATTGTTTTTAGACACAGCAAGAGCAGTAAGGTTAGAGGTTTTGTCTATTTGAGTTGTTGGGAGTGAAACAGTAAAACAACTGCCTTTGTTTAATTCACTTTTAAGTTCAATAGTTCCTCCATATTGCTCAACTAGCTGCTTCACCAGCGCTAAGCCAATACCGCTACCGCTTTGATTACTCGTATCTATGCGTGTAAATCGTTGAAAAACGGTTTCAAGGTGCTCTTTATCTATACCAACACCAGTATCTGAGACTGTGATGATTAATGTTTGTTTTTGAGTTAATAGCTGAAGTAATACTTTGCCAGTGTTTGGAGTGTATTTTTGGGCGTTACTTAATAAGTTACTGATAATAGAAATTGTATGATTTAGCTCTAATTTAATGGGAATAGTTTTTTGTGTTAAATCTTCAAACTCGAACGTAATATTTTTTTGTTTAAATAAAGGGGTGAAATCTTCAATTAATTGTTCAACTACCGGCTTTATAGCATAGGGTGTGACGTGTTTCACTGCTGTGCTTGGGCGCTGACTGAGCTGTAAAAGTTGGTTTATTTGATCCAATAGCTTATAGCTATTACGTTGAATCATCGCTAGTTTTTGTTGGGTGTCTGAATCCTTATGGCTTTTTTGTAAACTCTCAAGTGGCGCTAATATTAAGCTCAATGGTGTTTTAAGTTCATGGCTAACATTATCTAATAGTTGGGTTTTTAAGTTGCTAAGTTCTTTCTCTTTTAAGTTTGCTTGCTCTGCAACGTTAGCTCTATACCTTGCTGTTATAATTAACCACATTATAAATAATACGATAATGATGTAAGTGACATAGGCAACATTGTTCTTCCACCAAGGTGGAGTAACTTTAAGCGCAACCATTGTTTTATCATCACTCCATTGACCGTATTGATCTTTAACTTTTACAATAAAGTGATAGCTTCCAGCGGGAAGTTGAGAATAACTAACTTGCCTCTGGTTTTTGTTTGCGTATAAAAACTGCTTATCTAACCCAGCTAACTTGTAAGCATATTGGTATTGAGAAGGGGGCTCTGCACTGTTTAAAGCAGAAAATTTAAAGCCTATAACACCATCTTCTTCTTTAAAAAAGAGTTTGTCTGTATAGCTTATAAGCTTAGCCGTTTGGGTCTTGTTTTTTATATATTGCTGCGTCGCGACTGACTGGTTATAAATAAGTAAGTCTGTAATAACGGGTTCTGGGGGTTGAGTTGCTAGGGTTAGTTTTAACGGATCAAATTGATTAAAACCGTTAATACCACCAAAAAATAGCTCGCCGTCATCTGCTTGAAAGGCGGCGCCTAAAATAAAAGAATGATGCTGTATACCGTTTGCGGGTAAAAAATGCTGCATTTGTTGGGTTTGAGGAGCGTAACGGGTTAGGCCTTGGTTGCTGCTTAGCCACAAGTAACCGCTGCTATCTTGTTTAATTGCAAAAATATTATCGTTAAGTAAGCCATCAAACTCTGTAATGTTTATTACTTTGTTTGTTTGGATATTTAATTTATTGAGCCCGCCAAAAGTACCTACCCATAAAGTGTTTTTATCTTGTAAATGCAAGGATGTAACCATGTCATGCGTTAAACTATTAGGCTTTTTAAGATCGCTTTGGTAATGAGTGAATGTTTCATCATGTAAAGAAAGTTTATTTAACCCTGCGCGGGTTCCTGCCCATATAGCGTTGTTGTCGCTGTCATAAGTAATACTAAAAACAGTATTATTTGAGATACTATTTTTATCTGCGGTGTATTTAAAATTTGTAACCTGTAAAGTATCGGGATTAAATCGCGTTAAGCCTTCGTTACTGCCCAGCCATAAATTACCACTTAGATCACCTTCGATTGCATAAATACGGTTACTACTGAGTTGATGGCTTTGCACAGTAAAAGCCGAAAAGTTATCATTAATTGGGTTGTAAAGCAGTAAACCACCTCCGTATGTGCCTATCCATACGCGTTTATTGGCATCTTCATAAAGACTAAATATATTGTTATTAGTTAAGCCTACATCTTGATTTTTATCTGTTTTATAGCGTTTAAATCCTGTGTCAGTTTGTTTGTTAAGTCCGTCGCGCGTACCCACCCAAAGTAAGTTGTTACTGTCGTTGAGTATTGCTCTTACAAAGTCATTCGAGATAGAAGCTGGGTTATTGCTTTGATGTTTTTGATGACCAAACTGAGCCTGTCTTTTATCATAGCGATGTAATCCATAGCCGTCTGTACCAATCCAAATAATGCCTTGAGGGTCTTGGTAAAGTGATAATAGGTGATCGTTAGCTAAGCCATGTTTTAAATCTGGAGAGTGAGTAAGTTGACGAAACTCGCTACTTAATAAATTATCTGTAGCTTGGTAATAAAGACCATGACCATAAGTGCTTACCCATAATTTTTTTTCATCATCAAAAAGTATATCTGTGACCCAAACATTTTTGAGTTGCTCAAAGTTATAAAATGCGAGTGTGTTTGAGTCAAAAACACTTAGACCAGTCTTACCTCCTATAATAAATTTGCCGTTTGCTGCTTTTTTTAATTGCCAGAGCTGTTCAGGGCTATTAGGTATATGTTCGAACCGATGTGTTTGTGTATCGAACTTAATCAGCCCGATACTACTTGCTAACCAAAGGTTTTTTTGATCATCAAAAAGAACATCCTTAAAAACAACATTTAAGTGATTCGTGCCCTGATAAGAAAATAATTCGGTAGTACCTGTGTATGTATCTAAACGAGTAAGTTGCCCTTTATCGTGACCAATCCAAATGATTTGTGGCGAATTAGAAGAAATTGATGAAATACGTTCGTTTGTAATAGGGGGAGCTGAGTACTGGTTAAAAACACTAAAACTTCCTGTTTCAGTATTTAATAAGTTAAGTCCATTACTTGTTGTAGCAAACCAAATGTGGCCGTTTCCTAAATTCAGGCAGTCCGTAATCCAATTTCCCGAAATACTAGGTTGTGAAGGATTGAATTTATAGTGCTTAAATTCATACCCATCAAATCGGTTTAAGCCACCTTGGGTAGCAAACCAATGAAACCCTTTTTCATCAGTGGTACTGCAGGTAATTGAATTTTGTGATAAACCTTGTTCATTTGTATATGTATCTAAGTACAATGGCAGGGCATAAGAACTAATATGAAATAATAATAAAAAGCTAATAATTTTGTATCTTATGATTGTTTTTATTGCTTTCACAGACTTCCTATCTAATTGTGAGTCCCTATAATTTGGACAATCATAAACTGCTTTTTAATCAATGTTAAGATTGATTTTTTAATGCAATGCCGAGATTTTCCAATGTGGGTATCTTTTAGGCTTGTGTTAATGGACTGCGTAAGTATAATAGGCATCCACTTTGCAGGGGCGTAGTTCCAATTGGTAGAACAGCGGTCTCCAAAACCGATGGTTGGGAGTTCGAATCTCTCCGCCCCTGCCAGTTTTACTTGTGGTTTGAGTAGTCTGAGATTAAAAACCGGTTTAAATTAAGTCTGTTTTTAAGTTTAGATTTTAATGGATTAACCTTACCGTAGTGTAGGGTTGTTGTGTCTGTAGTTAAGGTAATAATATTATGAGCACGAATGTAGAAACACCATCAAGTGCGATGGAGTCAGTAAAGTGGTTAGTAGCAATCGCGCTACTTGCAGGCGCAGTTGTTGGTAATCACATGTATGCAGATCAATCTGTACTACTACGTGCTATCGGCGTTGTTGTTGCAATAGCGGCCGGATTAGCAATTGCCTCGCAAACATTTAAGGGACGTAACTTTCTTGCTTTCGCTAAAGAAGCTCGAATTGAAGTACGCAAAGTTATTTGGCCAACGCGCCAAGAAACTACCCACACGACATTAATTGTAATGGTTGCAACAGTGATTATGGCACTTATCCTTTGGGGATTAGATGGCATTTTATTCCGCGCTGTAGGCTTTTTAACTGGATTGGAGATCTGATCCCATGTCGGATGAGAACGAGAACAAAGAAATTAAGTTACGTTGGTATGTAGTACAAGCCTTTTCTGGTTACGAAAAGCGTGTAGCTCAAACGTTAACTGAACACATTAAAATCGAAGGTCTTGAATCGAGCTTTGGTGAGATACTAGTACCAACTGAAGAAGTTGTTGAGATGCGCGCTGGCCAAAAGCGTAAATCTGAGCGTAAATTCTTTCCAGGTTATGTATTAGTACAAATGGATATGAATGACGCAAGCTGGCACTTAGTGAACAGCACTGAACGTGTAATGGGCTTTATTGGTGGAACGTCTGATCGTCCTGCTCCAATAACTCCTAAAGAAGCAGAACGCATTCTTAATCGCCTTCAAGAAAATGCTGAAGCACCTAAACCTGCTACATTATTTGAACCAGGTGAAGTTGTTCGCGTTACAGACGGACCATTTGCAGATTTCAGTGGTGTAGTTGAAGAAGTTGACTACGAAAAGAGCCGCGTAAAAGTATCTGTACTTATTTTTGGTCGTTCTACGCCAGTTGAGCTTGAATTCGGTCAAGTTGAGCAAGATAAGTAATTGATTAAAAAAGCTTCGCTAATTTTTATTTAAATTTTGGCATGAAGCTTGAAAAAGGCCGCTGATTAACTTATAATCAGCGGCCTTTTTGTATTAAGGTAAAATTTATTTTTACTGTGCAAAAAGTACGAAACCAATTTTTAAACTGGGAAGCCGTTAGAGTACGCGTCCTCGCGCGCACAAGGCTGAGACCCACCAAATGAGGTATTTATAATGGCTAAAAAAGTTGAAGCTCTAATCAAGCTACAAGTTGCCGCTGGTATGGCTAATCCTAGTCCTCCAGTAGGTCCTGCACTAGGTCAACACGGTGTAAACATCATGGAATTCTGTAAAGCGTTTAACGCACGTACAGAGTCTATCGAAAAAGGCGCTCCAGTTCCTGTAGTGATCTCTGTTTACGGTGACCGTTCATTTACGTTCGACATGAAAACGCCACCTGCTGCTTACTTACTTAAGAAAGCTGCTGGTATCAAGTCAGGCTCAGGCCGTCCTAACACTGATAAAGTAGGCACAGTAACTCGTGCTCAACTTGAAGAAATTGTTGAGACAAAACGAACTGACCTTACAGCTGCCGATATGGACGCAGCGGTTCGCACTATCGCAGGTTCTGCGCGTGCGATGGGCTTGAACGTAGAGGACTAAGAAATGGCTAAATTAACTAAACGTATGCGTACTATCCGCGAAAAAGTGGAAGTAACAAAAGATTACGAAATCAATGAAGCAGTTGCTCTTTTAAAAGAGTTAGCGACAGCTAAATTCGTAGAAAGTGTTGACGTTGCCGTTAACCTTGGTATCGATGCTCGTAAATCTGATCAAAACGTTCGTGGTGCTACTGTACTACCTAACGGTACTGGTCGTGACGTTCGTGTTGCTGTATTCACACAAGGCGCTAATGCAGAAGCTGCAAAAGAAGCCGGTGCTGAATTAGTAGGCATGGAAGATCTTGCTGAACTAGTTAAAAAAGGCGAGATGAACTTTGACGTTGTTGTTGCATCACCAGACGCTATGCGTGTTGTTGGTCAACTAGGTCAAATCTTAGGCCCACGTGGTCTAATGCCAAACCCTAAAACTGGTACTGTAACGCCTAACGTTGCAGAAGCAGTTAAAAATGCTAAAGCAGGTCAAGTACGTTACCGTAATGACAAAAATGGCATCATCCATACTACTATTGGTAAGGTTGATTTCACTGCAGAGCAATTACAACAAAACCTTGAATCTCTAATTGTTGCGCTTAAGAAGGCTAAACCTTCTCAAGCTAAAGGTGTTTACTTGAAGAAAGTAACTATCTCTACAACAATGGGCGCAGGCGTTTCTGTTGACCAAAACACTTTAAGCACAACTGTAGCTTAATCAGTGTTTACATGGCGTGAAATTTGTACTATAATTTCGCGCCATTTTGTTGATTAATTTATTAATTGGCAAAGTAAAGAATTCGGGTTGAAGTCCATAATTTCGTTAAGCCTTCGGGGTTAACGATAAATTGGGCTTCCGTCCAAGACCGTAGGTGGCTTCGGCCTTAATATTCACCTACGTAGACGGTGTAGACCCCAGATAGATTTTTCCTAATCCTTCTGGCTCTCGCCGTAAAAAGCATCTCTACCTTGTTTGGTAGGGAAGAGTAGAACAGGGGAATCCGATAATCGGTATCCCCATTAAACCAGGAGTAACACCCATGGCTTTAAATCTTCAAGGCAAAAAAGCAATAGTTGCTGAAGTCAACGAAGCAGCCAATGGTGCTCTATCTGCAGTTGTTGCAGATTCTCGTGGTGTAACAGTTGGCGCAATCACTGCCCTTCGTAAAGAAGCTCGTGCAAATGGTGTTTGGATGAAAGTTGTCCGTAACACTTTAGCAAAACGTGCTCTTGAAGGAACAGATTTTGAGTGTCTTTCTGATTCATTTGTTGGTCCAAGCTTAATCGCTTTCTCATCAGAGCACCCAGGTGCTGCTGCGCGTATCTTTTCAGATTTCGCGAAAAAGAATGAGAAATTCGAGCTTAAAACGGCCGCTTTTGAAGGAAATGTTGTTGATGCAGCAATGCTTGCTACATTACCTACATACGACGAAGCTGTTGCACGCTTAATGAGTGCTATGAAAGAAGCGTCTGCTGGCAAATTGTGTAAAACAATTGAAGCAGTACGTGTACAGAAAGAAGAGCAAGCTGCTTAATTTTAAGCTGTTTAATCTCACTTTCGGTGTAAAAATTTATTTGGACGTAATGTCCGTTAATTATTAGGAAATTTGTAATGTCTGTATCTAAAGACCAAATCCTTGACGCAATTGCTGAAATGTCAGTAATGGACGTTGTTGCTCTTATCGAAGCAATGGAAGAGAAATTCGGCGTAACTGCTGCAGCTGCAATGGTAGCTGGTCCAGCTGCTGAAGCTGCTGAAGAGAAAACAGAATTTGACGTAATCCTTACTGGCGCTGGCGCTAACAAGGTTTCTGCAATCAAAGCTGTTCGTAGCGCAACTGGCCTTGGCCTTAAAGAAGCGAAAGCTCTTGTTGAAGCTGCTCCTACACCTGTTAAAGAAGGTGTATCTAAAGAAGAAGCTGAAGCACTTGCAAAAGATCTTACTGAAGCTGGTGCTGAAGTTGAGGTTAAGTAATTTAGCTTTTGCTAAGTTCGCTGCCTGAGAAATCAGGCAAGGGCTGGTGATTATTTAATCACCGGCCTTTTTGCGCTATAGAGTGATGCACTCTTTTAGCTCAAATAAAATCTGATTTTTTCTTTACTTTCAACGCTTTATAGTTTGCTAGTGTTAAAGTGGGATCTAATTAGAACAACAGTTAAATGTTGTAAAATCTTGGCATAGCTGCCAGTTAAGTCTGTTCTTACAAGAACAGGTCGGGTCAAAGATCAGCAAGCTGAGGAACCCCATGGCTTACTCTTATTCTGAAAAGAAACGTATCCGTAAGGATTTTGGTAAACGTCCACAAGTTTTGGATATACCTTTTTTACTGTCTACACAGTTAGAATCGTTTAAAAAATTCTTAGTGCCGGACGCTGATGGCGATCATGGTTTGGAAGCTGCCTTCCGTTCTGTGTTCCCTATTAAAAGCTACTCGGGAAATTCTGAGCTTCAATACGTAAGTTACCGTATTGGTGAGCCAGTTTTCGATGTAAAAGAATGTCAAATTCGCGGTGTGACTTATTCTGCTCCACTTCGCGTGAAACTGCGTCTTGTTGTTATGGACAAAGAAGCACCAGGCACAGTTAAAGACATTAAAGAGCAAGAAGTTTACATGGGCGAAATTCCGCTCATGACAGATACCGGTACTTTTGTAATCAATGGTACAGAGCGTGTTATCGTTTCTCAGCTACACCGTAGCCCTGGTGTATTCTTTGATAACGACCGCGGTAAAACCCATTCATCGGGTAAAGTATTATATAACGCACGCGTTATACCTTACCGTGGTTCATGGTTAGACTTCGAATTTGATGCAAAAGATAACTTATATGTACGTATTGACCGTCGTCGTAAATTACCGGCGTCTATCATCCTACGTGCACTAGAGTATTCTAGCGAACAAATCCTAGATATGTTCTTCGATAACACTACGTTTGAAGTAACGAATGGTAAAGTTCTTATGGAACTTGTACCTTCGCGTTTACGTGGTGAAACTGCCGCTTTTGATATCAAGAGCGAAGACGGTGAAGTATTTGTTGAAAGCGGTCGTCGTGTTACGGCTCGCCACATCAAGAGCATCGAAAAGAAAGGCATTAAGCAATTAGAAGTACCACATGAGTACATCATTGGCCGTATTGTAGCTAAAAACTATGTTGATGAGTCAACTGGTGAAGTTATTGCAAATGCAAATGACGAGCTAACTCTAGAGCTAATGGCTGAATTGGTTAAAGCCGGTTACACTAAAATTGATACGTTATATATCAATGAAGTGGACAGCGGTGCTTACATGTCAAATACATTAAACATTGACTCTGCAAGCAGCCGTTTAGAAGCACTAGTAGAAATTTACCGCATGATGCGCCCAGGCGAGCCACCGACGAAAGACGCGGCTGAAGCCTTATTCCAGAACTTGTTCTTCTCTGAAGAACGTTATGACTTATCTACTGTAGGTCGTATGAAGTTCAATAGCCGTGTTGGTTACGATACAGACACAGGCCCTGGCACATTAAGCAAAGAAGACATCGTGTCTGTTATGAAAGTATTAATTGCTATTCGTAACGGTCAAGGCGATGTTGATGATATCGATCACTTAGGCAACCGTCGTATACGTAGTGTTGGCGAAATGGCTGAGAACCAATTCCGTGTTGGTCTAGTACGTGTTGAACGTGCTGTACGTGAGCGTTTAAGCTTAGGTGACCTTGACGCGATAATGCCACAAGATCTTATTAACGCTAAGCCTATTTCGGCAGCTGTTAAAGAGTTCTTCGGCTCGTCTCAGTTATCACAGTTTATGGACCAAAATAACCCACTATCAGAAGTTACGCATAAACGTCGTATCTCTGCATTAGGTCCGGGCGGTCTAACTCGTGAACGCGCAGGCTTTGAAGTACGTGACGTTCACGTAACTCACTATGGTCGCGTATGTCCAATCGAGACTCCTGAGGGTCCAAATATCGGTCTAATTAACTCGTTGTCTACGTACGCACGTACAAATGACTACGGTTTCTTAGAAACACCTTACCGCAAAGTGGTAGACGGTGTTGTAACTGATGAAGTTGATTATTTATCAGCCATTGAAGAAGGTCAGTTTGTTATCGCACAGGCGAACTCAAACTTAACTGAAACCAATGAGTTTGTTGATGAACTTATCCCATGTCGTCACAAAGGTGAATCTACCTTTATGGGTCGCATGGACCAGCAGTATATGGATGTATCACCACAACAGGTGATTTCTGTAGCGGCAGCACTTATCCCGTTCCTAGAACACGATGATGCTAACCGTGCATTGATGGGTTCAAACATGCAACGTCAAGCAGTACCAACATTGAAAGCGGATAAGCCGTTAGTAGGTACTGGTATTGAGTTAACACTAGCGAAAGATTCTGGTGTAACTATCGTTGCTAAACGTGGTGGTGAAGTAATGTATGCTGACGCAAGTCGCATCGTTGTAAATGTACATGAAGAAGAACGCATTCCTGGTGAAGCGGGCATCGACATCTACAACTTAACCAAATACACACGTTCAAACCAAAATACATGTATTAACCAAAAACCAACTTGTATGGTTGGCGAACCGGTTACTCGTGGTGACGTGTTAGCAGATGGTCCTTCGACTGACTTAGGTGACTTAGCCCTTGGTCAAAACCTTCGCGTGGCATTCATGCCATGGAACGGTTATAACTTCGAAGATTCAATCTTGTTATCAGAGCGCGTAGTTGAAGAAGATCGTCTAACGACTATCCATATTCAAGAACTACAGTGTGTTGCCCGTGATACTAAATTAGGTCCAGAAGAGATCACTGCAGATATCCCGAATGTGGGTGAGTCTGCGCTAGGCAAGCTTGATGAATCAGGCGTTGTATATATTGGTGCTGAAGTTAAAGGCGGCGATATCCTAGTAGGTAAAGTGACTCCTAAAGGCGAGACACAGCTTACACCTGAAGAGAAGCTACTGCGTGCTATCTTCGGCGAAAAAGCGTCTGACGTTAAAGACAGCTCTTTACGTGTACCAAATTCTGTAACTGGTACTGTAATTGACGTGCAAGTTTTCACCCGTGATGGTGTTGAAAAAGATAAACGCGCGTTAGAAGTTGAAGACATGCAGCTTCGCGAAGCGAAGAAAGACTTCAACGAAGAGTTCCGTATTTTAGAAGCAGGCGTTTTAGACCGTGCACGTAAGCTACTTATAGCTGCTGGTTTTGATGAAGATAAACTTGCATCTCTAAATGCTGAAAAAGTGCTTACGCAAAGCCTTGCTGAAGAAGACAAGCAAGCTGAGCTTGAGCAGCTTGCTGCACAGTACGATGAGCTTAAAGCTGAATACGATAAGAAGTTTGAAAACAAACGTCGTAAAATTACCCAAGGTGATGACTTAGCACCAGGCGTACTTAAGATTGTTAAAGTATACCTAGCTGTTAAACGTCGTATCCAACCGGGTGATAAAATGGCGGGTCGTCATGGTAACAAAGGTGTTATCTCGACTATCGTACCAGTAGAAGATATGCCTTACGATGACAAAGGTCGTACGGTAGATATCGTATTGAATCCACTAGGTGTACCATCACGTATGAACATCGGTCAGATCCTTGAAACACATATGGGTCTTGCTGCACGTGGTATCGGTGAACGTATTGAAGAGATGATGAAAGAGCAACGTGAGCTTCATGAGCTACGTGACTTCATCAAGCAAGCATACGAAATTGGCGAATCTCGCCAAGTTGTAGATATTGCTAGCTTCACTGATGACGAAATTCGTCGTCTAGCTGAAAACTTAAAAGGTGGTTTACCAATAGCTACTCCTGCATTTGATGGCGCGAAAGAAAGCGAAATCAAAGACATGCTTGAGCTTGCGGGCTATCCTCGTAGTGGTCAGGTTACACTTTATGATGGCCGTACTGGCGATCAGTTTGAACGTCAAGTAACTGTTGGTTACATGTACATGCTTAAACTTAACCACTTGGTTGACGATAAGATGCACGCACGTTCTACTGGTTCTTACAGCCTTGTTACTCAGCAGCCGCTGGGTGGTAAAGCACAGTTCGGTGGCCAGCGTTTTGGTGAGATGGAAGTATGGGCACTTGAAGCTTATGGTGCTGCTTACACTCTACAAGAAATGCTAACAGTGAAATCGGATGACGTGAACGGTCGTACTAAGATGTATAAAAACATCGTTGATGGTAACCATAAAATGGAACCAGGTATGCCAGAATCGTTCAACGTATTGTTGAAAGAAATCCGCTCACTGGGTATCAACATCGAGTTGGAAGAAAATTAAGCCAATTAGATGCTGCAGTTAACGCTGCAGCATCTGTTACGGCTGAATAGAATGTAGGGACGAGATTATCCGTCCTCAAGATTAACTCCGACAGGAGAGCTAAGGTGAAAGACTTACTTAAGTTTCTGAAGCAACAAAATAAGACCGAAGAATTCGATGCAATTCGCATTGGTCTTGCTTCACCAGACATGGTTCGTTCATGGTCATACGGTGAAGTAAAGAAACCTGAGACTATTAACTACCGTACTTTCAAGCCTGAGCGCGATGGCTTATTCTGTGCCCGTATTTTCGGCCCAGTGAAAGATTATGAGTGTTTATGTGGTAAATATAAACGCCTTAAACACCGTGGTGTGATCTGTGAAAAGTGTGGCGTTGAAGTAACACTCACTAAAGTGCGACGCGATCGTATGGGTCATATCGACCTTGCGAGCCCAGTTGCACATATATGGTTTTTAAAATCATTACCGTCACGTATTGGCTTAATGCTAGATATGACGCTTCGTGATATTGAACGTGTTCTTTACTTCGAATCATTCGTAGTAACTGAACCTGGTATGACAACGCTTGAGCGTGGTCAGTTATTAGGTGAAGAAGAATACTTAGATTCACTAGAAGAGCACGGTGATGAGTTTGAAGCTAAGATGGGTGCTGAAGCAGTTTTAGACTTGCTTCGTGAACTTGATCTTGCTCAATTAATTGCTGAGATGCGTGAAGAGTTACCAACAATTAACTCTGAAACTAAGCGTAAAAAAATCACTAAACGTCTTAAGTTAATGGAATCGTTCCACCAATCAGGTAATAACCCTGAGTGGATGATCATGACAGTACTTCCAGTATTGCCACCTGATCTACGCCCATTAGTACCATTAGACGGTGGTCGTTTTGCGACATCTGATCTAAATGACCTTTACCGTCGTGTTATTAACCGTAATAACCGTCTTAAGCGTCTACTAGATTTAGCAGCACCAGACATTATTGTACGTAACGAAAAACGTATGTTACAAGAAGCGGTAGATGCGCTACTTGATAACGGTCGTCGTGGTCGTGCAATTACAGGTTCTAACAAACGTCCTCTTAAATCTCTTGCTGATATGATCAAGGGTAAGCAAGGTCGTTTCCGTCAGAACTTACTTGGTAAGCGTGTGGATTATTCAGGCCGTTCTGTAATCACAGTTGGTCCTACACTTAAGCTTCACCAATGTGGTCTTCCTAAGAAGATGGCACTAGAGCTATTCAAACCATTCATCTATGGCAAACTAGAACGTCGCGGCATGGCTACGACAATCAAAGCTGCTAAGAAGATGGTTGAACGTGAAGTTCCGGAAGTATGGGATGTACTTGACGAAGTAATTCGTGAACATCCAGTATTACTTAACCGTGCACCAACACTTCACCGTTTGGGTATCCAAGCGTTTGAGCCTGTGCTTATCGAAGGTAAAGCGATTCATTTGCATCCATTAGTATGTGCGGCGTACAACGCCGATTTCGATGGTGACCAAATGGCGGTACACGTACCGTTAACAATCGAAGCGCAGCTTGAAGCTCGTGCATTGATGATGTCAACAAACAACATTCTATCTCCTGCGAATGGTGAGCCAATCATCGTTCCTTCACAGGATGTTGTATTGGGTCTTTATTACATGACTCGTGACCGCATTAACGCTAAAGGCGAAGGCGCGATATTTAAAGATCCAAAAGAAGCAGAAAAAGCATACCGCAGTGGCAATGCAGACCTTCACGCAATTGTGAAAGTACGTATTAGCCAATCAGTTAAAAACGAAGACGGCGTAGTAGAAGATACTATTACTGTTATCGATACAACTGTTGGTCGTGCAATTCTGTCTCTAATTTTACCTAAAGGCATGCCGTTTGCGTCAATCAACCAGCCGCTAGGTAAAAAGCAGATTTCTGGCTTATTGAATGAGTGTTACCGTCGTCTAGGTCTTAAAGATACAGTTATCTTTGCTGACCAAGTTATGTACACCGGTTTCCATTATGCAATGAAGTCAGGTGTTTCTATCGGTATTGATGACTTAGTTATCCCACCGGTTAAAGCACAGATAATTGAATCAGCTGAAGCTGAAGTTACTGAAATCAACCAACAATTCCAATCAGGTCTTGTAACGGCTGGTGAAAAGTACAACAAAGTTATCGATATCTGGTCACGTGTAAACGAAAACTTATCACGTGAGATGATGTCTAACTTGTCGAAAGACACAGTTATCAATGCACAAGGTGAAGAAGTAGAGCAACCGTCATTTAACTCAGTGTTTATGATGGCCGACTCAGGTGCTCGTGGTAGTGCTGCACAGATTCGTCAGTTGGCGGGTATGCGTGGTCTAATGGCACGTCCAGATGGTTCAATCATCGAGACTCCAATCACAGCTAACTTCCGTGAAGGTCTAAACGTACTTCAGTACTTCATCTCAACGCATGGTGCGCGTAAAGGTCTTGCCGATACAGCACTTAAAACAGCAAACTCGGGTTACCTAACGCGTCGTCTAGTAGACGTTGCACAAGATTTGGTAATCAATGAAGATGACTGTGGCACAGAAGATGGCTTAACAATGAAACCGCTTATTGAAGGTGGTGATGTTGTAGAAGCACTTCGTGAACGTGTTCTAGGTCGTGTTGTTGCTGAAGATATTGTGATTCCAGGTACTAATACAGTGCTTGTTGAACGTAATATCATGCTAGACGAAAAACTGTGTGATCTTTTAGAAGAGCATTCAGTAGATGAAGTTCGTGTACGTTCTGTTATCACTTGTGATAATGACTTTGGTGTTTGTGCTAACTGTTATGGTCGTGACCTAGCACGTGGTCATATCATCAACGCTGGTGAATCAGTGGGGGTTATCGCGGCACAGTCAATTGGTGAGCCGGGTACACAGTTAACAATGCGTACCTTCCACATCGGTGGTGCGGCATCTAGAGCGTCTGCAGAAAATAATGTACAAGTTAAAACTAACGGTACATTAAAACTTCATAACTCTAAGTACGTATTAAACACAGACGGTAAGATTGTTATTACCTCTCGTTCTACGGAAATTACTATCATTGATAGTCATGGTCGTGAGAAAGAGCGTTATAAAGTACCTTACGGTGCGGTATTAACAGTGCAAGACAATGCTGAAGTTCTAGGTAACGATATCGTTGCTACTTGGGACCCGCATAGTCACCCAATCGTTCTTGAGCATAAATCAAAAGTATCGTTCAGCGATATCGATGATTCAAATACTGAAGCACAGACTGATGAGCTAACTGGTTTAACCCGTGTAGTTGTAAAAGATCTTGCTAAAGTAAATACGAAAGAACCAAAGCTTATCATCGAAAGTGAAGAGCGCGGTCTGCAAGAAACACGTCTTCCTTCATTCACGACGATTGAAGTTATTGACGGCGTTACAGCAAACCCAGGTGACGTGTTAGCACGTATTCCGCAAGAAGGTTCGAAAACTCGTGATATCACGGGTGGTCTACCACGCGTAGCCGACTTATTTGAAGCTCGTAAGCCAAAAGAACCAGCTATATTAGCTGAAGTAACTGGTACAATTAGCTTCGGTAAAGAGACTAAAGGTAAGAAGCGTTTAGTTATTACTCCAGCTGAAGGTGATCATTACGAAGAGATGATTCCTAAATGGCGTCAACTTAACGTGTTTGAAGGTGAGCAAGTGTCTAAAGGTGAAGTTATCGCCGATGGTCCTGAATCACCGCATGACATCTTACGCCTACGTGGTGTGACTCATGTTGCTAACTATATCGTTAACGAAGTGCAAGAGGTTTACCGTTTGCAAGGCGTTAAGATCAATGACAAGCACATTGAAACAATTATCCGTCAAATGTTACGTAAATGTACCATTATGCACGGCGGTGATACTGACTTCTTAGCCGGTGAGCAAATCGAAGTGGCGCGCGTTAATATCGCAAACCGTGACCTTGAAAAACAAGGTAAGATACCAGCTAAGTTTGAAATCCAGTTAATGGGTATCACAAAAGCATCACTAGCAACAGAATCTTTCATCTCTGCAGCGTCTTTCCAAGAGACAACACGTGTTCTTACAGATGCGGCAGTGAATGGTAAGAGCGATGAGCTTCGCGGTCTTAAAGAAAACGTAATTGTGGGTCGTTTGATCCCAGCCGGTACCGGTTTTGCGTATCATCAAGAACGTATGGCTCGCCGTAAACAAAGCAAAGTAGTAGTAGAAGAGCAAACAGTAAGTGCAGAAGAGGCAACTCAAGCACTTACAGACGCTCTAAATGCTGATTTGTCTGGAAATCAATAAACTGTTATTAATCAATAGATTAAGTGATCGCAAGTCAGTTATATGCTGTCTTGCGGTTAGTTTAGGTTGACAGGTTAAACTTTGCTCATTAAAATTCCGCCACCCATTTACTTGTGTGCTTAATGCAGGCTCGTAAATAAAGGGCGGATTTTTTATTTTTTTCAGTAGTAATTTTAATTTCAGGAGCTATTTAAATGGCAACTATTAACCAGCTAGTGCGTAAGCCACGCCGTAGCAAGGTTACGAAAAGTAACTCAGCTGCACTAAAAGCGTGTCCGCAAAAGCGCGGTGTATGTACTCGCGTATATACAACTACACCTAAGAAACCAAACTCGGCGTTACGTAAAGTAGCACGTGTACGTTTAACTAACGGTTTCGAAGTAACTTCATACATTGGCGGTGAAGGTCATAACCTTCAAGAGCATAGTGTAATCCTAATCCGTGGTGGTCGTGTTAAAGATTTACCAGGTGTGCGTTTTCACACTGTTCGTGGTGCACTTGACTGTGCAGGCGTTAGCGATCGTCGTCAAGCTCGTTCTAAATACGGTGCAAAACGCCCTAAAGGCTAATTGTTTTCCGTTAGTAAGGCCAAGCACTAAATATTTATAATTATTGTTTTGGGTGATTGACTCGAAAGAGCAAACCTGAATAAACCGGAGATACAAAATGCCTAGAAGACGCGTAATCGGTCAACGTAAAATTCTTCCAGATCCTAAGTTCGGATCGGAACTTCTTGCTAAATTCGTTAACATCGTGATGTTAGACGGCAAGAAATCTACTGCTGAAAAAATTGTTTATGGTGCGCTAGACGTGGCTGCTGAGAAATCAGGCAAGTCGCACCTAGAAATCTTTGAAACTGCACTTGATAACATCCGCCCACAGGTAGAAGTTAAATCTCGCCGTGTTGGTGGTTCAACTTATCAAGTACCAGTTGAAGTACGTCCAGTTCGTCGTAACGCATTAGGTATGCGTTGGTTAGTAGACGCTGCACGTAAGCGTGGCGAAAAATCTATGGGCTTACGTTTAGCTCAAGAAATCGTTGACGCTTCTGATAATAAAGGCACTGCGGTTAAGAAACGTGAAGACGTTCACCGTATGGCTGAAGCGAATAAAGCATTCGCTCATTACCGTTGGTAATCTGTCTTTAACCTTTAAGAGGATCATATGGCACGTACAACTCCACTTGAGCGCTATCGTAATATAGGTATTGTCGCTCACGTAGATGCAGGCAAAACCACCACAACAGAACGTGTTCTGTTCTACACGGGTCTTTCTCATAAGATCGGTGAAGTACATGATGGCGCTGCAACTATGGATTGGATGGAGCAGGAACAAGAGCGTGGTATCACAATCACTTCTGCTGCAACAACGTGTTTTTGGAAAGGGATGGACGCTCAATTTGACGCCCATCGTATCAATATTATTGATACTCCAGGACACGTAGATTTCACTATCGAAGTAGAGCGTTCTTTACGCGTATTAGATGGTGCGGTAGTTGTTCTTTGTGCTTCATCTGGTGTACAGCCGCAAACTGAGACAGTTTGGCGTCAAGCGAACAAATACGAAGTTCCGAGAATGATCTTCGTAAATAAAATGGATCGCACGGGCGCTGACTTCTTAGCTGTGGTTAGCCAGGTGAAATCTCGTCTTGGAGCAACGCCTGTTCCAATTCAGTTGCCTGTAGGCGCTGAGGACGACTTTAAAGGTGTTATTGACCTTATAAAAATGAAAGTGATTAACTGGAACGAAGCGGACCAGGGTATGACTTTCTCTTATGAGGCAATACCGGCAGAACTTCTGGAATTAGCTGAAGAATGGCGCTCTCACTTAGTTGAAAGCGCTGCTGAAGCAACAGAAGAACTAATGGATAAATACTTAGAAGGTGAAGAGTTAAGTGAAGCAGAAATTAAAAATGCTTTACGCCAACGAACATTAGCTAATGAGATTGTTCCAGTTACTTGTGGTAGCGCATTTAAAAACAAAGGTGTTCAAGCTGTGCTTGATTGCGTTGTTGAATATATGCCCTCACCAGAGCAAGTGAAACAAATCCAAGGTATCTTAGAAAATGGTACTGAGGAAGAACGTCCAGCTAATGATAAGGCGCCGTTTGCTGCACTCGCTTTTAAGATTGCAACAGACCCGTTTGTTGGAACCTTGACCTTTTTCCGTGTTTACTCTGGTACTGTTAAACAGGGTGACACGGTATATAATCCAGTAAAAAGTAAGCGTGAGCGACTTGGCCGTATCGTACAGATGCATTCAAACTCTCGTGAAGAGATCAAAGAAGTTTTCGCAGGCGACATCGCGGCAGCTATTGGTCTTAAAGACGTAACAACAGGTGAAACACTGTGTGATCCGAATTCTATTATTACGCTTGAGCGTATGGAATTCCCTGAACCAGTAATCTCTATTGCGGTTGAGCCTCGCACTATAGCTGACCAAGATAAGATGGGTATCGCGCTGGGTAAACTAGCTGCTGAAGACCCTTCTTTTCGAGTACAAACTGACGAAGAATCAGGCCAGGTTATAATCTCTGGCATGGGTGAACTTCACCTAGATATCATCGTCGACCGTATGAAACGTGAATTCAGTGTTGAATGTAACGTTGGTAAGCCGCAGGTCTCATACCGAGAAGCTATTCGTTCAACTGTTAAGGTTGAAGGGAAGTTTATACGTCAGTCAGGTGGTCGTGGTCAATATGGTCACGTTTGGATTAAACTTGAACCGATGGATATTACGGATGATGAGTCACCAATTTACGAGTTCGTTAACGAAACCGTAGGTGGTTCTGTTCCTAAAGAGTTCGTCCCTGCGGTAGACAAAGGTATCCAAGAGCAAATGTCTCAAGGTGTACTGGCAGGCTACCCATTACTTGGCGTTAAAGCGACTTTATATGATGGTTCATTCCATGATGTAGATTCGAATGAAATGGCATTTAAAATAGCAGGTTCACTGGCAATGAGAGATGGGGCGCTTAAAGCTAACCCTGTACTACTAGAGCCAGTAATGAAGGTTGAAGTACTCACTCCTGATTCAAATATGGGTGATGTAGTTGGCGACTTAAACCGTCGCCGCGGCATAATCGAAGGCATGGAAGATGCATTAGGTGGACTTAAGCAAATTAATGCGCAGGTTCCTCTTTCTGAAATGTTTGGTTATGCGACTGCTTTACGATCTGCAACACAGGGCCGTGCCTCATACTCTATGGAGTTTGTGAAGTACGCTGAAGCCTCTAAAAACGTTGCAGATACAATAATTTCAGCTCGCGCTGTTATATAATTTTAGCTTGTCTGGCTCAATAGTGAGTCAGGCTTTAATTTCTTTATTAGGAATTTTTTAAGATGGCAAAAGAAAAGTTTGAACGCGTAAAACCGCACGTAAACGTTGGTACAATCGGCCACGTTGACCACGGTAAAACTACACTAACTGCAGCAATCACTAACGTACTTGCAAAAGTATACGGCGGTGTTGCTAAAGATTTCGCATCAATCGACAACGCTCCAGAAGAGCGCGAAC
>NZ_JADYWP010000008.1:0-160310 GCF_015864765.1 Pseudoalteromonas sp. NZS11 | reverse complement strand
GAACTCAGTAGTGAAACGAAACAGCGCCGATGATAGTGTAGCATTTGCTATGTGAAAGTAGGACATTACCAGGCTTCAAATTGTAGAAAGCCCGAATCTAACGATTCGGGCTTTTTTACGTTTGCAGAAAAGTGAAATATGAGTAACTAACATTACGCACTCGATTTCTCTCCAATTTATCTAAATGTACAAGTCGAGTAGAATAGCTCCTTACTTCAGTACTAAAGTTTATAACCAAATCTAAAGACTATTTAAAATAGTCCGTAAGCTTGAGTTTCTTCACTTTCAGATTCTTCTAGTTGTGTTGGTTTAAATATTACGCTTGGATCAATTAATACACTGTGCTTTTGTGAAAGCTTGATTAATCCTCGCATCATATTTTTAGTTTGTGGGTCTAGATCAAAACCAACCTCAGTGAGCTTATCTAGTGGTTTAATGTCTTCTTTTTTATAGTCGATATTATCTTCGACTTTATCTACCAATAACCCTACGTGTGGGTTTAAGCCGTCTTTAGTGGTAAAAACAATAATAGGTTTATAGTCTAAGGTTATTTGCTCTTTAGCTGATTCGAATAAACGCTCTAGCTGAATTAGGTTACTACGCTTAATTTTTTCGAGCAGAGCTGATACTTGTTTATAATCGCTTTGATTATGAGCTGATATAGCTTCTTTTACCGTTTCTAGCAATGATTGGAAAGGTTCGTTAAGTCGAGACATTGTTAGTTTTAAGTCTTCATTATCGGTGTTGAACTCTTTGTAAAACAGAACAAAATCTTGTAGTTCTGCATCATTGCTTGAAATAGAAACCGAGCTATTTAGCAAGTTACTTTGAAGGGTATTGAACCAGTTTAATAGTTTTTCTTGCCATGTTCTTAGTTGTTTTAGTACATGCGCATTACTTTGTTCGGTTGAGATATTATTTAAAATAATACCTAAATCAAACACAGGCGTTGGTATATCCATATAATCTTTAACACCAATAAAGCTTTTATTATTGTTGGGTAAAGTTGTTAGATTATTGTCAAAGCGCTCTGTTAATAAAATATCGAGTATTTTAAGTGAAATTGTTTTGCAGCCCACTTTAAAGTTTATTAATTCCATGCCTTTATCTTAATTTACCTGTTAATGCTTTAAGGATAGAACAAATTAAATAAATAGCTTAAAGATGGATAAGATTTAATAGAGATAGGTAACTAGGAGTTATTAGATGGCACTAGTGAGGTTTTTTATGGCACGTTTAAATTGATTCTCAAGCTGCTTTTTTCCTAATAAACCTAAGTGTTGAATCACTTTTTCATTACATTCATTTTGCAGCACTAACTTTATTAAAAGTTGTTTATCAGACTCTGTTAATTGAGACATACAAGAAGGAGACTGATTCACTACCTGCCAGAGAGTCGCAGAGATATTAAATTGAGTGAAGTTACTGTTTACGAGCAAGGCTAATCGTTCGCGAGTCTCGGGGCTTACTAACTCATCGCTAAATCCTTCAATTAAAATACTTACAAGTTGCCAATCTAGTGTTTTAAAATGTGTTAAAAGAGCATAAAAAAAGTCGTTTTTAAACTGCTTTTTCAAAGGTTGGATAATTGCACTTTTATTGCTTAAGCATTTAACCACAAGCGCTGAATGTTCAGCTGTGCTTTTATCGCGTTGATAACCCAGTTTTACGGTATCAAACCCTTGTTTTTGCCAAAAGTTAAGTAGCTGCGCTGTTGCGCCAAAGCTTGCACCAAACCAACTACATTGGCTTTTTACTTGCGACTCGCAATAGCTAAGTAGCTTTTTACCAGAACCCATATTGTGAGAACTCGGATCAATCGCTATTCGTACAACGCGAGCGCTCAACTGTGTTAAGTAGTCATTATTAAAACTAAGTTGTGAGAGGGTTTGAGCCATTAAATGACCCTGTGGGCGGCGCTCTCCGCTTATAACCTGTAGAGCAAGTTCTTCACTTAAACCACCTTCTATTGCGATTAAACATACACCAACTAATTGATTGTTAATTTTGCTGATGAATATTCGTTGCGATGGTGCGTCTAGTAGTTGGCGTAAATCGTTTACACTACTTTGATAGTGAGCCAATGCAAGCAGGGCAATAACTTGTTGCAGTAAAGGCTCATTGTTTACAAGGGATTGCTGAGTTATTTCGCTATGAACTGGCTGCTCTAATTGCTCAATACTTAACTCTTTATATTGCGCATCGAGTGCAAGCAAGGTGCGAATGTGCTTCTCGAGGGGATCGTGTTTAGCAAAACGCAGTGGCTCATCAAGCGTTACAACTTTAGAGGCTTTATAGTGCGCTTTTATATAGTTACTAAAGCGAATGGTATAACCCCTACCATTGCCCTCATACCCAACCAGTGTACTTGCAAAGACTATACGAGGGTAATGAGCTAGCATTTTTAGCAATAACGGTACAGGGATCGCGGCAGCTTCATCAATGAGTAATAAATCGCACTCAGGTAATGCATTTAATAACGCGTCAGGTGCAACGTAATGCAAGTTGGCGAGCTGTTTATGTTCAGCGTTGTATTGCAGGTCTAACTCGTTGGCTAAATGTTTAAAGCTACTATGGGTCGCTTTAAACTGAGTGCTGCAAATAATTACTTTTTTATCAGCTAATTTTGCGGCTGCTAAGCCAAGTGCTGCCGACTTGCCTCTACCTCTATCAGCATTAATGAGTAAAGGCCTGTTGGCACGACCATTAGCTACTTTTACTATTTGTTCAACGCAGTTTTGCTGTGGTACATAATCAATTTTATTATGCGTAACAGAGCTGACGAGATTACTAATACAGCCATTTTTTTCACTAAAATGAAAAGCGGGTAATTGCTTAATAATAGCCGCGAAACGTTGATTAAATAAACTGTAGTCAATACTCTGACCGTGTGATTGCACTGTACTTAATGAGGGGTCTTGCCAAGAGGCTAAATCATTTAATTCGGGCAGTAATAAAAACAGTATACCGCCTGCTTTAACGGTGCCGGTAAGTGCTGCAAGTTTATCAGGGTGTAAACCACTAAAACCATCGTAAACAGCATGAGCAAATTCTTGCCCTAAAATTTGGTGAGTGCGAGTAGGCCAGTACGAATTTTTAATCGCGCACTGCTTTGATACAACAAGTATATTGTTTTCATCTATTAATGAGTTAAGTAATTCATAACACCAAGCAGGGCTGCCCGTAATCAACACTAGCTGACGATGATACGCGCCAGCTAGTTGTTGTTCTAACTCATTTAGGTGAGCTTTATACAGCTTGTAATCGTGCATAGGCCGTTACTAACCATTTACTGCCAAGGTCGTCAAAGTTAACTTGTACGCGAGATTGCGCGCCACTGCCTTCGTAATTAAGTACGGTACCAACACCAAACTTAGCATGCAAAACTCGTTGCCCTAAGTTAAAGCCACTGTCTTCAAATGCGGCATGGCTAACTGATGCGCTAAAACGCCCGGCGGCAGGCGGGCGAGAAACCTGTGTTTTAATACGAATTTCTTCAACGCAGTCCTCAGGGATTTCGCGTAAAAAGCGAGATGGGCTATGGTATTTTTCTTGCCCGTATAAACGGCGACTCTCAGCATGGCTAATGTATAACTTATCCATTGCTCGTGTCATGCCTACATAACAAAGGCGGCGCTCTTCTTCTAAGCGGCCAGACTCTTCGTTACTTTGCTGAGAAGGGAACATGCCTTCTTCTACGCCCACCATAAACACTAACGGAAACTCTAAGCCTTTAGCTGAGTGAAGTGTCATCATTTGCACGGCGTCTTCGTGCTCTTCTGCTTGTCCTTCACCTGACTCAAGTGATGTATGTGCTAAAAAGCCTTGTAAAGGCGAGCTGTATTCTTCGTCTTCAGGAAGTTCGTACTGGTCACATGCGCTAATTAGCTCTTCTAAGTTTTCTACGCGAGCACGGCCTTTTTCACCTTTTTCAGCTCGGTACATTGCCATCAAGCCTGAGGTTTGAATTGTGTACTTGGCTTGCTCATGCAAAGTTAGATCGCTAATTTTATCTTCTATTTGTTCGACTAGTTCTACAAACTTACTTACTGCACCAGAGGCACGACCAGATAAGTGCTGTTGTTCTACAATTGCTTTTGCGGCATACCAAAGCGGTAACGATTCTGCTCGTGCACAATCTCGTATATGGCTCAATGTTTTATCACCAATACCGCGTGCTGGCGTATTAATTACACGCTCAAACGCGGCATCGTCTTGACGATTACCTACTAGGCGTAAATACGAAAGCGCATCTTTAATTTCTTGTCGTTCGAAGAATCGCATACCACCATAAATACGGTATTTTAAGCCTTCTTGCAGCATGGCCTCCTCGAGTACACGAGATTGCGCGTTACTACGGTATAAAATTGCGGTATCTTGTAGGGCATTACCTGCATTTAACCAGCTTCGTAGTTTGCTACTTACAAAGCGTGCTTCGTCTAACTCATTAAATGCTGCATAAATAGAGATTGGCTCGCCGTCGTTACCGTCGGTCCACAAGCTTTTACCCATACGTTCTGAGTTATTTTGAATTAATGCGTTAGACGCTTTCAAAATAGTCGCTGTTGAGCGGTAGTTTTGTTCAAGACGAATGGTTTCTGCGCTAAAGTCAGTTAAAAAACGTTTAATGTTTTCGATTTTAGCACCACGCCAACCATAAATGCTTTGGTCATCGTCGCCTACAATCATAATGCTGTTAGTATCGCCAGCAAGTAATTTTAACCAAGCATATTGAATGGTATTTGTATCTTGGAACTCGTCTACGAGCATATGCGCAAAGCGTTGCTGATAATGACGCAGTAACGTAGGGTTATTTTTTAACACTTCGTAGCTGCGTAGTAATATTTCAGCAAAATCAACTAGGCCCGCTCTATCACAGGCCTCTTGATAGGCGGCATAAACACGCAGCATCATTTGCTCATTAATATCGTATGCTTGAATATCTTTAGGGCGAAGTGCTTCATCTTTTTTGGCGCTTATGTACCAGCCAAATTGTTTAGCAGGCCATTTTTTATCATCAATATTCATCGACTTTAATAAGCGCTTGATCATCCGAAGCTGATCGTCAGAGTCTAAAATTTGAAAGGCTTCTGGTAAATTAGCTTCACGGTGATGAGCACGTAAAATACGATGCGATAAACCATGGAAAGTACCAATCCACATGCCACCTACAGGCGCTTTTAGTGTTTCTTCAACGCGGCCACGCATTTCTTTAGCGGCTTTATTAGTAAATGTAACTGCAAAAATACTGTAAGCGGAGGCTTGCTCAACTTGCATAAGCCACGCAATACGATGAACTAACACTCGTGTTTTACCAGACCCAGCACCTGCTAATACCAGCATGTTTTGTAGTGGGGCTGCAACGGCATCGCGTTGTTTGTCATTTAAGCCATCGAGTAATTGTGAAACGTCCATCGTTACGCCTTTTTAATCAATATTGTGGCCAGTATAACAGGTGTTTTTGTTAGGCTAAATAAAATACTGTTTTTATAAACAGCTATTTATAAAATAGTGTTCAAAACGAGTAACTTGCTAATTAATTGAGCGAATAGAAAAGTGCAAACACATAACAAAAATTGCTAATTTGACCTAAAGTTAGCAAAATTTACTAACTCTCTAAATCTAGACTAATTTAACTATTTGATTTGTAAGCTTTAATAAATTGGCATAGAGTGTGTAAGTAAATAATTATAAAATCAAATAAATACAGAGGTTAGTATGGCAGATCAAGGTTCTGGCGGTAACGTAATCGCAGCATTATGTAATATATTTTTTCCTGGTTTAGGGCAGTTAGTGCAAGGGCGTATTTTAGCGGCTATATTTTTTGCACTCGCTATTATAATAAGTTACGCACTAATTTATGTGCTTGTAGGCTTTGTACTTGTGCCTATTATTTACTTATGGTCGATTATTGACGCAGCGCGTTATAGATCGCGAAGTTAACGGTTTTCAAGTTGAGTAAAATAGCGCCCATGTGGCGCTATTTTACTTTATATGTCCTGTGGTTTACGGGCGTTTACGTATATAATTACGCAATTAAAGATTTACAGGCAAACCCTATGGAATATCAATTTATTCGCGACCCTATTAGTGGGCTACGTATTAAAATAAGCAGTGAACACGCTATTATTGGTCGCTGGCTAAACGAAGAAATAGGCAAAGACAAAGTAGCCATGGTGCAAGCGCTTATTGCATCGGTGAGTTCAAGCTATGAGCCGCTAACGCTAAAAGGCCAAGAAATAGATTTAATATTAACGAAAGACGAAGCATTATTTGAAGCCCATGCGCTTCATCAAGACAGCGAAGACCTAATAGCGTATCAAGATGACGATTTAGCGCTTGAAGAAAATGGCTTAAGTAGTGGTTGTGGCTTTGAAGATTTCATTGATTTAATTGATTCATGGCATGAGTTTACGACGTCACGATAAACATAACTAGCACACTAATAAAAATATACAGCAATGCACAATCAGCATTTTATCTGTATTATTACACCAACGAACATTACGCCAATCAAAACGACAGGAACTGATATGTCTGCCAATTTAAACAAGCTAGTAGTGATGCTAGAAATGCAAAACGCCATGAATACTAAAGTACATGAGCAATGGTTTACTCAAGGGTTTGAATGGTACCGCGCTATTTGGGTTGAGTGTGCTGAAATGTTGGATCATCATGGTTGGAAATGGTGGAAAAAACAAACACCAGATACTGAACA
Organism: Pseudoalteromonas sp. NZS11; assembly: GCF_015864765.1. Lineage (NCBI taxonomy): Bacteria > Pseudomonadati > Pseudomonadota > Gammaproteobacteria > Alteromonadales > Pseudoalteromonadaceae > Pseudoalteromonas > Pseudoalteromonas sp. NZS11. The sequence continues at coordinate 153,592 of NZ_JADYWP010000008.1, read as the reverse complement.
AGTTATTTTAGAGTTGGTTGATATTTTTCATTTTGGTCTATCGCTTAGAATTGACGGCGAAACTAGCTACGAAGACTTAGCAAAGCAACTTGAAACTGAGCTTAGTAATGCTCAACAAGCTGATGACTTTAAACAAACACTAGAGATATTAGCGGCTTCTGCAGTTGCAGATAAAACGTTTAATGCAGGTGCCTTTGCCGGCTGTATGGCGCAAATGGGTATGGATATTGATGATTTATATCGCGGCTACGTAGGTAAAAACACGTTAAACTTTTTCCGCCAAGATCACGGTTACAAAGATGGTAGCTATATTAAAGAATGGAATGGGCAAGAAGATAACGAGCATTTAGTTGAAGTAGTTAAAAGCCTTGATACAGAACATGCAGATTTTGCAAAGTTAGTATATCAAGGGCTAGAAGCGCGTTACCCAAAAATTTAAGTCACGTAAGTTGAGTTAGATAATCTTACGATAGTCGGTAACACTTAGGTAATCGGCTATTTCGTTATGTGGTTGTTGGCTATCTGGGTTAGCAACTGCAAGTAAGTGCTCAATGCCGTATTCTCGTGCGGCATTCAAAACCGGCACACTGTCATCTACAAACAAAGTGCGCTGCTTATTAAATCCTAAGTCTTTTTGTACTTGGTGCCACAAACTTTGTTGCTCTTTACTTACTCCATATTCATGAGTCGACACTACGCCATCTAGGTAGTTATCAATCGCTGTATGCTCAAATTTAAGCATGACACTCTCAGGGTGGGCGTTGGTAAGTAAAATTAACTCTTTGCCTGCTTTTTTAAGCTCAGTTAAAAAATGAGGTACGTCTTCGCGCATTTTAATTAAATGCTGAGACTCTCGTTTAAGCTCCATTATAGGCAAGCTTAATTGCTGCTCCCAATAATCTAAACAATACCACTGTATTTGACCGCTCACAGCTTGATAGCGTTTTAAAATATCTGCTTTAGCTGCATCTAGGCTAATGCCCCTTGCTAATGCGTGTTGCGCAGGAATAACGTTAAGCCAAAAATGACTGTCGTAATGTAAATCGAGTAATGTTCCATCCATGTCGAGCAAAACGGTATCGATTTTTGACCAATTTAACATAGGAATTTCAACTTATAAGGTTTATTATTGAACTAACTGCCATGATAGCAAATTAACGCCAATGACACAGAAAAAGCACCCAACACCACCACAAATCCTCAGTAACAATGTTGTCGCTAAAAGCCGCCTGTTTACTGTGGAGTCTTTAGAGCTAAAGTTTTCTAATAACGAAGAGCGCCAGTATGAGCGAATTCGCGGCGGTGGCCGGGGAGCAGTGATGATTGTTCCGTTAAGTGCAGACAACGAATTACTACTTGTACGTGAATACTGTGCGGGCACAAACGATTACCAGTTAGGTTTTCCTAAAGGCTTAATCGATCCGGGCGAAACGCCAGAGCAAGCTGCTAACAGAGAGCTTAAAGAAGAAATTGGCTTTGGTGCTGAGTATTTTAAACCATTAAGAACAGTAACAATGGCGCCGAGTTACTTTAATGCCACTATGCATATTTTATTTGCTAAGCAATTATACCCACAAACCCTTATTGGCGACGAACCAGAGCCGCTTGTTGTTGTTAAGTGGCCATTAACTCAGTGGCAGTCATTATTAGACCAAGAAGATTTTACCGAAGCACGCAGTGTTGCAGCTTTGCTATTATTAGATAAGTATTTAGCGTCTGGAGCTGCCGATGAATAAATTAATCGAACCGTGTATTGAATTAGCTGAGCGTGCTGGCGATGCAATTATGGCCATTTATAAAAAAGGCGATATTGGCCAACAAGAGAAATCAGATAATACGCCTGTTACCAAAGCTGACTTAGCAGCAAATGACGTACTGGTTGCTGGATTAAAAGTCTTAGCGCCCGATATCCCAATTATGTCGGAAGAAACACCTATACCTGCACTCGCCGACAGACAGGACTGGCAGCGCTATTGGTTGCTCGATCCGATGGATGGTACAGGCGAATTTATTTTAGAAAGTGGCGACTTTGCAGTAAACATTGCATTGATTGAAAATAATCATCCTGTGCTTGGAGTTATTCATTGGCCTGCAAAAGGTGTGACTTATTTTGCTACAGCTAAAAATGGTGCCTTTAAACGTGAAAACTCAATTGATAAGCAAATATCTGTAGCGCCGCCAGAGAACTTGACGCTTGCAGTGAGCCGCCGCCAAAAAATAGAAGCGGTGAGTCAGTATTTAAATAGTCAGTTTACAACTATTGCTATTGGCTCGTGCTCATTAAAAGCTTGTACTGTTGCAGAAGGCAAAGCAGATTGTTTTTTAAGAATTGGTCCAACGGGAGAGTGGGATACAGGTGCTTCACAAGTTATTGTTGAAGAAGCCGGTGGTTGTATTACCGATGCAGAATTTAACCCGCTAACGTACAACCAACGCGAGAGTACTGAGAACCCTGACTTTATAGTGATGGGGCATCCAGACTGGGAATGGCAAAAAATGATTAATCCGCATCAAAGGTTGAGCGCAGAATAGCAATTTGATTGCTTTTTGTTCGGTTGAACAACTTTAATTAGTTTAGGCCTTGCATTAAATGTTTATTCCTATATAGTAGCGCTCTCTTCAAGNGGCCTTGCATTAAATGTTTATTCCTATATAGTAGCGCTCTCTTCAAGGCAGGCTCGTAAATATTACGAAAATGTTTTAAAGAAATTACAGGCGCGGGATGGAGCAGTCTGGTAGCTCGTCGGGCTCATAACCCGAAGGTCGTCGGTTCAAATCCGGCTCCCGCAACCAATTTTTTATAAGATTTGGTTACTGTAAACTCTAGCTTAAGAGATAAAATAAAGTAGTCGATAGACTTAAAATACACAGGCGCGGGATGGAGCAGTCTGGTAGCTCGTCGGGCTCATAACCCGAAGGTCGTCGGTTCAAATCCGGCTCCCGCAACCAATTCTTTAATTGGAAGCCAAGTTGTAATGTAAGCAACTTTAAACAAGTCTACAAATTTCAGGCGCGGGATGGAGCAGTCTGGTAGCTCGTCGGGCTCATAACCCGAAGGTCGTCGGTTCAAATCCGGCTCCCGCAACCACTGAAATTAAATACCTAAAAAGTTAAAACAAAATAGCACTCTTTATCGAGTGATTTTTTGCGTCTGCAGTTTAATAAATTCTTATAATTATAAAACTCACCGTTACTGCGCAAAACACTTTGCACAAGTAAGCGAAGGTCGTCGGTTCGCTTTTTACAAACTCAAGCTCCCGCAACCACTGAAATTAAATACATAAAAAGCTAAAACAAAATCGCACTCTTTATCGAGTGATTTTTTGCGTCTGCAGTTTAATAAATTCTTATAAATTTAAACCCACTGTTACTGCGCAAAACACTTTGCACAAGTAAGCGAAGGTCGTCGGTTCGCTTTTTATAAACTCAAGCTCCCGCAACCACTGAAATTAAATACCTAAAAAGCTAAAACAAAATCGCACTCTTTATCGAGTGATTTTTTGCGTCTGCAGTTTAATGAATTCCTATAATTATAAAACTCACCGTTACTACGCAAAATACTCTGCATAAGTAAGCGAAGGTCGTCGGTTCGCTTTTTACAAACTCAAGCTCCCGCAACTACTGAAATTAAATACCTAAAAAGTTAAAACAAAATAGCACTCTTTATCGAGTGATTTTTTGCGTCTGCAGTTTAATAAATTCTTATAAATTTAAACCCACTGTTACTGCGCAAAACACTTTGCACAAGTAAGCGAAGGTCGTCGGTTCGCTTTTTATAAACTCAAGCTCCCGCAACCACTGAAATTAAATACCTAAAAAGCTAAAACAAAATCGCACTCTTTATCGAGTGATTTTTTGCGTCTGCAGTTTAATGAATTCCTATAATTATAAAACTCACCGTTACTACGCAAAATACTCTGCATAAGTAAGCGAAGGTCGTCGGTTCGCTTTTTACAAACTCAAGCTCCCGCAACTACTGAAATTAAATACCTAAAAAGTTAAAACAAAATAGCACTCTTTATCGAGTGATTTTTTGCGTCTGCAGTTTAATAAATTCTTATAAATTTAAACCCACTGTTACTGCGCAAAACACTTTGCACAAGTAAGCGAAGGTCGTCGGTTCGCTTTTTATAAACTCAAGCTCCCGCAACCACTGAAATTAAATACCTAAAAATTTAAAACAAAATCGCACTCTTTATCGAGTGATTTTTTGTGTCAGCAGTTTGATAAAATACCTTATATTCTGCTTTATTTAATGACTTTACTCTAATATCTGTGACGTTTAACAAATAACTTATTTTTTAAAAAAGAGTATTTTATGTTAAAACGGTTAAAAGATTTTAAGTAACAATACACATCACATGACAGAACTTTATCACTGGTTTGATTTAATAGGCATTGCGGTGTTTGCTGTGTCGGGCACTTTGCTAGCGTACGAAAAAAAAATGGATGGCTTTGGAGTCGTAGTTTTAGCGACGGTAACTGCTATTGGTGGTGGTACAGTGCGAGATCTAATTTTAGATGTTCCTGTGTTTTGGTTACACGATCAAAGTTACTTTTTTGCCATACTAGCTTCAGTATTTGTTACAACACGCCTTATAAATAAACAAAAGCCGATACCTCATTATATTTTACAAACAGCGGATGCGTTTGGTTTAGCTTTTTTTGCAGTAATGGGGGCGCAAAAAGCGCAGCTTGTTGGTATGCCCGATATGACTGCGGTAATTATGGCTGTAATTACAGGCTGCTTTGGTGGGTTAATTCGAGATGTGCTTGCACGCGAGATCCCTATGCTATTAAAAGGTGAGCTTTACGCTATTACCTGTATAGCGGGTGGCACTGTTTATACGCTTGGCATTAGTTTTTCGTTAGTAACCGAAATGGCGATGGTATTAGGTATGTTAATGACCTTATTACTTCGTTTAGCTGCTATAAAATGGCAAATCACATTACACGTTTTTAAATATCCTGACTAAACTGGTGTAATCACACCATTTACTAGGATAAGGAATGTCGTTAGCTCGTATATTTTCTCGTGCTCAAGTGGGTATAAATGCCCCTGAAGTTATTGTAGAAGTTCACCTAGGAAATGGTTTACCCGCTTTTCATATAGTAGGCCTGCCCGAAGCGTCCGTTAAAGAATCAAAAGATAGAGTACGTAGCGCACTCGAAAACTCACAATTTGGTTTTCCCGATCAACGAATAACTGTAAATTTAGCCCCTGCCGATTTGCCAAAAGATGGCGGACGGTTTGATCTTGCTATTGCGGTGGGTATTTTAGTCGCCTCTGGGCAAATAGTGTGTCCTGATATTCATAAGTATGAGTTTTATGGGGAGCTTGCTCTTAATGGTGAGGTGCGTGGTGTAAACGCTATTTTACCTTCGGTACTTGCTGCAAAAGAGCAAGATCGTTGCTGCTTTTTACCTCTTGCAAACGACAGCCTAGCAAGCCTAGTTAATGGCGTTAAACGCAAAGCCGTAAGCTCTATTCAAGAAGTGTGGGGGGATTTACTTAATCAACAACCCTTACCATTAAATATAGAATATCCCGACTGCACACAAGCCCCTGACTTTTTACTTGATTTAAGCGATGTGAAAGGTCAGCCCGGTGCAAAGCGAGTACTCGAAATTGCTGCAGCTGGCGGGCATAATTTACTATTTTTAGGTCCTCCAGGTACTGGTAAATCGATGCTGGCCCAGCGAATGGCAACTATAATGCCTACTATGTCGGACGATGAAGCTATTTCAACAGCTGCGCTTTACTCTATTATTGGGCAATCCATAGATTTAACTAATTGGCGACAGCGGCCATTTCGTAATCCACATCATACTTGTTCAGCTGTTGCTTTGGTGGGGGGCTCTTCGAATCCCAAACCTGGTGAAATTTCTCTGGCACATAACGGTGTGCTCTTCTTAGATGAGTTACCGGAATTCGAGCGTAAGGTACTTGATTCACTGCGTGAGCCAATGGAAACCGGTACAGTTACTATTTCACGTGCAGCTAGGCAAATGGAGTTTCCGGCGCAGTTTCAGCTTATTACAGCATTAAATCCAAGCCCAACAGGGAGCCATACTGATAAGCGGGCAACTCCCGATCAAGTTATGCGTTATTTATCGCGAGTATCAGGGCCTTTTATTGACCGTATTGATTTGCAAATAGAACTGCCTCGTTTAACGAGTGTTGAACTACAAAGTACTCAGCCGGAGGAAAGTAGTGCTGAGGTTAGAGCAAGAGTTGAAGCGGCTTATTACCTACAACTAAAACGCCAAGGTAAGGTTAATGCGAGGCTTAATAATAAAGAAATGAGTGTGCACTGTGTACTGGCGCCAGCAGAGTTGCAGTTTTTAGCCAGAGCAAGCGAAAAGTTGTCTTTATCGCCACGCTCTTATCATAGAGTAATTAAGGTGGCGCGAACTATTAGTGATTTAAAGGGGGCTGAAAATATTAGTTTAAATGAGCTTAAGGAAGCTCTTAATTACCGTGCATTTGAGCGCCTTATTGCGCAATTAACTAAATATTAAATAGAGAGCATATAGCCTTTACCGCGAACGGTAACAATACGTTTTTGATCTTTTTCGTCATTTAATTTTTTACGTAAACGACCAATCAGCACATCAACAGTACGATCGTTTGGACTCCAATCGGGCTGGCCTATTTCTTCTGATATTTTTTCACGGGATGTGGCTTTACCTGCATTACTAATTAAGCAAATAAGCACTTTATGTTCGGCTTCAGTTAAGCGTGATTCAACGCCTGCAGCAGTAATTAGTGTGCGGTTATCGGGGTGAAGCTTAAAGTCAGCATATTCTATAAACTCTTCGCTTTCGTCGTCTTCTAGGTTAACGGCAACACGCTTATAGAGCGCGCGCATGCGAAGTTCTAACTCCAGTAAATCGACGGGCTTACAAATATAGTCATCAGCACCTTGTGCAAGGCCTGCAATACGATCGGCTTGGGAGTCACGACTCGATAATACAATAACGCCAATATCGGTAAGTGTGTTTAATTCTTTTGCGAGCTGAAGCCCGTCGCGCTTTGGCAAAACAATGTCAATTATGGCTAATGATATAGCACCGCGCAGGTTTACCCGCTGCCTTACAATGTTAAGTGCATCAGCGCCAGTTGGGTCTACCTCTATTGTAAATTCGGTATCTGCAAAGTGATTTTGGATGCGTTTAACGAGTAGTTCATCGTCTTCAACCAATAAAACATTAATAGCCATAGTACTTTATTTTGAATGCTTATAGCTCTGTATGGTAGCACCATTAGGTAAATGCTGAGAAGGGGGTTTATTAGTTTTAAGTAACTTAATATTTCAAAGGTGTATAAGACGTTATTAGAGGATGAGGTTAGCACCTTTAAACTAATTAAAAGGTGCTAAATAATTAATACTACTATTAATAAATCTGTATTAAGTCGTTATTTTAAAGGTTCAGGCTCAGTCATTTTTATACATTGAGTCCCACCATTGAGGTTCATCTTTTAGCTTTTTATCAAAGTATGCGAGCATGGTGTTCCACCAATCAAATCGTTTATCGCGTGCAAATATTTGATGATCGGCGCCTTTGTATTCGATTAATTCTACGTCCTTGTTAAGCAGTTTAAGCGCAGTGTACATTGTTAAGCTTTCGCCAACAGGTACATTGGTATCGCTATCACCATGAAGAAGCAGCATAGGTGTTGTTACTTTGTCGGCATGAAATACAGGGCTATGTTGGCTGTAAAGCTCAGGGTTATTCCATGGGAAGCTATTTTTTGACGCTTCGCCAGAATATAAGTAGCCCCACCAACCTTCACCCCAATACGAGGTAATATTAGAAATACCCGCATGAGCTATTGAAGCACTAAATATATCGGTTTTAGTTGCCAATAACATGGTCATGAAGCCACCGTATGATGCCCCTAAATTTCCTACCTTTTCACTATCAACATAGTTGTATTTCTTTAAAAAGGCTTGCGTGCCTTCGATAATATCGTCTGCAGTGTAGTCGCCCCAGGCATTAACATGCTGCGCTGAAAACTTTTGTCCAAACCCTGTTGCGCCAGTAGGCTGTACTACATAAACAACGTAGCCATTTTCTGCCCATAAGTTAAACGGATAACGACCTGTAAAACCACGCGTAACTGGTGAAGTGCCGCCGTAGTAATACACGAGCGCCGGGTGCTTTTTAGTTTTATCTAAATTGCTAGGAATATAAACGCGGCCAGTTATTTCAACCCCATGTTTATTTTTAAAATTAAACTCCTCTAATGTAGGGAGTCGTGTATTTGCATAGCTACTTGGTTTTGAATCCCATATTAAATCTGTTTTATTTTTACTTACGTTAAGGCGTTTTAGCTGTTGTGGCGCTAAAGCGTTAGTGCCACTTAATAAAATTTCGGTATTACGGTCGTGTGAGTAACTAAATTGTTCAACAATATCCAATCCTGTATTTAACTTTTTAAAGCGCTGTTTACTTAAATCAAATAGGTAAAGCGGTTGAGTGTCTTGCTCTGTTACTTTAATGAGCGCATCGCCGTTTTCTAAAACTTGCAGTTGGCCAATAGCAGAATCGAATTGTTTACTAAGTGCTTTTACGTTTTTACCGCCTTCAGTAAGTAGGTAAAGTTGCCCGTCGTAGTTATTAGCAAGCATTGCTTTTGGTAGAGCTCTGCCTGCGCCATTTTTAAAGTCAGGGCCTGCAATTACATAAATGTCTTTATTTGCATATTTAGCTAAATTAAACGTTTTGAATTTACCAAGCGATGAAAGCTTATTTGATTTTAAATCGAGTTCGACTAACTCTGTTTCAGGGTGGGTTGATGCTTGCATTGCCATTACTGGGCGGCTCATTAATATTTTGCCACGGTTACTATTTGAATCTTCAAGGCTGTAAGAAAGAGGACCTTGGCTAAGTGCTTTTGTTAAACCACTTTTAGTATCAAACATATAAATTTGGCTGGTGGTACGTGCATACGACCAGCGATCTTGTAGACCTTTATAGTGCTTAGTTAAGCTGTTAGTGTTCTCAGGTGATTTAGACCAGCTAAACAAAAGGCTGGTGTCGTTATAAAAGGTAAAGCCATTGGCTCCTTCTAAATCGTTTGCTAATGTTTTTATTGAGAAGTTTTTACGGCTAAGTTGTTTAAGCTCACCATTTAACAAATACACTAAATATTGGTTATCTGGACTCCAAATAATGTTACTTGGTTGGCCTGCTTCGAAGCGATAAAGCGTTTGATTATCTGAATCTTTAAGTACAGTAACTGTATTTGCTTGGTTTTGTGTTTTATCGCTATAAGTGCGAGTAGTAGTAACGTACTGCTTAGCATTAGGTGCGAGTGATAATTGACTGATTGTAGGGGCATCAAACAATTGTTTTGCAGATAAGCGTTTTGTTTGTGAGGCGCTAAGCGTAATTTTATCAACGTCGCTTTTAGGTGCAAAATCAAGCATTACGTCGTGCCAATTAGCTACTTGTTGGGCTACTATTAAAATAGAGTGAGTACTGTTATTTAAAGCTAACTTATAGCTATTTTTATCGCCTGTTTGTAGTTCGCCATTAATAAATAACTGACCTTGCTCAATCCCTTTTAAGGTAAGTGTACCTTGTGTAAAGCGGGTTGTTTCAATATTAAATTTTAGTGCCTGTAACCCACCTAAAGTGAGCGCATTGATTTTATTAAACGGCTGCCAATTTTGTTTTTTCCCAAATACAGAAAAACTATCTGAGTCTGCTTGTAGCTGCGGCAATAGGTTACTAATAATGGCATTGCCATGAGGTGTTTGAAAAGGCTTTAACTGCATGTCTTCGGCAAGTGGGCCGATAAACTGAATTTTTGATTTATCCAATGGTGCGGCTATTGCAGCAAAGCTTAAGCTGCTAAGCGTCAAAAGAGCCGCTGCATGCTTAAATAGCTTATTTTGATGACACCATGGTGCGCTAAATTTCATTATTATGCCTATTATTATTGGAAGTTTGGCCAAATATAGCATGTATTGATACCATGCTCACATATCCAATATAGAGGAGAGAAAGTGACTTTACTGATAGTTTATATGGTAGTGGCGATTGTTATTTCGTTTTTATGTTCTGTGATGGAGGCTGTGTTATTAAGTATTTCGCCCAGCTATGTTGCATCACTTAGGAAAGATCATCCTGAGCTTGCTAAACAGCTCGAAAAACTTAAAAACAATATAGATCAGCCTTTAGCTGCTATTTTAACTTTAAATACGGTTGCCCATACTGCGGGTGCTGCTGGGGTAGGCGCACAGGCAGCTGTCGTGTTTTCCGATGCGGCTGTAGGCATTGCATCAGCCATTATGACATTCCTCGTATTAATTCTTTCTGAAATTATTCCTAAAACCTTGGGGGCTAATTACTGGCGAGCTCTAACGCCAAGTGTTACTTACGCTTTGAGGTTTTTAGTTATATTGCTAAAGCCTTTTGTATGGTTTGCACAAAAGCTAACAAATTTAATGGGTCCAAAGCACGATGAGGCTTACTATATTCGTCAAGAGATAGAGGCAATGGCTGATATAGGTACGGAGTCTGGTGCATTACATCAGGATGAGTCCGAAATAATTCGTAATTTATTGCATTTTAGACATGCAAAATTATGCGACTTAATGACGCCTCGAACTGTAATTTTTAAAATCCACAAAGACTTAACCGTGAATCAGTATTTAAACGATCACGGTTCGTCGTCATTTTCTCGTATATTGGTATTTGATAAAGACAGCGACGATATTGTAGGGTTTGTGCATAAAAACGATATTATGTTGGCATTTCACCGCTTAGGTACCGATTACAAAATTAGCAAATTGATTAAGCCTATTTATACGGTGCCGAGTTCTCAAAATGTATCGTCGTTACTGCAAACTCTTTTAACAAAGCGCACGCATATATGCCTAGTTGTAGATGAGTACGGTGACGTGCAGGGTATTGTAACGCTAGAGGACATGATTGAAGCTTTAATGGGGCTAGAGATTGTAGATGAGCGTGACCAATCTACTAATATGCGCGCAGTAGCAAGGCAGCGTTGGCACAAACGTTTAGCAAGTAGTGCACATATAGTCAGCGAAGAAGATAAACACACTCGGGGTGATAATTAGTTAACCAGCCCCGATTAAATATTAATACCGCTTTAAGCGGGGCTACCATCAGTTTTCAGCCAATCTTTAGCCCAAGATATAAATTCGTTTTGTGGTTTAGGACGACTAAATAAAAAACCTTGTATGGCTAGTTTTCTTTTATAGTGCCTTAAATAAACGAGCTCTTCTGGGCGCTCAACACCTTCTGCCACTAAATCTAAATTATCTTTACTCGTAATGTTAAATAACGAACTTACAACCACTTGAGAAAATAAATCTGTTTCTATATGGCTAATGAGTGAGCGGTCTATCTTAATTTCAGTAAAAGGAAGGTTTCGAAGTTGATTCATATTAGTAAAACCAACACCAAAGTCATCTAGCGATATACCAAAGCCATGCATTCTTAATCTGTTTAGTGTTTCTAATTGCATGAGGCTTGAGAGTGCATGTTGTTCTGTTATTTCTATAATTATATTACTAGGCGTGAGTTGATTTAGTTCTAAAATGAGTAGTAATTTATTAGGGCAGTTTAAGTCGTCGAGCTGAGTTGGCGATAAGTTAAATGCCATCTTAAAATCATGACCTAGTTGCGCTTTCATATTTTTGAATTCGCTGGTGGCCTTTTCAAAAAGAGAAAATGTAATTTGATTAATTAAGTTATGTTGCTCGGCAATACCTATAAAACGGTTAGGTAAAATAATATTGCCGTCTTTACTTGATAGAATACGCGCTAATACTTCAACGCTCTCAATTCTATTATTATCAGCGTTTATTTTTGGTTGATAAAAAGGCGTTATTTCATCATTTTTTAATGCTTCAATAAGCTCATCTTTTGAAATGGCTGACTCTTTTAATAAAGTATGGCTATTTAATTGCGCTACTTTAATAAGTAACCTACTTACCTGAGATAGTTGCACTGGTTTTGTAATATTACCAATGAGGTGAGCGTTATGTTGCTTGGCAAGGCTGGCAGCTAAACTAATAACTTTATGGTCCATTTCAGAAACAATTATAATACCGCCTTGATAATGTAACTCTCCTAAGTGGCGGATTAGTTCCATGCCGTCCATTTCGGGCATATTGAGATCAGTAAAAATAGCATCAAAGTAGTTTATATCAGAAGCAACTTTTTCGAGGGCTTCAGCAGCACTCAAGCAGGTGACTACATTATCAGACATATTTAATTCATTTAATATGGCTTCCATAACAATCAAAATCGCTTTTGAGTCGTCAACAACTAAAATGTTAGGCACTATTTTGTTCACTGTTATCCCTTTCAATGTATAGCTTATGGTTACTATAAAAGTAGTAGTGTTTTTTTATTTTGTCAGTATCAAATGCTTTTATTTTGAAAATAGTTATAGAACACCTTCACTCGTGTTTTTAAGTTGATTAGGTATACTAGCGTCATTATTTTAAATGGTCTTAATTATGATAAGAATAGATCTTACTTTAGCCGAGCAGCCATTTTCGCTTATGGTGTCTGGGCAAAAAATTGTGCAGGTGTTTCATGCTCAACAAGCTATTACCTTTGATAATCCTCGTGAAAACTATTATCAGTTTACTTACGACAACAAAGTAATAGGTATTGATACATCGACAGTCGAAGAGCAAAGTATTTCGCTCTTTGTTGATGAGCAATTTGCAACACAACTTGCGTTACCAGCACCTACAAATGGCTCACCTAAAAAAGGCTTTTTAGGGCTGGCTGCATTAGGTTTTAAGCTTTTTAAAAGTGCTAAGGTAATTAAAGTAGTGCTTGCAGGGGCCTCTGTTGCAGGCTACGCATGGTTATTTAGTATTGAATTTGCACTAATGCTAATTGGTTGCTTAGTCGTACACGAGTACGGCCATGTGCGAGCAATGAAATACTTTGGCATAAAAACCAAAGGTATTTATTTAATCCCATTTGTTGGAGGGCTTGCTGTCAGTGACGACAAAATAACGACTCGTTGGCAAGATGTCGTTATATCGCTAATGGGGCCTGCGTTTGGTTTAATAACCTCTGTGCTGGGTGTGGTTTTGTATTACGCGACTGAAATGGAAATATTTGCAGGTGTTGCGGTTCTTAGTGCGTTATTAAATTTATTTAACTTGTTACCAATTTTGCCGCTTGATGGCGGGCATGTATTAAAAAGTATTAGCTTTTCAATGCGTTCATGGATTGGCCTAAGTGTATGTTTACTCGGTGTACTATTTGGTTTATGGCTGAGCTATACATTTGGCTTAATGTTACTGGTATTCTTTTTATTTGTTGGTGCGCTGGAAATTGTATTTGAATGGCGAGGCCGTCACTATTCACATTTAATGCCGCTAGATAAATATGGCCAAGGTTTTTCAGCGTTTATGTATGCAGTTGTAGTCGCTGGGCATGTAGCTGTAATGATGCACTTTGCCGATTCAGAAAATCCAATATTGAGTCTGCCGATGACTATTTTATCGAGCTAGTATTTTTATTTTTTCTAACTAAACAAGTTAGTTTTTTGCATTAATATTTTATTTTTCGACTTTTATGTTGATTTATTGTTAATTGAATTCTAGTGTAATATAAATTAGAACAATCTTAGCGGATCAACTGGATGTTATTTAGAAAGGAAGCTGTCGCTCAGCAAAGAGAGCGTTTAACAGGAGTGATTACGCTCGCACAACCACTATCAATAAAACTTACCGTATTTATTTTGGTATGTATTTCGATTGTAATGATAGCCTTTTTATTTACAGCAGAATATTCACGCAAGGAAACAGTTCGGGGGTTTTTAATACCCAATAAAGGGATAATCCAAAGCTTTGCTAGTCAAGGTGGTATGATTGAGCTGCTATTTGTACAAGAGGGTGATGCCGTTACTAAAGGTCAGCCGCTGGCGACCATTATTGTGCAGCAAAATAACAGCCAAGGCATAGCCTTGAGTACCCAGCTTGTTGAGCAGCAAAATAACAGCCAAGGCATAGCCTTGAGTACCCAGCTTGTTGAGCAGCTAAGTATGCAAATACAGTTGCTCAATGATGAGGTAACACAAAACCACACCCTACAAAAGCAAGAGTCACTTAACTTGCAAGCGCAAAAACGTGCACTTACTAATGAGCAAGCTGCATTACAAAGTCAACTTGCTCTGGCTGATGAAAAATTAGGGCTACTTAACCGCCAACAAAGCAACCTTAATCAACTTAATAAAAATGGCTTTTTATCAAACATCGAGCGAGAGCAACAGCAGCAAGCTTTGTTAGATGTTAAGCAAGAAAAACAAAACCTAGCGCGCTTGCTGATGCAGCAAGAAAACCAATTAAGTCAACTTAGCTTTAATATTGCCAACGTGCCCCAGCAGTATACGTTGCGTATAAATAGTCTTAAACGCCAACAAGCGGATATTCAAAACCAGCTCACACAAATTAAAAGTAACTATCAATATACCATAACAGCCAGTAACAGCGGTGTTGTTACTGGCATTCAAGTGGTTGAAGGCGAAACACTTACCCAAGCCAAACCACTGTTGCATATTATTCCCGAAGGCTCAGAGCTAGTAGCAGAGTTGCTGCTACCAACACGTTCAGCAGGCTTTATACAGCTAGGTAACGATACGCGCCTGCGTTTTGATGCTTTCCCTTATCAACGCTTTGGTTTTATTAACAGTAAAATTAGCCGTATCGACAAAGCACTCATTACCCCAAATGAAATACGTTTGCCCATTGCACTGCAAGAGCCAGTGTACCGTTTGCGAGCAACACTCAGCCAACAGCAAATGCAGGCCTATGGTAAAGCGTTCGAGCTAAAAAGCGGCATGTTGTTTGAAGCGGATATTATGTTAGAACAGCGCACATTAATCGAGTGGTTACTCGAGCCACTGTACAGCCTAAAAGGGCGCGTAAGTTAAATGTAGCGTTTTATAAAATGAAGAAAAATTTGAAAGTTTTGGTGGTTTGCTAAATGCAAACAACCGAAAAAGACGGCCAGCTTTAGGCGGTGCTGGTGTTGTAGGTAACGAAGTTGGAAAAGCTTTAGCTAATTAATAAGGGACTAATTATGAGAGAGTTAACCAAGAAAGAGCAAAGTAATGTTAGTGGTGGTTTTCCTATATTAGGAGCTATAGCTGCTACTTTTATTGCAGGGGTTATTGTTGGCTATGCACATGAAAAGTACAAACAATACCAAAGTTCTAAAGAAACAAAACAAGCAGGGTGTGAACCGACCTGTTAACTAGCATATTTAGCTGAAAGAGGTAATAGAGTAGCTTTTTAAAGCTGCTCTAAAAAGCCGCAGGAAAATGTATGAATAATATTCAAAAAATTATCTTATCTTTACTTTATATTTTATTAATTCATTTGATCTTTAATATTTATGAAAAAATAATAAGTCCTGATTTATATTATCCATTATATATAATATTTTTAATGATCCCATCTTATTATTTATATGAATATTTAAAAAATATTAGAAAATAAAACTACTTTAGTTTCGTTGGCAGTTGCTAAGAGGAGTTTTATCGTAAAGGTTGAGGCTATTAATGATACTTTTTCAGATAGACAGAGGGATTAGAAAGTATTTCTAATCTGAATACACGTGTCGCCAAAATAGATATTTTAGTTGTAATTATTGAGATAGCGTCAGTTTTTATTTGTGCATACATATCTAGAAGAAAGTAAAACTATATAGAAAACTTCTTAGTTGTACTTCCATTCTGCCATCTTATTTATAGTGGTAATAATATTAACAACGGAAAATTTACCCTTTATCATGCAAGCTACAATAGAATTTAAAATAAACATGTCAGTTCCTCTAATTCTCCAATCCGAAATAGCTGAATGCGGCCTAGCCTCTGTGGCAATGGTGGCAAGTTATCACGGTCATAGGCTGGATATGCCAGCCATGCGTAAGCGCTTTTCGGCTAATTTAAAGGGGATGAACTTACAACAGCTGATTGAGTGGGGGATAACTTGGGGCTCGCCAGTCGTGCATTGCAATGCCCTATTGATGAAGTCCATAAACTACAAACTCCGTGTATTTTACATTGGGATATGAATCACTTTGTGGTATTGACCAAAGTCTCTGGTAAAGGATCTTCAGCTAAGTTTGCTATAAACGACCCAGCTGTTGGTAAACGCAGTTTAAATAGTAATGAGTTTAGTAAACACTTTACCGGTATTTGTTTAGAGCTGACTCCAACCAGTCAGTTTGAAGCCAAACAAGAACAAGCACAGATGAAGTTTACCCAACTTTGGAGCTCAATGAAGGGCTTAAAAGCAGGGCTAATAAAACTGATTGCGTTGTCACTGGTATTGCAATTATTTGCTTTGATGACCCCTTATTATATGCAGTGGGTGGTGGATGAAGTACTCATTAGTTTTGATGAATCGTTATTAACGGTACTTGCCATGGGTTTTGCTCTGATTGCGATAATTTCAGTGGTGACTAATGCAGTACGAAGTTGGCTAATTTTACGGCTTTCGAGTTTGCTCAATATGCAAATGGGCGTGAATTTGCTCAGGCACTTATTGCGCTTGCCAATGAACTATTTTGAGTCCCGCCATATTGGCGATATTGTCTCGCGCTTTGGCTCATTAGCGCAAATACGTGAGCGTATTACCACGGGGTTTGTAGAAACACTGGTCGATGGCGTGATGGCTATTACAGTATTGATTATGATGCTAATTTATTCGCTAAAGCTCACTGCAATAGTTGTAGGTGCAATTGTGCTGTATACCTTAGTACGTTTAGCGCTGTATAGGCCGCTGCACCAAGCTACTGAAGAAGTGATTCAATCATCTGCCAAAGAGCAATCGAACTTTTTAGAAAATATTCGCGGTATGCAAGCCATAAAATTGTTTGGTAATGAATCGCAGCGTCAAGGTATTTGGCAAAACCGTTATGCAGAGGTCATTAATAGTGAAATCCGTTTAGGGCGTTTAAACATTAGCTTTGATTCATTTAATAAGCTGTTATTTGGCCTTGAAAATGTATTGGTGATTTACTTTGCTGCATTGCTAGTTATGAGCAATAGCTTGTCTGTTGGTATGGTACTGGCGTTTATTGCTTATAAAAACCAGTTAACCAGCCGCTTTGCCAACTTAATTGAGCAAATTATTCAATTCAAAATGATGCGCTTACACTTAGACCGTATTGCAGATATAGCACTCACGAAACAAGAAGCTAATCGTGACGGTGAAATGGCCTATACCGGTGATGACGAAGGTAAAGTTAAAGGCCAGCTTACGCTCGAGAATATTTGCTTTAGTTACAGTGAAGAGCAAGTGCCGATTTTAAATAATGTTAATTTAACGCTGAATACCGGTGACTCGATTGCGATTACAGGACCATCTGGCGCGGGTAAAACTACGCTAATGAAAATTATGCTGGGGTTATTACAGCCGACCTCGGGTAAAGTGCTGCTGGATGGTAAAGATATCACCCAGTTTGGTCTTAAAAACTACCGTAAACAAATAGCTGCAGTGATGCAGGATGACACATTGTTAGCTGGCTCAATCGCCGATAACATCAGCTTTTTTGACCCACAGCCCAATTACTTAAAAATAGAGCAATGTGCCCGACATGCAGCTATTCATGATGATATTACCAAAATGACTATGGGTTATAACTCATTAGTAGGTGATATGGGATCAAACTTGTCGGGCGGGCAGGTGCAGCGGCTATTATTAGCGCGAGCGTTGTATCAATCGCCCTGCGTGTTGTTTATGGATGAAGCGACTAGTCATTTAGATAAAGGCAACGAAGCCAAAATAAGTGAACAAATTCAGCACTTACCCATCACACGGATTATGATTGCTCATCGCCAAGAAACCATTAACATGGCCAGCAAAGTCTATCAACTGAAAGAGGGTAGGTTGGTGGAGCTACAACAGCAGAGCGAGAGTGCATAAAACAATCAAGGCGTGTGTATTACACGCCTTTTTATTATGTTTACAGTTAATAAAAGCTCAATACCAGCGATATAAAAACCCCAGTTACAAACAACTGCACAACACAAAACCCCATAATATCTTTTGCTTTTAAGCCTGCGATAGCAAGGACTGGTAATGCCCAAAACGGTTGAATTAAATTAGTCCACGCATCACCCCATGCAACGGCCATTGCAACGCGAGGTATATCGGCGCCTAGCTCTTGCGCTGCGGGTATTACAATGGGTGCTTGTACAGCCCATTGGCCACCTCCAGAGGGAACAAACATATTAACGAACCCTGCACTTATAAAACTAAAGAATGGCAAGCTATCAGCATCTGCAACGGCAATAAAGCCACGTGATATTTGTTGTGCTAATCCGCTATCAACCATTACCGCCATGATGCCGGCATAAAAAGGAAATTGAATAACAATGCCAGCCCCGCTTGGAATTGCTTGTTGCAGACTGTTAAGTAAATTATGGGGTGTTTGATGCAGCGTAATAGCTAAAAACAAAAATACGGCAATAACGCTATTAAGGTTTAAGTTTCCGCCAGCAATAAAAAAGTAATAACCTAAATATGCCAAACCTAATAAGCCAATTGCCATACCAAGTAGTTTACTTTGTTCCAAATGTTGGGCGGGTCTGGTTATTGTTGTGGGCTTAGGTGTTGTCTCTTGTAAAAGAGCTGGGTCGATATATACGCTTTCTTGCTCGCTTGGCAGCATATAGCGATTAACGAGCGGCATAATAATGAATAAACCAATTAATATGGCTATATTAAAGCCCGCAAATAAAGTGTGCTCTGTACTAATAATACCAATGCTGGCCTCTGAAAAGTGATCATCGGTTGCGATAGTTAAAGGAATCGAACCGGCTAATCCGCCATGCCATACAACAAAACCTGAGTAAGCGCTGGCTACTAATAATCGATAATCAACACGAGTATGTTTAGCAATTGCCTTGGCAAAAAGGGCACCAATAACTAAGCCAAATCCCCAATTTATCCAGCTCGCTAAAAGCGAAATAAGCGTTACCAATATAATTGCTTTAGGTGCTGTATTTGCGAGTGTTGCTAGTTTTTCTAATAACTTACTTATAGGTGGCGTACTTGCCAACATGTAGCCTGTAATTAACACTAGTAGCATTTGCATAGCAAAGCTTAATAAGTTCCAAAATCCACCTCCCCACGCTTGTAATACTTCAATGTTGGTTGCGGTTGTAAATAAGCTCGCACTAATAAGGGTGATTATTGTAAGTAAAATTACAAATATAAAAGGGTCGGGAAGATAGCGCTCTACAATTTTAGTAAAAGGGCGGGCTATTTTATTAAGCATAAGCACAACTGTTTTGGTTATTATTTTAACGCTAATTAATCATGAAAAATCATCATTGGCAAACAGCATTTAGTCTTATATTTGCGGTTAAAAGCTTAAACATTGCTTAAAAGCATCGCTTACAGTAACGTACTGTTTATAGATAATTTACTAACGAAGACTTTGTATTATGCCGGTGATATTTAAAAGGCTAGCGTTACTTGTTCGCGCTCATATAGATCAGTTGAGTTGGCAAGCAGTGGCATTAGCTATTTTGACTCATATGCTATTAACATGGAGCTTACTATTTATAGCGAATGAGAAAGCGTTAACCTCGCTTACTACCTTTTTTTACTATTACACAGTAACAACATCAACAGTGGGATATGGTGACTTTAGTCCAACTACTGATCTTGGTCGTTGGGTGGTTGCATTAATACAAATTCCATTTGGTTTAGCTTTATTTGGTGTTTTGCTAGGAAAAGCAGGACAAACTGTCACTTACTTAATTAGGCGCGCTATGACTGGTGATAAAAACTTTGCTCACAGTAACCACCATATTATTATTTTTGGTTGGCACGACACTCGTACAAAAAAGATGATTGATTACATTTTGGCAGATACGAAGCGAACTGACCGTCGTATTTTACTCGCGGTAACAGAGCAAATGGATCATCCTTTTTTAGCTAACGAAAGCGTTGATTTTGCACGTTTAACGAGTTTTACAAATTTAGCTGAACTAGAGCGGGTAGCTATTCGTAGTGCTGATAAGGTGATTATTGATGGTCAAGATGACGACCAGACATTTACAACAGCCCTGCGCATAAGTCGCTTAGTAAAAGATGATTGTCATATAAGTGCTCACTTTTTAGATGAAACCAAAGTTGAGATGATGTTAGAGCATTGCCAAAACGTAGAATGTAGTAGTGCAAAATCAGCTGAGATATTAGTACGCTCAATGCAAGATCCAGGTTCGAGCCGTGTGCAAGAGGAGCTGCTATCTACTTTGCACGGCGATACACAATTTAGCTTGAAAGTACCAAGTGGCTGCAAAGATATGGAGTTTGGTACTTTGTTTCATCATTTTAAGCTTGAGCATGATGCAATACTGTTAGGTGTTGCCCATAATTTAAGTGCGCAAAATATGGATTTAAACCCACCATTAGATTACAAAGTAAGTGAAGGCGATATTTTGCACTATATATCGGTAGATCGAGTATTAAGTAGTGAAGTAGACTGGTCGAGCCTAGAAAAATAATGAATGAAGTTGTATTTTTAATTGTTGTTTTAAGTGCTTACATATTACCTGTCGTTATTGTACTCAACAGTAAGCGTACACAGGGTCATGAAAAGAATGGCTGGCTAATGGGAATCATTATATTTTCTTGGTTAGGTTTAATGATGTACTTTACCATTGTGCCCAAGCATAGGCACAAAAAGAAAAAGGCTAAATAGAGTAGTTAGCCTTTATAGCCGTTTTAGTTGGAATAATTACTCTTCCAACTGTTTGAGTTTATGCTCAATTAGAGGGTCGTCAGGTAGAAGTTGCTGGGCGACTTCTAATAGCTGAATAGCATCATTAGGGTGCTCATCTTGGTGCTTAAGTGCCACATCTATTAATGGCTGAATATCAATTTTTGCTTGATGCTCTTGTACATACACTTCTTTTTCATCAGCTAAAATTTTATGCGCTGTACTCAATAATGCTAAACGATGGGGGGAGTCTGCATTAGCCGTATTGAGACTTTGATAATAATCTTCTTTTAAGCGTAAGGTTTTGGTTTGCAGGCGAAACTGTGCAATATCGATTTGCTGATGTTGAATGAAATCAACGGCTACTTGCTTATAAAACCCAAACTTATTCAAATATGTAGCGTGTGTGCCATGTCCCATACCAAATACTCGCAAGTGAGTTAACTGCTTATAGCGCTTGGCGTGCATTCGGTCTATACGATTAGTAGGATCGTAAATAATATAGCCTTGGGCATCTCCTAAATCTAGATCGTGATAATCTTGTTGCCAGTCAAACTGCTGAGCTATATCGGTACTAGAGCGGTCATCCCACGGTACTAATTCTTTATTTTTAGTACTTACCGGGTGAAAGAACAGTACTTGGTTTAGCTTTAATAGTTTAGCAAAAGCGCCAACAGCAAATCCGCCACGGCTTAAGCCATAGCCTAATCGACAATTAAACGGCGTAAGTAATGTTGATAATTGCTCGAGAAAAAAGATTAAATTACGATTACGAAACCAATTACTTTTACCTAAATGCTGAAAAGCGATTACGTTTACGTTTTGTTTTTGAGCTAAGTGATAACCCCATGGTGCAAAATCAGGATTGAGATCTTGCTCTTGCACGTTAGTGCCTGCGGGTGAAAAGGTAAAAAGCAGGGGCTTATTAACGTCAACAAAATCATACTTAACAAATACATCGCCGAGTAAATCACTACCCGTCATGGGTAATCGAGTTTGTTGCTCATTGCGCGGGAGAGTTAACCATTCATCTAACCAATACAGTAATTTCATTAATCCTCCAGCTATAAGTCAGCGTAGATCATATCAAACTCAATGAAATTAGGTCAAACCGAGAGGGTGTTACTGCGCCATTTTGATTATTTCATCCCAGTCATTTTTAGTAACAGGCATTATTGATAGTCGTCCGCCTTTTTTAAGTGCGATTTCAGTAATATTATTATTGGCTTTAATATCTTTAAGGCTAATTAATTTTTTTAAATGGCTTTGGTAAGTAACCTCAACAACAACCCAGCGTGGTTTGTCGCTGGTGGCTTTTGCATCGTAATAGTCGCTACTTAAATCAAACTGAGTAGGATCTGGGTAGGCATCGTGTGTCACTTCGGCAATACCCGCTACACCTACGTGTTTACAGCTTGAATGGTAAATCATCACTGAATCACCGAGCTTAACGCCATCACGCATGAAGTTTCGCGCTTGGTAATTACGCACGCCTTCCCAAAGAGTCGTTTGTTTTGGTGCGTTTTTTAAATCATCTAATGAAAACGCATCGGGTTCAGTTTTAAATAGCCAGTAAGCCATAACAGTATTCCTAACAAATATTTACTTCCCACTATTGTATAGTATCATTTGGATACTAGGGTAATGAGGAAGAAGTAATGAGCCAAGTATTAGATGATTTATTGTCGTTGTTAACACTTGAAGAAATTGAGCAAGGTTTATATCGAGGACAAAGCCAAGATTTAGGCTTTGGTGCTGTGTTTGGCGGTCAAGTTATGGGGCAGGCGCTTTCTGCCGCTAAAGAAACTCTACCTGAGGGGCGTATAGTTCATTCATTACATTCTTACTTTTTACGCCCAGGAGATCCAGCTAAACCTATAGTTTACGACGTAGAAACTATTCGCGATGGAAAGAGCTTTAGTACTCGCCGAGTAAAAGCGATTCAGTACGGTAAGCCCATTTTTTATATGACAGCGTCATTTCAGGGTGAAGAAAATGGTTTGTCGCATCAAGCAACAATGCCTGATGTACCAGCACCTGAAGAGCTTCGCTCATCGCTTGAGTTTTACCAAGATAACGCTTCACACATTCCTGAAGTGATTCGTAATAAGTTTACGCGTGAAATGCCAATTGAAATGCGACCGGTTACTTTTCATAACCCGTTTAAGCCAGAAGTTATGGAGCCGGTAAAACATATTTGGTTTAAAGCTAATGGTGAAATGCCGGACGATCAGCGCATCCATAACTATTTATTAGCGTATGCGTCTGACTTTGAATTTTTGCCAACTGCATTACAGCCACACGGTGTGTCGTTTATGCAGCCAAATATGCAAGTAGCAACGATTGACCATGCAATGTGGTTTCATCGTCCATTTAGAATGGATGATTGGATTTTGTATTCAATTGATAGCCCAAGTGCGAGCAATGGTTGTGGTTTGGTACGAGGGCAGTTTTTTGACCGCCAAGGCAACTTAGTTGCCTCAACAATGCAAGAAGGGGTTATGCGCCAGCGCTAACCCCTACTATAGATACAGTAGTACTAATTACACTGATCTTGTACTATATCGCTGATTGACTGCCAGACGCGTGCTGGCAGTAATGTTTTAAGGTGTGCGTAGGTTTCGCAAAGTTGTGTACTGCCTACTAAGCCTTTATCACCCTCTGTTATTAACGACTCGCCACGTAAGTTATCAATAAAACTAACAAGTACTTTTTTATCAAAAAACTCAGGTGTTTTAATACCATGGAGTGTGCCTAAACGCTGTGCAAGTACTTGGCTCTCTCTTTCAAGCTCAGCTTTTTCAATACCATCACTTGTTTGAATAAAACCAATCACAATAGCGTATCGTTGCAGAGTAAAGCTGAGCGCTCGTCCAAGCATTTCTAGCTTAGCTAAGCAGTCATTACTGTTCGTTATATGAATGTTATCGCCATCAAACTCAATTAAATTTTGATCAGCAAAATTAGCTAAAATACGCGTTATATAGTTTTCATCAAGAGGCTGTAAGTACCATTCTTTAGCAAATAACGGATAAAACGTTTTTACAAGTTGCTGGCACTGCTCAATAGTTGTGCTGTGTTGTTTAAACAGATGTAGTGCAATTAAGCTTGGAACTGCAAACAAGTGCAATATGTTGTTTCGGTAGTAATTAAACAATACCTTTTCTTTATCGCTAATAGTAATAATTTCACCAAATTCATCACTTATAACTTCAAACTTATTAAGCTTTAATGCATGCGTTAGTAATTGCTCTGGTGTTTCGTCTGGAGCTGTTACTTTATCGCTGTAACTGGCGTCGCGTTGTAAGCGCAGATAAAAATCAAGCTGTGCTAATAGCTTTGGTTTACTCAATGCTTGCTTATCATTAACCAGCAATATCATCGCTAGTAAGTTAACCGCATTAAGCGCCGCTGCATTATTAATTTTAACCATTACTTGATCGGCAAGTTTAGTTACTTGTGGTGCTAACCATTGTGGCTTTTGCACGTCAGTTGGATGTATTGAATCGCGCCAATCAGGTTGGTTATCGTTTAAGTATTGGTTAATCGAGATTGGATCACCAAAGTTTAAATTACCACGACCGTAGTTTTTAAGGTTTTTGATTGCCTTAAAAATACCAAATATAGATTCGCCTTTTTTATCTTTTCCATCTAGCTCTTTAAGGTAGGTGTTAATTTCCATTACGTGCTCGTAGCCAATGTACACAGGAACGATAGATATTGGTCTGTCTATTCCGCGCAGCATTGCTTGTAATGTCATAGATAGCATACCTGTTTTAGGTGGAAGTAAGCGCCCAGTTCGGCTTCGACCGCCTTCCGTGTAAAACTTAACAGAGTAACCTTTAATAAACAGTTGGCTTAAATACTCTTTGAATATTGCAGAATAAAGTTTATTGCCTGCAAACGAGCGACGAATAAAGAATGCCCCAGAGCGTCTAAATATGCCACCGGCAGGGAAAAAGTTAAGATTTATACCTGCAGCTATATGTGGTGGAACTAAGCCTAAATGATAAATAGAGTAAGTAAGCAGTAAGTAATCCATATGACTGCGATGACAAGGCATATAGATTATTTCATGGCCTTTATCTGTTAGTTCATGAATTTGTTCTGCGTGTTTAATATCAATACCGTTATAGAGCTTATTCCATAACCAAGTTAAAAATCGCTCGGCCACACGTATCATTGCTTCAGAGTAATTAGCAGCTATCTCATCAAGTAGCTTAAGTGCATTTTGGCGGGCTTCTGTTTGGCTAATGTTTTTAGCTTTAGCTTCATCTTGAATTGCTTTTTTTATTGTAGGTGACGCTAATAATGAATTAAATAATTGCTCACGAGAGGGCATTTTAGGGCCTGTAGCAGCTAGCTTTTGGCGCTTAAAGTGAACACGTGCTACACGTAATAATTTATGTGGTAACTCGCTTACATCGGCTTTTTCATTGACTAAAAGCGATAAGTCGAGTGGTTGGCTAAAGCGAATAAAGTTGTCGCGTCCTGAAAACAACACCACAAAAAACTTTCTAAACCAGCTAGGAGTTAGAGAGTGCGTAATTAAAGTGCGTAGCCCCGGCTTTTCTTTACCCGGGTCGCGACCCCATAAAATAGTAACCGGAACCACTTGTACGTTTTGCTGCCCACTTTGTATTAGGTATTCAATAATTTGTTTACCTTGAGCTAAAGCATTGGTTGGCTTAGCTTCATCACCAAAAAGTGGTGGTGGATTTTTAATACCAATAAAACGGTCTAAATCTTGGTTACCTAATACTTGCTCTTCGGTTGGGCTAGGTAGACCATTTTTTTTACACGCATGTGCGAGAGCCGCTAAATCAAATCGTGAATTTAAACGCACTATATAAAATGTAGGGTACTCAGGGTTTAGATCATACTGTTTAATCGGATTTTCTGGCAGCACTTTGCTTTTTACAAATAAGCGGCTAAATCCAGCAGACATAATATTTAAACAATAATTAAAAATACGCATCGACTCACCATATTGAGAGTATTAAGGGCAAAATTAGCGCAGTAGGATACCATAATATCTAAAAATCCCTTAGTTTGCGTAATTAAGGTGTTAAGTTGTTTATTGACTAACAGTAGAGGTATTAGTTCAAGTATAGCTAGTAAGCATGTATGGGTGCTTATTTAATCAAATTTATAGGCATTGTATTGTTTCTAAATAGTTGTTGCATTTATCACCAATACCTCTATAATACGCAGGCTTTCAAAATTCCTCTGGGAACTAGAAAGGATAAATTAAGCTTGGATTTCAAGCTAATAAACAGGAGTTCCGATTTGGAACTCAACGTAGATATAATCAAACAGCCGACATCTTAAGTTTTAAGATTGTTTCGGTCGTTTTTTTATGCTCTTTTATATGCTCTTTATATTGAGGTTAAGAATGTCAAATCAACGCATTCGTATTCGCCTAAAAGCTTTTGACCACCGTTTGATTGACCAATCAACGGCAGAAATCGTGGAAACTGCGAAACGCACTGGCGCACAAGTACGTGGTCCAATCCCACTACCTACACGCTTTGAACGTTTTACTGTACTAACTTCACCGCACGTTAATAAAGATGCGCGTGATCAGTACGAGATCCGCACCCATAAACGTCTGATAGACATCGTAGAACCAACTGACAAGACTGTAGACGCGCTTATGCGTTTAGATCTTGCTGCTGGTGTTGATGTTCAAATCAGCCTGGGTTAATCGAAAGATTAGAGAGGTTTTAGGAAAATGGCATTAGGTCTAGTCGGTCGTAAAGTGGGTATGACACGAATCTTCACTGAAGATGGTGTATCTATCCCTGTGACAGTTATTGAAGCGACACCTAACCGCATTGCTCAGATCAAATCTGACGCAACAGACGGTTATAACGCGCTTCAAGTAACCGCAGGCACTAAAAAAGCAAGTCGTGTAAACAAAGCTAAAGCGGGTCATTTCGCTAAAGCTGGTGTTGAAGCGGGTCGCGGTCTGTGGGAATTCCGCCTTAACGGTGGTGAAGGCGATTTTGAAGTAGGCGCTGAGCTTACTGTTGAATTATTCAACGAAATCAACAAGGTTGACGTAACCGGTACTTCTAAAGGTAAAGGTTTCCAAGGTGGTGTTAAGCGCTGGAATTTCAGCATGCAAGACGCTACACATGGTAACTCTCTATCTCACCGTGCTCCTGGTTCAATCGGTCAAAACCAATCACCTGGTAAGGTGTTTAAAGGTAAGAAAATGGCCGGTCATATGGGTGCTGAGCGTGTAACGACTCAAAACTTAGAACTAGTTCGCGTTGACGCTGAGCGTAATTTGCTTTTAGTTAAGGGTGCAGTACCTGGAGCTATTGGCGGTGACGTTATCGTTAAACCAGCTGTTAAAGCATAAGTCCTGGAGATTTAGTGATGGAATTAGCAATTAAAGACGCTTCTGGCGGTCTTGAAGTTTCTGAAGCTACTTTTGGACGTGAGTTTAACGAAGCATTAGTACATCAAGTAGTTGTTGCATACGCAGCAGGTGCTCGTCAAGGTACTCGTGCTCAGAAGACACGTTCTGAAGTAAGCGGTGGTGGTAAAAAACCATGGGCTCAAAAAGGTACTGGCCGTGCACGTGCCGGTACAATCCGTAGCCCAATTTGGCGTTCAGGTGGCGTTAGCTTTGCAGCTAAACCACAAGACCACAGCCAAAAAGTAAACCGTAAAATGTACCGTGGTGCGATTAAAAGCATCTTATCTGAATTAGTTCGTCAAGAGCGTTTAATCGTTGTTGAAAGTTTTGCTCTAGCAGCACCAAAAACTAAAGAACTAGTTGCTAAGCTTAAAGAACTTGAGCTTAAAGATGTTCTTATCGTGACTGAAGAAGTAGATGAAAATCTTTTCTTATCGGCACGTAACCTTTATAAGGTTGACACACGTGATGTAGCTGGTATCGATCCTGTAAGCTTAATTGCTTTCGATAAGGTACTTATTACAGCCGCTGCTGTTAAGCAACTTGAGGAGGCGCTAGCATGATTCGCGAAGAACGTCTTTTAAAAGTGATCCTTGCTCCACATATCTCTGAAAAAAGCACAATTGCTGCTGAAGAAAACAATACTATTGTTTTTAAAGTAGTAAATGACGCAACTAAAGCTGAAATTAAAGTAGCAGTTGAGAAGCTTTTTGAAGTAGAAGTAACTGGTGTTCGCACACTTAACGTTAAGGGTAAAACAAAACGTACTGGCGCACGTTTCGGTCGTCGTAGCGACTGGAAGAAAGCTTACGTTACTCTTAAAGAAGGCAGCGAGCTAGACTTTGTCGGCGGCGCCGAGTAATAAGGGGATAGAATTATGGCACTTCAAAAGTGTAAGCCTACTTCTGCGGGCCGTCGTCACCTAGTTAAAGTGGTTAACTCTGATCTACATAAGGGTAAGCCATACGCACCACTTTTAGAGAAAAACTCTAAATCAGGTGGTCGTAATAACAATGGTCGTATTACGGTTCGTCATATCGGTGGTGGTCATAAACAACACTACCGTTTAATCGATTTTAAACGTACTAAAGATGGCATTCCAGCTACTGTTGAACGTTTAGAATACGATCCAAATCGTAGCGCAAACATCGCTCTTGTATTATATGCAGACGGTGAGCGTCGTTACATTATCGCACCTAAAGGCTTAAAAGCTGGCGATGCAATCCAGTCTGGTGTTGATGCACCAATCAAGCCTGGTAATGCATTACCAATGCGTAATATGCCTGTAGGTTCGACTGTTCACAACGTAGAATTAAAACCAGGTAAAGGTGCTCAAATCGCACGTTCTGCTGGTGCATACGTTCAAATCCTTGCTCGTGATGGTCAGTATGTAACATTACGTCTTCGTTCAGGCGAAGTTCGTAAAGTTGAATCTGATTGTCGTGCGACTCTAGGTGAAGTAGGCAATGCTGAGCATATGCTTCGTTCACTTGGTAAAGCAGGTGCAAATCGCTGGCGTGGTATTCGTCCGACAGTTCGTGGTGTTGCCATGAACCCGGTAGATCACCCACACGGTGGTGGTGAAGGTCGTACATCTGGTGGTCGTCATCCTGTGTCTCCATGGGGT
Source organism: Pseudoalteromonas sp. NZS11 (assembly GCF_015864765.1). Lineage (NCBI taxonomy): Bacteria > Pseudomonadati > Pseudomonadota > Gammaproteobacteria > Alteromonadales > Pseudoalteromonadaceae > Pseudoalteromonas > Pseudoalteromonas sp. NZS11. Next base: position 124,781 of record NZ_JADYWP010000008.1, on the reverse strand, counting down.
AAACCGACTAAAGGTGCGAAGACGCGTAAGAACAAGCGTACGGATAAATTTATAGTACGTCGTCGTACTAAGTAATATTGAGGAATAGCCATGCCACGCTCTCTCAAGAAGGGTCCTTTTATAGACCTACACTTGCTGAAGAAGGTAGAGAAAGCTTTGGAAAGCGGTGAGAAAAAGCCAATTAAAACTTGGAGCCGTCGTTCAATGATCATACCTAACATGATCGGATTGACCATTGCTGTCCATAATGGTCGCCAGCACGTACCAGTTTTCGTTTCTGACGAAATGATCGGTCACAAACTAGGTGAATTTGCACCAACTCGCACTTACCGTGGCCATGCTGCGGATAAGAAAGCGAAGAAACGATAAGAGGGGAAGATAAATGCAAGCATTAGCTAAACATAAATTCGCCTCTGGTTCGGCGCAAAAAGCACGTCTAGTTGCAGATCAGATCCGCGGGTTACCTGTAGATCGCGCACTAGAAATCCTGGCGTACAGCCCGAAGAAAGCGGCTGTATTAGTTAAGAAAGTACTTGAGTCTGCTATTGCTAACGCAGAGCATAACGAAGGTGCTGACATTGATGAGCTTCGTATAACAACGATCTTTGTGGACGATGGTCCTACAATGAAACGTATTATGCCTCGTGCTAAAGGACGCGCAGACCGCATCCTTAAGCGTACAAGCCATATCACTGTTATGGTTTCAGATAGCTAGGAGTATAAGTAATGGGACAAAAAGTTCATCCTACTGGTATTCGCCTAGGTATATCTAAACCTTGGGTTTCTACCTGGTACGCGAGTTCAAAAGATTTCTCTGCACAGCTTTTTGGCGATCACAAAGTTCGTACATTCCTTACTAAGGAATTGAAAACGGCTTCTGTGTCTAAAATCGTTATTGAGCGTCCAGCAAAATCAATCCGTGTAACAATTCATACGGCTCGTCCGGGTGTTGTTATCGGTAAAAAAGGCGAAGACGTAGAAAAATTACGTCAAGCGGTAACTAAAATCGCTGGTGTACCTGCTCAGATTAATATCTCTGAAGTACGTAAACCAGAACTAGATGCACAACTAGTAGCAGACGGCATTGCCTCTCAACTAGAACGTCGTGTTATGTTCCGTCGCGCTATGAAGCGTTCGGTACAAAATGCAATGCGCATCGGTTCTAAAGGGATTAAAGTTGAAGTTAGCGGTCGTCTTGGCGGCGCTGAAATCGCACGTTCAGAATGGTATCGTGAAGGTCGTGTACCTCTACATACTCTTCGTGCTGATATCGATTACGCAACTTCTGAAGCCTTAACCACTTATGGTATCATTGGTGTTAAAGTTTGGATCTTCAAAGGCGAAGTTATTGGTGGTTTACCACTAGTACAAGAGCAAGAGAAGCCAGCTAAACGCGCACCAAAGAAAGCCAAGAAAAGTGCTAAGTAGAGGTAGCGACTAATGTTACAGCCAAAACGTACAAAATTCCGTAAAATGCACAAAGGCCGCAACCGCGGTTTAGCGCAAAACGGTAACAAAGTAAGCTTCGGTACTTTCGGATTGAAAGCAACTGGCCGTGGCCGTATGACTGCTCGTCAAATCGAAGCAGCTCGTCGTGCTATGACGCGTCACGTGAAACGTCAAGGTAAAATCTGGATTCGTGTCTTCCCTGACAAACCGATTACAGAAAAACCTCTTGAAGTTCGTATGGGTAAAGGTAAAGGTTCTGTTGAATATTGGGTTGCTGAAATTCAGCCTGGTAAAGTACTTTACGAAATGGAAGGTGTTTCAGAAGAGCTTGCTCGTGAAGCATTCGACCTTGCTGCTCGTAAATTGCCATTCAAAACAACTTTCGTAACTCGGACGGTAATGTGATGAAAGCTAGCGAACTAAAAGACAAAAGCGTAGAAGAGCTTAATGCTGAACTTCTAGGACTACTTCGTGAGCAATTTAATATGCGCATGCAAGCTAGCACTGGTCAGTTAGCTCAGACACACACGCTAAGAACAGTACGCCGCGATATCGCGCGTGTAAAAACAGTTATTAACCAGAAGGCAGGTCAATAATGAGCGATAAAATTCGTACTCTTCAAGGCCGTGTAATCAGCGACAAGATGGAAAAATCTTTCACTATCGCTATCGCACGTTACGTGAAGCACCCAATCTATGGGAAATTCATTAAACGTACGACTAAGTTACACGTACATGACGAAAATAACACAGCAAAAGCGGGTGACGTAGTTACTATCCGTGAATGCGCACCAATTTCTAAGAATAAATCTTGGACTTTAGTAGACGTTATTTCTAGTCCAAAACAAGCTTAATTTTTTAATTAAGTTAGTTTTGTAAAAAAGCCCCGGCATTAGCTGGGGCTTTTTGTATTTAAAGCACCTGCAAACAGTAAACTAGGGTGAGCGGGTCACCTGGATTAGTCTTCTATCTGAAAATACAAAGTTATCTTGGGGAGTAGTTGAGAGTTTCATTTACCAGTTACTTTTTTGCTAGCAGAACCATCTACTGAATCAGAAGAAGTTAGATAATAAACTTACATATCTCAGTTAATTTAATGCCAATATGGGGTCATCTAATTCGTGGTGTTACCTTTCTTTTACTATCTTTTACTATCTTTTACTATCTTTTAGTCTGAGAACTCACTTACCTTATTTTATTACAATAATACAGTTTCAAAGTATCGAAAATAGACATCCATACACAACTTTCATTATCAGCTTATCTGGTTTTTTTATGTCTAAAACCTCAATTTATCGCCTTAAATTAATATTCTGGTATGATTAGCAAATATGCGCTTTTGAATGAATTTTTGAGGTAGTAATGACGCGTAGTTTTGAATTTCATTTGACTGATGAAGTAGCCACGGTTGCAATGGGTAATCGCGTTGCTGATATTATAGAGCAAGGTGCGGTTATTTATTTACATGGTGATTTAGGCGCTGGTAAAACAACGTTTACAAGAGGGGTAGTGCAAGGCTTTGGACATACAGGCAAAGTTAAAAGCCCAACGTATACACTTGTTGAACCTTATGAACTCGAGCGCGCAAATGTTTATCATTTTGATTTATATCGCTTAGGTGACCCTGAAGAGCTTGAATACATGGGAATACGCGATTATTTTTCACCAGATGCAATTTGCGTTGTTGAGTGGCCAGAAAAAGGTGGTGAATTTATTCCTGTGCCTGATTTAGATATTACTCTAAGCTATATGGGTAACGAACGTAAAATTGTTATTAATAGCGCCAGTGAGCGTGGTGTAGCAATTGTCGAAAAACTAAATAACAAATAATAATATAGTTAAGGCAGTAATTATCAAATGAGCCGAGGTGTAGTTAAACTCTTTATTTACCTTATGGTTATTACCATAAGCTTGCCGCTGTGGGCCAAAAATACAATTAATAGTGTACGCGTATGGCCGTCCCCTGATAGTACGCGTGTGGTATTTGATTTAAATGATAAGCCTGACTTTAGCTATTTCATGCTTAAAAACCCAAGCCGCTTAGTAATTGATTTAGAAAACACTAGCGAGTTAAAAATACTACCAGGTGTACCACCAAAACATCAAATAGTGAGCAAGTTACGCTACTCAAAACCTAAAAATAAGCACAGTGTTCGGTTAGTGTTTGAATTAAACGCACCAGTAAAGCCAGTTGTATTTGCTTTAGCGCCTACAGGCCCTTATAAAAACAGGCTCGTTGTTGATTTATACAATAAAAGCCAAGCTGCCACAGTTGTTTCTCCTGCTCAAACAGCAGCTAAAAACCGCCAGTTAAGCCAAGAACGCGATATTGTGATTGCAATTGATGCGGGTCATGGCGGCGAAGATCCAGGTTCAATTGGTCCCTCTGGCACGTACGAAAAAACAGTAACACTGCAAATTGCAAAACGTTTAGAGCGCATGATTGATGGCGAACGTGGGATGATTTCGCGCATGGTACGAAGCGGTGACTACTTTGTAAAACTTAATACGCGAACCAATCGTGCTCGTGAAAAAAAGGCCGACTTTTTTGTCTCTATTCATGCTGATGCATTTACGAGCCCGGGACCAAATGGTGCCTCTGTTTGGGTGTTGTCGTTAAGGCGTGCTAATTCAGAGATAGGTAAATGGATAGAAGATAAAGAAAAGCACTCTGAGCTTTTAGGTGGCGCTGCGGATGTAATGAAAGATGCCGCTAACGAAAAATACTTAGCGCAAGCATTACTTGATATGTCGATGGATCACTCTATGAAAACCGGCTTAAACGTAGCTGACGAAGTGGTTAAAGAGCTACGTAAAGTTGCTAAGTTGCATAAGAAAGATCCCCAACATGCGAGTCTTGCTGTACTTAAATCACCAGATATCCCATCAATTTTAGTAGAAACAGGGTTTATATCTAACCCACGAGAAGAAAAGCTGCTTAAAAGTGCTAACCATCAAGAGCGTTTGGCTAAAGCTATATTTACTTCTATTAAAAATTACTATTTAAAAAATCCACCTGATGACTCTTTATTTGCTAAATTAAAGTCGCAATATCCAACAAAGCACAAGGTACGCCCGGGTGAATCTTTAAGTATGTTGGCGAGTCGCTATGGCATTACAGTCACTGAATTAAAACAAGTTAATAAGCTTAGCTCTAATACTTTGTTTATTGGGCAAGAGCTCGATATACCACAAAGTTAGTCATTATTATTAGCGCAATGCTTGCTAGGAAATCTCATGAATATTGAAATATTACCCGCGCGTTTAGCTAACCAAATTGCCGCAGGCGAAGTGGTTGAGCGCCCAGCGTCGGTAGTAAAAGAGCTAGTCGAAAACAGTTTAGATGCTGGCGCTACACGTATTCAGATAGATATAGAGCGTGGCGGTCATAAGCTTATTCGTATACGTGATAACGGTTCAGGGATAAGTAAAGATGAGCTAACGCTCGCGCTTTCTCGTCACGCTACGAGTAAATTAAAATCTCTAGATGACCTTGAAAATATTTGTTCACTTGGTTTTAGGGGTGAAGCGCTTGCGTCAATTAGTTCTGTATCGCGTTTAACACTGAGCTCAAAACCAAAAGATCAAGAAGCTGCTTGGCAAGCATTTGCAGAAGGTCGCGATATGGCCGTGCAAGTAAAGCCAGTAGCGCACCCTGATGGCACAACCATTGAAGTAAAAGATTTATTTTTTAACACCCCAGCTCGTCGTAAATTCTTGCGTACCGAAAAAACTGAATTTAGCCATATTGATGAGTTGATAAAGCGTATTGCGCTTAGTCGCTTTGATGTCTCTATTACACTAACTCACAACGAAAAAGTAGTAAGGCAGTATCGTGCGAAGACAGATCCCTCTCAGGCTATTACACGTGTAGCCCAAGTTGCAGGTAAGGCTTTTGCTGAGCAAGGTTTGCATATTCAATCAGGAGAGGGTGGCTTACAGCTGCATGGTTGGGTGCTACCTGTAGGGTCAGCTAATACGACTCAGTATACTTATGTTAATAATCGTATGATGCGCGATAAACTTATTCTGCATGCTATACGCCAGGCATTTGAAGAAGTAAGTGGAACACAAGAATTACCCGGTTTTGTCATTTATATTGATATAGACCCTCGGCAGGTTGATGTAAATGTTCATCCAGCTAAGCATGAAGTGCGTTTTCATCAAGGGCGCTTAATTCATGACTTTATATTACAGGCTATTAAGCAAGTGGTAGTGCCGCTGCAAGGTGAGTTTACGAATGAACCGCTTAGCTCTGAGATGGAATCTGCGCCTGTGTTTATGGGGTCAGCGCATAGTAGTTCTAATGATACAAAAGCGGATGGAGTATTTGATTACCCTAAATCGCAATTACAGCCCTCTTACTCTGGAAGTGCTGGTAGTTCATCATCAGGTACTAGAAGTGTTGGCGGTGGCGGGGCATACCGTGCTACACCAAGTACGAGCCATCATGATGTAAACGCGTTTTATCAAGGTGTGAGTGAGCAACACGCTGCGCATTTTGATAATGTAGCAAACATACCCGTAGCACAACACCAGTTAGAGTCTGCGCATAATGTTTTAAAGACAGTTTCAATCATCAGTGTTAATGAAGGTGCGTGTGTATTTAGTGTTGAGCAGCAATTGTATTGCTCACATTTCAAATATGCATTGGTAGATGATTGGCATAATCAAATTAAAGAGTCCGGAAGTTTAGAAGGGAAAGCTCTTTTGCTGCCCGTAAGAGTAAACTTATCAAAAGAAGATTGCTTACTTATAGAAGCTCAGCAATCGTGGTTTACTTTACTTGGTTTTGAACTCGTAATAGAAAAACAGTTTGTAATGGTTAAAAAATTGCCAGCGTGCTTATATTTACTTGATGTAAGTACAGCGATAGGTGAGCTACTTGATGGGTGTAAAGCAGGGCTTGAAAATATAGAGAATTGGTTAGAGTGGCAGATAAAATGTGTACCTCCCCGGTTTTATTTAAGCAATGTGTTTTTAGCGCAACAAATGCGCTTACAAAATAATCCGCAAACTATTGAACGCTTACGCGAAAAAGCAGTTAAAATAGAGCTAAATCACTATTTAATGCAATTAGATTAAGGTATCAGTGTTGAGTAATTTACCAGTCATATTTTTAATGGGTCCAACTGCTGCTGGTAAAACAGCATTGGCAATCTCACTGTGCGAGCATTTAAATACAGAAATAATCAGCGTTGATTCAGCGTTAGTGTATAAAGATATGAACATTGGTACTGCAAAACCCGATGCAGAAGAACTTGCTAAAGCTCCGCATCATCTGATCGACTTACTTGACCCGAGTGAAACATATTCAGTTGCTGATTTTAGGCGCGATGCAGTACAAAAAATTGACGAATTTCATAGACAAGGTAAAGTGCCTGTATTGGTTGGAGGTACAATGTTGTACTTTAAATCTTTAATTGATGGTTTATCGCCTTTGCCTGAAGCAGATACAGTAATAAGATCAGAGCTAGAAGCACAAGCTAAAGAATTTGGCTGGCCTCATTTATATAAAGAATTAGTTAAAGTTGACCCAAAAGCAGCCGAAAAAATAAGTGAGAATGACTCACAAAGAATTAATCGAGCTTTAGAGGTTTACAGGTTAACTGGTAAGACCATGACTGAGTTGCAAAAGCAAAAACAGCCGGCTTTACCTTATACTTTTCATCAATTTGCGATTGCACCGCAAGAACGTAGCGAATTACATCGCCGAATTGAAGAAAGGTTTAAAATAATGATTGATCAGGGGTTTGAAAATGAAGTTTCGACCCTATATCTACGTAAGGATTTACACCCCAATATGCCTTCTATTCGTTGTGTTGGTTATAGACAAATGTGGGATTACCTTGCGGGTGAAACAAGCCATGATGAAATGGTTTTTCGTGGCATCGCAGCAACACGTCAATTGGCAAAACGTCAGTTAACGTGGCTTCGTAGCTGGCCTGATGTTACTTGGTTAACAACGGGTGACGAAGAAAACTTGCATCGTGTAGTAAGTTCGCTAAGCTAGTAGTAGTTGAATATTGTTTTTTATCAAATAAGTTCAGCCACTTAATTATAATAACACCTAGAACGAAGGAACAATAACATGGCAAAAGGCCAATCGTTACAAGACCCATTTTTGAATGCACTACGACGTGAGCGCATTCCAGTATCAATCTTTTTGGTAAATGGCATAAAATTACAAGGCAAAATTCAGTCATTTGACCAATTTGTTATTTTACTAGAGAACACCGTAAATCAAATGGTTTATAAGCATGCAATTTCAACAGTTGTCCCTGCTCGCGCAGTTAACTTCCAAGCAGTTCAAGGGAGTGAAGACACTGAGGAACCAGAAGCTGGTAACTTTTAATTAGGAGCATAATGTTTGTTTGACCGCTATGAATCCGGCGAACAGGCAATTTTAGTTCATATCGACTTACCTAAAGAAGGGGATCGTGAAGATCTTCATGAATTAGAAATGTTGGTATCTTCTGCTGGTGTTAGTAGTTTGGCGGTTGTGCAAGGCAGCCGTCAAGCACCACATCCGAAACTATTCGTCGGTACCGGTAAAGCAGAAGAAATAGCTGAGATTGTCAAAATCCACAATGCAGATGTCGTAATTTTCAATCATCAACTCAGGCCGTCACAAGAGCGCAATTTAGAGCGTGTTTGTCAGTGTCGTGTGCTTGATAGAACGACGCTAATTCTTGATATTTTTGCCCAACGTGCACGTACCCATGAGGGTAAGCTGCAGGTTGAATTGGCACAACTTCGCCATATGTCGACTCGATTAATTCGGGGCTGGACCCATCTTGAACGCCAAAAAGGCGGGATTGGTTTACGTGGACCTGGTGAAACCCAACTTGAAACAGATAGACGATTACTTCGTGCCCGAATTCAAAATATCCGTGCGCGTTTAGCTAAAGTAGCAGTGCAACGCGAACAAGGTAGGCGAGCTCGCACTCGTAACGAAATACCTACGGTATCGTTAGTTGGCTATACCAATGCGGGTAAATCTACATTATTTAATCGAATTACGAATTCAGATGTATACGCGGCCGATCAGTTGTTTGCAACGCTTGACCCGACTCTACGTAAGCTTGAATTAGGTGATGTTGGTCCTGTTATCTTAGCTGATACAGTGGGCTTTATTCGTCATTTACCGCACGACTTAGTTGCTGCTTTTAAAGCAACGCTAACTGAAACTCGTGAAGCTGATTTACAGTTACATGTAATTGACGCAGCAGACTCTCGTCTTCAAGAAAATATTGAACAAGTACAATCGGTGCTTAAAGAAATTGAAGCCGATGAAGTACCACAGCTATTAATTTATAATAAAATTGATGCGCTGGATAACGTAAGCCCACGTATTGATCGAGATGACGAAGGCCAACCTATAAGAGTATGGCTTAGCGCTCAGACTGGTGAAGGGTGTGAATTACTTAGTGAGGCTATTAGTGAACTGCTTGCTAAGAAGATGTTTAACGAAACATTATTTCTTACGCCATTGTATGGTCGCCTAAGGGCTGCATTGTTTAGTTTAAATGCAGTACATGAAGAACGCTTTGATGAGCAAGGTAATTGGCTGTTAGATGTTAGAATGCCAATGGTTGAGTGGAATCGTTTAATTAAAGAATTTGGTCCTGAAATTGCTGGTTTTATCAACCGTAATTAAAAATTGACGTTTTAATGTCGGTTTTTGTATGAGAAACGCGGTAGATTTGTTAGATTTAACACAATTTCCTAATTTATTTAGATAACAATGGAGTATAGCTATGGCCTGGAATGAACCGGGTAATAATGGCAATGACAAAGATCCGTGGAATAATAAAGGCGGACGTGATCAAGGCCCACCTGATTTAGACGAGGTGTTCCGCAAGTTTAGTAACAAGTTCGGCGGCTTATTTGGCGGGAAAAAATCCGGCAATGGTAGCGGCGGTGGACTTGGCGGAGCCGGTATTTCATTCATACTTATTATCGCCGTTATTGTATGGGCGTTAAGTGGTATTTATACGGTTAAAGAAGCCGAGCGTGGTGTGGTTCTTCAATTTGGTAAATATGACCGAATTGCTGATCCTGGTCTGCGTTGGAAAATGACGTTTATTGAAACGGTAATCCCAGTAGATATTGAAGCAGTTCGTTCATTATCGGCTTCTGGTTTTATGCTTACTGAAGACGAAAACGTAGTGAGCGTTGAGTTTCAGGTGCAATACCGTGTTATTGACCCATACCTTTATGAATTTAGCGTAACTAACGCTGATAGTAGCTTAGAAGAAGCACTAGATAGTGCACTACGTTACGTTGTGGGCCATGCAAAAATGGACCAAGTATTAACTAATGGCCGTGAGGTTGTTCGTCAAAATACATGGGATGAGCTTAATAAGATTATCGAACCATATAACTTAGGTTTAATTGTTACTGACGTGAACTTCAAAGACTCTCGTCCGCCAACTGAAGTTAAAGATGCATTTGATGATGCGATTGCTGCACAAGAAGATGAAGAACGTTTCATTCGTGAAGCAGAAGCATATGCTCGTGAAATTGAACCGCGTGCTCGTGGTCAAGTAACGCGTATGACTCAAGAAGCGGAAGGTTACCAAGAGCGTATTACATTAGAAGCACAAGGTGAAGTAGCTCGTTTTGAAAAGCTATTACCTGAATACCAAGCAGCTAAAGAAGTTACTCGCGAGCGCTTATACATTGATGCAATGGAAGAAGTGTTAGGGAATAGTTCTAAAATATTGGTTGATGTTAAAGGCGGTAATAACATGCTTTATCTACCACTTGATAAGATCATGGATAAGCAAGGAGCAGCAACACGTGTTGCACTTCCAAGCTCTAGTGATATTCAAGATTTACGCAATAAAGTAAATACGTCGCGCAATAGCTCTGTTAATAGTGGCAATGACCGCTTTAACAACGACCGCTTCAATGATGGGAGATAATCATAATGAAAAACTTTAGTTTAGTAATACTATTAGCTGCCATTGTTATGTCTTTCTCATCGGTATTTGTTGTACCTGAAGGGCAAAAAGCAATTGTAATGTTATTCAGTAAAGTACAAAAAGATAGCGACGATCAAGCGATTGTATATGGCCCAGGCCTACAATTTAAGGTGCCATTTTTTAGCCAAGTTCGTCGCATTGATGCACGTATTCAAACGCTAGATGGTGCGCCGGATCGCTTTGTTACTAGTGAGAAAAAAGACTTAATTGTTGATTCGTTTGTAAAATGGCGTGTTAATGACTTTAGCGCTTTTTACTTACGTGCCCGTGGCGATAAGCAATATGCTGAAACGCTACTTAAACAAAAAGTAAATAATGGTCTTCGTACAAACTTTGGTACACGTACAATTCGCGAAATTGTATCGGGTGAGCGTAGCGAGTTGATGGAAGAAGCGTTAGTACAAGCTTCTGAAAGTGCACGTGAGCTTGGTATTGAGGTGCTAGACGTACGTGTTAAGCAAATTAACCTACCACAAGAAGTGAGTAGCTCTATTTACCAACGTATGCGCGCTGAGCGTACTGCTGTTGCAAAAGAGCACCGTTCTGAAGGTCAGGAAAAAGCCGAGACTATTCGTGCGGGTGTTGACCGTCGTGTAACAGTAATGCTTGCCGATGCAGAGCGTAATGCGCGTTCTGTACGTGGTCAAGGCGATGCTGATGCCGCAGGCATCTATGCAAGCGCGTATAACAAAGACCCTGAGTTCTTTAGTTTTGTGCGTTCGCTTGAGGCTTACAAAAAGACTTTTAAAAATAAGCAAGACGTTATGGTGCTTTCACCAGATAGCGACTTCTTCCAATATATGAAAGGCGCTAAAGCTCAATAGGCTTTACGTTAATTATTTAGAAGTTAAAAAGCCTCGCATTTGCGGGGCTTTTTGTTAAACACAGTCAAGTGCTTTAAATCACTGTTATTTATGTGGTTATTAGCTAATATTTGGATATAACAAATGCGCGCAGAAAAAATAAGCTGAACAGGGGTGATCTTTACTTTAGTTTTCTGGTAAAATCTCGTCCTAATTTTCTCTAAGTGAATTTACGATGGGTAAAAACGTTGTTGTATTAGGCACCCAATGGGGTGACGAAGGAAAGGGTAAGGTAGTTGATCTCCTTACAGACAAAGCATCTTTAGTAGTTCGTTATCAAGGTGGCCACAATGCGGGTCATACTTTAGTTATCGAAGGTGAAAAGACGGTTCTACACCTTATTCCATCGGGTGTATTACGTGACAATGTTAAATGTGTGATTGGTAATGGTGTAGTTTTATCACCAGAAGCGCTAATGAGAGAAATTGGCATGCTTGAAGAACGCGGCGTACCAGTACGTGAGCGTCTTTTAATAAGTGAAGCATGTCCGCTAATCTTGCCTTTCCATGTTGCATTAGATGTAGCCCGCGAAACTGCTCGTGGCGATAAGCCAATTGGTACAACTGGCCGTGGTATCGGTCCTGCGTACGAAGATAAAGTGGCTCGCCGTGGTTTACGCGTAGGCGATTTATTTAATCCTGAATTATTTGCAGCTAAATTAAAAGAAGTTCTTGAATACCATAACTTCACTTTAGTTAACTACTACAAAGTAGACGCTGTAGATTTCCAAAAAACGTTTGATGATGCAATGGCTGTTGCTGATATCTTAAAAGCAATGGTTGTAGATGTAACTGAGCTTTTAGATCAAACGCGTTTAGCAGGCGAAAACATTTTATTTGAAGGTGCACAAGGTACGTTACTTGATATCGATCACGGTACTTACCCTTATGTAACATCTTCAAATACTACAGCTGGTGGCGTTGCTACTGGTGCAGGTTTTGGTCCATTAAACCTTGATTACGTTTTAGGTATTATTAAAGCGTACACTACACGTGTTGGTTCAGGTCCTTTCCCTACAGAGCTTTACGACGGTCTTGAGAAACAAGATCCAGTTGGTAAGCACTTAGGTGATAAAGGCCATGAGTTTGGCGCTACAACAGGTCGACTTCGTCGTACTGGTTGGTTAGATGCAGTGGCTATGCGCCGTGCGGTTCAAATCAACAGTATTTCAGGTTTTTGTTTAACTAAGCTTGATGTTTTAGACGGCTTAGAAACGCTTAAAATCTGTATTGGTTACAAGCTTGAAGATGGCACAGTTACTAACGTAACACCATTAGCAGCTGAAGGTTACGATAAAGTAACGCCAGTATACGAAGAAATGCCAGGTTGGTCAGAAAACACTGTTGGTGTAACGAGTCTTGACGGTTTACCAAAAGCTGCGATTGACTACATCAAGCGTATTGAAGAAATTACGGGTGTTCCAATTGATATTATTTCTACAGGTCCAGACCGCGTAGAAACTATGGTACTTCGCAACCCGTTTGCGTAATTACCATTAGATTAAAAAAAGCTGCCTAGTGCAGCTTTTTTTGTATCTAAAATTCACCTTGGAACGATCTTTGTATATATTTTAATAAGTTTATTTTTATAAGTGGTGAGCATGCGTTTATTTTACCGTAATTGCGTATTAAGGCTTTCATTAATTCCGCTGTCTTTATTTATAGCAACCAACAGCTTAGCTACAGAAAGCCCTGCTGCTGTACCGCTGTATACAGAATCTGAGCTAATTGCGTTAATAAATAAAAATACGCATTTAGCGCGGGTAAAGGCAGATGATTGCCAGTTAGTGCAAGATATAGAAGCACGAGCCAATAAAATGGCATTGCCGTCTTATCAATTTTTATACGGCGATATGCTGGCTTATAACGTGTGCGTGGATCGTAATGTAGAGTTAGGTGTGTATTACATGCGAAAAGCGGCTGAGCAAGGCTTAGCGGCAGCGCTAGAGCAGTTAGGGCGTTACTACGACACCGGGCGTTTAGTTCAGCAAGATAAAGCAATGGCAATTACGTATTTGCGTGAAGCGTCGTCGCAAGGCAATTTAAAAGCACAACTACGTTTGGTTAAATTATTTAATGATGGCTATGGCAGCCCGCGTGATTTTGAAGATGCATACCGTTGGCTATTTAATTCTATGGTCGCAGATAAAGCGACTCATAAAAAAATTGAGCGAGCGCTGACTAAGTTAGCGCAAAAAATGCCAGATAGTGTGGTTGCGCGAGCTCGCCTTCCTATTTAATGGCTCTTAAAAAACAAAACCCTAACTTTTTAAGTTAGGGTTTTTGAGTTTTTACAGGTAGTAAAAGTGTTTAACTTTCTTCTTTAGCCTTTGTTTGCGGGTCTTTTAAGACCGACATTTTAGGCGGCTGTAATGCAACAACACGCTCGCCTTCTTGCGGCGGTTTTTCCATGTTGATTGTAAACGGTCTTAGCTTAATTGGCGTATCGTCGTCGCTGTCTTTATCACCTTTAAGAATAAACAAAGGGATAGCCTCAGGGTTCATTTCTAGATATTGCTCCCAGCTAAACTCATCCGAGATGCGTGTTGAACTAACCTTACCGCCTTTAGCTATAATACTGCTTAAACGTGCATACGAGCCTTCGTCTCCAAACAATATTTGTCTAGATAAAAACGTTGCGCTGTCTTTATTTGCTTTAGCATGCGACGTTGATGAGCGAAGCGAAAATACATTTTTTTCATTAAGTAAATGCGAAAAGTATTGAACGCCTAGCGCATTATGATGACGGTTTGGCGATAGCGCTAAGACACTGCGAATAGTTGTTAGAGGTAAGTAGCGTTCAGCATGCTCTGATTGCGGGTTACCATAATAACAAGCTAAGCCATCCATACGTGCCATTCTGCAGTTTTCCCATGCAGGATCTGAAAGGTGAACCGGAATATTCTGCTCTTGTAAGCCACGTCCAATTGCACGCGATACATGGTTTGCACCAATAATTAATATTGTATTTGGTGATGGTTGGCGTACACCTAATAGCTTGGCAACAGGGATGGCTGTTAAGCTTTGCAGCACAACCGTAATGATGATCACCGTAAATATAAGTGGCACCATCTTTTCAGCATCAGCAACGCCAGCTTCCATCATACTTAGTGCAAATACCGACCCAACGGCTGCGGCAACTATACCGCGTGGAGCAATCCAGGCAAGTACCAAGCGAGACTTCATTGGTAAGTCAGTACCAAAGGTCGAAATAGCAATACACAGTGGGCGTGCAACAAAAAGCACAATAGCTAAAAATATAAATACATCGCTGTCGAGCATCATCAAATCAGAAAGCTGTAAACGTGCTGCAAGTAAAATAAACAGCGTCGATATCAAAATCATCGACAAGTCTTCTTTAAACTCAAGTACAGAATCTATTTCTAAATCGTCTTGGTTCGCAAGCCAAATACCAAATACAGTTACTGCTAATAAGCCAGATTCATGGCTTAAATAGTTTGATACAGAAAAACTAATAAGGACTAGTGCTAAAATTCCAAACTTATGTAATTCAAATGGCAGCCACTCGCGACGCATTAATAGGGTTGTTAGCCAACCTGCAGCAACACCAATACTTAAACCAACACCTAGGGTTTTAACTAAAGCAATAATAGTATGACTAAATACTTCGCCTTGGCCTACAAGCATTACAGCTTCAAATACCAATACAGCAAATAATGCGCCAATTGGGTCTATTACAATACCTTCCCAGCGAAGTATACGGTCTATGTCTTGTGTTGGGCGCATTGAGTTTAATAGCGGTGCTATAACGGTAGGGCCAGTAACAACGAGTACTGCGCCTAATACCGCAGCAACACGCCAGTTAAGCTCAAGCAACCAGTAGGCGCTTAGGCTAATAATAATGCAGGTAGTAAGCATACCGATTGAGCAGAGATTCCTTACAACTTTTCCTATCCCTTTTAATTCTCTGAAATGCAGAGTTAAGGAACCTTCAAATAAAATGATGGCAACGCTTAGTGATACTACTGGAAACAGTAAATCACCTAAAAGTGCATCAGGGTCTAAAACACCACTAAATGGTCCAAGTAAAAGACCAGTAAGCAATAAAAAAAGAATAGCGGGTACTCTAAAAGCCCACGCGACCCATTGGGCAAGCACAGAGCAAAGTGCAATACCGGCTATGTAAATTGCTGACATAGATTAAGAATTCCTTATTTATGACGATATGTTTAGAAAGTATAACTTTTGTTAATTATTAATACAGGGGTATACACCGGAAACTCAAATATTACTAATCAATTTTAGCTGCTTATAAAAGATTAGTAGGCTTAAATTATTTAGCGAGAACTTAGCCACCTTATTTTAAAGTGTATTAATTGTTTAATTTATTGAATTTTAATAACAATATAAAGGGTATGAGTGTTTCGTATTAACTTAGTTCGAATTTTAACCTTGATTTTAAAGGGGTATTTGGTGTATTATACTTCGTGTTCTAATAATTAGTCATCTAACGAAGTTTATTGAAGATAAAACAGGCTTGTTAATCTTAACGTCATTTTTAATCTTTATAATCATGTGTTAGTGATGTTTCTAGTATTTGAGCATTACAAAATATCATTTGCCGAATTCTTGGTATGGTTTTGCCAAACAAGTTTATTTAATTATTTAAGTAAATAAAGGTTTGAGTTGAACTATTACTTTCAATATTTAGCCCCCCATCGTGGCGGTTAAATCTCGGTCCTTTGGTCTTCACCCTATCTGTTGGTGTATCAGACTTTAGAGGCTCTATGTATGTTGTTAATAAAAAAGCCACACACAGCTTTTTACAGCGATGCATAAACAACACTTTTAAATTTTTTGATTAGTGCTGCTCAATATTATTGGGTTGTTGCTACTTTTACTTAACCTCAAATCTAAGCTTCTTGTTTTAGATATGGTTTTTGCGTGTGTGTAAAAAAGTGTTGCCTAAATGAAAAGAAAAATTCGAAGCTATGTTTTAAACCTAGCTACTTAGTTTTAGCTCGTCTAATTAAGATGAGCGCAGATAAAATGGAAAGTTGAGCATTTATGCAAAAGTTAAATTGGCGACGTATCGTACTTAAAGTAGGTAGTGCATTAATTGCACCAGATCAAGATGGCTGCCGTTCGCGTTACATATTAACCATCGCACAGTTCATTGTTCGTTGTCGTGCCCGTGGAATCGAGGTGATTTTAGTATCATCGGGTTCTGTAGCGGCTGGAGCGCATTTATTCCCATCAGACAAACCTCGCTCTGTGGTGATGAAAAAAGCAATGGCAGCAGCAGGCCAAACAGAAATGATCGCCATGTGGGATCGCTTTTTTGACTTTCCATCTGCGCAACTATTATTAACGCACGGCGATTTACGTGACCGCGAGCGTTACCAAAGTATTCGCGAAACAGTGTTTACTTTACTTGAACATGGTGTTTTTCCTATCATTAATGAAAATGATGCTGTAACTACCGACGACTTAAGAGTGGGTGATAACGACAACTTATCAGCAATGGTCGCAGCAGCAGCCGATGCCGATGCTTTATTAATATTCTCAGACGTTGATGGGTTATATGATAAAAACCCTAACTTACATGATGATGCGGTGTTACTGCCTGAAATAAAATCAATTGATGAATCTATTTATGCTATGGCAGGATGTGCTACAAGTGCTGTTGGTACTGGTGGCATGAAAACCAAAATAGAAGCGGCAGAAAAAGCAACGTCACATGGTATCGCGACTTATATTATAAACGGCTTTAAAGAAGAAACATTTACGAAACTGCTAGCTGGGGAAAATCCTGGTAGCGTATTTTTACCGTACGAAAAGCCGATGCAAGATTCTGTACATTGGATGACACACACAGCAAATGAGCAAGGTGAAGTTGTTGTTGATGGATCATTTGATGAATCCCTTGAAGGTGAAAGTGGATGTATTCGCGGTGATGAAATCATGGAAGTCCATGGTGAATTTGCTGTTGGTGATACCATTTTAGTACGTAGTGAAGACGGTACGCGTTTAGCTAAAGCGACCGCAAATTATAGTAGCTGTTTGTTAAACTTTATTGCAGACAACGAACAGAGTGAATTCAGCGAAAAAATGCAGGATTCAATTGGACCAGTTATATCTGAAAAACATATCGCATTATTGGAGAAGTCATGAGTTTAATTACGGACATTTCACGCCAGACAGCTAAAGCTGCCCATACACTTGCTTTACTCGATACCGAGACTAAAAATCAAGTACTAGTTGAAATGGCAGCGGCATTAAGAGAGCAAAAAGCATTTATAATCAAAGAAAACGAAAGTGACCTAAGCGCAGCACGCGACAATAACTTAGCAGCCTCAATGATCGACCGCTTAACGCTAAACGATGAGCGTATTGAAGCAATGGCAGAAGGTATTGAAGTAATCGTAAGCCTGGACGATCCTGTTGGTCAGCTACGTGATATTACAGAGCGTCCAAATGGCATTAAAATTCGTAAAATGCGCGTACCTCTTGGCGTTGTATGTATGATTTACGAAGCACGCCCAAATGTAACAGCAGACGCTGGCGCATTATGTTTTAAATCAGGTAATGGCGTAATTTTACGTGGCGGTAAAGAAGCACTTAAAAGTTCGCAAGCTATCGCAAGTGTAATGCACAGCGTACTTGAAAAGCATAACTTACCAGTATCACTTATTTCAGTGATTCCAGATCCAGATCGTGCACTATTAATGGAATTAATGCAGCAACGTGAAAGCATTGACTTAATAATTCCACGTGGCGGTGAAGGCTTAATTAACTTTGTTACTGAAAACAGTACGATTCCAGTAATTCAGCATTACAAAGGCGTTTGTCATCTATATGTAGATAAAGATGCAGACCTAGAAATTGCGCTTAACTTACTACTTAACGGTAAAACGCAGCGTACCGGTGTTTGTAATGCACTTGAGGGCTTAGTAGTTCATCAAGATGTTGCAGATGAGTTTTTAAATCTGTGCGCAGTTGTATTACGCCAAGAAGGTGTAAAAATAAATGCTGACAGCTTTGCAGCTAAATACTTTGATAATGCAACTGTGTTAGCCGATAACGAATTTGGTGAAGAATATCTAGACCTAGAAATCGCCATTCGCGTTGTACCAAACTTTACGGCAGCGGTTGAACACATTGCACAGTTTGGATCAAACCACACTGAAGTAATTTGCACTAAAAACGCAGCCGCTGCAGAGTTATTCCAGCGTAGTGTCGATGCTTCTGTAGTGATGGTTAATACATCATCTCGCTTTTCTGATGGCTCACAGCTGGGTCTAGGCGCAGAGATTGGTATAGCAACTTCTAAGCTTCATGCATACGGCCCTATGGGACTTGAGTCACTGACTACTGAGAAGTACTTAGTGAATGGTGAAGGCCAAGTTCGCGAGTAACCGCTAAAGCTTAATTTCATTAAAAAGCCGAGTATGGAAATACTCGGCTTTTTTGTTTTTTCAGACTACTCTGTAATTAATTTAATTTTTCAAGCCAGTCGCTTGCAGGTTCAGGCCTGTGTAAATAATAGCCTTGAAGAATAACTTCTGGATATTCTTGCAATAAATCAAAGTGGGACTGGTTCTCTACACCTTCGGCAACTATCTCGAGTTCAAATAAACGGCCTAAGCTTACAATCATATCAATAATCAACTTATCGTTATTATCAGTCGGTGCTTCCAATACAAAAGAACGGTCAATTTTTAGTTCTTGTATGGGTAATTGTTTAAGATAAGTTAAACTCGAATATCCAGTACCAAAGTCATCAATTGATACCCTAATACCTAGCTTCTTGAGAAAGTGAACAGCCTCAATAGCCGCTTCCATGTGATTAAGCAATGTACCTTCAATTATCTCAATAGTGAGTTGCTGAGGATTAATGCTATGTTGCTTTATTTGTTGGCTAATAAAGCTTAAAAAACGCGCTTCATGAAAGTGCCTGCCACTTACATTAATTGATAGGTTTAACTCAGGGTGAGTTTTACTAAGTTGCGTTAATATTTCAAGTGCATTTGAAGTTACCCAGCAATCTAAGTCATAAATTATATCTGACTCTTCGGCTATAGATATAAACTCACCAGGGCTAATGAAGCCTTTTTGAGGATGCTCCCATCTTAATAAAACCTCAGCCCCTTTAAGGGTTTGGCTTCGGTCAAATTGGGATTGTAAATATAGGGATAACTCATTATTTGAGATTGCTTTACGTAAATCTTGCTCGATTTCAAAACGGCGTTTTGCTTGCTCGCCAAACGAAGTATCAAAAAAGGTAACTCTATTACCGCCTTTTTCTTTTGCTTTGTAACAAGCCGCCTCACAGTTACGAATTGTTTCTATAGCACTTTCCCACTGATCTTCTCGAGGAAAAATATACGTGCCAATACTTACGGTTAAGCTAACGTCTTGTTCATCAACCACAAAGGGGTGGTTTACACTTATGAGCAGTTCTTGGGCTTTATTTTCAGCCATAGCTTGGGCTCTGATCCTGCCAACGCCTTTTTCAACTGTACACAGTACTGCAAATTCATCACTGCCTAAGCGAGCAATAACATCTTTTTTACTCACCTTAGAATGAATTCGTTTAGTTAATTCTTTTAATATGTTATCGCCAGCGAGTAGGCCTAATCCATCATTTATTGAGTGGAAGCTGTCTATGTCAATAATATAAATATAGGCATAACTATTTTCGGTACTACAAACCTGAAGTTGCTGCTCCAACTGCTTTAAAAAACCATTTCGGTTGGGCAAACCTGTAAGTTCATCATGCCATGTGAGGTAGTGAATTCTTTCTTGCGTTATCTTAACGCTAGAAATATCACTAAATACACCAATATAGTGCACGTTGGTATCTTGCTCGCCTTTTACCATACTAAGAGTTAATAACTCAGGATAAAGCTCGCCATTTTTTCGTCTGGTTACTAGCTCTCCACTCCAATATCCTGCTTGGTTTGCATGATGCCATACTTGATCAAAGCTAATACTAGGGTGGTTATTTTGTTTAATATCGTGCAACTGCATTTGCAGGGAGTCAGATTCAGAGTAACCTGTAATCCGGCAAAATGAAGGGTTTACGGCAATAATTTTTCCGTTACTGTCGGTAATAACAACGCCATCAGCGGTTCCCGTTAGGGCTTGATAAAATAACTTTTGTTTTGAGGAGAGTTCTTTTAATTCTTCTTCACGCTGACTTAATTCTTTCGCCAGTGACTCTATTTCAAGTAGTTTGTCGTGCAGGTCAAAGTTTTTTTCTATAAGCCTATCTAGCATGCCTTGAGCGGTAATATGAGTGCGAATGCGTGCTCTAACGAGCGCGAGCTTGTAAGGTTTGTGTATGTAGTCAATTGCGCCCATAGCAAAGCCTTTTTCTTCAGACTCTTCCTCGGTAAGCGCAGTTACAAATATGACGGGGATGCCTTTGGTATTTTGTTTCGCTTTGAGTATATTACATACTTCGTAGCCGTCCATGCCAGGCATCATTATGTCTAATAAAATCAAGTCAGGCCGAGTTGACTCAATAAAGATCAAAGCCTGCTCACCACTAGTAGAAATACGTACATCGTAGTCAGTTAAAAGTCCTTCTACTAATACGTGTAAATTACTAGGTTCGTCATCAACAATAAGAATTAAAGGTTTATGCTTTTGTTCTGTGGTTAATCCATTATTGTTTGCGAGGTAATTTGAATGCACTATCTGTCCTTCTCTGCGTTCTTTACAATATTAATCTAGTTCAGGTTAGTGGTTATGCCTAATTTTTATTATCGTTTCTATACTTATCAATAAGCTCAATTACTAACGCGTAGTTAAAATGATCAATTGCTTCTTTGAGCTTAAATAGAGAGTGGCCTCTATCATATTGATTCATTTCTAGCTGTCTAACCAAACTGCTAGGTACGGGGCGAGCCGTTAATGCTAATGAGTATATATTATCAATAACCGAGTCTTCGTTTTCTAGTTCATGTTGCTGTATATGTTCTTTTTTAAAGCTATCAGCTATCAAAAATTGTTTTACAGCAAAAAGTGTAAGTATTAATTGCTCATTAAAATGAGATAAATTAATACTTTTCTTATCTATTAAGCTTTCCTCAACACTTTGCGCGCTTTGTTGCAGTAGCTCAAAGCCTAATGTGCCGGCCAAGCCTTTGAGTGTATGTACTAGTCGAATTAAGCTTTCTAACTCTCCATTTTTGATTAATATATCAGCTTTAATCGAAAAGTCATTGTAATCGTTGACAAACTGAGTAAATAATTTAGCTAACAATTCGTCATTGTTTTCTAGGTTTTCTTTTGCTAAAGGCAGGTTTATAGTGCTCAGAGATTCGCTACTTTGCAGATGCTTTTCAATACTTTCGTAAAGCGCATCAAAAATAATCGGTTTTACTAAAAAGTCATCCATACCCGCTCTAAACGCTGCTTTTTTATCATTAGGATCTGCGGCTGCAGTAATTGCAATTATGGGAGTTTTGTAGCCTCGCTCTCTTAATATGCTTGTTGCTTCAAGCCCATCCATAACTGGCATTTGAACATCCATAAAAATAATATCGATGTCATTTATCTCTACTTTATCTAATGCATCATGTCCATTATCAGCAATGATCACGGTCATATCTAATCTTGCTAAAAGGGCGGAGGCTATTTCTTGGTTAATTCTATTATCATCAACAACTAATGCATTAAAACCCGAGAATTTAGGGTGAGGCTTTAATTGCTTTTCTTTAAAATTATTTGGTGAAAGCATTCTTAAAATTTCAACTTCACTATTTTTATTACCAATAATTATAATGTCTATATTTTCATTTTTTGCAATTGGCTCAGGAGACTCTTCATCGGTAATTAATAAAATTAGTGTCAATTTTTCATTAACGTTTTTATTTTGAGCGTACAGTTGTTGTAAAATAAAGTTATCGTTGAGCTCTTTTTTTTCTATCGACATTATTACAATACTAAATGGGCTACTAGGCTGAGACATTTTTGCAATGGCCCTTAATGGTTCTTGTGTTGTTTCTGTCGTTATATTTATATCACTTAGTAAGTCCATTAATTTTTTAATTTGCTCATTATCAGGGCTAATTAATAAGGCGTGTTTTTTAAGCTTTTGTTGCTCAGATAAAGTAAAGGGTAGAGTAAAGAAAAACTCGCTACCTTGATTAATCGTGCTCCTTACTTGTATATCTCCGCCCAGCAATTTAGTTAACTGCTTGCTTATAGTGAGTCCTAAACCGGTCCCACCATACTTTCTTGTTGTGCTTGAATCACCTTGCGAGAAAGACTGAAATATAATTTTTGATTGCTCTTCAGTCATCCCAATACCCGTGTCTTTTATACTAAAGCGCAGGTTTATTGTTTTTTCGTGTTGAGATGTCGCTTCTATAATTAATGATATTTCACCATGCTCTGTAAACTTAATTGCGTTACCTACACAATTATTTATTATTTGGCTTAAGTGCATTGGGTCGCCAATAAGTTCAAGTCCTGCATCAACGTGTAAAGTGAAATTTAGTAGCAAGCCTTTTTGCTTGGCATTTGTTGAGAATAAATTTTGAACGTTAGAAACAATAGTATGTAAAGTAAAAGGGATTTGCTCTAACTGGACTTTTTCCGATTCTAGTTTAGAAAAATCTAGAATATTATTTAAAATCTGTAATAAATTTTGAGCACTTGAAAAAGCTTTATCTGCATAATGTTTTTGTCTTGAGGGAAGCTCACTGCTTTGTAAAAGCTGCAACATACCTAATATGCCATTCATTGGAGTGCGAAGTTCATGACTCATATTGGCTACAAAATCTATTTTTGTTTTATTGGCTTTATCGGTTTGCTCCATAGCGCTCGTCAGGTCGGCATTCATTGCTTCCATTTGGGAATTTAATACGCGGGTTTCGTTGAGTAGCTCTTTGGTTTGCTTATTTTTTAAATATAAAGCATTAGCTGCTTTTATTACCGACGCTATTTCAGTTTGATTTTGGCTGTTATTTGAAATAGTTACTGGCTTTTCGCTATTCATATCTTTAAGTAATAAAGTGAGCTGAGTAATTGGTTTTATAACCGATCTAAAAATAAAATAGCTTAAAAATAAAATGATTAACATAATTAAAACGGCAAATATATTTGCCTGTTCTGTATTTTTTGTTAAGTGGCTACTTAGTAGCTCTTCTGTTTTGATTAGTTTATTTTTTTCTATGTTTTTAATTTCATTAGTTAAATACAGCAATTCGTTTTCTATGCCTGTAAGCACTACATTTACAGAAAAAGTGTAGCTACGGGTGAGTAATACAAGTTGGTTATAAGCTTGTTTTAAGCTTGTTGTTTTATTGGACAGGGATTCATTTATTACAGAGGTGCTCGTTAGTTTTTTATGTAAGTGATTTAAGTTTTGTTTTACATTTTGTGCTTCATCAAAATTAGGTTTATAGAGATAGCTTATAATTGCGTGTTTTAAATTACTTATTGTGAGTAAAACATCGTTAAAAATAACTTTATTATCATTGTTTGAAGACCCTTCTAAATTGCTAATTGTTACCTGTAGGTCATCAATAGGCTGTTTGAACTGAGTAGTGTAAAGGTGTTCGCGTTTTTGTCTGTTTACGACAACTTGGCCAAATGTATCTTGGTAATTATTTAGATACTCGCCAAGGCGTATTAGTGAGTTTTGATACTCAGGGGTCTGGTTTTGAGTGTTTGTTTTTAGCTGCTCGAGATTTAGATTTGCCTTATTTAAATAAAAATTAAATTTGGTAATCGTATTTTCATTTGCATTGTCAATAAATGAAACTGCATGCCCTTGCAGGGAAATAATATCGTTTTCTAAGTGATTCACAGCTTCACTTTGAATAAGCGCGTTATGCTGCGACTTTTGCAAGTTAAGTAAGGACGTTTGCGAATAGTTAAACAAATAGCTTTGTAAAAGAAGTAATCCAATCAGCGAACACAAAGCTAATATTATTTTTGATTTAATTGAATTTATTATCATTATCGGCTAATCAACTCATACCATTTTTGCAGGCTGTAGTCATAGGTTGGCATAACTGTATTCCATACTGCTACATTGCTAAAGCGTTTATGGTAACTACCGCCATTACGTTGTCCACCTGCTTTTACTGCTACGTCGCCATTTGTATTTAATAAATCTATGTTTGTTGCTTTTCCACCGTACCAGTAATCCCATTCGGCCGGCGATAAGAGTAGTTTAGAGCGCTGCGGGTTACTAATGTAATAACCTTGGCGAGCAATAAATGCACCAGGCCAGCCTGAAAGCCACCAATTCATATAATCGTACGCAGCATCTTTTGCGCTACTTTGTATTTGTGACGACAAACACATAACACCATGCCAGCCTCGGTAGCCTTCTTTTGGCGCGGCAAATCGTACATTAATATTTTGGCTGTTTAATGCAGACACGGCAGGCGAAAACATACTTTCTATATGGGCTCGTTTACTTTTCATAAATTCAATCGACTCAGGAACCGAGTTCCAATAGCCACTAAAGTGACCTTGGCGTTTAAAGTCGAGTAATATACTAAACAATCTATCAAGTTCTGGGCGAGTCATCGCACCTATATTGTTAAATTTTATAAGCCCTTTACTTTGTGCTGCTAGGGCTAGGTCAAAGAGTCCAATGGTAGGCGCATTTACGATAGCTACTTTACCTCTGTTCTCGTCATCAAGCAGCCAACTCCAGCTTTCGGTTTCGTATGCTATACCGGGCTTAATAAAATCGGTGTTGTAACCAAAAGAGTCAACATTATGCACATAAGGTAAAAAGCTAATATGATCGCTTTCTTGTGCGCTTAATGTGCCATCGGGTTGAACATTTAATAATTTATAGGGGGCATCACCTGCACCAATACTTGCAGTTTCGGTTAGTTTTCCCGTTTTAGTGAGTGGATTTATCTCATTAAAGTAGGTGAGTCGTTTTTTTTCTATTGGCTGTATAGAACCTGCATCCCAAAGCACATTAATGCTGTTTGACCATTGTTCGTATAAATCAAAGGAGCTAGGGTCCATTGATGCCTTTTGCAAAACAGCAGCGCTGCCTGCGGGAGTAAATTCTATATTAATACCCAAGTCACTCATCGCTTGCTTGCGAATAGCCTCTTGGAGTGTTACATGCGTACCAAGTACTCTTAATGTGACTTTTTTTCGGGCAAAAACATAAGGCGCATGTGTTATTGCACCAGCTGTTAAACCTATTGCAGCTAGCTTTTTTAGCGTTGAACGCTTAGGTATGTCCATGTTAAGCCTAAAGTACTAATGTGTGACATTATGTATAGCTAAGAACTTGTAAAGACACAAGTTGAATGGATAAATTTAAAATTATATAGAATGAAAAATTAGAATAGTAGGGTGTCAAAAAATAATAAAAACAATGGAAAAATAGAAGAGTAGAGCGAATTTGAAAAGGAGTAGGAAAGTGGTGGAGCTAAGCAGGATCGAACTGCTGACCTCCTGCGTGCAAGGCAGGCGCTCTCCCAGCTGAGCTATAGCCCCACATTCCTAAATTACATATAATGTAACTGCTTGACTGCTGAGTTCCAAGCGGGACGAACTTTAAGTTTTTTTATAAATTTGGTCAAGTATTTTTTCGTAAATTTTCACTGTTTACGTCAATTTTTGTTAGACTCGGCTTAATTCAAAACTAAAACGATAAAAAACAATGAAAAAATGTGTTCTAGCGCTTATGGTTTTACTCGCTGGTTGTGCCTCAAATGACGAGCCGCCTTTTGAAATAAATAATAAACAGTTTCACGAAAAGCAAGATGAGCAAGGTAATAAACTTTTTGCTTATGTTGTTTCGGTAAAAGCTAAGCATCGTGAAAACTTTAACCTTGACCGTGGTCCTAACAAGAGACCAAGCCGTGGTGAGGTTAAGCAGTATATAGAGAAAGAGCATTTTGAAGAATCGAGCATTCTAAAGTTACAGCTAGAAGACCAAGCAGTTGAATTATTGAACCAAGAGCTAAAAGAGCGTAAATATTGCGATAACAAACATGAAGTTAATGATGTTTTATGGCGAGATCTGAGTGTACAGCTAAGAGGGCGTTGCTTGTAATATGTTGGCTGATAAAACGAAGTTAGCAGAGCTTTTAGCGGACCTAGATATTACTTACGATGCAATAGAACATCCGCCGCTACATACTAGCTTAGCGGCTGATGAGTTTATGATTGAGCGCCCAGGTACTCGTCTTAAAAACCTGTTTTTACGCGATAACGAAGGCAAGCGACACTTTTTAGTTATTACAGCGCACAATAAGCAACTCGATTTAAAGGCACTATCAAAGCAACAAGGGCTTTCGCGTTTAGGGTTTGCATCGAGTGAACGCTTAGCAACGTATTTAAAAGTGGCTCCTGGGTGTGTATCTATGTTGGCTCTTTTAAATGATAAGCAAAACGAAGTGAGCTTATGGGTCGATCAAGATATTTGGGGTGGTGATTTGTTTCATTGTCATCCGTTTGAAAACACCCAAACATGGTTGCTTAGTAAAGCTGATTTAGAAACATTTTTTAATCACACAAAGCATCAACCGCGCGTTGTATTTTTACCTTCAAAATAAGCCCACATAATTAACGATAAACCACATAAACAAACCGCAAGCAGCGTAAACATAAACGCTGTTTGCCCATGATGTTGGTATACCACACCGGGTAATAACGACCCCAATGCACCGCCACTGTAATAAAACGATACATATCCGCCATTGGTTACACTTGGCGGGGCTTTACTTATTTTATTAACGAGTGGTGCGGCAGTTGAATGAATCACAAACATAGCACCACAAAACAAAGTAAATGCGATTAAAAATAAGCTAAGCTGGTGGCTCATTAATAAAATAATACTCACACTATAAAAACTAAATATCGCAGTTAATAAATGCCAAGGCGAAGGGACTTTTTTAAGTAACCAAGGTGCAGCAATAGAGGCGAGGGCACCAATTAAATAACCACTGTAAACTAAACCTATGTCACGAGTATTGGTAATTAAAAACGTGTTTTGTAATATAAACGGTAAGTAATTAAGTAGTGCAGCAAAACAAAAAAACATACAAAAGACGGCACCGTACACTTTAAGGATAGCGCCTTCTTTAAGTTGTTTAATGTAATCCAGAGGGGAGAGCTGCGACGGTGTAGCTGGGTTTGTAAAGCGAGAATGCTTAATTGTCAAAGCTAAGCAAATAAGCATAAAAGCAATTACGTAATAAAAGCTCTGCCAATTCCATAAGTCGCTAAACAAAGCTGCGAGCACACGACCAAAGTAACCACCAACTATACTGCTACCAATATATAGGGTCATGTTTTTTTGAAGTGTATCAGCGCTATAGCTCATACCTATATAGCTAGTCATTGATGTTAAAGCTGCGGGGAGCGTTAAACCTTGTAAAAATCTGACTAATAATAAAAGCTCAAAGCTAGGTACATAAATAAAAAGTAAGCAGCTAAGGCCTAAAAGCACCATTGCAATACGTAATATAAGTAGTGGATTTATTTTTGCTAAAAATAAACCATAAACGAGCGGGGCAATGGCTAAGGGCAGCATAGTTGCAGTCATTAAGCTGCCAGCTACCGCAGGTGCTACATTAAATTCGCTCGCAAAAAGGCTAAGTAGGGGTTGGGGTGCATAAAGCACAAAAAATATAAATACCGAGCAAACGAGTAGATGAGGTAAACGCATTATATGGCTCGTGCATTTGCTGATTGGTTGCGTGGTATTGTATTAAAAATTGCTTTTAATTCATAATTAAAACCATAGTCATTGCGCTATATCATGGTTTGTTTTAACTAGTTTGCTAGATTAATGTCGATAGCGCTGTTATTTGAACTCGTTGGTGATTAAAATAGCGATAATATTAGTTTTTAGTGGAACAAAGCCATGGGTTCATTACAAGACCAATTGCTTCAAGCAGGATTAACAACATCGCATAATGCTAAAGTTGCTAAATCAGAAAAGCGTAAGCAACAAAAAAAGCAAAAGAAAGGGGCTACTAGCAACCCAAGTGATCTGCAAAAGCATATTCAACAAACCAAGCTAGAACAGCAAAAAAAAGCTGAAGAGCTTAACCAAACACGCCAAGTGAGCTTAAAGCAGCGTGAACAAGAAGCGCGTGTTAAACAAATTTTAGAGCACCACAACCAAGACGCTATTCGTGGTGAGCGCACATTTAATTTTACTTATCAAAACAAAGTAAAAAATATCGACGTGAACGAGAAAACGCAAAAAGCGTTATCGGGCGGTCGTTTAGCTATTTGTGTACTAGAAGGGCAATTTTACGTATTAGACGACGAACCAGCACGCAAAGTGGCTGAAGTTGACGAAAAGTATATTGTTTTTCATGTAGAGCCAGAAAACAAACCAAAAGATGAAGATGACCCGTACGCAGACTTTGAAGTACCAGATGATATAGTGTGGTAATAGTCTATTAAGGGTAAGCTCATTTTTATTTGCTAAAGTATATAAAAGTGAGACAGAAACGAGTTGGCGGTTTTTGGTTAAGTTGATCGTCTAGCGTCGTTTCGTACGTATGCTTTTTATTTGATTGTTTACTACAATCAATAGAACAGTTTTTCTAACCGTCAAAAAAGAAGAGTAAATACAATGAGCAAGATGAAAACACTACTATTAGGCGCGGGTATTACTTTAGCCGCAAGCTTCTCGTTTAATGCAGCTGCCGCCGATGGCGCTGCACTTTATACAGCTAAGAATTGTCAAACTTGTCATGGCGCTGAAGGTAAAGCACCAATTATGGGTATGTACCCTAAACTAAACGGTCAAAACAAAGACTATTTAGTAGCGCAAATGAAAGATATTAAGTCAGGTGCACGTAATAACGGTATGACCATGGCTATGAAAGCAATGGTTGCAACGGTAACTGATGAAGAGTTTGAAGCAATTGCAGATTACCTAGCTAACGTAAAATAATTTACGCAGCTATACCATTTTAATGCAATTGGTATTTTAGTTTTACAAACAGCCACACAATAGTGTGGCTGTTTTGTTTGGTGTTTGCTATAAAATAGAGACTGCTTTAGACTTCTAAACATCTGTTCGTACAGGTTAATAATGTACGTTTTTAAAAGGCTTATTATGTTTGATTTACCCCAACTCGATTTAAAAAATAAAGTATCGGCACAAGAGTGGCAACTTCGTGTTGATTTAGCCGCATGTTATAGACTGGTTGAGCACTTTCGTTGGGGGGATTTAATCTATACGCATTTATCAGCACGTTTGCCTGGCACTGACCACTACTTAGTGAATGCCTTTGGTTTAACCTTTGATGAAGTAACTGCCTCTAATTTAGTGAAGGTCGACTTAGACGGTAACATTATTGACGATACGCCATTTAGTATTAATCCAGCTGGTTTTACTATTCATAGTGCGATTCATGAGGTACGCGAAGACGCTCATTGTGTTATTCACCTTCATACTAAAGAAACAATCGCAGTCGCTACACAAAAAAATGGTTTATTACCGCTTAGCCAATATTCAATGTTTTCACTGCCATCGCTTTCTTATCATGGTTACGAAGGGCTTGCAGTAAACGACGACGAGCGAAAAGTGCTGCAAGATGATTTGGGCAGTACTAACCATATGTTATTGGTAAATCATGGTGGCTTAACAGTAGGGCCAACGGTAGGCGATGCGTTTATGCGCTTTTATGATTTACAGCGAGCGTGTGAAATTCAATTAGCGCTACAATCAAGTTCGCAAGAGGTGATTGAAGTACCGCAACCTATAATCGACAATATTTATAATCAAGCAAACGTAGTACACAGTGGCAGCACTGGCGGGCAACTTGCGTGGCCTGCGATGTTGCGTAAAGCGTATCGACTTGACCCTAGTTTTGCAAAATAACCCATAGCGGTTAATAAGGAATTTTAATGAAAGTAAATCGCGTTGAAGTATTTGATATTCACTGTCCTGATAGACCTTCTTGGACACCTGTGTTTGTACGTATTCATACTGACGAAGGTATTAGTGGTGTTGGCGAAGCGGGCCTTGCATACGATTTAGGTCACAGTGCTGCAGCGGCTATGATTAAAGAAATGGCCGACGCCTTTTTAATCGGCCACGACCCTTTTCAAACAGAAAAACTATGGTCACGTATGTTACGTGAGAGCTTTTGGGGTTTAGGCGGCGGACCAGTTGTATATGCTGCAATGAGCGCAATTGATACCGCACTTTGGGATATAAAAGGTAAAGCGCTTGGTTTACCTGTATACCAGTTATTAGGCGGTAAGGTTAACGACAAACTACGTACGTACGCATCGCAATTACAGTTTGACTGGGATAGCGAATTTAAAGCGCTAGTACAACCGCAAGAATATGCAGAAGCGGCTTTAAAGGCGATGGCCGAAGGTTACGATGCAGTAAAAGTAGACCCAATTCAGTACGATAAAGACGGCAATACTTATTACGACCGTACAAAAATAATCTCACGTACTGAAATGAAGTTATATCGTGCACGTATGCAAGCTATTCGCGAAGCGGTAGGTGACGAAGTAGATATTATTTTTGAATGCCACAGCTTACCTGGTGTGACAACAGCTATTCAGTTGGGTGAAATTGCAGAAGAATTTGACTGCATGTACTTTGAAGAGCCAGTTAACTATTTAAACCATTCATTACATGCAAAAGTAGCAGATAAAGTTAATGTGCCAATTGCTGGTGGTGAGCGTTTGTATAATCGCTGGGGTGTGCGCCCGTATTTAGAAGATCAAAGTATTGATGTACTACAGCCAGATATTGGTTTATGTGGTGGTTTTACCGAAACCAAAAAAGTGTGCGATTACGCTGATATTTTTGATGTGCGTATTCAAGCTCACGTATGTGGCGGGCCTGTTGCAACAGCAGCATCACTGCACTTAGAAACGGCTATCCCTAACTTTTTGATTCATGAGCACCATACTTATGCGATTAAAAAGTGGAACCGCGAGTTATGTTTACAAGACCCACAACCTAAAAACGGCTTCTTTGAAGTATCAGAAGAACCAGGGTTAGGTATTGAATTAAACGATGAGATTGTTATGCGTTCTCAACGCGTAGAAATAAAATAATAGCCTTTTAACCTAACTTTAGGTTATGCATTAAAAAGCCGGTAAGTGATTAGTCACTTACCGGCTTTTACTTTTTTGGGGGAGGTAAAGCTTGTTATAACTCGTTGACTTTACATTCCACGTCTTTAAGTTCAATAGTTGCTTTGCTATCGAGATGGCGTATGTAGCACTGATTACCTTTAATCATCAATTCAAACTGATCGGGTGTATTGCGACTTTGCGTGTCGATAATATTATTACCATCTACATTGCTAAGGGTTACTGTGCTGCTGGTAGTAAATACATCATCAGCTAATTGAGTCTCTTGCATATGTACAAGTGTTTTAATTGCTTTGCTAACGGCTGTTTTATTTGGCTTTGCCAGTAGGGCATGTTGCAGCTTAGGTGTCGGGTCTGGGTTTTGAGATATGCAGCCATTGAGAAGAAGCGCTGAAAATACAACGATTAGTAAAAAGTACATTTTCATAAATTGGCCGTATTATCATAAAAAGAGAGTTTAATATAACTAGTTTTACTTACACTTGGTAGTAGTGCTTAGCGTTTGTATAGCTAAGGTCATGCCATGTCTTATCGTTTGAGCATAACGCCTTATGGCAGTGCCATAGATTGTTGTAGCTTGTATTTATTTGGCACACAGGGAAGTTGCTAGCAAACATAATACGCTGCTGGCCAAAGTGATTAAAAAGAAAACTAAAACACGCGGCTTGTTGCTCGCTGGTGAGTTGTAGTAATTCAAAACCAGAGAATTTAATTGCTATGTTGTCATGCTGAGCAAGTAACTCAACACCTTGTCGCCAATCATTTAAATTACTTGGCAGTCCTGCATGATTAATTATAATTTGAAGCTGCGGTAGCTGCTTAGCGTAGTAAGCTATTTGTTTGGTTATTTCGCTATTTTCAATATCAAATTGAGCTTCAAAATGCAGTTGGGTATCTGATAATATTGTTAGGTTTTTAAAACTATTAGCATCTAATAAACGCTTTGCGTCAGTACCTTCGGTTATATCTCTAATGCCACACAAACTCAGATGAGCTAAAGCTTCTAACGAGTTTATAAACTGATCAGCCGATGAGTCAATTCGGTTGTAACTAATAGCCTTAAATGAAAGGCTTTTTAAATGCGAGTCTAGCCAGTTTAGCTCGTTAATAGGGGAGGTGTTATCAAACCCGGCTTCTATATGAACAAGCCCTACTAGCTCAAAGTCAGTACTTTTAACAAGTTGCTGTGCACTTATTGGTTGTTTAATTTTTTCTAGGTTAGGCCATGCTGGCGGGTTTTCGCCTTGTAGCCAAGTATATTGCCCCTCGGCAAGATTAAAAAAATGCACATGAGGGTCAATAATTTGCATGCTCATTGCGCTGTGTAACCACCATCAATGCTTTGTAGGCTGCCAGTAATAAAGCTGGCATCGTCGCTTGCTAAAAAGCTCACAAGGGCAGCAACCTCATCGGCTTGACCTAATCGGTTAAGCGGTTGAAGACTTGCTTCCTCGGCAACTATTTCAGCTTTGTTTGCGCCACTTTTTGCGCAGTACGCATCTATCGCGTTATGAAAAAGCGGGGTTTCTATTGTGCCAGGGCATACCGCATTTGCTCTAATATTAAAACCCGCGTAATCAAGCGCTGTTGTTTTAGCCATTGAGGCAAGGGCATGTTTTGTTAGGTTATACGCAAAAGAGTTTTGCTTACCTATAATTGCCTGATCGGAAGCGACTAATATAATAGCGCCGCCATTTTGCGCTTTCATGCTTGGCAATACGCTTTGTATCGCGGCATAAGCGCCTTTAACATTAAGCGCAAAAAGTGCATCGAGAGTTTGCTCGTCGGTGCTTTCTATATTTGCGCTTAAGTGTTTTCCAGCATTAGAAACAAGTACGTCAATACGTTTGCTTTGTTTACAGATAGCGTTGATACAGCTTTGTACCGCCGATACATCACTTACATCACACTGATGAAATATACCGATTTCGCTTAGCTCTATATCAAGGTTATGTACTTCATAGCCATTGTTTAGCAAACGCTTTACTACGGCTAAGCCAATACCTTTTGTACCACCTGTAACGACTGCAACTTTAGACATACTTACTTCCTTTATTGCTAACTAGTGAGAGTGACCACAGCCGCCTTCAGCGTGCACGTGTCCGTGAGAAACTTCTTCACTTGTTGCTTCACGTACTGATATAACTTCAACGTCAAACGTTAGCGTTTTACCAGCAAATGGGTGGTTTAAATCACAATCTGCGTTAAAACGACCAACCTTAACAATAGTAACCTGATGACGACCTTGGTTAGAGCTAACCATTGCTGTCATACCTGGTTTCCATACTTTAACATCGCCTTGTAGATGCTTTAACGGAATACGCTGAATTAAGTCATCAACACGCTCGCCGTATGATTCACTTGGCTCTAGAGTTACACTAAATTTTTCGCCAGCTTCTTTGCCTTCAAGTGCTTTTTCTAAACCAGGAAGCATGCCTTCGCTGCCATGAATGTAAGTAAGTGGCGCTTCGTTTGTGCTACTTTCAATTTGCTCGCCCGCTTCGCTAAGGGTGTAATGAAATTCAACTGCTGAATTTTTGCTAATTTGCATGCTTGTCTCTTCAAATAATAACTATGTTAGGGCGCAATTTTACGCGAAATATACTTGTTTATAAACTTAACGTGGCTGATTTAGTGTTTTTTGTAAATTTAGCAGAAAATCTTTTTTTGTTGGGGCTGCTTTTTGCTTTTCAGCTTGTGGTATAAACAGTACTAATTGAGTGCCAGGCTTTAAAATACTTGATGCAGAGAGTTTGTTCCATTTTGCCAAGTCGCTATGAGGTACATCGTAAAGCTGACTTATACTCCAAAGGCTATCGCCCGACTTAACTTCGTAATCTATTTCAATGGTGGGAATCGCAATCTCTTGGTGTTCTAAATAAGGGCTGATTTTGTAATCAACTGTTAATGTGCTTGGCAGGGTTTTAGGTTGTCCAACTAATAACTTTTCTCCAACGCCTATTAAATTATTATTTTTGTTATTAAGTTGTTTTAAAGCTTTTACCGACATACTAAAACGTCTAGCAATACCGTAAAGCGTGTCGTTTTGTTTAACGATGTACTCTCCAGCAAAGTTTGATTTAAAAAACTGACTTTTTAATAAAGCCTCTTGTCCTATAGGAAGCAGTAAAGCATGCGGCCCGTTAGGTGAGCTTTGATTTTTTAAATATCCCTGATTAATCGCGTGTAACTGCTTTGAGCCTATACCAGAGAGCTTAGCTATAACCGAAAAATCGAACTGCTGGCCTATATTCATCTGTGTTGTAAATGGCTTATATGCAAGCTTTGGGCGTTTTATGCCCTTTTGTGGGTGCTTAACTAAATAGCTTAAAGCGAGTAACTTGGGTACGTAGTCGGCGGTTTCTTTTGGCAGACTGAGTGACCAGTAATCCGTGCTTTTACCGCGTTTTTTGTTTTTTTCGATTGCGCGTTTAACGCGGCCCTCACCACTGTTATAAGCAGCCAAAGCATGTAGCCAATTACCATCAAAGCGTTTATGTAAGTAGCTTAAGTAATCAAGTGCAGCATCGGTTGAAGCAAGTACGTCTTGGCGACCGTCATACCATTGGTCTGACTTAACTCCAAAGTGATGCGCTGTTGCGCCAACTAACTGCCAAACACCAACAGCTTGCTGTGATGAGGCTATCGTTGGTCTAAAATCGCTTTCTACAAATGGTAGTAAAGCGAGCTCCATAGGTAGTTGCTTTTGCTCAATTTTTTTTACGATATGATACAGGTAAGGCGCTGCGCGTTTACTCACAGTTTGCAAGTAGTTAGGTTGCTTTGCGTACCAGCTGATACGCTTTTTTAACGCGCGATTTTGATAAACCGTAAAGTGTAGATTGTTGGCTATATGCACCCACAGATCGGTGGTTTTTGGTGGGCGCTTTTTTACGATTGTTTTTTTGAATTGAAGTGGCGTAACGTGCTCACTAACTTGGGGCGTTTGAGCTACTTCATCATCAATATCATAAGTATAGTCAGGCTCAAAATGAGTAAATATTTGTGGAGCTTCTTGTGGTTCTTGCTCCGTTGATTGACAACCAAATAACAAAATACCCAAACAACATAAAACCAAACTGCGCATAGTGATCACTTTTGTAAATTCCTTTTATTATTTTAACACAATCCGTTGTGTTGAGTTATTCTGCGCTTTTTGCGCGATTTAGGCCAGCTTGTAAAAAGAAGTTGCTCGATTTTATATTAAGCGCTTCTTGTTTATAAGGCTCAATAACTGATTCAGGAAACGATAGCATTAACTGCTCAATACTTTGATCTTTATTGTTTTTAACGTGCTCTGTTATGGCTGTTAAAAATGATAGAGGCTGTTTCAGCTGCTCTTTTGTTAATGTACCGCCGTGCCCAGGTAAAATAATAGTGAGCTTTTCGTCGTTAATATATTGCTTAAGCAACGTTTGCCAACTTTTAAGTTCACCGTGTCCAGGGTAAGGAAGCCAGTCAACGATATCGCCACCAATCAGCACACTGCCATTATTAGTAGTAATAGTTAAATCACCGTTAGTATGGGCTTGCTGCGGCTCAATGGTTATCTCAAAACCACCAAGGTCGATAGTTTTATGATTATCGATTATTATTTTTGGTTCGCCAAGTTGATATTCTTGCCAGCGAAAAAGTCGTTTTTTTGCAAGCTCTAACTTATTTCGCCATTTAGCTTGCTCTTCTTTGGGCACATTCGCTAATCGTTGGTAGCTCAGCTCGATGCTCTTTTCATACGTGTCTAGCTTGTCGGTATATGCTGTTTGATAAAGGTTAAAATTTTTATTTACCTGCTGATGAACAATGAGCTTGGCATCAGGATAAAAATTTTGCATAACCGCCATACCTAGCAAGTGATCGTCATGGTAGTGGGTAGCCACTAAATAGCATAAGGGTGTTTTAAGGCGGTTCTTTAAATCTTTAGCAAGTTGTTCAACTGCAGCAAAATTGGCGCTCGTATCAACAAGTAGGGCACATTTCTCGCCTTCAATTAACACTTGGTTAGAGTCGTAAAAGCGAAGCTTGTCTTGTTGCTTTAAAAACTGAATATGAGGGTTTATTGTATTCCAAGTGACGGCAGCATAGGTGCTAGGTACTATTGATAATAAAGTGCATGCTAATAGTAAGTGCTTACATGAAGAGGCTATGTTTGAAAGTTTTAACTTCATTTATTATCTCTACGCTGATGTTTAATTACTTTAATAATAAACAAAAAGCGCAGTATGCGCTTTTTATTTTTGGTGTTTGGGGTCATTTGCCAAATGCTGACTGAGTTTATCAATCATTTGGTCTTGATGCTGTTGCTCAACTGTAGCCTGTGTTTTTGCTTCTAGCAATTCGTGGCTTAAGTTTAATGCTGCCATTAGTAGGGCTTTTTGATCGTTTCTAACGGTTGAGCGTTGCTTCATTTGCTCAACTAAGTCATTTAGATTTTTAGCTGCTGCTATTAATGCATCTTCCTGCCCTTCAGGGCAAGCAAATTGCTGCTCTTTACCTAGCAACTCAACAGTGACCCGCTGGTTTTGCAGCTCAGACATTAGCTAGCCTGTTGTGCGCTTTGTAACTTATCAAGAAGACCAGATAAAGTAGTGCTGGCATCTTTTTGCTTTTCTTCATTTTCTAAAGCTTCAAGTTGTAGCAATTCGTTGTCATCGCTTAGTTTAGTGTTCTGTTCTTTTAAAGTAACAACATCTGTTTGTAATTGGTTATTACGTTCGATTAAAGAATCGATCAGTTGTTCGAGTTGTTGAAGAGTAGTGTTATTCATAAAGGCGCTCATATAACTGTAATTAATGTCATGCAAATGTAAAGCAAAGTGTGTTGATTTGCCAGCATTTACGGTGGTTTTAGCTGATTTTTCTTTTGCGTTAAGGGATAATTCAGCATATGGGCTTTTTCATTCAGAAATGGTTCACTTAAACACTCTCTTATCTTGGTGTAAGTTGCCAAAGCCTAGTGCTTATGGTTCACTTACGATATTAAATTGCGTATGGCGAAAATAAATAATGCTTAGTTACAGACACTCATTTCATGCGGGTAATCCTGCCGATGTACTTAAACACTTAGTACTGGCACAAGTGCTAAATTATCAAACAATTAAAGATAAACCGCTTGATTATATAGACACACATTCAGGTGCTGGCTTTTTTGAACTTGCAGCTGCCGATGCGCAAAAAACGCAAGAGTATCAAGATGGTATTGAAAAACTTTGGCATCATAAAAGTGAGCATGCTGAGCTTAATGAATACATTGAATTAATTAAGTCATTTAACGACACTGACGAACTTACGTTTTATCCAGGTTCACCAAAAATTGCAGAGCACTACTTACGCCGCCAAGATAAGGGTTGGTTTTTTGAACTGCACCCGCGCGATTTATTATTACTTGAAGAAAACATGCAAGGTAAGCGATCTATTCGTGTACGTGGAGAGGATGGTTTTGCAGGTTTAGTTGGTTTATTACCACCAGCATCTCGCAGAGCGTGTGTGTTAATTGACCCTCCATACGAAATTAAAGATGACTACGAAACGGTTGTAAAAACCTTAGTTAAAGCTTATCAGCGTTTTGCTACAGGTACTTACATGATTTGGTATCCGGTTGTAGATAGAGAGCGCATTGATAATATGGAGCAGGGCTTAATTGATTCAGGAATGCGCAACATTCAGTTATTTGAATTAGGCACTGAAGCGGATACTGACGTACACGGTATGACAGCATCGGGCATGATTGTAATTAATCCTCCATGGAAGCTAAAGCAAACAATGGATGCAATAATGCCTGAACTTGTTAGTTTGTTAAGTGAGCCAAGTGGTTTTTACAGAAGTGAACAACTCGTTGATGAGTAACTTTAAATAGCGCTTATAACGAATAATAAAATGCCCAGCTTTGCTGGGCATTTTATTTAAAATCAATACGAATGTGTTAGGTAATATATATAAGGGAGCTAAATATTAATTAAAATAAACCGCACTAAAAGTAGCAAGCGTATTACCGCGACTGTTTTTAAGTTTTAGTGATTCACCTGTTATTTCCCACTTTGAAGTTTTGCTAAGTACGTCAGACATAGCCGCTTCTTGGCTCATATTATCCGAGCACATCTTTTTTGTACTTGCTAGCTGACTAAGTGTAATTGTTTGCTGCTCGGTACTATAGCTTCCGCTAAAATTATTACAGCCTAAAAAGCCATTAACGCGGTGGTCTTTATTGAACTGAATGAATGGTTCTTTAGTTGTAACATTCACAGTTTGAGCATTTATTGTTATTGCTTTCCAGTAAGTATTTGTGAGTGTTACATCGGGTTTTTGAGTCGACACTTTTGAAAGCTCAATTTTATAGGGGGTAGTTAACTGTGATTCTGCAAACGGGTCATGATTTGTTGTACTTGTGTAAAGCACTTTGTCTTTATTTATAATTCTGGCGCTTAGGCTATAGCGATGTTTATCGCTAATTTTGCTGGCATCATAAATTAGCTCAACGGTAAATGGCGGGGCTTGGGTTACATCAATCACTTCTTGTGTGATTATATCGGCTTTTACATCCATTTTAGATACATTGGAAAGCGTAACTATTAATTGCGAGCCAGGGCGAAGCATACTGCGATCTTTGTAGCTAGCTTGGATAGTTAGGCTGGTTATTGCTTCTGCAATTTCTGTGTTTTCAGTCGATTTAGTTTGCTCACCGCAGCCAGTTACTGCAAAAGCGCTAAGCGCCAATAAGCCAATCCCTGCAACTGCCTTTTTACGCGAAGATACTGCTTGATGCTTTTCCATGTTGGTTATCCTTACTCAATATTATGTCCTTAGTGTATTACCTAGTTACTTAATCATTCCTTAACTTATTTTAAACATAAAAAAAGGCGCATTAGCGCCTTTAATAATTAAAAACAAACGATTATTTTTTAACAAACTTAGTTAAAATAACAATGCGCTGGCCGTCAACTCGCCCTTCAATATGTTCAGGGTTGCTGGTTAGGCCAATATTACGAACAGCTGTTCCACGTTTAGCGGTAAGGCTACTGCCTTTAACGTCTAAGTCTTTAATTAGGGTAACAGTATCGCCTGCTTGAAGTACTACACCGTTGCTATCTACATGCTTTAAATCGTCATCTTCGGCAAGTGCTTTTTTAGCCCAGGTTAGCGTGTCTTCTTCAAGGTAAATCATGTCTAGCGCATCTTGTGCCCAGCCATTATCAGGCGCTAAACGCGAAAGCATTCTGTAAGCTACAACTTGTACTGCAGGAGTTTGGCTCCACATGCTATCGTTTAAACAGTGCCAATGTGTAGGCGTTATTTCGCTGTTATTCTCGATTTGATCTTTACATGTTTGACACGTGTAAATACATTTATCTGAGTGGGTTTCAGTTACCGGTGGTACTTCATAAACAGATAAGTTCTCGGTGGCTGCACACAATTCACATTGATTATTACTACGTTCGATTAAGGCTTTTTCAATACTCATGGGGCTCTTTCTGATTCTGGTCGAGTTAACATTTGCTGCTATTATACTCCAAAACACGAGCTCTGCGCCATTAGTCCCTTAATTTTGTGTGGGTATATTACTCATATACTTATCTTCAATACTTTTTATATATCCTTGAGCGTGAAGGTTTTTAATTGCTAGGTTTATTTGGGGCAATAACCCTTTATGTTTGCTCAATAAACGAATTCTTAAAAAACCATGGGAATGCTGTGCGCCAAAGGCAATGTTTATCCCTAACTGCTTTGCCCAATAGAGTGCAGTTAACTTACCTACTAGTGCTGCTTCTACACGGTTTCTTGATAGAGCGGTCATAAGTTCTTTCTCGGATGGAAAGTCAACACGCTCAAAGGTGTTATCATTAAAGTAATAGTAACCTAGTACCGTTCCTATATTTTTGCCCTTTAAGCTATCAGCGCTTTGCCAGTTCCGGGCATTTTGAGGCAAGGTAACAATCATTTCTGTGGCATAAATAAGGGGCTCTGAAAAAACATAACGAGAGTCATTTCTCTCATCCTTTGGAAGCCATTCTAATGAAATAACATCAAAATCGATTATTTCATCTTGTAAATATTTGGTAATACGCTTTGTGGGTAGGTCGATATGAGAAGCTGCAATATTTGCATCATCGAGTGCTTTTTCAATAATTTCGGGTAATACACCAGGCTTTTCTGGATCATTTGTATAATATGGATAATGACTACCTGACGCGCTAACATTGTATTTGAGGGGAGTAGGGTTAATGCTGGCATAGCTAAAAGATACAAATAGTAGAGGGCTCAGTACTAATAACCGAATAAAGTTAGCCAAATCTCCACCTTTTATATTAATATTTTTATATTAGTGTTGTGTAATTTTAACATTTTTGCAATGACGACTATGTTTATCTTATGCGAGTTGCATTAAAGTACACATATTATTGGCTGTTTTGCCATCTCTTATTTATAGGTTTAGAGCCAAGTGAAATTAAATAACATACCTGATGAGGTACAAAAAATAACTCAGTTTGTCGCGCGGCAACCTATTTTTGATATAGACCAGAATGTTTTCTCGTACGAACTGCTTTATCGAGACTCAGCCAACAATGCGTTTCCTGTGGGCACTTCTGATGTGCATGCGACAAGCCGCCTGTTTTTTAATGCATTAATGTTGGTAGGTTTAGATAGACTTACCGCGCATCATTTAGCTTTTATAAACTTGTCATCAGAAACTATTCTCGATAACTTTCCCAAACTTTTATTGCCAGAAAATAGTGTTATTGAAATAGTAGAGCGCACGGGCAATATTCCTGCGGTTGCTGAGCGTGTGCAAGAACTTAAAAAAGAAGGGTATGTTTTTGCACTTGATGATTACGATGGCGATCCAAAATGGGAGCCACTATTAGCACATGTTGATTACATAAAAATTGAGATAGATGATCCGGTTATTAAAACCAATATGCGCATTAAAAAAATAAAACGCGCAAATCCACATGCAAAAATAATTGTTGAACGAATAGAGACGCATGAACAATTTAATATATTAAAATTGGCAGGCTGTGATTTATTTCAGGGGTTCTTTTTCTCTCGCCCAGAAATGATTACATATAAAGGTGTAGAGCCTTCAAAGTTAACTGTTTTTGATCTATTGCGTTTTACAGCAAAACAAAAACTTTGCTTTAAAGAAGTTCATCAACGAGTGGCCAGAGATGTAGCCATAACAGCGAGGGTCTTAAAGCTTGCTAACGCGCGTTCAGGCAAAGCAAATTTAGTCATTACTTCTATTTCACAAGCGGTTATTTATTTAGGTGAGGACACAATAAGGCAATTTGTTCGCGTATTAGCAATTAGTGAGTTGGGGGTCGAAAAACCAACTGAATTAACTAAGCTTGCTTTAACGCGGGCTCAATTTATGTCGCTAATATTGGAGCAAAATAATAAAGAGCTGACCGAGCAAGGGTATCTGGTGGGTTTGTTCTCAGTGCTTGATGCTATTTTAGATGCTGATTTAAAAGACATAGTTAAAGAGTTTACTTTAGATGCTGCAATATCTGATGCGTTACTATTAGAGAGCGGCATCTTAGGGAGCTGTTTATCGCTTATAAAAGAGTTTGAATTAGATAATATAGATGAAGCTATGCTCCATTTGGCCAACATAAATTCAGAGCTACACATTGGCGATATGTTTAATTTTTTACTGGATGCTGTTTTATACAGTGATGACATTATTGAGGCAATAGCAGAATAAATATGCGTAATTGGTTATCGGTTATAAGTGTAGTGGTTGCTCTTTGTTTATTGTTTCCTGGTATTACAAAACCAGTATTAACAATAGAGGGCAACATAGATAAATCAAAACTAGCGCAAGCGGGTATTGAAATGCTGGCTGAAGAGGGCGATGGTCGCACTCGCAGCATGCTAATGATGTTCTCGAACATGCTAGGGCTCGATAAGTTAGAAGGTGAGATTAGCGCCTATAACAAAACACAAAGTATTTTAGGCACAGTTCAAGAGCTTGCTAGCAATAATAATTTATTTGTAGCTGCTTTAGTGGGGTTGTTTTCTATTGTTATTCCAAGCTTAAAGCTGCTATTACAATTGCTTTATTGTTGCCTACCTTTGAATGGGTTTAAGCAAAAGCTCGGTCTGGTTATTTGTGCATTAAGTAAGTGGAGCATGGTTGATGTATTTGTTATTGCATTAATAGTGACTTACTTAGCAGGTAACGCCCATGGTAAAAGTGGTGAGCTACTTGTTATGAATGCACAATTTGGTGAAGGGTTTTGGTATTTTAGCGCATATTGTATATTTGCAATTATCGCGAGTAACTTAATTAAAACACCTGATAAACCGCAGTCTACATAATTAAAGTATTTGTGGTTGCCGTTAGGTTACCTTACAATCATTTTAAAGTTTATTAAAAGGCATAATGTTGCAACGTTTTTACTCTAGTTTACTCATGATAACTTTGCTGCTCACTTTTGTGGGTCAGTCAGTTGCGTCTGTAGCTATGGTATGCGAAATGCCACATATGCCAACTAAAAAAGCAATGCATGCCCAAATGCCAATGACACAAAGTAGTGATGCAACAGCTGTCGCTAGCATGTCTGATAATATGATGCAGATGGATTGTTGCGACGATGAAAATACGCCACAAAACGACTGTAAATGCCCTATGAGTGGCTGCGCTGCTAACTCAATGCTTAATGTTAATACTTTATTTAGCGTTACTTTACTTGAATCTGAAAAAGTAAATGTACGTGTATTTACTACACAAATTAATATACCTCGTTCACTCTATCGCCCTCCTATGTCTGCTTAATAGCAGGATAGGTGTAATATCAATTTTATTGAAAATATGCTCATTCTAGCGAGTTAAATAACTCTCTAACTGCGTTAAAAATTACTTATATAAAGCAACTATACTGCGTAATTTTTTCCTTGTTATAGAGCTATTTCCCTACCGCAATAATAGATCATTAATTCAATGCAATTGATATAAAAGGTTTTTGTAAAACTCCTAAACACCTTTTTTGCTTCCTAATTTAAGATTTTCTTTTATTTTTAGATGGAGCAGGTGATGAACCACGCTGTAAGTATTAAAGTCGTATTATGTAGTGTTGTGTTATTTAGCACAGCTGTTAATGCGC
This sequence comes from Pseudoalteromonas sp. NZS11, assembly GCF_015864765.1. Classification (NCBI taxonomy): domain Bacteria; kingdom Pseudomonadati; phylum Pseudomonadota; class Gammaproteobacteria; order Alteromonadales; family Pseudoalteromonadaceae; genus Pseudoalteromonas; species Pseudoalteromonas sp. NZS11. The sequence continues at coordinate 81,326 of NZ_JADYWP010000008.1, read as the reverse complement.
AAAACAATCAAAATAACCTAAATACCGAAACACTAAAGCAAACTAGTAATGAGCAAACGCTTAGCTTAACGCAAGCGCTTAATTATGCGCTAACGCATGAGCCATGGCTAAAAGCGAGTGGCTACCAAGAAGATGCAGCAATAGCGCAAAGCATTGCCGCTGGCACCTTACCCGATCCTGTTTTAACGGTTGGCTTACTCAACTTACCTACTAACGGTTATGCGTTTGATCAAGAAGGGATGACGCAGCTTAAAGTTGATTTGAGCCAAAAGTTTAGCCGAGGGAATAGTTTAGCGCTTAGACAAAAAGCATTAGCACAGTCTGCTCAACAATACCCTTGGCAGCGCGCCGATCGCTTAGCACAAGTAAAAGCAATTGTGATTGAGTCGTGGTTAAACGCGTATCGTGCTCAGCGAAGTATTGCTTTAATTGAGCTAGATAAAGGGCTATTTACTCAACTTATTGACATTACCGAAGCAAGCTACGCAAGCACCTTAGGTAAAACACGTCAGCAAGATATTATTCGTGCGCAATTAGAACTCACCCGTCTTGAAGATAAGCTGGTTATGCTTGAGCAGCAATTTGAAAGTGCTAAAAACCGTTTAGCACAGTGGTTACCTATGAATATGCTTATGCAGCCTTTAAATACTGAGTTTACTAAAACCGCAGGGCTGGTTGATTTTGCGAGCCTTGAATTTGATGAGCTAATACAGTTGCTTATGACGCATCCCGCAATTATTGCGATAAATAAAACCGTAACGGCAAAGCAAACCGAAGTTGCACTCGCTAAGCAAAGCTACAAACCTCAGATGGGCGTTAATGTGGGTTATGGTTACCGAGATGATACCCCGATGGGTGAGTCGCGAGCTGATTTACTCTCGGTAGGGTTTAGTATTGATTTGCCATTGTTTACTGATAACAGACAAGATCAACAGGTTAAATCGGCTATTGCTAGTGCAGAAGCTACTAAAACACAAAAGCTGATGGCGCTTCAAAAACTCAAAGGCATGTACTTTAAGGAGTTTAGCCAACTCGCTCGTTTGCAAAAACGCGATGCGCTTTATCAAAATACGTTATTACCGCAAATGTCAGAGCAATCTCAGGCAACACTAAATGCTTATACACGCGACGACGGGGATTTTTCTGACGTGATGCGCGCGCGCATTAGTGAACTTAACGCCAAAATAGACGCGCTTAATATTCAAGTAGATCAACATATTATTACTGCCCGCCTTAATTATTATGCAAGTAGCTTAGACCCCCAAGTAATGAGCGATCAAACTGGAGAATTACACAATGAATACTAATTTAAAGCTACTTGTTGCCGCCTTAGTTGGCGCAGGCGCCTTTGGGTTAATAGGCGGCTTAGTAATGCAATTTTTACCTAGCAACTCGCCAATGAATGAACAGCAAAATGCTAACAAACAACCCTTATATTGGGTAGCCCCTATGGATAGTAATTACAGGCGTGACACGCCAGGGCTTTCTCCAATGGGAATGGATTTAGTACCTGTGTATGAAAACGCTAGCAACGCTCAGGACGGACTTGGTGCTGTAACTATTTCGCCTGCAGTCGTTAATAACTTTGGTGTAAGAACTGCCAAAGTGCAGCTTAAAACACTTCACAGCGATATAAATACTGTGGGTTATGTGCAATATAACCAAGACCAACTTATTCACATTCATCCGCGTGTAGAAGGCTGGATTGAAAGTTTATACGTTAAAGCACAAGGCGCAGAAGTTAAAGCTGGTGAGCCTTTATATACATTGTATTCACCACAATTGGTGAACGCACAGGAAGAGCTTTTATTGGCAGTTAATCGTAATAATACCGTGTTAATTCGCGCTGCAAAGGCACGTTTAGAGTCGTTAAATGTGTCTGATGGATTTATTGAACGTTTACAAAAAAATAAAAAGATAATGCAAAATATTACTTTTTACGCAAAGCAAAGTGGTGTGGTAGATGAGCTAACAGTACGAGAGGGCTTTTACGTTAAACCAGGCACATCAATGATGAGCATTGCCCAGCTTGATGAAATTTGGGTAGAGGCGGAAGTGTTCGAGCGCCAATCAGAACAAGTGAGCGTTGGTTTACCTGTAACGATGACGCTTGATTACTTAAAAGGTCAAAAGTGGGAAGGTAAGGTTGATTATATTTATCCCGCGCTTGATGCTAAAAACCGGACTCTGCGTGTAAGGCTTAGGTTTGAAAATGCAGATCATCGGTTAAAACCAAATATGTTTGCACAAGTGAGCATTCACGCTAAAGCGAGTAAGGCGCAATTTACAGTCCCTAAAGAAGCGGTAATTCGCACGCAGCATCAAAACCGTGTAGTTATTGCATTAGGTGAGGGTCGTTTTAAATCGGTAGAAGTTGAAGTTGGGCAAATTAATGGTAATGAAGCGGTGATTTTGTCAGGTGTAATGACAGGTGACACGGTAGTGACCTCAGCGCAATTTTTAATAGACTCTGAGTCGAGTAAGAGCTCTGACTTTAAACGAATGGAAATGCCAAGTCCTAGTATCAGCTCAGGTATGAGTTCGGATTCTGGTTCAGGCTCGAATATGAACATGGATATGCAGCCACAAAACGCCACGGTTAACGGTACTATTAACGCCATAGATACACAAAATCGCATTATTAATATTAGCCGAGAGGCCATTGAAAAATGGAATCGAGAACCCGCCACAATGGACTTTGTATTAGCGCCAGATATTGATATTAGTCAGTTTGAAAATGCCCAGTATATTAATTTTACTTTTAGCATTATTAACGATGAATTTGTAATTACTAAAGCGCAAAACGCAGAGCCGATTGATCATTCTACTATGCAACACAGTTCTCACTAGGAGCCATTATGATAACTGCCATTATTCGCTGGTCTGTTAGCAATCGCTTTTTTGTGTTGTTGCTTACATTAATTTTACTGGGTGGAGGATTGTTTGCGGTAAAAAATACTCCCGTAGATGCCTTGCCTGACTTATCTGATGTTCAGGTCATTATAAAAACCACTTACCCGGGGCAAGCGCCGCAAGTAGTGCAAGACCAAGTTACATTTCCGCTCACCACAGCAATGCTTTCTGTGCCAGGTGCGCAAACCGTAAGGGGTTTTTCGTTTTTTGGTGACTCGTACGTTTACGTTATTTTTGACGAAAAAACTGATTTGTATTGGGCGCGTAGCCGAGTACAAGAATACCTAAGCCAAGTAGCAAGCAGATTACCCGATAGCGCTACGCCAGAGCTTGGCCCTGATGCAACTGGTGTAGGTTGGATTTATTTATACGCACTAGTTGATAAAACAAATAAACACGATATTAGTCAGCTACGAAGTTTACAAGATTGGTTTTTAAAGTTTGAGCTACAAACGGTGCCCGGTGTATCTGAAGTGGCTGCTGTTGGCGGCATGGTTAAGCAATACCAAGTCAATGTAGAGCCCGATAAATTACGTGCATATGGTATTCCGCTTAGCCTTATTCAAACCGCTATTCAACAAGGCAACCAAGAGATGGGCGCCTCGGTGGTTGAAATGGCTGAAGCTGAATACATGGTAACAAGCACCGGCTACATTAAGAGTGTTGCCGACTTGGAAGCTATTCCGCTTGGCGTAAACGCTAATGGTACTGCGCTGCAATTGCGTGATGTAGCTGATATTCGAGTCGGACCGCAAATGCGCCGTGGTGTAGCAGAGCTAAATGGCGAAGGTGAAGTAACCGGCGGCATTGTTATTATGCGCTATGGCGAAAATGCACAAAAAACCATTGAACTCGTAAAAGCAAAGTTAGAATCGCTTAAAAAGGGATTACCAGAGGGCGTTGAAATAGTCCCTGTGTACGATCGTTCCAACTTAATAAATAACGCGGTAGATAATCTAACAAGTAAGCTAATTGAAGAGCTTATTGTAGTTGCCTTAGTGTGTGTGGTGTTTTTATTTCATGTGCGCTCATCACTTGTAGCGATTATTACGTTACCGCTTGGAATTTTAACGGCATTTATAATTATGTATTGGCAGGGGATTAACGCCAATATTATGTCTTTAGGGGGGATTGCAATAGCCATAGGCGCAATGACCGATGGCGCTATCGTCATGATTGAAAATATGCATAAGCATATGGAAAAAACGCCCCTTACCAACGAAAATCGCTGGGAAGTTGTGGCTAAATCGGCGAGTGAAGTGGGTCCTGCATTATTTTTTAGTTTATTAATTATTACCGTCAGCTTTATGCCAGTATTTATTTTAGAAGCACAAGAAGGGCGTATGTTTGCGCCATTGGCTTACACTAAAACCTATGCTATGGCAGCGTCTGCTGGGCTTGCGATTACCTTAGTGCCGGTATTAATGGGTTACTTTATTAGAGGTAAAGTCATTTCGGAGCAAAAAAATCCAGTTAACCGATTACTCGTCGCAGCGTATCGTCCACTACTTAACTGGGTGCTTAAATTTCCAAAAATGACATTGGTACTCGCGGTGGTTGTTTCTGTTATTGGCTTTTACCCGGTAAATAAAATAGGCAGTGAATTTATTCCGCCACTCGATGAGGGCGATTTAATGTATATGCCCACAACGTATCCTGGTTTATCGGTAGGTAAAGCGCGCGAAATACTACAGCAAACCGACAAGTTAATTGCCACAGTACCCGAGGTTAAAACAGTATTTGGTAAAGTTGGGCGAGCAGAAACTGCAACAGATCCTGCGCCGCTTACAATGATAGAGACGTTTATTCAGTTAAAACCAAAAGACGAGTGGCGCGAGGGTATGACGCTTGAAAAACTTAAAAAAGAACTCGACGGTTTGGTTAAGTTTCCAGGGCTGACTAATGCGTGGGTAATGCCAATTAAAACGCGTATTGATATGCTCGCAACCGGTATTAAAACTCCCGTGGGCATTAAAGTTGCGGGACCAAAGTTGAGTGAAATTCAAAAAATTGGTCAACAAATAGAAGTGCTTTTAAAAGATGTTCAAGGCACCGCATCGGTTTACTCAGAGCGAGTAGCCGGTGGACGTTATATAAAAGTAGATATAAATCGTGAAAAAGCCGCGCGTTATAGCTTAAACATTAGCGACGTACAGCAAGTTGTATCTACTGCAATAGGTGGTACAAACGTAACAAAAACGGTAGAGGGGCAAGAGCGCTACCCAGTAAATTTACGCTACCCACAAGCATACAGAGACTCGCCAGAAGAGTTAATGTTGTTACCTATTGTAACGCCTACAGGGCAGCGTATAGCACTTGGTGATGTAGCCGATGTATTTATTGAAGATGGACCGCCTGGTATAAAAAGCGAAAATGCACGTTTAAACGGTTGGAGTTTTATTGATATAGATGGCGTTGATATTGGTACTTACGTTGAGCACGCTCAGCAAGTGCTCGATAAAGACCTAATACTACCTGCTGGCTACTCAATTACGTGGGCTGGGCAGTATGAATACATGCAGCGCGCTAAAGACAAACTGACTTATGTATTACCTCTTACATTAGCGATTATTATTGTATTGCTTTACCTTAATTTTAGAAGCTTTGCTGAGGTCACTATTATTATGGCTACGTTGCCACTGGCAATGATTGGTGGCGTATGGCTAATGTATTTAGAGGGCTTTAACTTTTCAGTTGCAGTAGGTGTGGGCTTTATTGCCTTAGCCGGTGTTGCGGTAGAAATAGGGGTCATTATGTTGGTGTATTTAAACCAAGCCTATCAAGAAAAATGCCTCGAAGCAGAGCAAGCCGGAAAACCGCTTAGCTTAGTGCAATTACAGCAAGCTATTATTGAAGGAGCAGGGCTTCGAGTACGCCCGGTTATGATGACAGTTGCGACCATTATTATCGGTTTATTACCTGTACTTTATGGTACAGGCACCGGAAGCGAAGTAATGAGCCGAATAGCAGCGCCTATGGTTGGCGGTATGGGCAGTGCAATTGTACTCACCTTACTTGTTATTCCTGCTGTTTACTTGCTGTGGCGCAAACAAGGACTTAAATAATATAAAACCACAAGACGATAGAGCAATGCTGTTACTACTCACGCATTGCTCTATAAAAATTACCTATAATTTGTAAGTTGTTCTATTAAATAGCTAGTTATTACTCATATTTAAATTAACTAACTGTTTTTAAATAGCTTTTTAATTGGCACGCTTTACGCAGTGTATTACCTATACAGTCAACTAAGTAAGGAATGCACATGCAAGTTAAAACAATTAAAGAGGTATACGATTGGACCGTTTTGTTTCATACGCAAATGGCGGCTAATTTTTATAGCGTAAAGGATTTACTCGATGAACATAATGCAATGCTGGTGGACTACTACCTAAATTACGAAAAAAAACTCGCCGAAGATTTAGTCGGGTTTAAAGCGATAACCGAAATAAATACGCTCGATACGTACAGTTATGAATACTTTGCTAAAAATCCTGAGCTAATTACTTTTGAAGACATTAGTAAAGATCAGCAATTCGATGAAGAAGTCATTCAAGGCTATTTAGCACAGCAACATCAAAAAGTGATTGAGTTATATGAATACTTACTTGAACGCGCCGAAACCGAAAGTGGGCAAGAAAAGCTTCAACAAATACTAGAGCTTGAAAAGCAAGGTATAAAGCAAATGATGCAAAGTACTAATCGTCATATGGATATGTAGCTTTATAAAAGAGCGGGATTACTGAGTTTATCTCGCTCTTATTAGCTTTAAGGTGATTATTTAAAATAGCTGATGCTTGCATCGGCTTATTTTATGTCTGCGTTAAATAATCTGCAGAGCATTTTGATGGACTGAAATGGTATGCGTGTCAGTTGTATGGCACGCATAAATGGAGGTTAAACTTCTTCCGTATCTACAATTAAATCACTTGTAATTGATTCCAATGCTTCAATAACTTCGTCTTTATCCATACCATTTGGCAAAGTAACGGTAGCAACAGCGCTAAAAATAGGCACTCCCCAATTAGGTGCACTTTGTTGTCTTGAATTTAAGTGAGTAATATTAGCGCCTTTATGACGTATTACACTTGCCAGTTCTTGAACAATACCAGGACGGTCGTTACCTGTTATAACTAGATTAATTTGCTCTAGTGTTGATGGTTCAATCTCTGTGTTTCCGGTTTCAATACGAACGTCTAACTTAGGTAACTTATTTAAAGCACTTTGTAATGATTGAAAATGCTCCTCAGCAACTTCAAGTTGAATAATACCTGCAAAATGACCTAATAAATGGCTTAAGTTACTGCTTAGCCAGTTGCCATGATTCTGTAATACGACTGATGAGATGCTCTCTACTAAACCAGGGCGATCTTTCCCTAAAATAGTTATAACCAACTGCTTCATAAATAATTCTCTTTTTAAGCCCAAAGAAAGTAAATGCATAGGCATTAAGTATGTTGTCTAATTTAAATTGTGTGTTGTTGCACTTTTTTATAAATCTTTGATTATAAGTTAAAAAAATGGATATAGTTGTGTTGACTATACGCAGTATTAATAGTCATTATTATTTACTAAGTACTCTTTTAGTATTGACCTCGATAAATACTTTGTCCAATTATTTTATAATTTAGTTCACTTATAAATCACCTATTTGAAGCTAATTTAGACTTTTCCCTCGTTAGTTTTATTTAAAGCTGTTTTAGAGTGCTTATTGTTACCGTTGTAACAATACTGTCATCTTGATGAAATATAATTTATGCAACGTTAAGATTTAAGGGTGTTTTGATGACTTCAAATCCGAATAAGCCGACTTTTAATACGGATCGAAGCCGTCTATTTAAAGATCGGTTTGCCAAATTTGGCATAACCGCAGGTGGGATAATGGTATTAGTAGCGCTGCTATTAATATTCTTTTACCTTCTTTATGTAGTACAGCCAATTTTTGAATCAGCAAAAGTAGAAAAGCGCGATAGCTTTCATGTTGCTAATTCACAGCAAATAGTAGGTTTAGGCGTAGAAGAGCAAACTGAAGTAGCTTATTTACTAAGTGAGCAGGGGCAGGTTGATTTTTACAGTGTTGAGTCAGGTAGTTTTGGTAAAAAACTCAAAACACTTAATGCAGATTTACCAAGTGATGCAACAAGCTTTGCAACAAGCGCGCCTTTTCAAGGGCATTATGCGTTTGGCTTAGAAGATGGCACCGTAATGGTTGTTGCACCTAAATTTTTAGTTACCTTTCCAAATAACGAGCGTAAATTAACACCTCGCTTAGGTTTTCCTCTAGGGGAAATGGCTTTAGAAGTAGATGAACAAGGTGCAGCTATTAAACGCTTTGCATTTAGTCACTATGAAGACAAAACAGCGGTTGTAGCTCTTACAGAAGATAAGCGTGTATTATTTAGCAGCTTTATTGCTGAAGAGAATATGTTTACTGGTGAAGTTGAGTGGGTTGTTGAGCGTACAGAACTTGATGTTGAAGGACGTGTAGACGAGTTATTAATGTCGCCAGATACAACACGTACTTTTGTGCGTTCTGCTAATCAAGTGTATGTATACGATACACGAGACCCAAGTGATGTAGAGCAAATTCAATTACTTTCGGCTAACGAAGAAAATGCAAATATTGTATCTGCACAGTTGTTGGCTGGTGCAAACTCATTAATGCTTGCGAATGATAACGGTGAGGTTTCGCAGTGGTTTGAAGTAAACACTGACACAGGCCGCGAATATCAAAAAATTCGCTCATTTGAAACGACTAAGCAAAGTAAGCTAAATATATTTACTGAGTTTTACCGTCGTACTTTTTTTACTACCGGCAATAATGGTGAGCTAGGTGTGTATTACACAACAAGTGAAGCAAAACTTTGGCAAGGTAAAGTAAGTGAAGGTGCAATAGAGAACTTTGCAATTGCACCACGTTCAAATGCTGCGTTAATTTTAGCGGATAACAAACTAACCGTATTAGATATTCACAACGAGCATCCAGAAGTTACTTGGTCAGCACTTTGGCAAGAAGTGTGGTACGAAGGTTACCCAGAGCCAGGTTATATATGGCAGTCAACATCAGCTAGTGATGACTTTGAGTCTAAGTTTTCATTAGTGCCAATTTCGTTTGGTACATTAAAAGCTGCACTTTACGCTATGTTGTTTGCTGTACCAATCGCGCTTTCGGCGGCTATTTACACGGCATACTTTATGTCGAGCAAATTACGTAAAGTGGTTAAGCCTACCGTAGAAATAATGGAAGCATTACCAACGGTTATTTTGGGTTTTTTAGCGGGTCTTTGGTTAGCACCGTTAATAGAAGAACACTTACCTGCGATTGTTGGGTTACTCGTACTATTACCGCTAGGTATGTTAGCGACGGGCTTAGCTTGGACTAAATTGCCAACAAAAATTCGCCATAGAATTCCTGAAGGTTCTCATTCAATTATCCTTATTCCGGTCGTCTTACTTATTGGTTGGTTTTCGTTTGCGATGAGTGGATTTGTTGAGCTTTGGATGTTTGACGGCAATGTACGTCAGTACTTAACAAATGAGCTGGGTATGACATTCGATCAACGTAACTCACTTGTTGTAGGTATTGCGATGGGTTTTGCGGTTATTCCTACCATATTTTCAATTGCAGAAGACGCTGTATTTAGTGTTCCAAAGCATTTATCAAACGGCTCATTAGCATTAGGTGCAACGCAGTGGCAAACGCTAATACGCGTTGTATTACTAACAGCAAGCCCTGGTATTTTCTCAGCGGTAATGATGGGACTTGGCCGAGCAGTTGGCGAAACCATGATTGTACTTATGGCCACGGGTAATACACCTATTATGGATTGGAGTATTTTCCAAGGTATGCGAACGCTTGCGGCAAATATTGCAGTTGAAATGCCAGAGTCTGAAGTAGGCAGTTCACATTATAGAATACTGTTCTTAGCGGCCTTTGTACTATTCATATTCACATTCATTTTTAACACAGTAGCTGAGTTTGTTCGCCAGCAACTGCGTGAAAAATATAGCTCGATGTAAGCGGAGAGACACGACATGGTAAAGCAGTGGTTTAAGTCTGGTTCTCCTTGGATTTGGATGACCGGTGGTGCAGTGAGCATCAGTTTGATTTCAGTTTTAGGCTTATTAGCAATGATAGCCTGGAAGGGATTAAGTTTTTTTTGGCCTTCGGAAGTTGTGCAATTTGAACTTGAAGGGTCGATTGCAAAGCAAACCGTGATTGGCGAAGTTTACGACCGTGAATTAGTACCAAAAACGCGTTTAGCCGCGACAGGTATTGATGTTAGCGAATTTGAAAAAGAAGAAATAGAGCGCTTGCTTATTAAAACAGGTAACCGAGAATATGTAGATTTAGATTTTCGTTGGATATTAGAAACCGACATAAAAAATAAAACAGCACCAGCGGCGCTTGCTGTATTTGAGCGTAGTAAAAACGGTAATTTTTATGGTTATGTTGAAAGTGTAATTAAAGATGGTAAACCAGTCGAAGGCGATAAGATTGAAGCGCTACATGAGCTTGTAGAGCGTGCAGTTGACTTAAATGACGAAGCACTTGATTTGCAAAATGGTGACATTGGGCATATTAACTACGCACTTGAACGCCTTCGTTTAAAAGAAAAGGGCTACTTACTCGATAATGCACTTACTGATGAGCGTGTTGCTGAGCTTGCTCAAGAGCGTGCTGAATTACGTGCACAGTATGGTGTACTTGAAAAAGATTTATTTGCACTACGCAAGCAAGCTAAGCGTGACCACGTAACTGTAAAAGATATGCGCGGTGAGGTTGTAACGATTCCAATGTACCAAGTACTTGATGTTTGGTTTCCAAACGACATGGGCTTTTTTGCAAAGCTAGGTCACTATTTTGTACAGCTAGGTAAGTTTGTATCTGATGATCCACGTGAAGCAAATACAGAGGGCGGTGTTTTCCCTGCTATATTTGGTACTGTGTTTATGGTTATGTTGATGGCTGTAATAGTGACACCGTTTGGCGTTGTTGCTGCGATTTACTTACACGAGTACGCCGCTAAAAATGCAATCACTAAAATGATTCGTATCGCGGTGATTAACTTGGCTGGTGTTCCTTCAATTGTATATGGTGTATTTGGCCTTGGCTTTTTTGTATACATGTTAGGTGGTAGCTTAGACCAACTATTTTATCCAGAATCGTCGCCAACGCCAGTATTTGGTACGCCAGGTGTAATGTGGTCGGCATTAACGCTCGCTATACTAACGCTGCCAGTTGTTATTGTATCGACTGAAGAAGGTTTATCTCGTATTCCAAGTACCGTACGTGATGGTTCACTAGCGCTTGGCGCAACAAAAGTAGAAACGTTATGGCGCATAATTATTCCAATGGCAAGCCCTGCAATTATGACCGGTTTAATACTGGCAGTTGCGCGTGCTGCAGGTGAAGTTGCACCGTTAATGCTAGTAGGCGTCGTAAAAATGGCCCCTACATTACCACTTGATGGCAACTTCCCGTATTTTCACTTAGATAGAAAGTTCATGCACTTAGGCTTTCATATATACGATGTTGGCTTCCAAAGCCCTAATGTTGAAGCGGCACGCCCGCTGGTATACGCAACGGCCTTTTTATTGGTGTCGGTGATTATTACCCTAAACATAACGGCCATTGGTATACGTAACCATTTACGTGAAAAATTCAGATCGCTTGAACACTAATTAGTAAAGATTTTATAGGTAACAAAAATGATTACAGTCGCTCCAAAAGTAAACCAAGCTAATATAGGCCAGAAGTTAGACCTAGAAAATTTAACGGATGACCAAAAAGCGCTAGAGATTAAAGATCTCGATCTTTACTACGGTGATAAGCAAGCGCTTAATAAAGTAAATATGAACATTCCAAAAGGCCAAGTAACTGCGTTTATTGGACCATCAGGGTGTGGTAAATCAACTCTATTACGTTGTATTAACCGCATGAACGATTTGGTTGATATTTGTCGTATTGAAGGTGAAATATTACTTCACGGTCAAAACATTTACGATAAGAGCGTAGATGTAGCAGCACTTCGTCGTAATGTAGGTATGGTGTTTCAGCGTCCTAACCCATTTCCTAAATCAATTTATGAAAATGTGGTTTATGGCCTACGCTTACAAGGCATTAAAGAGAAGCGTAAGTTAGACGAAGTGGTAGAGCAATCACTTCGTGGTGCTGCTTTATGGGATGAAGTAAAAGATAGATTACACGATAGCGCGTTTGGCTTATCGGGTGGTCAGCAACAGCGTTTAGTTATTGCTCGCTCAATTGCAATTGAGCCAGAAGTTCTTTTATTAGATGAGCCTACATCGGCACTCGACCCAATTTCTACTTTGGTAATCGAAGAGCTAATAAACGATTTAAAAAACCAATTTACCGTTGTTATTGTTACTCATAACATGCAACAAGCGGCACGCGTATCTGATCAAACAGCCTTTATGTATATGGGCGAATTGATTGAGTACTCAGACACAAATACCTTATTTACTACACCAACGAAGAAAAAGACCGAAGATTACATTACCGGTCGTTACGGTTAATTAGTCCGTTATAGCGTGTTGTGCAAGATAAAGAGAGAAGGTAACTATGGAACATAATATTAATAAACATATTTCTGGGCGTTTTAACCAAGAACTAGAAAATGTACGTAATCATGTATTAAGCATGGGTGGATTAGTTGAGCAGCAGTTAAATAGTGCGCTTGATGCTGTGAGCCGTAACGATGCAGAGCTTGCTCAAAAGGTACGTCAGAACGATTATAAAGTGAATGCTATGGAAGTAAGCATTGATGAAGAATGTACGCGTATTATTGCGCGTCGCCAGCCTGCAGCAAGCGACTTACGTTTAGTGATTGCAATTGCAAAAACAATTGCTGATTTAGAGCGTATTGGCGATGAAGCTGAGCGAATTGCTAAAGTTGCACTAGACTCATTTACTAAAGATCAGCAAGATTTATTAGTAAATATTGAAAATATGGGCCGTCAAGTTTTAAAAATGCTACACGACGTACTAGATGCATTTGCGCGTATGGATGTGCAACGCGCATTTCAAGTACATAAAGAAGATGCAAAAGTTGACCGCGAATATGAAGCTATCACACGTCAAATAATGACTTATATGATGGAAGATCCACGCTCAATCCCTAAAATCATGGACTTAGTTTGGTCTGTTCGCTCATTAGAGCGTATTGGTGATCGCTGTCAGAACATTGCTGAATACATTATTTATTTTGTTAATGGCAAAGATATTCGCCATACATCTCAAGAAGATATAGAAAAATCACTATGATTTTTTATCCATCATGTATTTCTATTAAAGCGGCTTAGTGCCGCTTTGTGTATTGCAAGCTTTAGTGAAGTAATAAAAAGCGTTCACAATCTTGGTTAATACTGTAAAATTCATGCTGCAAAGCATATCAATTTGATTAAAGGGTCAGTTATGCCTACAAACGCGTTTTTAGGAGTATTTGCAAAATCTCCTATCAAACCAATGGAAGAACACATCAAGAAGGTTCATCAAGCAAGTAAAGCTTTGATACCTTTTTTTAATCACGTATTTAAAGAAGAGTGGGTACAAGCAGAAGAGCTTCGCATCACTATTCGCAATTTAGAACGTGAAGCTGATGATATGAAAAGAGATATACGTTTACAATTACCGCGTGGTTTATTCATGCCGGTAGAGCGTACAGATCTTCTCGAACTAGTAACTCAACAAGATAAAATTGCCAATAAAGCAAAAGATATTGCAGGGCGAGTGATTGGTCGTGAAATGACCATTCCAAAAGTTATGCAAGCTGATTTCTTAGCTTACTTAACCCGTTGTGTAGATGCGACTAAACAAGCATCTAAAGCAATTAACGAATTAGAAGAATTGCTAGAAACGGGTTTTAAAGGTCGAGAAGTCACCTTAGTAGAAAAAATGTTAGTTGAATTGGATGCCATAGAACAAGACACGGACGAAATGCAGATAAAAGTACGCCGCCAGCTACGTGATGTAGAGGGTGAGTTAAATCCAATTGATGTTATGTTTTTGTACAAAATCATTGAATGGGTTGGCGAGCTTGCAGATATTGCAGAGCGCGTAGGATCACGTCTTGAGCTGATGTTAGCTCGTTAATTTAAAATCAGTTCAAACACGAAAGATTAAGGTTTTACAATGGATATCATTGCATCTTACGGCACGGTATTAATTTTAATTGCCGCAGCAGTCGGCTTTTTTATGGCTTATGGTATTGGCGCGAACGACGTAGCGAACGCCATGGGCACATCTGTAGGTTCAAAAGCGCTAACAATCAAACAAGCTATTTTTATAGCGATGATTTTTGAATTTGCAGGCGCTTACTTAGCAGGTGGTGAGGTTACATCAACAATTCGTAAAGGAATTATCGATGCCGCACCATTTGCAGACATTCCTGAACTTATGGTTCTGGGTATGATTTCGTCTTTATTTGCAGCGGGTGCTTGGTTATTAATGGCCTCGTTCTTGGGTTGGCCAGTATCAACGACTCACTCAATCATTGGTGCAATCATTGGTTTTGCGTTAGTTGCTGTTGGTACTGAGGCGATTCAATGGGATAAAGTAGGTGGTATTGTTGGTAGTTGGATTATAACGCCCGCCATATCAGGCTTTATTGCATACTTAATATTTATGAGTGCACAAAAACTTATTTTTAATACAGATGCACCACTAAAAAATGCTAAACGCTATGTACCACTTTATATGGGTTTAGCAGGTTTTATAATGGCCTTGGTTACAATTAAAAAAGGCTTAAAGCATGTTGGTGTTGATTTAGGTGCAGCCGAAGGGTACGCCTTAGCAATAGCTGTAGCAGTTGTCGTTGCTATAATTGGTAAAATTGCTATTTCTCGTTTAAATATCGATCCAAAAGCAGATAAACAAATGCAATTCAACAATGTTGAAAAAGTGTTTGCTGTTCTTATGGTATTAACAGCATGTTGTATGGCCTTTGCACATGGTTCTAACGATGTTGCTAATGCAATCGGTCCACTAGCTGCTGTTGTAAATATTGTTGAAAACAATGGTGAAATTGCTAAAAAAGCGGCTATTGCTTGGTGGATTCTACCTCTAGGTGGTTTTGGTATTGTTGCGGGTCTTGCTATTTTGGGCAAAAAAGTAATTAAAACGATTGGTGAAGGCATTACACATTTAACGCCTAGCCGTGGTTTTGCTGCTGAACTAGCCGCTGCTTCTACCGTTGTTATTGCATCAGGTACTGGTATGCCAATCTCTACTACTCAAACCTTAGTAGGTGCGGTATTAGGTGTAGGTATGGCACGTGGAATTGGTGCACTTAACATGGGTGTTATCAGAAACATTGTAGTTTCTTGGGTAATTACATTGCCAGTTGGCGCTGCCCTTGCTATTGTTATTTTCTACGTACTAAGAACCGCATTTGGGGTTTAACAAAAAAGTACTCAAAGACTTTTAGCTTGAAAAGATCTCAATGCCCTAGGTGTTGGGGTCTTTTTATTTGTGGAAAGAAAAAATGACCAATCTTCCAAGTATCAAACAGCTACAGTATTTATTAGCTGTTCATCAACATCAGCACTTTGGCAGAGCTGCCAGTGCCTGTTTTATTGGGCAATCTACTTTAAGCAGTGCTATTCAAAATCTTGAAGAAACGTTGGGTTGCCAGCTTATTGAACGCGAAAATCGCAGCCTTATGTTTACCAGTATTGGTGAAGAGGTTGTTGAGCGCTCTCGTAAAATAATTAACGATACAATTAGTTTAAAAGAGCTCACTAAAAGCTTTTTAACACCACTGAGTGGTAAATTAACGGTGGGTGTTATACCTACAATTGCTAGCTTTATAGCGGCTCCTCTGTATCACTTTTGTAAAGAAACCTTTTGTGATTTAGAGCTGGTATTAATAGAAGATACGAGTGATAAGCTACTGGATAAACTTGAGCATGGGCATATTGATTTAGCGCTACTTGCACTGCCATACGAAACCGATAAATTTCATACACAAGTATTGGCAAAAGATCAGTTTAGTTTAGTGCACCATAAGGACTACAGCGCTGCAAAGGGCGTAGTCGACTTTAATCTATTACCAGAGGCTAGCGTATTCTTACTCGAGCGTGAGCACTGTATGACAGGCCATGCGCTTAGTGCATGTCATTTAAACCGTGCTAGTTGTATTAACCCATTTGAAGCAGCAAGCTTGCATACATTATTGAGTATGGTTGAGCATCAGCTCGGGGTGACTTTTTTACCACAAATGGCGATTAACGCCGGAATTTTAGATAATAAAAATATGGTGGCAACACCATCACAAAGCGATGCATATAGAGATATTGGCATATTGTGGCGGAAAACTACGGGGCGGATCCGCGACTTTAAGTTATTTAGTCAACAGCTTGAGATATTTTTAAAGCGCCAATGTAGTTTAGATTTTTCTAAATAAGAATAGTAAATGAATGAAAGCAGCCTATAAAGGCTGCTTTTGATTTTTAAAATGGCTTTCAAAAGGCTCAAGTTCGGGTAAAAATAGTAAATAAATCCATACCACCAAGTTAAAGTAAGGCACGCAACCTAATACAGTAAAAACCTTAACTGGGTAGCCTTTAATATTTGCGTAACGATAACACTGATACGCGATTGCAAAATGTATAATCAGTAATAACATAACTAGCTGTGTCATACCTTTCTCCTTAAAAGCTTAAATAGCTTTGAAACCCACTATAAATATCAGTACTACGTCGCCAAAAGGTAATGTCATGTTTTTAAAGTGAAATACATTAAAATGCACGACATTTTTTATTTGATACTGAAAGTATAGGCAAGAAAGGTAATATTGGTAGTAACAAATTGTTTAATTTTGTTTATTTTGGGCTAGCTTGTTGTTGGTAAAACGTTTTATTTTTTGAAATTTTTTCAAGTTCATCTTTTACTTTTTCAACAGGTACTGGGCGTGCAATAAAGTAGCCTTGTCCATAATCAACACCTATCTCTTTTAGTGCAAAAAATATCTCTTCGTTTTCGACGTACTCAGCTACAGAGCGCTTATCGAGAGACCGACTAATATCATTTATTGCTTTTACTAACGCTAAGTCTATAGGGTCATTAAGCATGTCGCTTACAAATGAGCCATCAATTTTTACATGTTGTGCTGGAAGCTGCTTTAAATAGTTAAATGTACTAAAGCCAGTTCCAAAATCGTCAATAGAAAAATGACAGCCTAAGCTATTAAGCTTCTCAATCATTTTACGAGTCGCTTTTAAGTTGTTAATACTTGCTGATTCAGTTATTTCAAAAATTATCCGCGAAGGGGGCACGTTATACTTTTCAAGATTTGATTCAATTAATGGCAATAAGCGTTCATCTAAGAATGATTGTGCTGACAAATTAATAGCAACTTGGTTTAACTCTGGGTGCTTAGACACACAAGCAACGGCATTACGTATAACGCATTGATCCATCAAAAATGTGTCGTTAAGCATCTCTAAAGAGGGAATAAATTGATTTGGGTACACAAGTTTACCTTTGAGTTTTAAGCGTAAGAGCGCTTCAAAATAAGCAACTTTACACTCTTTAAAATCCCAAATAGGTTGGTAATGCAGTTCAATATTATCTTGCTGCAGTGCTTGTCGAATTTCGTGACCCCATTCAAGCCCAGTTTGAAGCGTATTGTTTTGAGCGTCCTCTTTTGAGTAGCAATGTACTAAGTTACGCCCTAAATTTTTGGCAATATACAAAGCAATATCGGCTTGTTTTAAACACTCATTAGGGTCGTTATTTTGTGTCGTAATTTGAGTTAAACCGATAGAGCAGCTAATTGTGTATATCTGATCTTCTGATTTAAAAGCATGTTTTTCTATTGCGCTGCACACACCTTCAGCAATAAGGTGTGCATCCAGTAAATTCATATCGGTAAGTATGACTGCAAACTCATCGCCGCCTATTCGGCACACCAAATGGTCTTCGCCAATATTTGCTTTAAATAATTGCGCCACTTCTTTTAATACTATGTCACCTTGGTGGTGACCTTTGCTGTCGTTTATTATTTTAAAGTGATCGAGGTCAATATAAATAACAGCATGCTCTATGCCATCATACGTGTATTTATCTTGGCATATTTTATTAAGCTGTTGATCAAAGTAATAACGGTTATGTAAACCAGTTAATGGGTCATGGTGTGCTAAATGACGTAGTTGAATTTCTGCTTGTTTACGTTCGTGTATGTTGTCGATAGTGGCGGTTATGGTCGCGTTATTACGACTATTTTTGATTAGCTGTAATCTGCATTCGACCCAAATTAAATTGCCATTTTTATGGGTGAGCTTTACTTCTATTTGTTGCTGTTGCTCGCCACCATGTAAAATGTCATTAATAGTATAATTTAGTCTTCCTTTATCTTCGTTATTACAATAAGCGCTTAATGGGGTTTGTAGTGATGATTTAACACCAAAACCGCTCAATGCCTCCCATGCAGGGTTAATAAAACGAATATGCCCTTGCTGATCAAGCTCTAAAACAACCGTATTTAAATGCAATAAAATACGCTGATGAGCCGAAAATAACTCTTTGTAACGCACTTCGCTCACGCTTAGTTGCTCTACTTTGTAAGCAAACTCAGCATAACTCACCATAAAATCTTCACGTCGTGCGGCGTGGTCACACACTTTATTTAAAAATGAAGGGTCGTATGGGGCTCTAATAAAATCGGTAACACCAGACAGCAAAAGCTGCTCAGCGTAATCAGCATCATCACTTTCTATAATCGTAACAATAGCTTGTTTAGAATTGTGCTGTAGGATTTCTTCAACGAGTACACTCGAGCTCTCTGCACTTGATATAGTGGCATCGAGTAGCACAATTGAAAACTGCTGTTGATTGTAAGCGTTTAGTGCTGCTTTGGCTGAGGTAACGTGAGTAATAGCAAAGTTTAACTTTAACTGATCACTAATTTTGTCGGCCGTATTTTGAAGCGGCTCTAATAGCAATAAATTTAGTCGGCTACTTTTTTCTAGGTGCGTAGATAAAACATTCGCAAGCACTTGAGGAAGCATGTCTTTATGTTCAAACGGCAGTACAGCATCTATTCCGTAGCTTCGGGCTGTTGTTTCGGCAATACGCTCACAGTAAATTGGCGGAATAAGTAAAATTGGGGTGTTTTTTGGTGTTTTTAATAATCCTGAGCGGATCATCCTCGAAAAGCGCCAGCCGTCAATTTTCCCAACATTAATGCCCGTTATTATAATATCAACAGGGTGTTGTTTTAAAAGCTTTAAAGCTTGTTGGCTATCTTGCGCATCAATAAAGGTAAATACATTTAAGCTATCTAAAGTGCCCTTAATCGCGCGACGTTCAGCACTACTTGCGTTTAATATTAGCAATTTAAGCTGGTTTGGCACGTGTTGAACACCCCTAATGTAACTTATAATAATTCAGCCGAACAAGAATAGTGACATTTAACCATAAGAACAAGAAAATTTAATGAGAAACACGCAAACAAGATATTATAAGTTTGGCTGATTTCTTGAGCTTAATATCCGATACATATACACTTGGCGCGATTTTAAATGATGTGGATTACTAATTATGCGCGTGGCTGACTTTAGCTTTGACTTACCTGATGAATTAATAGCTCGTTTTCCTAAAGCGGACAGAACTAGCAGCCGTTTACTTACTTTAGATGGCCCAAGCGGAACTCTAGAACATAAAGTGTTTAGCGACATACTTGATTTAGTAAACGAAGGCGATTTGTTAGTCTTTAACAATACACGCGTAATTCCAGCACGTATGTTTGGTCAAAAAGCCTCTGGCGGCAAAGTTGAAGTGCTTGTAGAGCGAGTGCTAGATGAACATCGCGTACTTGCGCACGTACGCGCGAGCAAGTCGCTTAAGGTTGGTAACGAAGTTATTTTAGAGGGCAAAGCCAAGGCAATAATGGTTGCACGCCACGATACATTATTTGAGCTTGAGTTTGATCATAGCCAAAACGTGCTAGATATACTTAATGATATTGGTCATATGCCACTGCCTCCTTATATTGACCGACCTGATACCGAAGCTGATCGCGAGCGTTACCAAACTGTTTATGGAGAAAAGCCAGGTGCAGTTGCTGCGCCAACAGCGGGCTTACATTTTGACGATAAGTTAATGACGGCACTAAAAGATAAAGGTGTAAACATGGCCTTTGTTACTTTACACGTTGGCGCCGGTACTTTTCAGCCAGTACGAGTAGATAGTGTTGATGAGCATATAATGCACTCCGAGTACATTGAAGTACCCGATGATGTAGTTGCTGCCGTTGCACAAACCAAAGCAAGTGGCGGGCGTGTAATTGCGGTTGGCACAACTTCAGTACGCTCATTAGAGTCGGCAGCTAAAGTTCACGGCGGCAAGTTAGATACGTATTTTGGTGATACCGATATATTTATTTTTCCGGGTTACCAATTTAATGTTGTTGATGCCATGGTCACTAATTTTCACTTACCTGAGTCAACACTCATTATGTTAGTAAGTGCTTTTAGCGGACAAGACAATATTATGGGCGCATACAATACCGCAATTGAACAAAAATACCGTTTTTTTAGTTACGGTGATGCGATGTTTTTAACACGCAATTAACAGCTTGTTATTTAATACTCAGTAAAAAACATTAAAAACCCCAGCTTCGTTGCTGGGGTTTTTGTTTAGCGTAATAAGCAAGATTGAATTTATCGCAGTTAATAGTATTAATGAGGCAAAAAGGGTAGAATCGAGCGGTTAAATTATAGCTTGTTGGACTGTTTTTCCGACATTGAGGATGATATGAAATTTGAATTAGATTGTACTGACGGAAAAGCGCGCCGCGGCCGCTTAATTTTTGACCGTGGTGTAATAGAAACACCTGCATTTATGCCTGTTGGTACTTACGGTACTGTAAAAGGTATGACGCCAGATGAAGTAAAAGCCACTGGTGCGCAAATATGTTTAGGTAATACCTTTCATTTAATGCTTCGCCCAGGTACTGAAATCATTAAGCAACATGGTGATTTACACGACTTTATGAATTGGGATTTCCCAATTTTAACTGACTCAGGCGGTTTCCAAGTATTTAGCTTAGGCGCAATGCGTAAAATCACTGAAGAAGGCGTGTTATTTCAATCTCCAGTAAATGGTGATGAAATTATGATGTCGCCTGAAAAGTCGATGGAAGTACAGCGCGACTTAGGCTCAGACATCGTTATGATTTTTGACGAGTGTACGCCATACCCAGCAACTGAAAAAGAAGCTAAAGATTCTATGGAGTTATCTCTTCGTTGGGCTAAGCGTTCAAAAGAAGGGCATGGCGACAATCCATCTGCTTTGTTTGGTATTATTCAAGGTGGTATGTACCCAGAATTACGTGCACAATCGCAAGCAGGCTTAGAAGAAATTGGCTTTGATGGCTATGCATTAGGTGGTCTATCAGTAGGCGAGCCTAAAAACGAAATGATGAATATTCTTGATCATTGTGCGTTTAAAATGCCAGAAGACAAACCACGCTACCTTATGGGTGTAGGCAAGCCAGAGGATTTAGTTGAGTCTGTTCGCCGTGGTATTGATATGTTTGACTGTGTTATGCCAACACGTAATGCGCGTAACGGCCATTTATTCATTACCACAGGTGTAGTTAAAATACGTAACGCAGTACATAAAACAGACACAGGGCCACTTGATCCTGAGTGTGATTGCCATACGTGTGGAAACTATTCACGAGCTTATTTGCATCACCTTGATAAATGTAACGAAATTTTAGGTGCGCGACTAAACACAATTCATAACTTACGTTACTATCAACGTGTTATGGAAGGTTTACGTAATGCAATTAGCGAAGGTAAATTAGAAGAATTTGTACAAGATTTTTATGCTCGCCGAGGCCAAGACGTGCCAGAGCTAGTAGATATAAAAAATTAAACTTTAAAATTAAAGAGGAAGTATCATGAGTTTATTTATTTCAAATGCACACGCAGCAGCTGGTCAACCTGCGGCAAGCGGTGGTTGGGAAATGCTAATAATGTTAGCTATTTTCGGTTTGGTTTTTTACTTTTTAATCTACCGCCCGCAAGCTAAGCGCGTTAAAGAGCACAAAAGCTTAATGAGTATGATGGCTAAAGGCGATGAAGTACTTACCCAAGGCGGTTTAGTGGGTAAAATTGTGAAGATTTCTGAAGAGAAAGATTTCATCGTTATCTCTTTAAACGAGCAGGCAGAAGTAACAGTACAAAAATCTGCAGTATCTGCAGTATTGCCAAAAGGCACAATGAAGTCGCTATAAAAATAATAAGGACGACCCCGTGTTAAACAAGTTTCCAGTTTGGAAGTATTTACTTGTTTTAGCTGTGGTAGCCATTGGCCTTTTATATGCCTCTCCAAACTTGTATGGTCGTGATCCGGCTATACAAGTTTCAGGTGCTAAAGGCGCTGATGTCGATCTCAGTGTTGTAGACAAAGTAAACGCAATCCTTGAAAAAAATAATGTAACCGCTAAATCGACAATACTTGAAGATGGGCAAATTTTAGTTCGTTTAAAAAATGTTGAAGAACAGCTTAAAGCGCATGACTTACTGCGTGATTCGCTGAGCGACGATTACATTTCTGCTATTAATATGGCACCTGCTCAACCAGCTTGGTTAAAAGCGGTTGGTGGTAACCCTATGAAGCTAGGTCTTGATTTAAGTGGTGGCGTACATTTCACCATGGAAATCGACATGGCAACAGCGGTTGATAACCAGCTTGAGCAAATGGAACAAGATTTTCGTAGCGACCTGCGCGAAGAAAAACTACGTTACCGTAGTGTTCGCCGCGTAGCAGGCTCCGATCGTATGCGTGTAGAAATGCGTACCGAAGCAGATAAAGACGCAGCAGAGAGCTTCTTAGAAACTCGCTACCCGCTAAATGTCTACATTGATGACAGCAGTAACGATAAAGCATTTTTTGCGACAATGAGTGAGCAAAAACTCAAAGAAATTCGTGACTACGCTATCAAGCAAAATGAAACGATTATTCGTAACCGTATCAACCAAATTGGTGTTGCAGAACCTAACGTACAACGCCAAGGCGCTGAGCGTATTATTGTTCAACTACCAGGTATTCAAGACACAGCACGCGCTAAAGAAATTTTAGGCGCAACAGCAACACTTGAATTTCGCGAAGTAGACGAAAATGCTGATATTAGCGCAGCTGCTCAAGGTCGTATCCCAGCGGGTACTGAAATGATCATGAGCCGCGACGGTTACCCTGTTGTACTTAAAAAGCGTATTATTCTAGAAGGCAGTCATATTACTGGCGCGCAATCTGGCGCTGATGAATACCAACGCCCGCAAGTGAGTATTACGCTCGATAGCAAAGGTGGGGCAAAAATGAATGCCTTTACCAAACGTGCTATTGGTAAGCGTATGGCAACGGTATTTATCGAATATAAGCCATCAGGTAAAAAAGATGCAGACGGTAAAGCGCTTCCGCCTATTAAGGTTGAAGAAGTTATTAACGTAGCAACAATTCAAGCACGTCTTGATCGCTCGTTCCGTATTACAGGTATCGATAACCCAGCTGAAGCACATAACTTAAGTTTGCTACTTCGTGCTGGTGCGCTTGTAGCACCAATTCAAATTGTTGAAGAGCGCACTGTAGGTCCAAGTTTAGGTCAAGAAAATATTGAAGCGGGTATGACTGCGGTTGCACTTGGTTTTGCGTTTGTACTTGTGTTTATGCTTGTGTACTACAAAGGCTTTGGTATGGTTGCAAACCTTGCTCTTGCGGCTAACTTAGTACTGATTGTTGGTGTTATGTCTTTAATTCCAGGCGCTACACTTACGCTACCTGGTATTGCCGGTATTGTATTAACGGTAGGTATGGCGGTTGATGCTAACGTACTTATTTTTGAACGTATCCGTGAAGAGCTAGCCGATGGCCGAAGCCCTCAACAAGCAATTCATTTTGGCTACGATAGCGCATTTAGCACTATATTCGATGCCAACATCACCACGCTAATTGCTGCCATTATACTGTTTGCAGTAGGTACCGGCCCAATAGCGGGCTTTGCAGTAACACTTGCGATTGGTATTTTAACTTCAATGTTTACAGCCATCGTTGGTACCCGTGCGGTAATCAACTTATTTGTTGGTGGTAAACGTATTGATAAACTTTCGATTTAAGGAGCTGACATGCAAATTTTAAGTTTGGGTAGTAGAACCCTTCGTTTCATGTCTCTTCGAAAAGTGGCTATGGGTTTTTCGACGTTATTAATTTTAGCGTCGTTTGCATCAATTTTTGTTAAGGGCCTAAACTTTGGTTTAGATTTTACCGGCGGTACGGCGGTAGAAGTGGGTTTTTCACAACCGGCTGATCTTAAAAAAGTACGTGATGCACTAGCTGATAATGGTTTTGCTGATGCATCAGTGCAGCTATTTGGTTCAAGCCAAGAGATTTTAGTTCGCTTAGCACCACGCGGTAGCGATGTAAAAGCTGAAGTGATTGGTAACCAAGTAATTGATGCGCTTAAAAAAGCAGACGACAGCGTAGTAATGCGCCGTATTGAGTTTGTAGGCCCAAGCGTAGGTGAAGACTTAAAAGAGCAGGGTGGCCTTGCCATGTTAACTGCACTTATTTGTATCTTAATCTACGTTGCGTTTCGCTTTGAATGGCGCTTTGCTGTGGGTGCGGTAGGTGCACTACTACACGATGTTATTATTACTGTGGGTTTATTTTCGATATTAGGTTTAGAGTTTGATTTAACTATATTAGCGGCAATTCTTGCGGTAATAGGTTATTCACTTAACGATACAATTGTTGTATCTGACCGTATACGTGAAAACTTCCGCAAAGTGCGCATTGACGATACTGTAGAAATTATTGATATTTCACTTACGCAAACACTTAATCGTACACTTGTAACATCAATCACGACTATTTTAGTATTGATTGCTTTGTTTGCATGGGGCGGACAAACCATTCATGGCTTTGCAACTGCATTGCTATTTGGTGTGTTTATTGGTACTTATTCTTCGATTTATGTTGCGAGCTCTGTTGCTATAGCAATGGGCGTAAGCAAAGAAGACTTAATACCAGAAGTAATTGAAAAAGAAGGTGCAGACCTAGACGCAATGCCGTAATGGTTTTGTAACTACTTTAAAAAACCGCTCATTGAGCGGTTTTTTATTGCCTGTAATATATTTATGCTCACGATTGTTTTAGCTTTACTGTGCAAGTATGAATAAACAGTGCTAACTTTGTAGAGCACGCCATGAGTGTAACGTCGTACTATGTATTTAAAATAAGTATTAATAGCGCGGTTATTAATAAGTACAGTTACATAATATTGTCATCTTACATTTAGGCGCTCGAAGCTATTTAGCTTAAATAACGCGATAATTTAAACTATCAATAATAACTGTTAAAACTACCGATAATAACTAAGGTGATAATTATGTTGCCATTAAAGTATTTAGTTAACGTAGTAAGTTTGTTTATATGCAGCGCTTTAGCAAGTGACGTAAATATCGTAAATGTAGCACAGGAGCAGCGTGTGCAATATGCTCGTGACGACTACCTTAACGAGCTATTAGAAAAAGCATTGGTGAGCGCACAATACCCTGCAGAGATTAACCCCGTTTTAATTCATCCCCATCAACAACGTACTTTAATAGCACTAGGTACAAAAAATTTAGATTTATACTGGAGTATGAGCAGCCCCGAAAGAGAGTCTTTAGCTATTGCGATTAAAATCCCATTGTTTAAAGGCTACATAGGTAAAAGGGCACTATTAACAAGTAAGAACAGTATTGCTAGATTTAAAGGTATTACTAGCTTAGGGCAGTTAGGTAAGCTTTCTGCGGTGCAAGGTCATGATTGGCCAGATACAAAAATAATGGCATTTAATGGCTTGCATATAAGACCGTTTGCAAATTATCAGGCTATGTTTGCCTTAACAAGTGCAGGGCGTATTGATTACTTCCCACGTTCATTTATCGAGGTTAATTCAGAGCTTCTAGCTAATAAAGAAAGCAACCTAGTGATAGTACCTAACTTATATATAAGTTACCCAACAGGATTTTATTATTTTGTATCAAATAGTAAGCCAGAGCTTGCAGTGGCAATTGAAAAAGGGCTTAAAATAATGCAAAAAAATGGTGAGTTTGATACGTTGTTTGATGAATACTTTGCGAAGGATTTAAATACATTACCTTACGAAAAAGGTAAAACAGTAGAACTCAAGCTAGATAATCCTTATTTTTAGGCACAAAAAAAGGAGCCTGAGCTCCTTTTTAGCATGCTATTAATAGCATTAAATTAGCGAAGTAACGACTCAGTTAATACTGGACGAATTTCACGAATAATTGCTTGAGTCAATTTTGGTGAACCACAGATAATATTGCCGCTGTGGTTATAGTTATTACCACCAGCGAAATCTACAACCATACCGCCCGCTTCTTTAACCATAAGTTCGCCTGCAGCAGAGTTCCAAGGTTTTAAACCAATTTCAAAAAAACCATCAACACGGCCAGCAGCAACGTATGCCATATCTAAAGCAGAACAACCTGCGCGACGAATGTCTGCAGTGTGTACAAACAATGCTTTAAACGCTTCAGTGTATGCGTCCATGTGGTTTTTGTTTTTGAAAGGGAAGCCAGTAGCAAGTACAGTGCCTGCAAGGACCGTCGTTTTGCTAACACGTAGACGTTTGCTGTTTAACTGAGTGCCTTGTCCGCGAGACGCAGTGAAAAGCTCGCCACGAATTGGATCATAAATAACAGCTTGGTCTAAACGACCTTTAACTTTAAGTGCGATAGAAACCGCGTAATGAGGGATACCTTTGATGAAGTTAGTTGTTCCATCGATAGGATCTACAATCCATTGGTAATCATCATCCTTGCCTTTATGCTCACCTAATTCCTCACCAACAATAGAGTGAGTAGGGTAAGACTGTAAAATAGTGTCACGAATTACGGCTTCGGCTTCTTTATCAATGTTAGTTACTAAGTCGTTAGCGCCTTTTTGTTGCACTTCAACTTTTGATAAATCTTCACTTGCGCGAAGTAAAATTTTGCCTGCGTTGCGCGCAGCGCGAACCGCAATGTTTAACATTGGATGCATGGTATTACCTTTGGGTTGTAAAAGAACGTTTATATATTTCAGCCGGCGTATTTTAGCGACTTTTGACATAAAGTAAACAATAAACCCCAAATACTTATGTTTGTTTTTTATACAAGATTGAAAAGTGTCTATATTTTTAAAAAATAATAATGAGCAATTAATAAGTCATTATGTTCCTTTGTGTGTTAATTAAATTTAATTAATTTTAAATAACGCTTTACCTAAAGTTAGCTTGAGGTTTTATCGTGATCCTAACTTAATTGATAGGACAACATTATGTATTTAGAGCACGTAAACTTAGTCGCGAGTGATATAGATAGCATGCTTAAATTTTATCGCGCTGTATTTCCACATTGGTCGATTAGAAGTGAGGGCAGAGGCGATTGGCATGGAAAACCAAGACGCTGGGTACACTTTGGAGATGACACGCATTACATTGCGATAAGCGACCATGGTGAGGGTGAAAACAGAAACTTATCGGGCCATCAAATTGGTTTTGCACACTTTGCTTATGTAACTAATAATTTAAGCGCAGTAGTAATGCGCTTAAATAAAGTGGGTTTTACAGTAAGCAAGCAAGGTAGCGAGAATCCTTTCAGAAAGAATGTCTACTTTATTGATCCTGCAGGGTTTGAAGTTGAGTTTGTAGAGTATTTAAGTGATATACCAAGCGAGCGAAATAACGATTTATAATAAAATACTAAGCAGCACGCTAAAGTGCTGCTACTCAATTATAGTGAGCGGTTATTATTACCCGTGCCAAACTGGGTTTTTAGCTCATTTGCAAAGCTCATAAATTTTTCTTTAATTGTGCGCTTTATTTTTACTTCAACCGATCCCATAACTGCCTTTCCTTCAATATGAATAGTAGGACCTTGGCGTTTGTTAAGCGACACCGATTTATTTTCAAGACTACTTAAAATACAAAACATTTTAGACACTACATTTACATGCTCTGGTACGTAAATCTCATCGCTACCAAAAATACAGTTAACGTGAATAGTTACATTTTGATGCGCAAAAATGGCATCAGTAAAATCAAGTACCACCGATCCCATAAAGTTACTTAAATATATATTTTTTGGCACGACCCACTGACCGCTTCGTTCGTTAGAGCCTAAAATACTACGTAATGTAAAATCATCATCACTGTTTTGCTGTGCACTATAATGTGGTTTAAATTGCGATTGTTTTTCTGCTTTATATTGCTGATCGGTATTAAGTGTTAAGTCTTCTACTAAGGCTAAAAGAGCGTCGTTATTAGGTGCATCCATCGCGCTATCGAGTCGTCTCTCAAATGCATCAACAGAAATAACCCCATGACTGTAATTATAAATTAATTGGTCAATTACTTGTTCGCGTACTTGCTCTATTGGGCGGTCTTCAACTTTTACAGACATGGGGCATTCCTTATTATATTTACTATTGATACTGCTCTTGATGTTTATATGCAAAGCACGCACCAAATATAATCACCCTAATTATCAGTAGGTTAATTTATAATGATGTTTTTTATTTTGTTATATTAACGATAGATTAACCAAAAATGCAATTATCTAGCTATTTTCACTATTTGAGAAAGTTTTACCGAGTAGCCTGTAAATAGTTACACAACTATAGATAATGCCTCACTCCAAAATAAACTCAACCTATTGAAATATAAGTATAAATAAAGTTGGCCCAAAGCTCGCATTAGTTAAAGTGTCTTTAATCAAAAGGAGAAAGATTATGAAAACATTTAACAAGTCTATTATCGCAGCTCTAGTTCTTGGTACTACGGCTATGGGTGCCCAAGCAAACAGCTGGGAAAACGAAAGTAAAGATGCTTGGATTGATGGTAAGGCAGAAACAGTTCTACTTATGAACACTAATCTAAACAACTTTGACATTAACACTGATGTAAAAAATGGCAAAGTAGTACTTACAGGTAAAGTTAATAGCGAGCTTGATAAAGAGCTAGCAGAAGAACTTGTACTTAGCCTAGATGGTGTATCTGATGTTGATAACAGCCTTACTGTTGTTAAAAGCATGGATACCAAAGATAAAAGCAATGACATGATGGACGATGATGATAACGACCTAACGGACGCTAAAATCACCACTGTAATCACAACTCGCTTCCTGTTTGACTCAGAAGTAGGTGGTACAGACATTGATGTTGATACCGACAACGGTATTGTAACTCTGAACGGTTCAGTAGAGTCTGAAGCTGAAAAACAACTAGCAGTTAAAATTGCTAAAAATGCTGAAGATGTTCGTGACGTAGTTGATAAACTAGCTATTGTTGCTGAATAATACAGTATAGTTAAGGCCCACTAACACTGGGCTTTACGCCTTTTTAATGCTTAATTTAAATGGAGTTTAGTCATGGATATTATTCGTATAATACTTTCAGTTTTATTGCCGCCATTAGGTGTGTTTTTGCAAGTTGGCTTAGGTATGCATTTTTGGTTAAATATTGTATTAACACTGTTAGGTTATTTCCCAGGGTTAATACATGCAATCTACATTATTGCGAAAAAATAATGACAGATTATATATTGTGTAAGCCGACTACTGAGGTTTAGCTAAATAAAAACTTCAGTACTGATCGGCTCACAATATCAGTTTTTAAAGTAAATATTTTTTATCAAAATCTAATTTTTAATTGACTCAAACTAAGTGATTTATTTCTTGTAACTCACTCCCAACATTCCCTCAGCCACACCTATCGTTTACTTCAATTAAGCTTTCTAACTAACAGCAGTGTTCTGATTCTGTATTGATGCCATTTAGGAAGTCTTTAACATTAGTTTGTTTATATATCTACAATACGCGATTAATTACTCTATTATTAAGTGGCAATATTACCATCACTTCTAGTGTTATCATTAAACCAAGTTTTTACGCATATTGAGGTAGCTAATTGAATATTCGACTTATACTGTCAGGCGTTGTGTCATTCGTTTTTTATTTTAGTTGGGCCTACTGGGCAAATAGTTCGGCAGATATTGCTAAATCTGTCACGCTTCAAGCTGCATTAGTACAAGGTTTGTATAGTGGATTTGTAACGCTGTTTTTTACTTTTATTTTAGAAAAGGTCGTCAACAAGTATAAGTCTAGTTATGTAACGCTTGCGTTCGTAACTCCAATTATTTGTATGTTTCATTCTAAAACACCACAAAACGTAGCAATACGACAAAGCTTCAATAATGCAATTAACTCTAGCGCCTCGTATTTAGGTAACAAAAAAATAGCAGGTGTACTTTTTGCGCCTATTATTCCGATTACTATTCAATCGAGCTTAGTGATTATGGTGAATGTAATTAATCAGACACCTAATTTGGCACTTACAGTAGCCCCAAGCATATTTTTTACAGCCTTGTATGCCTACACATATATGTTAGCTTTACTTAAAAAGTAGAGCGTTAAATATAAAAGACTACATGTGGGAGGAGGGTTTTATAATTTAATGCAGAGAATATCATGGGAAATATCTTGTATTTTATGCTTATACCCACCTAAAAGATTACTATTTAAGCAGTTAGCTTACTGATTGTTAAAATAAAGGTGTTTGGTAGTGACAAGCACCTAAAAAGTTTTTATACTGCAACCCGCTTTAGTCGCTCTGTGACTGAACGCTTCAAAAATTAACTGCCTAGCAGTTATATAAAAGTTGGCCCCTTAGCTCAGTTGGTTAGAGCACACGACTCATAATCGTTAGGTCCCCAGTTCGAGTCTGGGAGGGGCCACCACTTTTACAAGCTTCCCAAAAAATACCTATTCAAATTATTTAAAGCTACATGAACTTAATATCGTGTAATTTATTATTCTTTATTTACCTCTAATAATAAATATAATTTAAATAAAGTTAATCCGTAGATTAAGCTAAGCTTTCTTAAATTTGAAAGAGTGCGAATGCACTATTAAATTCCAGCGTTAGATCGGACGCTATTCATGCTCTGTTTTGTAAATGACAATGAGCTGCACCTGATTTTAGAATACAAAAAAGCCCCTATTGGGGCTTTTTACTTACTAGTGTTTACTTCTATTGCTCAAAACTACAAGAGTTAACTAATTTTTACGGTATATCTCATGCTCAATATCGTAAATATTTACGCTTAGGCTGTCTGATGCTCTGCAGTATGTTTTTAAGCATGAAAGTAGCAGTTCGCTTAACATTTGTTTTTGCTCAATTGAGCGCCCAGCCAATATATGTACCGCGATATGTATAAACCCTGATTTTCCTGCGCCAAGTTGATATTGCTGATAAGCAATAGCGCGCGTTTTTATGGTTTCTAACTCAAATAAATCGCTTTCAAAGGCGGTATTGTGAATTTTTTCTACGAGAACTTGTGGTAATACAGGGAGGTCTTCTGAGTGTTCAATAATAATGTGCGGCATTTAGGCGTTTCCTATTATGAGTTACTGCATGAGCGAGAGTTAATTGTATCAAATACAACAGGGTTCGCTAAACCCTGAGCTATCTAAAATCTTTACTTTAAACTAATTTAGTCGTATTTATTTTTGATGTTAGTATAAAAACATACAGGTGAACCTTCGCTTAGTAACGTAGGTGCTAAATTACTTATATATTAATTAAGGATAAGTATGAAATTACCACAAAAATTTAAACGTTTAGTTTTACTTGCAGGTGCTGTTGTTACATTAAGTGCTTGCTCTGATGATGTTGCGTCGGTAAGCCTTGGGTTATTTACAACTAAAGATGTTGTAGTTAATTCGCAGCAAGATCCAATCCTCGAAGGCGTTACTTGTCATATTAGTCATATAGAGGCTAATTTGGACTTTTCTGATCCCTCTGATATGTCTATAGCGTGTCGTCAAACGGGGCCTATTACAGCGCAGCAGCTACAAAAAATAGACCGCAGTAAATCAGGTGAAGTGATATTCAAATCATCTAAAAGTATATTATTTAAATCACTAAAAGTGCGCCGTATTTACGATGCTGAGAATCGTACTTTATTGTACTTATCGTACTCAACTAAAGAATCCAGTGGTAGCCACCACCATGCGCTATCAACAGTGCCGCTATACAATACTCAAGCGTGGGATTGGGCGCTTACACAGAAAGACTAAACTAGCACTAAAACTTATAAGAGCACCTTATGTTAGCTTTATTTAAATCGGCACCTTTATTGGAAGATCAAGAGCAGCAATGGCTTATTGATACATTTATTTGGGCTGTAGAAAATTTTGATGCTGAGTTTTTTACAAAGCAAACACAAATAATACTGCCAACGGCCACTTTTTTCCCCGATTCGGTATCGAGCATTGAGGAAATGGCGAGTAATGTTTTTACCCGCGTTACTAATTACGCGGGTATGAATGCATGGCCTATTCAATTAGTCGCACCTCAGCAGTTACAACCGCAAGTTTTTCCGCACTTTGAATTTAGTGATGAAATACGTGGCGAAGGCAGTCATTTAATTGTGCCGCCAAGCCATAAGGTCAGTATCTCTTTTAATCCTAATCAGATTAATCAGCCACAAGATTTAGTGGCTAGTTATGCGGGTACTCTGGCCACCATACTTATCCATCACGTTGGGGTGCTACCGCCAGGCGGTAGGGAGTATTTACCACAAGCTGCCGATGCACTTGCTTGTTTTTTAGGATTTGGTGTGATGATGAGCAACACGGTGTATCAGTTTAAAGGCGGTTGTGGCTCTTGTTATAATCCATACGCTAACCGTGAAGCTAAGTTAAGTGAAACACATACGGTATTTATGCATGCCCTGATTAGTTACTTTAAAAACGATAAAGTGTCTAAAAAACATTTAAAGCCGCATTTACGTGGTCAGTTCAAAAAAGCACAAAAAGAAATTAAAGCATTGGTAAATAACTCGGCTAACCCGCTGTTATTAGCTTATTCGCCAAACTAGCAAGGATCTGCGTGGAATACTTAGATGAATTTTTACTGATTGTTATTGCTCATTTTTTTGCAGTAGCAAGCCCAGGGCCTGACTTTGCCGTAGTACTTAAGCAAAGTGTGCAACAAGGAAGGCGCAATGCATTGTGGACAAGCGCCGGTGTTGGCGCTGCTATTCTACTGCACGTTGCCTATTGCGTTTTAGGTGTTGCGCTTATTTTAACGCAATCGCCTAGTTTATTTATGGCGCTTAAGTATCTTGCCGGTGCATATTTAGCTTATTTAGGCGTACAAGCACTCAGAGCTGCAAAACCTACAGCAAGTAATGAAGGCGAGGCTGCAAAAGATGTTGAAAACAAAACCGTCCAAGAAGAATCCGTTTGGCTTGCTTTTAGGCGCGGCTTTTTCACAAATGCATTAAACCCAAAAGCCACGTTATTTTTTATGTCGTTATTTACACTCGTGATTAGCCCAACAACACCGACTAGCGTACAGATCGGTTACGGTGTGTACATGGCACTGGCTACTTGGGCGTGGTTTTCAATGCTTTCAATAATACTTTCTAGAAATAATGTAAGGGGTTTTTTCCAACAACGCGGTTATTGGTTTGACCGTGGAATTGGCGTTATTTTAATTGCCCTTGCAGTACGTGTTGTTATTTAACTTATTTAAAAAGTACAGGAGATAAAATGTCGTTATATAATTTTTCGTTTGGCTCTAATATGTCATCTAATCGTTTGTTAGCGCGCTTACCTAATGTAAAGCGTGTAGGAACAGCGGTACTTAAAGGTTACGAGCTAACTTTTGATATGCTATTTAAAGATGGCTCTGGCAAATGCAGTATTTGCCCAAGCGATAAAGAAGGCGCGCTGGTTTACGGCGTAATTTATGAGCTTAATGAAGATGAAAAAGTTATTTTAGATGGTATTGAGGGCGTAGGTTACGACTGCGTAGATATAGCCCCAACGCTTTTAACGGGTGAGACTGTAACTGCACATTGTTATATAGCTAATACCCACGACAGCGATGTACTCCCATACGATTGGTACATAAAACACGTTCATCGCGGATCACTTGAAGCGGGCGTACCAAAAGAATACAGTGATGCGATATTAAATCGCGCACAAAAAAGCGATACCAATCAAGAGCGCGCAGCAATTGAATTTGCAGTTCATCAACAATAATAAAATAGGATTGATATGAAATTAACCAAACTTGCCGCAATTGCACTACTAGCAGGCACTACGTTTAGTAGCTGGGCACAAGTTGATACCAACAAAATTGACGACGTTATTAAAGCGTCAATGGCACGTTTTGATGTACCAGGTATGGCCGTCGCCATTGTTGAAAACGATAAAGTGATATTTGCTAAAGGCTTTGGTGTAACTAATCTCGATACCAACAAAAAAGTAAACAAAGACACCTTGTTTGGTATTGCTTCAAACACGAAAGCGTTTACAACTGCAGCACTTGCCAAGTTGGTTGATGAAGGGAAGTTGAGCTGGGATGACCGCGTAATTGATCATTTACCAGAGTTTAGATTATACGACTCATACGTAACACGCGAAATGCGTATTCGTGACTTGTTAAGCCATCGCAGTGGGCTAGGGCTTGGGCAAGGCGATTTAATGATTTGGCCAAGTACCGACAAGTCAGTTGATGAAATTTTAGCGGGATTACAGTATTTAAAACCAGCGAGCAGTTTTCGTAGTAAATACGCTTATAACAACCTGATGTTTGTCACCGCTGGTGAAGTGGTTGCGCGTGTGTCGGGTATGAGCTGGAACGATTATATCGAAAAAAATATATTACAACCGCTACACATGGACAACTCACGCGCGGGCTTTTCACGTATTCCAAAAAGCAATAAAAACTGGGCTACAGGTCATATTCCTATGGATGGTATGCTTCATCCATTTTTTGTGAATTACCTAGAAGATTTTAGAGGCGCAGGTGCAATTGCTTCAAGTGTAAGCGATATGAGCCAATGGCTTCGTACGCAATTAGCAGGCGGTAAAATGCCAAGTGGCGAGCAGCTGTTTAGCGAAAAACAACAAGCGCAAATGTGGCACCCACATATTACGTCTATGGCGTCTAAAAGCGCGTTTGAGTCGTATCATCAGCAGTTTAGAGGTTATGGGTTAGGTTGGAGCATTGAAGACTACCATGGCTTTAAAAAGCTAGGTCATGGTGGTGGTATTTTAGGAATGGTATCGCAAGTTACTTTATTGCCTGAGAAAAAACTTGGTATTGTTATTTTATCTAATCAACAAGCTTTTGGTGCGCTTTCGGCGGTAACCCATGAAGTACTTGAAGATGCGCTTGAGCTTGAAGATAAAGACTGGGTAGAGGATTTAGCTAAAAGCCATTTTGAAGGCAAGCAACAAGCGTATGCTAATGCAAAACCAGAAGCCCCCGCTGACTACCAACCACAATTACCAAACATTAATTACACCGGTACATTACACGATGATTGGTATGGCGATGTGATTATTGAGCAGCTTGATAGTAAGTTACATATTGATTTTACGCATACCAAGCGCTTAAAAGGCACACTTGAGCATTACACTGGTAATACATTTATTGTTAAGTGGGATGAAAAGCTACTTGAAGCGGATGCATTTATTCGTTTTGAAATGAGCTCACAAAACCGTGTAAACAGCGCTAAAATGCGTGCGGTATCAACGCAAGTTACCGACTTTAGCTTTGACTTTAGAAACCTACATTTAAAAGCAAAATAGCTAATAACATTAGTATTTAAAGTACCGATATTTAAAGTATCGATATAAACCAAAGTCGCAAAGCCACCATTAGGTGGTTTTGCTATATTAGTACTTAATTTACTTTGCTTTGGAGCACTTTATGCGTACAGCAGTTATTTCACATCCTCATTGCCGTAAGCATAAAATGATAGACGACCATCCTGAGTGCCCAGAGCGCTTAGATGCAATTACCGACAGATTATTAGCCAGCGGCGTAGATGTTGGCTTAACACACCTTCAAGCACCTAAAGCCGAGCGTGAGCATTATTTACTTGCTCACGATGAAGCTTTAGTTAAGCACGTAGAAACGACACTACCAACCGAAGGACTCGCTAATTTAGACGGTGATACTTGGCTGTGCCCCGATTCGTTTAAAGCGATTGAACGTGCAGTGGGTGCAGGGTTGTTAGCTGTTGATGAAATACTTGCCGATAAACTCGATGCTGCTTTTTGCTCAGTACGCCCGCCAGGGCATCATGCGAATAAAGAGTCATCATCTGGATTTTGTGTGTTTAATAATTTAGCTATTGCCGTTAAGTACGCACAAAGCAAAGGGGTTAAACGGATTGCGATTGCTGACTTTGATGTACACCACGGTAATGGCACACAAGACATTTTTATTGATGACGAAAACGTACTGCTTTGTTCGTTATTTCAGTATCCGTTTTACCCAAATACAGCGGTTAAAAACAATAGTCATATAGTTAATTCACCTCTGCCAATTGCTAGTAATGGCGACGACCTAAAAGAGGTGTTTACTGGGCAATGGTTACCAAAATTAAAAGCGTTTAAGCCTGAATTACTTTTTATAAGCGCAGGGTTTGATGCACACCTAGAAGATGATATGGCAAGTTTAAAGTTTGTAGAGGATGACTACATTTGGCTTACCGAGCAACTATGTGGTGTTGCTAAAGAGGGCGGCTGCAAAGGTGTTATTTCGTACTTAGAAGGTGGCTATGCGCTATCAGCTTTAGGTCGCAGTGCTGTAGCGCATATAAAAGTGCTTACTGAGGTTTAAATAAAGAGAGTGCTTATAGCCCTAATAAATCAAACGCCTGCGCTGTGCTTAGGGTTTTGATTTTACCAAGGCAGCATTGTCCTTCATTTAATAAGTAAGCTGTAACAAGCTGTGCTAGTTGCTCGCCATTCAATTCAGGGCAAGCAGTGCCTTGTAAATTAAGGTAGTCACCTTGCTTATTAAGTACTCGCACATCGCTTAGTTCACTTTGCATAACGCTGTGTAAGCACTCTTGTTGCTCTTGTTGGTTATGGGCTATCTCAAGCTCATTATAAATAACCAATAACTGTGGATAGCTGTTTAGCATAGCCCGTTAGCCTACGGTTACTTCATAAGACGTAAATTTACGAATATTAATAACGCCTTTTTCAAAAATTAAGTACTGGCCTTTAATACCTTGTAAAACACCACTTACAACAGGGTCTTTATCAAAGTTAAATGAGCTGATTTTTGTTGGGTATTCGGTTACTGGAAAGTTTAAATCAACTACATCTTCATCAAGTTGTTCTATTGCTGTTGCGCCAAATAATTCACTGAGCTCGTTTAGCTTTTCACTAATTTGTGGGATCAGTTCGGCTGCAGCTGCTTTTAAGTCAATTGCTTCGTTTTGACCTTTTAACATATTGCGCCAATTAGTTTTGTCGGCAATAAATTCAGCCAATGCAACTTCCACTAAACCTGATTGCAGGCGAGTTTGCACTTTAAAAATAGGTAATGCTTGAGTCGCGCCTTGATCAACCCAACGAGTCGGTATTTGTGTGTGGCGGGTAATACCTACTTTTAACCCAGAGGTGTTAGCGAGATATACATAGTGTGGGATCATGCAGTTTGCTTCGCCCCATTCTGGCTCTCGGCAAGTACCTTGGTCATAGTGGCAGGTTTCTGGTTTCATAATACACATATCGCAACTAGCAAGCTTGCGCATACATACAAAGCAGTGACCTTGAGAATAGCTTTTTTTGGTTTTTTTACCGCAGTTAGAACATAAAATAGTGCCACTAAAGGTAAGCGTAAGCTCCTTACCTATAAATGCATTTAAGTCTACTAAGTGCTCACCTACTGGTAAGTGATATTGTACTGGTTCGGTTAAGCTCGATTTTAGTTTACGCAGTGTGCCTTGCATCTTTACTTGGCCCCTAAAGATGTTAAAAAGAGGAGTCTAACATTTTTAAGCTAT
The DNA here is from genome assembly GCF_015864765.1 of Pseudoalteromonas sp. NZS11. Lineage (NCBI taxonomy): Bacteria > Pseudomonadati > Pseudomonadota > Gammaproteobacteria > Alteromonadales > Pseudoalteromonadaceae > Pseudoalteromonas > Pseudoalteromonas sp. NZS11. The sequence goes on along the minus strand of NZ_JADYWP010000008.1, from coordinate 43,505 downwards.
ATTGGCTTTTTAAGAAGTGTAAATAGTCGGTGTAAGGCAGTGCTTTTGCGTATAAATAACCTTGGGCGTAGTCAGCGTTCATATCTTTGAGTAAGTGATGGATTTCCTGGGTTTCTACCCCCTCAATTGTTATTGATAAATTGAGGTTATGCGCCATATCAATGGCTGTTTGTACAATAACCTGGTGAGTAGGGTTATTAGGTAAATCAAAAACAAATGACTTATCTATTTTAAGTTCACTAAAGTGATAATTGACTAAGTAGCTAAGTGACGCATAGCCTGTCCCAAAGTCATCCAGTACTACTTTAATACCTAATGCGGTTAGCTCATCAACTAACTTTATAAGTGCATCTTGGCTATCTACGAAGGCCGATTCGGTTAGTTCAAATTTAAGTAACTGTGCCGGCACTTGGTATTTAATTAAAATATTTTCTACTTTTTCGGCTAAATTATTTATAGTTAAGTTTTTAGCGCTTAAATTTACGCTAATTGTGTGCTCGTTATAGCCATTTTTTGTAAGCTTGACTATGTCTTTACAGGCTTGCTCTATTACCCACAGTGTTAGCTCGTTAATAATGCCTGTGTGCTCAGCAAGTATTATTAGTTCTTCAATTGATAAGTTGCTGTAAGTTGGGTCGGGCCAACGTAATAAAGCTTCAGCACCACTTACGTGGTTACTTAATAAGTTTATTTGAGGTTGGTAATAAAGTGCCAGTTGATTTGTTTTGATGGCTTGTTGCAGCTTAGCGGCTAGAGCAACGTCCATCATTAGATTATTACCATTTGACGATGACCCAACTTGATTAACGCTACCTTTTGCTTTTTTAAGCGCTAAATAACCACGCTTTAACCAATATTCAAAGTCGTTACTCTTACCTGCACTACTAATACCTATACTGTAACTAAGCTGCAGGTTTAGCCCTTTAATTTCATATTGTTTTGGTAGGCTGCTAATTATTTTAGTCAGTAGTGCTTCTAGCATTTCTTGGTTTTGTGTTTTAGTAGAAATACAGGCAAATACGCCACTGCTTAAATCGGCTAAGCGTGGGCTGGTGTTTAAATCTGTTTCGAGGTTTGTAAATTCGCGTTCATGGCTGAGTTCTAATTCAAGCTCTTTGGCTACATGCTTTATAAGTGTGTAGCCCTGAGAAGAGGTAATAATAGTATTGAGCGAATTAAAGTGACGTATTTTTATTAAACATAAAGTTGTTGAGCGGTTTTGGCTTTGTAGCGCCATAAATGCTTGTTTTAGCTTGGAGCTATTAAGTAACTTTGTTTGTTGTGTGTGCGTGGCATGGTAAAGCGCACGTTCGCGCTGATACCTTACTCGGTCTGCTAACGCCATTGCCATTAAAATAACTTCGCACAAAATAGCGACTAAAAAGGCATGGCGGGTTGTAAAGGTATACGGTAAAACACCAGTGAGTTCCATGGGCTGAATTGCAGCACCAAATATTAGTGGTATCCATGAAAAAACATAAAACTTAGCCCACCTAAAACCACTACGTAACTTGTTATATATTAAAATAATACAGGTAATATAAAGCAGTACCATCACACCAAAAAATATAGGAGCCGCTATATTCTCGGGAATAAACAAGCTACATACAGCAAGAACAAACATAAGCCAAAGTAGGGTGATGCTCATTTTGTAGCGCCAGCATTTATCCTTATGGTAGCGCAAAAACATGGTGCAAAAAGCAAGGGTGAAAAAAGCGACCCCATAATTACTAAACACGACTTGTTCGTTAATAAGGAGCTGCCAGTGATTAGGCCATATATAAAAACCAAAACCTAATACAGCCCCCATTAACGTAATAGCGCTGACGATGTAGCCAATATAAATTAAATAAACACGGTCTTTTATGCCAAAATAAAGCACCAAGTTATAAAGCGCAGCCATCAATAGCACGCCTACAAAAATGCCCCAGATCCCAGTTTGAGAGCGCACTAAGTCAATAAACTCTTTATCACGATATAAGTTTACAGGTGTTTTACTTATGCCGATTGTGTCTATTTTCATTACTAGGCGCTGTGACGATTTTCTTTCTACTAAAAAACGAATATGCGGTACGCTGTACTCAAACAAAGAGAGGGCTTCTTCTTTATCACCGAGTTTGTATGTTTCAATTAGTTTGTTATTTTTGTCGAGGCGATAAACCGTAAGATGATCGACCATAGGGTTGTCAAAATGTGCCACAACATTTTGCTTGTTAAGGCTTTTATTTTCTAAATCAAGAAACAACCAATAGTTTTGCTGGCTAAAACTCCATGGAACATCTGAAAATGGTTGATGAGTAAGTAATTCAGGTTGGTTAATGATGGTATCGAATGTTTTAGTTTTGGTTTCGTCAATATAGTAGGCGTAATCGAGGTACATTGGAGCCGTTTTATCAATTGTATATCGTGTAGGCACGACAAGGTTTGATGCCAATGTACTGATTATAAAAAATATAAATATCAGTATGGCAACAGCAATTGCATGGTAACGTAAAGTTCTTAGTTCCAACGTTAATTTACTTTTAAAAAACCTTTTAATTAGTGTAGCACTAAAAAAGCGCAGATAAACTGCGCTTTTGTAGTTAAATTAACTGGTTATACCAATGAATAGGTATTACAGGCTATTGCTCGCGTGCAATAGCACGGTAAGCTATATCAGTACGATATTCCATACCATCCCAGCTAATTTGTTTAACAAGCTCATAGGCGCGCTGCTGCGCTTGCGTAACGGTGTTACCAAGTGCTGTTGCGCATAATACGCGACCGCCTGCGGTTACAACGTCATTGCCACTTTTCTTAGTACCCGCATGAAACACTTTTTCACCCGCAGGGTAATCAACTTTTAGCCCCGAAATTGCATCACCTTTAGGGTAATCACCAGGGTAACCTTTAGCTGCAAGTACAACACCAACGGCTGCGCGTGGGTCAAACTTAATCGTTGTTTTATCAAGTTCTACACGGTTAGCAGCTTCAATCAATTCAACTAAATCTGATTGCAAACGTAGCATCATTGGTTGAGTTTCAGGGTCGCCAAAGCGACAGTTGTACTCAATTACTTTAGGGGTACCTGTATCGTCAATCATCAAACCTGCGTATAAAAAGCCGGTGTACGGATGGCCTTCGCTTGCCATGCCTTCTACCGTAGGGTAGATCACTTCATTCATAATACGCTGGTGGATTTCATCCGTAACAACTGGCGCAGGTGAGTATGCACCCATGCCACCCGTGTTAGGACCAGCATCGCCATTGTAAGCGCGTTTATGGTCCTGACTGGTAGCAAATGGTAATACGTTTTTGCCATCAACCATTACAATGAAAGACGCTTCTTCACCGTCTAAAAACTCTTCGATAACAACACGACTTCCCGCATCGCCAAAAGCATTACCCGCAAGCATATCGCGAATAGCTGCTTCGGCATCGGCTTGCGTCATGGCTACAATTACGCCTTTACCCGCAGCCAAACCATCTGCTTTTACAACAATTGGCGCGCCTTTTTCTTTTAAATAAGCAAGGGCTGGGTCAATTTGTTCAAACGTTTGATAATCGCCTGATGGGATATTGTGGCGTGCTAAAAAATCTTTAGTAAACGATTTAGAGCCTTCAAGCTGGGCTGCGCCTGCCGTTGGGCCAAAAATAGCCATGTTATGTTCACGAAACTTATCAACAACACCCAGTACTAACGGTATTTCTGGACCTACAATAGTAAGCTCTACCTTGTTTTGCTGTGCAAAACTAAGTAAACCATCTAAGTCGTCAACGTTTATTGCTACGTTTTCAAGTTTTGGTTCAAGTGCAGTACCTGCATTACCAGGGGCTACAAATACAGTATTTACTTTGGTGTTTTGAGCGGCTTTAAACGCAAGTGCGTGTTCGCGGCCGCCGCTGCCAATGACTAAAACATTCATGGCGAAAATTCCTATTTAAAGCGGTTTCTTAAATTTCAGCGTCATGCGGTCGCTTTCACCAATGGCTTTATATTTGTCAGCATCTTGTTCGCCGAGTCTAAAGCTTGGTGGTAGCGTCCATACACCTTTAGGGTGATCGGCTGTATCTTTTGGATTTGCATTTATTTCACTGCTTGCTACTAATTCAAACCCAGCTTGTTTAGCAAGGTCTACTACGTAGCTCTGCTTCATATAACCAGATGTTTTTTGATCTTCGTCAGCACGCTCTTCAGCTAAACGGTGTTCAACTAAACCTAATGTACCACCTGGTTTAAGGGCTTTATAAAAAGCTTGGAATGCACTTAATGCACCGCTTTTATCTTTGCCCATATACCAGTTATGCACATTACGGAAAGTTAAAACCATATCGGCACTGCCAGCTGGCGCAATATCTAAATGTGTTACAGGTGCAAACTCAGTAATTTTAACGCTACTAAAGCGCTCATCTTCAGCTACTTTTTGTTTAAAGCCCGCAAGAGAGCGTTGGTAGTAGCCAACTGATGAATCAGCAGGAAAGTGCGCGGCATAATAAGTACCTTGCTCTTTTAGTGCTGGCGCTAAAATTTCACTATACCAACCACCGCCTGGCGCAATTTCAACAACTGTCATAGTTGGTTTAAAGCCAAAAAATGCAAGTGTTTGAGCCGGGTGACGATATTCGTCACGAACGCTGTTTTTAGCGCTACGTTCGCTTGATTGAAGTGCATGCTCAAGGCTCGATTCGTGGTTATGGCTAAGCGCCATAGTCGATGTCATCGTTAGTGTGGCTACAAGTAGCGATTTTAGCGCAAATTTCATTGTTTGTTCCTTCACATTATAATTTTAAATAGGTTATTGAATAATCAGAATACGTGAATTTATAGCAAACAAAAAGGGTTAAACCAACGTTTAACCCTTTGTGTGATTAGTGGCGGAAATGGCGCATACCAGTAAGTACCATTGCCATGCCAGCTTCATCAGCAGCTGCAATCACTTCTTCATCACGCATTGAGCCACCTGGCTGAATTACCGCAGTAATACCAGCGGCTGCTGCTGCGTCAATTCCATCACGGAATGGGAAGAATGCATCAGACGCCATAACTGAACCTTTAACTTCAAGGTTTTCGTCGGCAGCTTTTATGCCTGCAATTTTAGCTGAGTATACGCGGCTCATTTGGCCTGCGCCTACACCAATGGTCATACCGTCACGGGCATAAACAATTGCGTTTGATTTAACAAACTTAGCTACTTTCCAACAAAATAGTAAATCTTTAAGTTCTTGCTCTGTAGGTTGGCGCTTAGAAACAACTTTTAAGTCGCCTTGCGTTACCATGCCTAAATCGCGGTCTTGAACTAAAATACCGCCGTTAACGCGTTTAATATCTTGGCCAGCTGCTTTACCTGTCCACTGTCCACATTCTAATAAACGAACGTTCTTTTTAGCTTCAACAATTTTTGCAGCGTCGCTCGAAATACTAGGTGCGATAATTACTTCAACAAACTGACGATCAACAATTGCTTGTGCAGTTGCGGCATCTAGCTCTCGGTTAAAGGCAATAATGCCACCAAATGCTGATGTAGGGTCTGTTTTAAAAGCGCGCTCGTATGCTTGTAGAATATTGTCCCCAATTGAAACACCACACGGGTTAGCATGTTTTACAATTACGCACGCAGGTACGTCAAATTCTTTAACACATTCAAGTGCTGCATCGGTATCTGCAATGTTGTTAAACGAAAGGGCCTTACCTTGCAATTGAGTTGCTGTTGCAACTGATGCTTCAGCAATGTCACTTTCAACATAAAAAGCAGCATCTTGATGTGAGTTTTCACCGTAACGCATATCTTGCTTTTTAGTGAACTGCATATTGATAGTACGTGGGAATTTAGTCTCTACAGCAGCTTCCTCGGTGTAATCAGGAACCATTTTACCGAAGTAGTTAGCAATCATGCCATCGTATGCGGCAGTGTGCTCGTAAGCTGCAATCGCTAAGTCAAAACGTGTTTTATATGTAGTAGAGCCATTATTGTTTTGCATTTCACTAATAACACGGTCGTAGTCACTCGCGTTTACCATGATTGTTACGTCTTTGTGGTTTTTAGCGGCTGCACGAACCATTGTAGGGCCGCCAATATCAATATTTTCAATAGCATCTTCAAGGCTGCAGTTTTCTTGAGCGACTGTATTCGCAAAGGGGTATAAGTTAACTACAACTATGTCGATAGCAGAAATGTTGTTATCTGCCATTACGCTTTCATCTTGTCCGCGACGGGCTAATATGCCGCCGTGAATTTTTGGGTGAAGAGTTTTTACGCGACCATCCATGATTTCAGGGTGGCCTGTGTGATCTGATACTTCAGTCACTTTTATGCCGTTATCAGCAAGTAGTTTACATGTGCCGCCAGTTGATAATATATCAACGCCTTGCGCTTCTAGTGCGCGGGCAAATTCAACAATACCGGTTTTATCAGACACACTTAATAGTGCGCGACGAATGGGACGATGAGTATCCATTGTAGTTTGATTTCCTCAGTTAATGAGCTAGCTTAGAAGCGGGCATTTTAACTGATTACAACTCAAAAAACGACTTATAAAGCGCCGATGAGGGTGAGCATTTTGCAACTCGGCTATTAAACTACGGGCATAAAAAAAGCACCCTAGGGTGCTTTTTTAATAATTAGCTGTGATAAATCACAGCCAGCATATTAGTTCATGCCGTATTTTTTAAGCTTTTTACGTAAAGTACCACGGTTGATACCTAGTAAAATTGCTGCACGAGTTTGGTTACCACGTGTATATGTCATTACTTCTTCAAGTAATGGCGCTTCTAGCTCTGAAAGAACAAGGTCGTAAACGTCTTGCACATCTTGACCGTTAAGCTGCTTTAAATAGTGGTGAACAGCTTTTTTTACTGCATCACGCAATGGCTGCGGTTTCTCGTGTGACTGAACATGAGGGTTAGTGATAAATGGAGAAGTCACGTTTTGTTCGAACATTATTAAGTCTCTTTCTTTCTTAGTTAGCTGCTAGTGTTTTAAAGTATTGCTCTAATGCGACGACCTGTGCTTGTGGGTTGTCGAGCGCATTAAATACTCGCCTAAACTGACCATCACTGTCATGGGTTTGCAAATACCAAGATACATGTTTGCGAGCAATTCGCGCTCCCATTGGCTCACCGTAAAACAGATGGAGGTTTGTTAAATGCTCCATTAAAATACTGCGCACCTCTGCAATAGCAGGCGGCTGTAAGTGTTCCCCAGTTCGCAAATAGTGGTCTATCTCCCTAAATATCCAAGGGCGACCTTGGGCGGCTCGGCCAATCATAATGGCATCTGCACCCGTATAGTCTAAAACCTGTTTTGCTTTTTCTGGTGATGTAATATCACCATTGGCAACAACAGGAATCGACACTGAACGTTTTATATCCCTAATCGTGGCGTACTCAGCATCACCTTTGTACATACATGCGCGCGTACGCCCATGTACAGCAAGTGATGCAATGCCATAACGTTCAGCTATTCTCGCAATCTCTACACCATTACGGTTATCCGGATCCCATCCTGTACGGATTTTAAGTGTCACAGGTATATCAACAGCATTAACGACTGCATCAATAATCTCTTCCACAAGTTCAGGAAACTGTAATAAGGCAGAGCCTGCGAGTTTCTTGTTCACTTTTTTTGCTGGGCACCCCATATTGATATCTATGATCTGTGCACCGTTAGCAACATTGAATTGTGCGGCCTGCGCCATAAGCTCAGGATCTGCTCCTGCAATTTGCACAGCGCGTATACCCGACTCACCGCTGTGATCCATACGGTTCATCGACTTTTCCGTTTTCCAAACCTTAGGATTAGACGATAGCATTTCAGAAACAGCTAGCCCTGCGCCTAAACGACGGCAAAGTTGTCTAAATGGTCTGTCTGTAATGCCAGCCATTGGCGCGACAATTACATTATTCTCAAGTTGGTATTTACCGATACGCACTATATTCAATAGGCCTCTTTTCAAGGGGCGCTAAGTTTACGGTTTTTTTCACAAAAATCAAAGGCTATAAATTGAACAAAAGTAACTTTTTTTTGCCCTTTTCGTATTGACATTTGATAACCACATGACAAGTAGGTTGATTTGTTTGAAATTTATACAAGTTTTATTTTTTACACAATAATCAGAAAACTTTTAATATGTAAAAAAATAGTAAAGCCTGTTAAATACAGGCTTTACATGCAGGTTTTGAGTTAATGCTCTAAATTTGGTTATGCAGTTTATTACGCTTTTTTAGTGCCACTTACTCGAGTCCAATCACCTTCAACGGCAATGTCATCTAGTTCAATAAACGGTGCATAAATATCAGCAACTGATTGTGCTTGTTCTTCTAAAATACCCGACATGGCAATTTTTCCACCAGGCTTTAATAAACCTAAAATTACACTGTGCAATTCGCGAAGTGGCTGGGCTAATATATTTGCCACTACTATGTCGGCGGTAAACTCAGGTTGGTTTTCTGGAAGGTATACTTCAAGTTTGTCTGCAACGCCATTACGGTTAGCATTATCGAGGCTTGCCTCAAGCGCTTGAGGATCAATATCAATCCCAATCATGCGCTCTGCGCCTAGTTTTATAGCTGCAATACCTAAAATGCCTGAGCCACAACCAAAATCAACAACCGTTTTACCTGTTAGATCTTGGCTTTCTAACCACTTAAGACATAAGGCCGTTGTTGCATGTGTGCCCGTACCAAAGGCAAGGCCAGGGTCAAGCAGTACATTTACTGCATCAGGATCTGGAATGTCGCGCCAGCTTGGACAAATCCATAGCCTTTCACCAAATTGAATAGGGTGGAAGTTATCCATCCATTCACGTTCCCAGTCTTTATCCTCAAGCTGCTCTATTTTGTATACTAAATTGTCTTTTAGTTCATCATGGCGTTTCAATAACGCAACGACTTCATTCATATCGTGATTAGCTTCAAACAAGCCAATTACTGTTGTATCAGCCCAAAATACAACGGTGCCAATTTTGGGTTCGTAAATAGGGGTGTCTTTTGCGTCAATAAAGGTTACTGAAGCACTACCCGCTTCCATTAATAGGTCACTTACTGCATCTGCTGTTGCAGCATTGGCGTTAATACGAATTTGGATCCAAGCCATGATTATTTCCTTCAAATAGAAAAAAGGCCGCTATAGCGGCCTTTTTAGTTTATATAGTAGCGCTAAATTATTTAGCGTCTAAAAAGCTTTTCAGTAAATCTGAGCGAGAAGGGTGGCGTAATTTACGCAGCGCTTTCGCTTCTATTTGACGAATACGTTCACGTGTTACGTCAAACTGTTTACCTACTTCTTCTAAGGTGTGGTCGGTATTCATATCAATACCAAAACGCATACGTAGTACTTTAGCTTCACGGGCTGTTAGGCCTGCAAGTACATCGTTAGTTGCGCCACGAAGAGACTCCATTGTTGCCGAATCGATTGGCGAATCAATAGTTGTATCTTCGATAAAGTCACCTAAGTGAGAATCTTCATCATCACCGATTGGTGTTTCCATTGAAATTGGCTCTTTAGCAATCTTAAGTACCTTACGGATTTTATCCTCAGGCATCATCATGCGTTCTGCTAATTCTTCTGGATTTGGCTCACGACCCATTTCTTGTAACATTTGACGAGAAATACGGTTAAGTTTATTAATCGTTTCAATCATATGTACTGGAATACGGATTGTTCTTGCTTGGTCAGCAATAGAGCGAGTGATTGCTTGACGTATCCACCACGTAGCATAAGTAGAGAACTTATAACCACGGCGATATTCAAACTTATCAACTGCTTTCATCAGACCAATGTTACCTTCTTGAATTAAATCCAAGAATTGTAAGCCACGGTTTGTATATTTTTTAGCAATTGAGATTACAAGACGTAAGTTAGCTTCAACCATTTCTTTTTTTGCACGGCGTGCTTTCGCTTCACCAATGCTCATTCGACGGTTAATGTCTTTAATACGCTCAATGCTTAAACCTGTTGTTTGTTCAATAACAGATAGTTTATTAATGCTACGAATGATTTCTGGCTTAACTTCTTCAAGTTTAGCTGAGTATTTTTCGTTACCTGAAATTTCTAAATCAACCCACGAAGCGTCAGTTTCGTTATTAGCAAAATGCTTAACGAATGTTTTCTTCGGTAATTTAGCAATTTGTACAGCTTGTTTCATGATTAGACGTTCTTGAACGCGAACACGATCCATCATTTCACGCATGTTATTTACCATGCGGTCAAACTGTTTAGGTATTAATTTAAAGGTTCTGAAAAGCTCACCAATTTCAAAAATGGCGGCTTGTGATTCAGGATGCGAACGACCTTTAGCTTCAAACGTATCACGTGCTTTATTGTATAAATCACGTAAATTTTCAAAATGAATGCGCGCTTCTTCAGGATCTGGCCCTGTGTCTACTTCTTCTTCATCTTCGTCATCGCTATCAGCATCATCTTTGTCATCTTTATCGTCATCAAGTTGCTTAGCACTTAATTCTGAACCGATATTAGTTGCTGAAATTGGCGCTGTATCTTCATTAGGATCGATAAATCCAACGATGATATCGCTTAAACGCATTTCTTCAGCTTCAAACTTATCCCACTGCTCTAGCAGGTAAGTGATTGCTTCAGGGTACTCTGCAACAGAAATCTGTACTTGGTTAATGCCTTCTTCGATACGTTTAGCGATTACAATTTCGCCTTCACGTGTAAGAAGTTCAACAGTACCCATTTCACGCATGTACATGCGAACCGGATCCGTTGTACGGCCGATTTCTTTTTCTACAGTCGCAAGGGCTGCAGCGGCAGCTTCAGCTGCGTCTTCGTCTGTCGTTGTTTCTTGCATCATTAATTCATCAGCATCAGGCGCGTTTTCGCTAACCTTGATACCCATATCATTAATCATGCTTATGATATCTTCTACTTGATCTGAGTCTATAATGTCTTGTGGAAGGTGATCATTTACTTCTGCAAAAGTTAAGTAGCCTTGCTCTTTACCTTTTTGAATCAGAAGTTTTAATTGTGACTGAGGAGTTGGATCCATAGAGATTGTTTCTTCCACTCTGATAAGTTGATACAACAGGCGCCATCATGTAGTTTGCATTAAAGCCAACTAGAATAATGTGACGCAGTGAATAGCACAGTATAACAGTTTAAATCAATTTTGACTAGCTGTTAGTGGCTTTTAACGCTGTCATTAACAAATGACACTCAAGTCTTTCGTCGCTACTAAGGCCTTGAGTCTTGTCCTTTATTAATAGGGTCTCGAGTCGATAATTTAAACACTGATCTTCAATAAACTTGAAAGTATTTTTAAAAACCGTCTCTAAACGCTCTTCATTTATGTCGTGTTGCCACGTTGCAAGCTTGATTAAGGGCTCGTAATCTTCAGTTCCTCTAAAAAATTCGAGTAGTTGCGCTGTGGTAATGCTTTCTTTTTCTAAAGCTTGCTCTTGTAAGCGTAATAATAGCCCTATACCAGCAATATTCATTTGTGCGAGTTCAGGTAAATATGGCACATTTTTAGCTAAGTTAGGATGTTGAATTAAAATACCAATCGCTTGACGCATTGGTGTTATTTTAAACTTACGTTCAATCGAATGCTGTTGCTTTGGGGTTTTTAAACGGTTATTTAATTGCTCACGTGTTCTTCCGATTAAACGCCCTAATTGTTCAAGAATGTTTTCTTGATAAAATTCACTTGGGATTTTTTCAATGAGTGGAAGTGCTGCACTGAGTAATTTAGCTTTTCCTGAGTCGAGTGTTAAATCAACTTCTTGGCTTAATTTATTAAACAATACTTTGGTAAAGTCATCTGCTTGGCTTAGGCGCAATTCGAATTGCTCCTTACCTTCTTTTTGTACAAGAGAGTCAGGATCTTCGCCATCGGGTAAAAAAGTAAATTGCAGTGCTTTACCGTCATTTAAATAAGGAAGTGCGTTTTCAAGCGCCCTCCAAGCTGCATCACGGCCAGCTCTGTCGCCATCGTAACAACAGATTACTTTATCTGTTGTTCTAAACAACGTATGCATGTGCTCGCTTGTTGTTGCGGTACCTAGTGATGCAACGGCATATTCAATCCCTTGCTCGGCTAAGGCAACAACATCCATGTAACCCTCCACAACCATTACATGCTCAAGTTTTTTATGGGCTTGCTTTGCTTCATAAAGTCCGTAAAGCTCAAAGCCTTTATGAAAAATTCGGGTCTCTGGCGAGTTTAAATATTTTGGCCCTTGGTCGGCTTGCATTACACGGCCACCAAATGCAATAACACGCCCGCGTTTATCGCGAATAGGGAACATTAATCGGTCGCGGAAAAAATCAAATTGTCTACCTGGTGTTTTTTCTGAAGCTAGCTTTAATTCAACCAATTGCTCTTTTTGTTCTTTATTACGGCCAAGCTGAAGACATAATCCATCCCATTCGCTGGGAGCGTAGCCAATCATAAACTTTTTAACTGTTTCACCACTTAAACCACGGCCTTTTACATATTCAATAACGGCGGCAGAATTACTGTGGTGTTTTAATTGGTGCTGATAAAAGCGCGCAGTATGAAGCATTAAATCGTAATCAGAGCGCTTTTGCGCAGCAGTACGTTCTGGTGCTGAGTTTGTGCCTTGTTCTCGAGGTACTTCTAAGTTAAGCATGCTTGCTATTTCTTCAATAGCATCTACAAACTCAAGCTTTTCATACTCCATTACAAACGAAATAGCATTACCATTAGCGCCACAACCAAAGCAATGATAGAACTGTTTGTCTTGCGATACGGTAAATGAGGGCGATTTTTCGTTATGGAATGGGCAACAAGCTTGATAATCCTTACCTGCTTTTTTTAGACCTACTTTTGAGTCTATCAGGTCGACAATATCGGTTCTGGCAAGTAAATCGTCTATAAAGTTACGTGGGATCTTTCCAGCCATTAGTAAAATACAGTCCTGAAATAATAAGAAGAATAACGAATATGAAATTTACTTTTTTATACTAGCTTGATGCAAAGTATAGCGTGCTTTAACTTACCAAAATGATAACAAAATAAATAGGGAAGCTATAAAAAATTTCATTTTAAAGTAACCTAGTAGGTGTACTTTTTATTAAAGTTAAAAACAAAGAAACCGAGCGCAAGGCTCGGTTCACTTCAATCATACTTTAATGTATGTGGGAGTATTAGGCAGTTAATCGTTGCTTAATTAAACCAGAGATTTTGCCCATATCGGCACGACCTTCGGCTTTGCTTTTGATTATACCCATTACTTTACCCATGTCTTGCATACCTGCTGCGTTAGTATCAGCAATAGCCGCATCAATGAGAGCAATGATTTCTTCTTCACTCAATTTTTGAGGTAAGAAAGTTTCAAGTGCTACTATTTCATTGGCTTCAATATCAGCTAAATCATCACGCCCAGCATCTTTGTACTGAGTGTAAGAGTCACGACGTTGTTTAACAAGCTTCACTATAACGGAGGTAATACCTGCGTCGTCTAGTTCTATGCGCTCGTCAATTTCACGTTGCTTGATTGCAGCAAGTACCATACGAATAGGGTTAAGACGTTGTTTGTCTTTGGCTCTCATCGCATCTTTTTGCGCATCTTTTAGCGTTATTAAAAGGCTCATTTATACAAGACCTAATATATTAGTATAATTTAACGCGACGTGCGTTATCACGAGAAAGTTTTTTCATGTGACGTTTTACTGCAGCAGCTTTTTTACGCTTACGCTCAGCTGTTGGTTTTTCATAGTGCTCGCGACGACGAACTTCTGAAAGGATTCCTGCTTTTTCACATGAACGCTTGAAGCGACGAAGTGCTACGTCAAACGGTTCGTTCTCTCTTACTTTAATTACTGGCATTAAAAATTCACCTACCTAAATTATGAGCGTTGCTCAAGTTGATCAAACATTGATCAAGTGGTTCAAAAATGGTGCGGTATTGTAATCCGAAGCAACACCACATGTAAAGGACAATATTAACAGAAACGCATCATGTAAAACAGTATTAATTTGCTTGGCGCTGGTAGAGTTTGCAAAACACTTGGCCTGCCTTTTTTTCTTTAATTAACAACCAGTTGCTCGGGTTCTTGAAGGTGGTTAACTCTGTTTCTACTTCAACATAAATTAATGCATCATCGCTTAACCATTGGTTTTTTTCTAATAAATCGCAGGTTGTTTGCGCTAAATCTTTACGAAATGGTGGGTCAACAAATACAAGATTAAACGCTTCGTTTGTGTTTTTTTGCTCTAAAAAGGAGAGTGAATTAGTATGTTTAACGTATGCGTTGTCGAGCTTTAAAGTGCTAATGTTTTGTTCTAATTGCTTGGCAGCTGACGAGTCGAGCTCGATAAATGTGGCGTTTTTTGCAAACCGAGATAGCGCTTCAAATCCTAACCCACCAGAACCTGCAAAACAATCAAGTACATTTGTGTCACGCGTATCTTGCATTAGCCAATTAAATACAGTTTCTTTAATTCGATCGGTAGTAGGTCTTAAGCCTTCTACATTTTTAACAGGGAGTTTTCGGCCTCGAAATTGGCCACTAATCACTCTAATAAAGCCATCACTGGGCTTGTTAGTAGCTTTATTTTGCGTTGTTTTTTTTTTCATTTAGCTCACTAAAAAATGGTATATGGTATCTAGCTCAGATAATATTATGGGTGATTACGTGTAGCTTCATTTTTCAACCGTATTAAAAGTGTTACTATTGAACACTTACGTTTTGAATGGTTGTATTTATTAGCAACTATTGCTGGGCATTGCCAAGCTATTTCAAATTTTAGTTTATCAGATTTTTATAAGTGGTTATTAGCAAGTATGACAAAAAAAAGTAAATTCATGTCGTGGCTCGGTTTTGGCAAGTCAGATAAAAAAGAAGCAGAGCAAAAAGCAGCCGCTGATAAACAACAAGCATTAGCGCAAGAAGAAGCGCAGAAGCTAGAGCAAGAAAAGCTTGCGCAGCAGGCTGAAACTGAACGCTTACAAGCAGAAGCCGAAGCAGAGCGCTTAGAGCAGGAGCGTATTGCTGCTGAACAAATTGAAGCTAAACGTTTAGAGCAAGAAAAGCTAGCACAGGAGCAAGCTGAAGCTGAATGTTTAAAAGCAGAAGCCGAAACAGAGCGCTTAGAGCAGGAGCGTATTGCTGCTGAAAAAATTGAAGCTAAACGTTCAGAGCAAGAAAAGCTAGCGCAGGAGCAAGCTGAAGCTGAACGTTTAAAAGCAGAGGCCGAAACAGAGCGCTTAGAGCTGGAGCGTATTGCTTCTGAACAAATTGAAGCAAAACGTTTAGAGCAAGAGCGTGCTGAAAACGCAGAAAAGATTGCAATTGAGCAGGCCAATGCTGAATTACTTGCAAAACAACAAGCTGATGCAGAAGCGCAAAGACAAGAACATGCACAACGTTTAGCCGATCAAGAAACGCAGATGCTGTTAGAGCAAGAGCGATTGGCTGCAGAAAAAATAGAGGCTGAGCGACTAGAGCAAATACGCCTTGAAAAAAAGGATGAAGCTGTAAAGGCTGAAAAGCTTGCAATAGAGCAAGCGAATGCTGAGTTATTAGCAAAAGAACAAGCAGATGCTGAAGCACAAAGACAAGATCAAGCAAAACGTTTAGCAGAACAAGAAGCGCAAATGCGTTTAGAGCAAGAGCGCATTGCGGCTGAAAAAGCAGAAAATGAACGTTTAGAGGAAGAACGCATTGCGGCTGAAAAAGCTCAGAGTGAGTGTTTAGAGCAAGAACGTATTGCTGCTGAAAAAGCTCAGAACGAGCGCTTAGAGCAAGAACACATTGCTGCTGAAAAAGCAGAAAATGAACGTTTAGAGCAAGAGCGCATTGCGGCTGAGAAAGCAGAAAATGAACGTTTAGAGCAAGAGCGCATTACTGCTGAAAAAGCAGAAAATGAGCGTTTAGAGCAAGAACGCATTGCGGCTGAAAAAGCAGAAAATGAGCGTTTAGATCAAGAGCGCATTGCTGCTGAAAAATTAGAAAATGAGCGTTTAGAGCAAGAACGCATTACTGCTGAAAAAGCAGAAAATGAGCGTTTAGAGCAAGAACGCATTGCAGAAGAACTTGCAATTGAAGAAGCTAAAAAAGCAGAAAAGCCGAAAAAAGAAGGGTTTTTCTCTCGTCTTAAAAAGGGCTTGTTAAAAACTCGCGTTAATATAGGTTCTGGCTTTGCATCTATTTTTAGTGGTAAAAAAATAGATGACGAATTATTTGAAGATCTTGAAACACAGCTGCTCACCGCCGATTTAGGCGTTGATACCACCATGAAGTTGATTGATAGCTTAACTGATGCTGCAAACCGTAAGCAGTTAAAAGATGGTGATGCGCTTTATGAGTTAATGAAACAAGAAATGGCGGCGATGCTAAAAACGGCTGAACAGCCTTTAGTCATTACCAAAGATAAAAAGCCATTTGTTATTTTAATGGTGGGCGTAAATGGCGTTGGTAAAACAACGACTATTGGTAAGATGGCTAAGCAATTTCAAAGCGAAGGTAAGTCGGTTATGCTGGCTGCTGGCGATACGTTTAGAGCGGCTGCTGTTGAGCAACTTCAGGTTTGGGGTGAGCGTAACAGCATTCCTGTTATTGCACAGCATACGGGTGCAGATAGTGCATCGGTTGTTTTTGATGCATTCCAAGCTGCAAAAGCACGTAATATAGATGTGTTAATTGCAGATACAGCGGGTCGCTTGCAAAATAAAGATAACTTAATGCAAGAGCTTGAAAAAATAGCTCGTGTTATGAAAAAAATTGATCCTGATGCGCCGCACGAAGTGATGCTAACCATTGATGCTGGCACAGGTCAAAATGCAATTAGCCAAGTGAACTTATTTAATCAATGCGTTGGTTTAACAGGTATTACGCTTTCAAAACTTGATGGAACTGCAAAGGGTGGTGTTATTTTTGCGGTTGCAGATAAGTTTAATATTCCAATTCGTTACATTGGTGTTGGTGAAGGTATTGATGATTTACGCGCTTTTAAAAGCGATGACTTTATTGATGCGTTATTTAGCCAAGATGAGGACGACGTTTAATTTACCAAAAGAGGGAGCTTGCTCCCTTTTTAATTGCGAGGAATACCAATTTTATTAGTAAACTAATTGAATTGGCATAATAAAAAGATGATAAATTTTCAGCAAGTAAGTAAGACTTATCCTGGAGGGCACCGCGCCCTCGAAAAAGTTAATTTTCATGTTAAACCGGGTGAACTTGCCTTTTTAACCGGCCACAGTGGTGCGGGTAAAAGTACGTTGCTTAAGTTAATTAGCTTAATGGAACGTCCATCGGCAGGTAGTGTATTTATCAACGGTGTTGATTTAAATAAAGTAAACTCGCGTCAAATTCCTTATGCTCGCCGTGATATAGGTATTATTTTTCAAAATCACCGTTTACTAGAGCGCTATACCATTTTTGATAACGTGGCACTGCCTCTTATTATTGAGGGTACTCACCATAAGCAAATAGCTAAACGTGTTCATGGTGCGCTTGATAAAGTAGGCCTGATAGACAAAATAAAATGTCATCCGTCTATGCTCTCTGGAGGCGAGCAGCAACGTGTTGGTATTGCCAGAGCAATTGTAAACTCCCCGCCAATTCTGTTAGCCGATGAGCCTACAGGTAACCTAGACCCTGAGCTTTCAATGGAAATACTAAAGCTGTTTGAGGACTTTAATAAACACGGCACCACTGTTCTTATAGCGACGCATGACTTAGGTTTGGTTGCACGTATGAAGTACCGCAGTCTAACCTTAAAAGATGGCCGCATGCTTCAAGATCCGCTCGCTGAGGGAGCACTATGAGTTTACTTTTTAAAAGTCGTCAAAATAGTAACGACAAGCAAAAAAAATCAGTATTAGCTGGCGGTTATTTTTTCATTATTAATATTTTTCGCCAAGGTGTTCATAGCTTAGGTGAAATGTGGCGTACGCCGCTTGCATCTATGATGACTATTGCTGTACTTGGTTTGAGCCTAACGTTACCTGCAACACTTTATCTCGTTGTTAAAAACGTACAGCAAGTAAGTAGTGGTTTTGAAGAAGCGAGTGAGATATCGTTGTTTGTAAAAGAAAGTATGAACGAGCAAGAAACACAAACATTAGTAAAGCGTTTAGCACTTTATCCAGAAGTGGAAAGCGTTGAATTTATTTCAAAGCAAAAAGCACTAACAGAATTTAAAGACGTATCTGGCTTTGGGCAAGCTTTAGAGTACTTAGATAAAAACCCATTACCTGATGTGGTACTTGTTACTCCTACAAAACGTCACAGACACCCAAATGCCGCTAAAGTACTGCTAACTAAATTAGAAAGTGAACGTGAAGTTGATTTTGGTAAGCTCGATATAGCGTGGCTAGAGCGTTTAAATGCATTACTAGATTTACTGAAAGAAAGTGTAATAACCATCGCATTATTACTGCTTACCTCAGTGACGCTTATTATTGGTAACACCATCCGTTTGTCGATCATGGATAAAAAAGAAGAAATACAAGTAATGAAGCTAGTCGGCGCAACTAACACCTTTATACATGCCCCATTTTTGTGGACCGGTATTTGGTATGGTGTAATAGGTGGTTTATTTGCCTTTATATGCGTAGGACTAATGATGTGGTGGCTTTCAAGCGCTGTGAGCAGTGTAGCGGGGGTGTATCAAACAAGCTTCTCGTTAATTGGATTATCGCTTAATGAGCTCGGCTTTTTAGTGTTGCTTGCAACAAGCTTAGGATTTGTGGGCTCGTACCTTTCTGTAAATCGATATATTAAAGAAATAGAACCCGATAAAGTATAAAAAATCCTGCAAACTATAAGTGAACCAACCCAGCTTGATATGCGTATCGTACCGAACTGGGTTGTACCTCCTGTTATTAAAATTGTCATATTTATGTACTATCCTCCCATGAAGTAATGAGTTGTAAATAAGGTGATGCAGCGAGGTTAACCTGCTGCAGCCCCTCAATTCATCACTTATTCAGTCGCTTGTAGTAGACTAAACACATACTAAAAACTGCTTGATTTATACTTTAAAAAAGTTTTAAATTGGGGTTAGCACTCTTAAAGAAAGAGTGCTAAGATAGTTTCAAATGTTTATCACCGAGGTGAAAAATGAGTAAAGATTTATACGCAATGGCACTTACAGTCGGACAACAAAGCGCAAGCATGGACGGTTACCTTCAAGCGGTAAGCACTATTCCTATGCTTAAAGTTGAACAAGAGCAAGAACTTGCTAAAAAACTTCAGGAAGAAGGCGATCTTAGTGCTGCCAAGCAACTCATTATGTCGCATTTACGCTTTGTAGCGCATATTGCTAAAGGCTACTCGGGATACGGCTTACCACAAGCTGACCTTATTCAAGAAGGTAATATAGGCCTGATGAAAGCGGTTAAGCGTTTCGACCCTACTGTGGGTGTACGTTTAGTATCGTTTGCAGTGCATTGGATTAAAGCCGAAATTCACGAGTTTGTGCTTAAAAATTGGCGCATAGTTAAAGTTGCAACCACTAAAGCGCAACGTAAATTGTTTTTTAATCTTCGTAAAAATAAAAAGCGTTTAGGTTGGTTTAATCAAGCTGAGGTTAGTACCGTTGCTAGCGAGCTAGGTGTGAGTGAAAAAGAAGTACGTGAAATGGAATCGCGCATGAGCGGCCAAGACATGGGCTTTGACCTAACGGGCGACGATAACGACGACGCACCAACAAGTACGTACTCTCCAGTACAATATTTAACAGATGGCGCAGCTGATTTAGCTGACGACGTTGAACAAGAGCAGTGGAAAGAGCAAGCGCATACTCGTTTATTTAGCGCACTTAAAACACTAGACGAACGTTCACAAGATATTGTTAGCGCACGTTGGTTGTCGGATGATAAGGCGACTCTTCAAGAGCTTGCACAAAAGTACAGTGTATCTGCTGAACGTGTTCGCCAGCTTGAAAAAACAGCGATGAAAAAATTACAAAGCGCTATGAGCTAAACACAGTTCAAGCTGCAAAATTTAAAAAGCCCTGCATGAAAATGCGGGGCTTTTTGCTTTCGCGTAGGTTGGCTTGAGAGAAGCGAAACCCAACGATAAAATATCCAATTAAGTAATACCGATACTCTGCATATTGAATGGTTATACCAATCCGCAATAATACTTAATCATTTTGCGGGGCTAAACGTGTCGCTACCTGCGTTAAAAAATTCTCATTTAGAACAACTAAATAGCGAATTTTTTGCCTAGCTATCAACACGTTTTTCCGCCCTCAAAATAGACCACTTAATTAAGCGAATTGGTATTAGTTTATCATTCGGATATAGCATTATTTAAAGCTTATATCATCTAGCACTAATCCCTTTCCCCTCAGCCTGCGCTAACTGAATGTATTTACGCTCAACCAGCTGCGAAACCGGCACGAGCTCAAAACCTTGCTTAGTTAGCTCGGGTAAGGCATGGCGTAAAAATTCGATTGTTTCTGGGTAGGGATGAGCAATTGCAATAGCGGAATTATGAGTGATGGCTAGTTGTTTTAATTCTTCAAGCCTTAGCTGCAGTTGTTCTGGTGTAGTTATATTGTCTAAGAACACTTGGCGACTAATATTGGCAACACCTAAAAAGTTAGCAGCATTTTGTGCTTGGCTTAAATCGGTTGTGCGGCTATCTAAAAAATATAAATGGCGCTTTTTAAGCACTTCCATTGTCCACTTCATAGCTTGGCTTTTTTGCGTAAGCGCTGAGCCCATGTGGTTATTAACGCCTTTAACTTGCGGTAAACTAGCGAGAGCGGTTCCTAGAGTTTGCTGAAGCTGCTCTTTATTCATATTTAAAGTAAGCGCGCCAGGTCCGAGTTCTTTACCGTTAAGTGCCTGCATAGGTACATGAAGTAATAACTCTTTATTTGATTGACTAGCAAGCGTTGCAAAAATTTGCGAATAAGGGGTGTGGGGCAAAATTGAATACGACAATTGCCCTGGTAAGGAAAGGAACTCTAAGTCCCGTTGATGATAGCCTATATCGTCTATCACTATTGCTATTTGTTTAGCGCTAATTGTTGCTGAGCTAAAACAAATAGCTAATATTAGCCATTTTATTATTTTCACGTTTATAGTTTTTATTATCTTTTTAGCTTTGTTTAACAGCTTATACAAGTTACTGCATGCTGAGTAATTGTTTTGCTTTAACTAACTGTAAGTCGGCTAAGTTACCAGTAAGTAATTGCGCGTTACTGTTAGTGTGTTCATTTTTTATTATAACGGCTTTATTACTTTGTGAAAGGTTTGTTTGATTAACCGCCACATCTGGGGTTATTCCTATTCCATCAATCGATTTACCTAGCGGCGTAAAGTATTTAGCTGTGGTGAGCTTTAATGCAGTGTTGCCGTCACCTAGAGGAATGAGCGATTGTACAGAACCCTTCCCAAAAGATTGACTGCCAACAACGGTTGCTCGTTTATTATCTTTAAGTGCTGCTGCAAGTATTTCGGCTGCAGAGGCTGAATTTTCATTTATAAGCACAACAATGGGGGCATTTTTTAGAATGTCTCCACGCTTTGCATAAAATGCTTGGTTGGCATCGTAAAAACGTCCTTTAGTAGTCACTATAGTGCCACTTTGTAAAAATAGGTCTGATACCGCTACTGCGCTTTGTAATGTACCCCCTGGGTTATCACGTAAATCAATTACTAAGCCTTTAAGTGGGTAACCAAAGTGGCTTTGCAGGGCAGCAACTTGCAGAGCAACCTCATGTAATGTGTGGTTAGAGAAGTTATTGATAGCTATATAACCAGTACCAAAATCTAGAAGTTCGCTTGTTACGCTTTCGAGGTTTATTTGGCGGCGTGCTACATGAAACGTGAGTGGGTTTTTATTGTTATCACGACTTATAATTAGCTCTATATTTGAAAATTTACTGTCTCTTATTAGTGTTGCTACTTCATCGATTGTACGGTTTTGGGCTGCTTGGTTGTTTACACTGACAATAATATCACCTTGCAAAATACCCGCTGCTTTTGCGGGGGAGTTATTAACCACATTAACAATCGTCATATTCTCGTCGATATTTTTAACCTCAATACCAATACCTGTATAGCGCCCGTTTGTGTTATCAAATAATGAGGTTAGTTCGTGCTCATTTAAGTACTTAGAGTAAGAGTCGAGCTTTGAATATAAACGCTCAAACTGTTGGCTATTATATTTAATGTGGTGGCTATTTTTTAAGGTGAGATCTTCAACATAGTAGGTATGGATGTTAAAGAGTATTTCGTCTATTTGTTGTCTTTTAAGATCTTTAATCGAGCTTGCTAGTACGTTACTAGAAAAAGCGATTAAGGTTAGTAATACAAGTAAATACAGACTTATATAAAAGCCTGTATTTTTTTGAACAATGGTAATTACTGCAGTTTTTTTAGTTGTCATCAGCTGCTCCAGAGCGGTGCAGCGATTTATTTAATTAAATGCGTTTGCACCATTTTACAGGATTTACTGCGCGTCCTTTGTGGCGTATTTCAAAGTATAGACCAGAACTAGCTTGTCCGCCGCTTTGGCCAACTAAAGCAAGGGTTTCGCCTTCGCGTACCATGTCGCCTACATCTCTTAGCAGTGTTTGGGCATGACCATATAGGCTCATAAAACCTTCACCATGGTCTACAACAATTACCCAACCATAGCCCTTTAGCCAATCGGCAAATACAACTTGGCCGTTATGTACGCTATTAATATTAGTGCCTTCTTTTGCACCAATTAATACGCCTTTCCAATCAATACCACCATGTTTACGTTGGCCGAATGTGTGCTCTAACTTGCCTTTGCTCGGCCAGTCTAATTTGCCTTTGTTTTTATTTAGGCCCAGTAATTCAATTTTCTGTGTTTTTTCTTTTTCGAGTTCTTCAATTGTTGCTACTAAAGTTTGTTGGTTTTCTTTTAAATAGTTTATTGAACTTTTGGTGCTGTTGAGCTGAGCTTGTAAATTTTTAAGATTAGCTTGGCGTTCACTTTGTGCATTAAGCAATGCAGTTTGACGTCTTTTTTGCTCATCAAATAAAAGCGCTAGTTTTTCTTGTGTTTTAACAAGCTCTTCTTGGTTTTGTACTATTTGCTGTTGAAGGTCTTTTAAATCTTCAATTTGTTCAATACGGGCTTTATTTAAGTAGTTGTAATAACTAAGTGTGCGCTCAAATTTTGCAGTGTCTTCTTGATTTAACAGCATTTTAGAGTAGTCGTCGCCACCGGCCATATAGGCGCTTTTAAGTTGCGCGGCTAAAATTTTCTGAAATTGAGTGTGCTTTTTATCGAGCTCATCGGCTTTATTTTGTAGCTCTTTTTGCTGTGTTTTAGTTTCTTTTACTGATTGTTCTGCCATGTTAAGTGCTTTAGCATTTTTAGCTATATCGAGTTCATGGCTTTTTAGGTTTTTTTGTAGTGACGCTATTTTTTTTCTTTGGGCGTTATACTCAGCTTGGCTTTGCTCAAGTGCATTTTGAACTTCTGATAAGTCTTTTTTAGTACGATCTTCATTAGCAACTGCAGATGCAGTCACTAATGAAGTTAGTATTAAACCGCACTTAATTAACCGGTTAATACGTCTATTCATGTGTTATTTCAACATCATGATAGGCGTACCAGTCATTTCGTTTGGTTGCTCCATGCCCATTAAGTGAAGCATTGTAGGGGCTACATCACTTAATGCTTTACCTTGCATAGGCTCTGCATCGCGACCAACATAAATAAAATGTACTGGTTCACTAGTGTGAGCTGTATGCGCTTGGCCTGTTTTAAGATCAGCCATTTGCTCAGCATTACCATGATCGGCTGTTATTAGTGCTTCACCACCAAACTCTTCAAGTGCATCAACAACACGTCCGATACAGCTATCTACAGCTTCACAAGCTTTAACAGCAGCTTCAAATACACCAGAGTGACCAACCATATCGCCGTTAGGGTAGTTACAAATAATAGCATCGTATTTACCGCTTTTAATTGCTGCTACTAGTTTGTCGGTTAGCATTTCTGAGTTCATTTCAGGTTGTAAGTCGTAGGTTGCAACTTGCGGCGAAGGAATTAGCTCGCGTGTTTCGCCTTTAAATTCACTTTCGCGCCCGCCACTAAAGAAAAACGTAACGTGTGCGTACTTTTCGGTTTCTGAAATGCGAAGCTGTGTTTTGTTATTTTTTTCAAACCACTCACCAAGTACGTTTACTAACGGTGTTGAACCAAAGGCAATAGGTGCATCTATATCGGCTGCATACTCTGTCATCATTACAAATGCACTAAGCTCTGGCGTTCTTTTTCTTGCGAATCCATCAAAATCAGGCTCAACAAAAGCGCGAGTAATTTCGCGGGCTCTATCTGCTCTAAAGTTGGCAAAAATTAGAGTGTCGCCATCGTTTATTGAAGCAGGAGCGGCGCCTGTTGGTGTAATGGTTGTAGCGGCCACAAATTCGTCGTTTTCGTCGCGTTCGTACGCTGCATTAAGTGCCTCTACGCCGTTATCAAAATTAAAGTCACCTTCAGCTAATGCAATTACGTTGTAAGCTTTTTCTACGCGGTTCCAACGGTTGTCTCTGTCCATTGCGTAGTAGCGGCCAATAAGTGACGCCAAACGACCGCATTTAAGTTCGCTAAATAACGCTTCAATACGTTCGATTGACGCTTTAGCACTACGTGGAGGTGTATCGCGGCCATCTAAAAAGCCATGAAAGTAAACTTCTTTAGCGCCACGTTTTGCAGCAAGTTTTATGCTAGCAACTATGTGGTCTTCATGGCTATGCACACCACCTGGGCTTAAAAGACCCATTATGTGAACTGCTTTTCCTGCACTTACCGCTTTATCTATGTTTTCAACTAAGGCTGGGGTTGAATCAAATTCGCCATCGTTAATTGCTTTAGTGATACGGGTGAAATCTTGATAAACAATGCGACCAGCACCTAAGTTCACATGGCCAACTTCTGAGTTACCCATTTGACCATCAGGAAGACCAACATCTAAACCCGAAGCTGATATTAATGTGTGTGGCCGTGTGGCCCATAAATTGTCTAATACCGGTGTGTTAGCTGCAAGAATAGCATTACTTTGCGTATCTTCGCGGTATCCCCAACCGTCTAAAATCATTAATACCAGTGGTTTTTTATGCTCTGTCATAATAGCTCCTGAAAATTAGTATCTGTTGATGGATACTGTGCACCTAAAAGGTTTATTAGCGTGGTTTTAGCATACCGTGTTTTTAAGCTAGGATCAGCATTGAAAACAAGATATTAAATTTTTTCACTTATACCTCATTGACTAACCTGAACTCTGCTTGAGATAGATTTATTATCAAGAGTTCTTGTTAACTATATATGGGGGGCTTTATCGTTTTTTAAACGTCTCTAAGTGCTCCTAAACTCGCATTTTAGGTTGGTTTGGGTATACTTGCGTGGCTAAAGTACAAAATCCTTAAAATATTAGGGCGTGTTGCACTTTGGTGGTTGAATTTGCAGCAGTATGTTTGGTTTTTAGGCAAGGCAGAGCCTATGAAGTGTGGTTACTCCCCATAAATAGGCGATAACGTAGCATAAATACCAAACATACGCTGCCCGTTGGGTTCTTTCTAGGGACTATTACCTCTTTGTTGCTCGGTTTTTACTTAGCCCACTAGGTTACAAATCTCGCGCCGCGATTTAATCGCCCCTAGATTGAACAAATTTCAATCTACAAAGGCCAACACGCCCTAGGTTTAAAACATAATTTCATAGTGGAAGTAGAATGGATCAATATATTGAATTTATTACAAATCATCCCATTTTAAGCCTTGCTTGGGTTGGTATTGTTTTCCTTATTGTTAGTGGCTGGATAAAGAGTAAGCTTTCAGCTGTTCGTCAAATAAATCCTCAGCAGCTTACGTTACTTATTAACCGTGATGACGGTCAAGTAATCGATATACGTGCGCAAAAAGAGTTTAATGCAGGGCGTATTTCTGGTGCTGAGCACTTAAGCCCAGAGAATGCGAAAAAATCTGACTTTTCAAGCCTTGAAAAGTACAAGACTAAACCCATTATAGTTGTATGTACTACAGGTATGACTGCCCAAGGTACTGCAGCCGCTATGAGTAAAGCTGGTTTTGAACGAGTTTACTTATTAGCAGGTGGCATGGGTGCGTGGCAATCTGCCAGCTTACCAACTACAACAGGTCGCTAATCAGTTTAGCTAGGCCGATAGAGGATTTATTATGAGTAATGTTGTTTTATACACCAAGGCGTATTGTCCATTTTGTCAGCGTGCTCTTTCGCTTTTAAACAGCAAAGGCGTTGAATACACAAATTATGATATTGGTGTACAGCCTGAGCTACGCGATGAAATGATTGCCAAAGCAGGTGGTGCAAGCACAGTACCGCAAATTTTTATTAATGATGAACATATCGGTGGCTGCGACGACATGATGGCTATTGAAGCGCAAGGTAAACTTGACGCTAAGCTAAACGCTTAATTTAATTAT
Source organism: Pseudoalteromonas sp. NZS11 (assembly GCF_015864765.1). NCBI lineage: Bacteria > Pseudomonadati > Pseudomonadota > Gammaproteobacteria > Alteromonadales > Pseudoalteromonadaceae > Pseudoalteromonas > Pseudoalteromonas sp. NZS11. The sequence continues at coordinate 17,134 of NZ_JADYWP010000008.1, read as the reverse complement.
AATAACGAACAAGTTAGGAATAACAATGAACGAAGAAAATCAAAACGTAGCAGCTGCACAAGACGGCGCACAATTTACTATTCAACGTATTTACACTAAAGATGTATCGTTTGAAACGCCAAACTCTCCGGCCATTTTTCAAAAAGAATGGACGCCAGAAGTTAAGCTAGACCTAGATACACGCTCTAATAAACTAGACGAAGGTGTATTTGAAGTTGTTTTAGCGCTGACTGTAACCGCTTCTCTTGGTGAAGAAACTGCGTTCTTATGTGAAATTCAACAAGCAGGTATTTTTACTATTGCTGAAGTTGAAGAAGTGCAACTTGCGCACATGCTAGGTGCATTTTGTCCTAACGTGTTGTTCCCATATGCACGTGAAGCTGTTTCAAACCTTGTTAACCGTGGTACTTTCCCACAGCTTAACCTTGCGCCAGTTAATTTTGATGCGTTATTTGCACAATACATGCAACAACGTACTGCGCAAGCTGACCAGGCTTCAGCAGACGCATAACTTATGAGTACAGCAACTACAGCTGTTACTGTATTAGGGGCGGGGTCTTACGGCACCGCCCTTGCTATTTGTTTAGCCCGAAATGGTCACCACGTGACACTTTGGGGAAGAAATAGCGACGACGTTGCCACGCTTGCAGCTGAGCGGAAAAATCAACGTTACTTACCTGATGCTCCTTTTCCAGATACTCTTACTCTTGAAGCTAACTTACAACATGCCGTTGCTAGCAGCGCTATTGTACTTGTTGTTGTGCCAAGCCATGCTTTTGGCGACACACTTGCGCAGATTAAACCTGCATTGCAAGACGGTGCTAAAGTAGCGTGGGCAACTAAAGGGCTTGAGCCTAATACTGGACGTTTGTTACAAGAAGTAGCTTTGCAAGAATTAGGTGATGATATTCCACTTGCGGTACTGTCGGGTCCTACGTTTGCAAAAGAAATGGCGATGGGCTCACCTACAGCTATTTCAGTGTCTTCTACGTCGCCTGAATTTGCTCAGCAGCTCGCTGATTTACTTCATTGTGGTCGCTCATTCCGTGTGTATAACAATGATGATTTTATTGGTATACAGCTCGGTGGTGCGGTTAAGAATGTAATTGCCATTGGTGCCGGTATTTCGGACGGTGTTGGTTTTGGCGCTAATGCGCGTACCGCACTTATCACCCGAGGCCTTGCAGAGCTTACTCGTTTAGGTTGCGCTCTTGGTGCTAAGCCAGAAACCTTTATGGGGATGGCAGGCCTTGGCGATTTAATACTAACGTGTACAGATAACCAATCACGTAATCGTCGATTTGGTTTAGCGTTAGGTAAAGGCGAAAGCGTTGATGCTGCTATTGAATCAATTGGTCAAGTAGTTGAAGGCTTTAGAAATACCAAAGAAGTGTATTTATTAGCGCAGCGTAGCGGTGTAGAAATGCCGATTACCGAGCAAATTTATAAAGTGCTTTATGAAAATAAAGATATGAAAGAAGCTGCAATGGCGCTATTAGGCCGAGAGCAACGTTCTGAATAATTTTATAAGCGTTTATAAAACTAAAAAACCGACGTTATGTCGGTTTTTTGTTGTTTAGCTCAAAGCTATTTACTGCGCGTTAGGAAAACCCAACTGGCGCCACGACTCGTAAACAAACACGGCTACTGCGTTTGATAAGTTCATGCTGCGGCTATTAGCTTGCATAGGAATACGCACACGCTGCTCTTTTGGTAATGCTTGAATCATATCATCAGGTAGGCCGCGGGTTTCAGGTCCAAATACTAAGCAGTCGCCGGCTTCGTATTTAGCTTCATGATGGAATTGGCTACCTTTGGTTGTACATGCATATATTTTTTTTGGTTTACATTTTTCAAGGTAATCTTCAAATGAGGCATGGCGTTGAACATGACTAAATTCATGATAATCAAGTCCTGCACGTTTCACGCGCTTATCGTCCCACTCAAAACCTAACGGCTCAATTAAATGTAATGCATAGCCGGTATTGGCACATAGGCGAATAATATTACCAGTGTTAGGCGGTATTTCAGGTTGGTATAAAACAATATCCAGCATAATGAGCCTTATAAAATAATCTGTAGTTTGACGAAGGGCAGTATACACGAAACCTTTTAAAAAAATGATATACTCACACTATTGAGTACTCCTAATTATCGGATTAAAACGTGCATAACCGTAGCTACGAATTTTGGGTTAAAACTTCAAGCATTGTTACCATGGTAATGGTTAGTTTAATGATTGGCGCAAAAACATGGGCGTGGCTTGCTTCGGGCTCTGCCTCAATGCTTGGCTCGTTAACTGATTCGTTAATGGATATAACAGCCACTGCTATGAGCTTTTTAGTTTTGGGTTACGCACTGCGCCCAGCAGATGATGACCATAGGTTTGGGCACGGTAAAGCTGAAGCACTTGCTGGACTTGGGCAAGCCGCGTTTATTGCAGGCTCAGGTTGCCTACTTGCTTTTCATGGTATTGAGCGTTTATTTAATCCTATACAGTTAAGCCATTCTTTATTAGGTGTGTGGGTAAGTATTTTTGCTATTGCGTGTACGCTCGTCATTGTATTTGTGCAAAATAAAGTAGTTAAATACACCGATTCAATTGCTATAAAAGCCGACTCAGTACATTACAAAGGTGATTTAATATTAAATGCCGCTGTGCTATTAGCTATTTTGTTAGCTTATTATGGTGTGTTGTATGCCGATCCTGTTTTTGCGATAGGTGTAGCGGGTTACTTACTTTATAACAGCTGGGATATTGCTCGCGATAGTGCCGATCATTTAATGGATAAAGAACTGCCAGATGATGAAAAGCAAAGCATATTTGATATAGCCAGAGCCCATGCTGATGTACATGGTGTACATGATATTCGTACGCGCCAAGGCGGAAAAGTTAAGTTTATCCAAATGCACTTAGAGCTTGATGATCATTTAAGTTTGATTCGCGCACATAATGTGGCTGATGAAGTAGAGGCAATGCTTAAAGAACGCTTTGAGTCTGAGGTAGATATACTGATCCACCTCGACCCTTTGTCGGTACTTGTTAAGCCGTCACCGACTCACAAAACTGATACAAGCTCTTAAGCAATGGCTGGCGTATTTCATCACGTTCAAAAAACAGCTCGTGTTTAGCGCCTTCAAAGCTTTTAAGTACAGTGTTTACGTGCCTGTTTGCTAATTTATATTGGGCATTGTTATCAACCACTTCGTCGTTTTGCGCACTGGCAATATAAAGTGGAATAGTCACGCTTAAGTTATCCACAGAAGTTATAAATGCAAACGTCGCATTTAGCCAGCCGTAAGTAACACCGCCGAGCTGTAGTAATGGCTCTTCTTGATATGTTTGCCTAAATAGCTCGTAACGCACTGGGCTGCTGGTTAATACATTTGTAGCAAACTCATCGGGTATGTAATCGGTTTGCCCTAGTGCGTAATTGTCTTTTTGACCCAAAAGGGTTGCAGTACTTGCTATTAATTTAGCTAAAGGCTTTGGTGTATTTTTTGTATAAATATCAAGCATAGGCGCTGATAAAAACGCGCCACTAAAATTGTGTTCGAAATGCGCAAGATAGTCAAATGCTATGGCGCCGCCCATTGAATGACTCACTAACACCTTTTTACCTTGCCAATGAGTATCCACTATTTGTGTATTAAATAAGTTTAGGTCTGCGCTGTAATCTTTAAATTGATTAACATGGCCTTTGTGCTTATTTAGTAGGTGGCGATAAGAGCGGCCTTGTCCTTGGTGATCGGCTATGAATATGGCAAAATTATTGTTATACAGCTCCCATAACAACTCTTTATATTTATCTAACCCTTCAAGGCGCCCAGAGCTTATTACAATGGCATTTTTGGCTTTATCTGGTATGGCATAAGCATAAAATAATTGCCCGTTAGGTGTATCTAAATAAGCTTTAATTAGCGTGTTTTTATAAAAGTTATTAATTGTTATTTGATTACTCTTAAGCTCACGCTCACTACTATAAAACATGCTTTACTCTTTTATTAATGGCAAGGTTATATTAGCACACAAGCCACCTAGTTCTTTATTTGATAATACTAAACTGCCGCCATGCGCAGTAATAGCATTTTTAGCAATCGCAAGACCTAAACCCGTGCCACCACTTACGCGATCCCGCGCATCTGACTGTCTAAAAAAGGGCTCGCAAAGCTTGCTCAGTTGATCATCTGGCACACCAGAGCCATCGTCACATATTTCTATATAAATGGCATCAGCATGCTTTAGAGTAATGCTAATTGTATTATTTGCGTATTTAATAGCGTTGCGTAATAGGTTTTCAAGCGCACTGGCAATAAGGCCTTCGTCGCAATTAATGTTTACGTCTACAGCGCCCACTATATTTAGCTGCTTATTATTTTGTTTTGCTTCAAACTGCGCATCGTTAATAACGTGATCTACAATTATTTGTAATGATTGTTTTTGCAGTGAAAGCGCTTGGCTTTTTGCTTCTAAGCGAGAAACTTGCAGCACGTCGGCAATCATTTTATCGAGTTGGTTAGCTTCTTTTTCTATGCGTAATAAATACGATTGGCTAGCGTCGTTAGCTTGCATTTGTGCAAGCCCGGTAGCCATTTTTAAACGTGTAAGAGGCGATCGTAACTCATGTGATATGTCGGCTAATAAGCGTTTTTGTGAGCTGATTAAAAGCTCTAACTGATTAGCCATGCTGTTAAAATCTCGCCCTAGTATTCCTAGCTCATCTTTTCGGTTTACAGAAATGTCGGCTCTTGCGCTTAGGTTACCCGCTGATAGTTTAATTGCCGCTTTTTTAAGGCTATTTATAGGGGCTATTAAGTTCCGGCTAAATACAAAGCTTAAAATAAGAGAGGCAACAATTGCGATGACTATTTTCATCCAATTAGGCATAAGCTTAAAGCGCATTATTAGCGGTGGTTGATGATTAATATCTATTTCATAAAGATAAAAACTCCCTTCAGGCACGTTTATATTAACAGGGCCGAAGGCTTGATATTTTTCAGTGAAAATAATTTGCGGTGACATATTTTGAGTGAAGTTTAATAAACTTAAATCGATGCTCTCTGGCACCTCTTTACTACTAAGAGAGTCCTCGCTTTGAGCTGCGCTTAAGTATAAAAGTTTACGCTTTGATAGGCGAGGGTGTACTAATACTTCACTTAGGCTGCGCTTATGTTTAATGGCAGTACGCTCAATACTTTTGGCGGTATATATTAGGTTTTTTTTCATTGGGCCATAAAGTGGCTCGTTAGATACTGCATTAATAGCGGTTATATTACTTAAAAATATAAGCGCTGCTACGGTGCCGATTATAGTTAACCAAAACCAAATAAATACTTTAAAAAACAGGTAGTGCCCAGGATGTTTTAACCAAGCAAAGTAAGTGCTTTTATTCGCCTTGGATAAAGACATAACCCGTACCTCGCATTGTTTTAATTCGCTCACCTGGAATATGCTCAGCTATTTTTTTACGGATATTACTTACATGCATATCGATAGAGCGATCAAAAGAAGCTAAGCGCCTGCCTAGCACTTCTTCGCTAATTTGCTCTTTACTAACAACTTCGCCTGCATTTTTACACAATAGCGTGAGTATTTCGTACTCTGTACCGGTAAGGGTTAGTGTAGAGCCGTCGATTGAGGCCTCTCGCGCTGCAAGGTTAACAGTAATACCATTAACGAGTAACTTACTCGTGGTAGCTGCATTTAAGCTATTAATGTGCTCAATACGGCGTGTTATTGCTTTTACGCGGGCTAGTAATTCACGATGATTAAAAGGCTTTGGTATGTAATCGTCAGCGCCTAGCTCTAAACCAAAAATACGGTCAAAGTCTTCACCTTTTGCAGTAAGCATTATTACCGGTGTGAGTTTTGTTTGCCTAAGCTGTTTAAGCACTTCAAAACCATCAAGCGTTGGTAACATTACATCTAGCAATATAAGGGCGTAGTCATTTGCTTGTGCTAGTTTAAGGCCCTGCTCACCGTCGTGTACGCTTTGTATTTCAAACCCTTGGGCAGTTAAATACTCACTTAATAGCTCACAAAGGCCAGTGTCGTCATCAATCATTAATAGTTTCATTTACAAACCCTTAGAGTTGTTTATAGCGTTATTTTACCCGCTAAATAGTGCAAAGGTGAATCTTTACACAACCTTTACACTGCTTTGCGTTACTTTGCATTGAGTTAGGTATAGTTAACTCACTGGCTTAGCAGCCACAACCAACCCAATATTAAGGTAATGATTATGACTAAATTAAACACACTTTCAAAATTAGTACTTATCTGTGGCTTAGCAACAGCAACGCTTGGTGCTGGTAGCGTATTAGCTAAAGGCGACGGACATAAACAAGGCCATTCTCAAGCTCGCTTTTTACTTTCTGAGCGCGGCGTTGAAAAATTAAGCTTAACAGATGAGCAGCAAACTAAGCTAAAGGCTATTTTTGAAGCGCAAAAAGCACAAATGAAAGCGTTGCGTGGCGACGATAAAGAAGCCCGTAAAGCGATGCGTGAAGCGCACAAAGCTAAAATGGATGCGTTACTTTCGGCGGCAACATTTGACGAAAATGCAGCAAAAGAGCTATTAAATGAACGTCATGAAAAAGGTGAGCAATTTGGTTTAATTAAACTAAAAACGCAGCACCAAGTAATGCAAGTACTTAACGCTGAGCAAAAAGAGAAATTTGCTAAAATGCAAAAGCGTATGAATAAAAAGCACAGTAAACAAAAAAGTTAATTATACTTTTTGTAAATACTAAAAAACCAGCTTAATGCTGGTTTTCGTATTTAGGGCATAATGAAGATAAATTACTTAAAAAAGTCATCTTCATTTTTAGCCAGCATAGCTTCAATATCTTCAATCATGTCTTGGCTAAACTCTTCAGCCGAGGTGATTGGTGCAGAAATTCTGTTATTTTCAAACGACCATTCACCTAAATCAATTAGCTGACAGCGTTTTGAGCAAAAAGGACGAAATGGGCTTTGCTCTGACCATTCAACTTTAGTTTTACAGGTTGGGCAGTTTACAATAGTAGGCATAATTTACTCTTTACAATCTTTTTCTGCATTTTACATTACTTAGATATGAGTCTCTAGGTATAAGTAAGGCTCTGAATTTAGTGTTCAGAACCTTATAACTTTTACTATGGACCTTTAAAAATTAGTCACGCGATTAATTTCACCAAGGGATGTAAGGCCATCGGCTGCTTTGCGTAAACCTGATAAACGTAAATTATTAAATCCGGCTTTAAGTGAAACGTCAGCTATTTCAAGCGAGTTACCACCGCGCATAATAATTTGGGCAATTTCAGGGGTAATTTGCATTACTTCGTAAATACCCACTCGGCCTTTATAACCATCGGTACAGCTATCACACCCTTTAGGCGTATATAACGTCATTTCTTCAATTTGCTTGGCGCTAAATCCTTGGCGAGCCAGTTCTTCACTCGGAAGTTGTTCTGGCGTTTTACATTTAGGGCACAAACGACGTGCTAAACGCTGGGCTATAATTAAGCTGATCGAACTTGCTACGTTATAAGCCGGCACACCCATATTTAATAAACGGGTGATTGTTTCTGGTGCTGAGTTTGTATGCAATGTTGATAAAACCAAGTGACCTGTTTGCGCCGCTTTTATTGATATTTCTGCGGTTTCTAGGTCACGTATTTCACCTACCATAACTACATCAGGATCTTGACGTAAAAAAGCACGCAGTGCATTGGCAAAAGTCATATCGGCTTTAATATTAATTTGTACTTGGTTTACACCTTCAAGGTTAATCTCAACCGGATCCTCCGCAGTACTAATATTGCGCTCTGGCTGGTTTAATATATTTAAACCTGTGTATAGCGATACTGTTTTACCAGAACCCGTTGGCCCTGTTACTAGTATCATCCCTTGAGGCTGGGCAAGTGCATCCATATAGAGCTTTTTCTGCTCAGGCTCGTAACCTAATACATCAATGCCTAACATAGCGCTTGATGAATCAAGGATACGCATTACTATTTTTTCGCCCCACAAGGTAGGCATAGTACTTACACGAAAGTCGATACTTTTGCGTTCAGTGATTTTTAGTTTTATACGACCATCTTGTGGTTTGCGTTTTTCGGCAATATCGAGTCGCGACATTACTTTAATACGTGCAGAAAGCTTGGTTGCTAATGTATTAGGTGGGCTTGCCACTTCATGCAAAATGCCATCAATACGAAAGCGAATACGGTACTTGTGCTCGTATGGCTCAAAATGTAAATCAGAGGCGCCTTTTTTAATGGCATCCATTAAAATTTTGTTGATATATACGATGATAGGCGCATCATCTTTGTCGTCATCTTGTGGTGCTGTATCTCTTTGGCTTTCTGAGTCTAAATCAGCAAATTCTTGAAACTCGTCATCAGTTAGATTTAAGCTGCCAGTGGCATCTAGCAATTGCTCAATTTTGTTATCGAGTTGAATATAATCAACAACAACAATTTCGCATGAAAGACCGGTACTAAACTCAAAGTTTTCGAATGCACCGTAATCTGTTGGGTCTGATGCTGCGATATAAACTTTTCGATCTTTTTGAACAAGCGGTAAAATGTGATGTTTACGTATGAGTTTTTCTTTTACGAGATCGGCTGGGATTCTTGTAGGATCAAAATCTTTTAAATCAAAATAAGGTACGCGAAACAAATCAATACATTGTTCAGCTAAATCTTTACTATCGATTTTTCCACATTTAGAAATAAGCTCAGCTGTTGAGGCAAATTCATTTTGTTTGTTTTTAACCGTGTCGGCATCAATGCGGCCAAGGGTTATAAATTTTCTCAATAACGGTGAGTTAATATTCATTGCGCACCTGTTTTATTCCTTCAATAGTAAGCAATTTATCAGAAAAAAGAAGGTGATTACATCACCTTTCATTCTTTGTTGTGATTTTACTAACTAAAATACGAGTTTGTGTGAGTTAGGACAGTGTTAATGTGAGTTAGTTTTGTTGTGTAATGCATATTGTAGGTACTTTTTATGCAGATCAACAAGTTCTATATGCACTAGGTTTAAGCTGCGGTCATTATTTAAAATATCATCCGCTTTTTGCTGTTTATCGGCACGTGACATTTGCGAGGTAATAATACTTTTAACTTGCTCACTACTTGTGTTGTCACGTTTTGTTGTACGCGCTATTTGTACAGAGGTTGGTACGTCAATAAGTAAGGTATGGTCGCAATATTTATCAAGGTTGTTTTCAAACAATAAAGGCGCTACTAAAACAACATAAGGGCTAGTTGCATTGTTTAAATCGGTTAGTATTTTTATCCGTATAAGAGGGTGCAGTAACGCATTAAGCCATTCTTTGTCATTGTTGTTAGTAAATATTTTTGCACGCAGCTCTGCTCTATTTAATGTGCCATCAGGCAATAAAATATGTTCACCAAAGTGTTGGGTAATCGCTTTTAGCCCTGTGCTATTTGGGAGTACTACTTCGCGCGCAATTATATCGGCATCAACTATTGTAATACCAAGTTCTTCAAACATGTTACTGATGGCCGTTTTACCACAGCCAATACCGCCTGTTAAACCTAATACCCAGCTGTTTACTTTAGTTATTTGTTCACTCATTTTAATAACCAATTAAATTAAAATAAGCGCCTTGAATTTGGTTGCCCCAAAGCATTGTAATCCAGCCAGCTATCGCTAAATAAGGCCCAAAAGGGATAGGGGTTGCTTTGTCTTTACCTTGTATGCTCAACAGCGCAATACCTATAATGGCACCTACTACGCTCGAAAGCAGAATAATAGTAAGTAATGATTGCCAGCCAAGTAATGCCCCAAATACAGCGAGTAGTTTAAAATCGCCATAGCCCATGCCTTCTTTACCGGTTAGTAACTTAAATAGCCAAAACACACTCCATAAGCTTAAATAGCCACAAGCCGCGCCAATAATGGCATCGGTTGGTGTAATTGTGTAACCCATTACAGAGGCAATAAGTGCAAGCCATACTAGCGGAAGTGTAAGTTGATCTGGCAGCAGCATGTGGTCAATATCAATAAAGGTCAGTGCTACTAAAATCCACGTTACAAAAATATATAATAAAGCTTGCTCGGTCGCACCAAAGCTATAGGCAACAATTAAACTTAATAGGGCAGTAATTAGCTCTACAGCAGGATAACGGGCCGAAATAGGGTTACTGCAACTTGCGCATTTACCTTTGAGTGCTAACCAACTAATAATAGGAATATTCTGCCAAGGCTTTATGGCTGTTTTACATTTAGGGCAGGTAGAGTTAGGTTTGACTAAGTTAAAAGGCTCATTAATATTGGCTTGTTTAGATTTATTCCCTGTAAGTTCATCTTCTAGCAGTAGTCTGCATTCGCTTTGCCACTCACGCTGCATCATCAACGGTAAGCGATAAATAACCACATTTAAAAAACTACCAATACATAAACTAATTAAGCCAACGGTGGTTAAATAAAACCACAACTGGCTTTGCATTACTTCAATAATACTTTGCATCATATTACCTGAAAATTATTTTAAAAATTAAGCGTTTAAAAATTAAGTGAAGTATTTATCACAAAGAGAAGTGAAAGAGAGTAAATGAGAAGACATTAATAGCTATACCTAAACAAAAAGGTAAGCTTCTCTTTTATTTCCTGTAAATTGTTATTTTTGGTAATTAAATAACAGAGCCAAGTTGGAAAATAGGTAAATACATCGCAATAATCAAGCCACCAACAAGTACACCTAGTACGGCCATAATAAGTGGCTCAAGTAGGCTTGAAAGACCATCAACTGCATCATCTACTTCTTGCTCATAAATAGTCGCTACTTTAGCAAGCATACCGTCTAGTGAGCCAGACTCCTCACCAATCGCGACCATTTGTATTACCATATCAGGAAATATTTTTGAGTTACGCATTGCCCAATTCATCTGATTACCAGAGCTAACCTCTGTTTTTATATCTAAAATAGCATATCGGTATACTGCATTGCCGGAAGCTCCTGCAGCAGAATCAAGTGCATCAACCAGCGGCACACCAGCAGCAAATGTAGTCGAAAGAGTTCGTGCATAGCGAGCAACAGCTGCTTTATTTAAAATCATGCCAATAACAGGCAGTTTTAGTATTGCTCTGTCAGTTGCATCTCTTAGTTTTAAACTTCTTAATTTAGCTTCTTTAAACGCGTATCCAAAAGCAAACATTCCAATAAGAATTATCCACCAATACGCTTGCATAAAGTCTGATATGCCAATAACAAATAAAGTGAATGGAGGAAGCTCAGCACCAAAGCCTGCGAATATTTCTTGAAACTGCGGCACTACAAATATTAATAGTATTGAGGTTACAATGCCGGCGATTACTAATACTGAAATAGGATAAAACATCGCTTTTTTAATCTTTGACTTTAATGCTTCAGACTTTTCTTTATAAATAGCAACACGATCAAATATTCTATCAAGCGCACCTGATTGTTCGCCCGATGCTACTAGATCACAATATAAATCATCAAAATAGCGAGGGTGTTTTCTAAGTGCTGTAGATAATGGCTGCCCCGCTTTTACTTCATCAGCAATAGTCTCCATTAGTTTCCTGATGCTTTTATTAGTCGAACCAGTGCCAATCATTTCTATAGACTGTATTAATGGTACGCCGGCTAATAACATTGTTGCAATTTGGCGAGTAACTAGTGCGATATCCTTTGGCGTTATTTTTTGAACACTTTGAATACCGAACAACGGTTTTGCTTTACGCTTCACTTTTGAGGGAGTGATACCTTGCTTGCGAAGCTGAGCCTTTACTAATGCAATACTATTACCTGTAAGCTCGCCTTCAAGTTTCTTCCCTCGTGCACTTACACCGACCCACTGAAAAGTATCGAGGCCTTTATCTTGTTGTTTTTTTGCCATTAAGAGTACCCAGCTGAATTTGGTTTAAAACTTCATTATTATAAGCATAACTTAAACTAATGATTCTTGGTAGAAAAGTTGGGTGCTTTAAAATCGTTGCCCAACGGACCAAAACCTAGGTCCGTAAATATAGCCCTTATCTGGGTCAATATTATTATAAATACTTATCGCTTTTTGTAGGTAAAGGTACCATGCAAAAATAAATAAAATGGCTATTAAAGCTTTTAAGTACTTATTTATGGGAATGCTTTGGTTGCTTTTTTTATTAATTCTTCCAAGTAGCAATCCCCACATTATAAATAAGAGTGTTTGTGAAACCGGCATTACATGCACGCCAGAAAATAGTGAGTATGTAATTCCTATAGCAAAAGAATAAAAGAGACTTTCAGTAATGATATCTTTTTTATGACATTTCAAATGTATTATAGCTTTTTTAACGGTTGTACAAACAACTGTTAAAATACATATAAGAGCGATAAGACCCCATTCATTTAAAATTTCAATTAACGAATTATGAGGATGGCTAAAAGGAGCTGAGCTGCCAAGTGACATTTCAAACACTCCAGGACCATTGCCTATAAATAAATGCTTTAAAGATAGGCTTAAAATAGTATTAAACCATAAATCAATACGGCCCGAGGTGGATGTGCGTAGTATTTCGGCCCCCCCTTTATTTAATGAGTCCAGAGCATAAAAAGCAATGCAACTTAATATAAAGCAGGCTAATCCAAGAAGTACTTGTTTTTTTAATGTAGTTTTTAAAGCAAGAGCAAAAATGGAGAAAGCTAAAAATGAGAGTAAAGCCCCACGAGCTTGCCCAATAAATATAAGTAATAAGTTTAAAAACAAAATAATAAATACAACACGCTGAATGCTTTTAAACTTTAGGAGTAGCACCAAAAATGGAAGTATAAACACCTGTACTTGGTTAAAAAAACGAATGTTAATAAAACCGGAGTAGATTATGTAGGGGTTTAAGGGCTGTTGTTCAGATAGCGTAAAAATTATATTAAGTAGGCATATTAAAATGAGGCTTGTATGAGTTATCAGTAATGCATAAATAATAAATAAAATAGATTTTTTATTATTTATAGTACTTACATAACACATAGTTAAAATAAGTAGACTTGTATGAAATGTGTAAAGCAAGCTAAAACTTTGCTCCGCACTCATTAATGCAGATAAGCAACCAAAAAAAATAAAAATCAAGTATAACACACTGCTTTTTTTATTTAGTGAAAGCTTAAAAGTAGGTTTTTTATTACTTAAAAAAGTAGTAAGTGTTATAAGGCTTAGGCTAAGTAAGAAAGCCATTTGAATGATGCGTTGGTGGTTATGGTAATCGTAGGAAAATATGGGTATTAAAGGTATTAGCGTACACAGAAAAAACAAGCTGATGAGTGATGGTTTTATTATATTTACTATATTCATGAATGCTGATTCTTACGCATTAAAAAAGCGCCAAACTAGGCGCTTTTAGTAATCAAAAAATGATTAAGATTGTGGACAGCTTTTAGGAGCTAAGTCTTTGTCAGCTGCAGCAATACCTGTAGTTGAACATGTCCATGCACCAGTAGCAGCTCTAGCCCAAGTCAACTTAGCATTGGTAATCTGTGATGGTGCGTTAGCAATAGAACAAACAATAGTACCTGCGCCTGCAGACATTGAGGCTGTGATAGTACAGTTTTGAGTAGATGCATTTTTAATTGCTTTGATATCAGCAACTGTTGAAACTGTTTCTCCATTATTCGCTAAAATTTCCATTTCAGTTTTTGCACCTGAAATTTCAGCTAAGCCGGCAGTTAATTTAGATGTTGCTTGGTAGTTTGAGTATGCAGGCAATGCAATTGCAGCAAGAATACCTATGATTGCTACTACAATCATTAATTCAATTAGGGTGAAACCCTGTTGTTTTTGAGTCATTGTTTTCATGTTTCCTCTCCTAAAGGATAGATTTTTGTAACTTAAATCACTTAAGCGGCAAAATGCCTCACTTAATTTAACTGATTTACTTTACAGTTTTACTTAAAATTAATTTTATTACACTTTAGCTTTAGAGTATGAAACACAAAAGCCGTATGTGAATTCATTATGTTTAGTACTAACTATAAAAGTTTACTAAGTGCACTACATGTTGCAGCAACAAATAGTATAGGCATAAAGTAAGTAGTTTAGTTGCTTTAGTTTTTAATTATGTCTTTAAAAACTAAAGGTACTAGTTATTTATGACTACCTTTTTAAATAAAATAGTACAACAGAATTAGTCTACCATTTTATTTTAGTATTTAGCACGTATCTTCTTATAAAAAAGCGATTTTATTTAACAAAATGTTACAAAGTAAGCCTTTCGGGTTATTTAATGCTTTTTTACTTAACTTGTCAATCGATTAGCGGTATTAATTGGCAGTTGTTGCTTTAAAATTGTTCAAAACGCATCGATAAATCGATTGATTGTAAGTTTTTTGTTAACGCTCCGCTTGATATAAAATCGACACCGGCTTGTGAATAAGTTTTAAGCGTTTCTAGGGTCATATTGCCTGAAACCTCTAGTTTTGCGCGTTTGTTGGTTAAAATTACAGCTTGCTTAATTTGCTCTACGCTAAAGTTGTCGAGCATGATTATGTCGGCACCAGCCTCAATCGCTTGCTTAAGTTCAGGGAGTGATTCTACTTCGACTTCGACAGGTTTGTTTGGGTGGTTTTGTTTAGCTTGAGCTACGGCTTTGTTTATTGTGCCACAAGCCGCTATGTGATTTTCTTTAATTAAAAAAGCGTCAAATAACCCAATACGATGGTTTGCACCCCCGCCACATTTTACTGCGTATTTTTGAAGAGCGCGCAGACCAGGTATGGTTTTGCGTGTATCGAGTAGTTGCGTAGTTGTACCACTTAACTCTTTTACGTAATGCGCTGTAGTAGTTGCAGTGCCTGATAACGTTTGCACAAAGTTAAGGGCAGTTCGTTCGGCAGTTAATATTGAACGAGCCGAGCCAATAGCGGTAAATAATGTGCTGTTTGCTTTAACTGCGTCGCCGTCGTTTATTAGTACATTAACCTTAACGCTTGGGTCTACTTGTTTGAATACTTCAAGGATGATGTCTTTTCCGCAAAAAATGCAGTCTTCGCGAGTGATTACTTTGGCGTTGGCTTGCTCGCTCTGAGGGATAAGCTGCGCGGTAATATCTCCGTCTTGAGCTGTTTGGTAATTTAGATCTTCGTCGAGTGCAAGAGTGACAAGTTGGCTAACTAAAGAGTGCGGGATAGACATAATAAAAGCTCATAAGCGTTAATAAATTAAGCAAATTTTACTATGTTTATAAAAGAAAGAGAAGCGATTGCCTTTTCGCCAATATAAAGATAAGCGCTTGTAGTAAATTCGCACCTACGTGTGGGTTTAAATTATCTGTAGGTGAGGTTTTATACCTCGTTTTTAATTTCAAAAGTTACGTTACATGAGCGGATGTAAATTCGCACCTACGTGTGGTTTTGAATTATCTGTAGGTGAGGTTTTATACCTCGCTTTTAATTTCAACAGTTACGTTATATGAGCGGATGTAAATTCGTATCTACGTATGGGTTTGAATTATTTGTAGGTGAGGTTTTATACCTCGCTTGTTACTATCATTTTTTTAATAAATCCATTAGCATCAGTGCTATGTATATCTTGATATTTATATAATAAACGTATCATGAAAATAGATTTAGACGGTGTTTTAAGTACGGTAGCACAGCGGCCTTGTTCGCATTTTGATGAGCGCCCTGATGAGGCTGATATTTCTTTATTGGTTATTCACAATATATCATTGCCAGCAGGGCAGTTTGGTACACCTTTCGTTGATGAGTTATTTATGGGTAGCATTGATTGCAATGCTCATCCGAGTTTTAGTGACTTAAAGAATTTACGTGTATCGGCCCATTGCTTTATAAAGCGCACCGGTGAGGCTATACAATACGTACCTTTTGAAAAGCGTGCTTGGCATGCAGGCCAATCTGAGTATGAGGACGCGCCTGCGTGTAATAACTTTAGTATTGGTATTGAACTTGAAGGTACCGACACCGCACCATATTCTTTAGAACAGTACAAAACATTAACTATAATTAGTAAATCTATAATGCAACGCTATCCAAAAATTACCCCTTCGCGTATTGTTGGGCATTGCGATATTGCTCCAGGGCGTAAAACCGATCCTGGTAGTAGCTTTAATTGGCCATTGTTTTTTAATATGCTTGAACAGCTAAGTTAAGAGAGTTATTCCCATGATTTTAGTTTCTATAATAATTGCATTAATACTAGAGCGCTTAGGGGCTCGGTCTAATTACTGGCAGATAAGTTATTACGCAAATGGTTATTTAAATCGCTCTAATAAATTACTTGGTGATAAGGGCTTATTTAGCTCAGCACCGGGCTTTTTAATTTGGCTTTTACTTCCAGTGATTGCGATGGCACTAATTTATTGTTTATCTGATTTTGTTTTGTGGCAGTTGGGCATTAATATCGCGGTGCTTTTGGTTTGCTTTGGTTGTGCTAAGCAGCGTGCTTTATATAAGTCGTATTTAAATGCGTTAACGCGAGATGACGGTACTGCTGCATCTTTATATGCGTTGCAAATAGGTCAAAAGCGTACTGATGATCAAGATGGTGGCGAAACCTTTGGGCAAACATTGGCGTGGGTAAACTTTAGATTTTACTGTGCGGTTATTTTTTGGTTCGTTGTTTTAGGCGCGCCAGGTGCGGTTTTATATGCACTGGTACGTACTTTAGCTGATTTAGTACGAGAAGATCATAAAGTAATATTTGCTAAGCGTTTTAAACTTATACATAAATTATTGTTTTGGCTCGACTGGTTACCTGCACGTATTACCAGCTTTGGTTATTTAGTAATAGGTAACTTTAATAAAGGCACAAGCTGTTGGCTACGTTACGTACTTAACTTTAAATCTCCAAACCGAGAAGTAGTAACATGTACTGCGCTGGCTGCAGAGCAAGTTGAAAAGCGTTATTACGGCTGTACCTACGAGGCCACTTGTATGATTAAGCTTGTTAAGCGCAATGTATTATTTTACTTAGTACTTATAGCACTACTTACATTATTTGGTGGACTATCGTAGTCGCGATTTTATATCGCGCATTGTGTTTTCGGTTGGGAGATTAGTTGCCAAATGTCGCGGGGTAAACCCGCTGCTACGATATTGCGTAGTCGCGATTTTATATCGCGCATTGTGTTTTTCGGTTGGGAGATTAGTTGCCAAATGTC
>NZ_JADYWP010000007.1:0-176047 GCF_015864765.1 Pseudoalteromonas sp. NZS11 | reverse complement strand
AATTTGATTGCCGCAGAATACGTTGCGCGTTTTAATTTCGTCATTTTTTCACCCAAATTTGTATGCTTATTAGCATAACATTTCTTTCTTAATGGGTGGCCAAATTAACTATGCCACTACAACCATCAGCTAACGCACATTGCTTTAGCCTTACTTTTATTGCATCTGTTAAGGATTGACTATTGAAGTTGAATTTGGAGAAATTTTGGACACCCTCAGAGATTACTCCCTAATCATCGTTTTCTTTATCGCTATTAAATAAAAGGGAGTAAGTTTTATACCCTGTACTATCAAGGTTATTAACCCAATAATTATCTCCTTTATTAGCAATAACACTCAAACTTAGAATACTGATAAACAACATGATATATAAAGGTTTACATTTCAAGTAAGCTCTAGCGCTATGGAAACCATTAATAAATCTGATTCTTTCAATATATCGGCTACTTATAAGGCCTAAAAATACAGATAGTGCTATGCCTCAGTAGATATACTTATCGTCTAATGTGTAGTAATAAATACCAACGACTAGCGGCCAAAATCAAAAAAAAGGCACCCAAAACTGGGAACAAAGCCGCATAGCCTGGTCATGCATCTTCTTTAGTGACTATAAAGTAAGAACCCACAATTAACGCCAAACCTAATCTCTCTAAAAGCATTTTCTTTTTATTATTGATAACTATCGGAAATAGATAAGCCACACCGCCAATCATCATTTCCCACGCTCTAGTAGGTAATAAATAGTAAGCTGCATTCGGCCAATTTAAACTAGCAAAAACACATAATACAAAGCCTAAAAAAGTAGCTGCTACAATTAAGTAGTTCATTAATTTAATAGTTATAAACTTATAAATAAACACCAATACAAGTGGGTAAATTATATAAAATTGCCACTCAACCGAAAGTGACCAAGTATGTAGCAACCACTTCTCGTGAGATGCAGCATCAAAATAACCAGCTTCAGTCCAATATGTAATGTTAGATAAAAAACTAATGCTACTTAAAGCATGTTCACCAAGAAGCTGGTAATCTAAGGGGGGTAAATAAAGCCAGCCAAAAAGAAGTAAAGCAAAACAAAGTGCTGCTAGTGCTGGAATTATTCTATTTGCTCTCGCAACATAAAAACGAGCTATAGAAAAGTTTTTTTGCTCTATTCCTTTAAATATTATACCGGTCATTAAAAAACCTGATATAACAAAAAACACATCAACCCCACCTGGCAACCAAGCTGCATTAAAATGAAATAACACGACACCAATTAAAGCTAGGGCTCGAAGTCCGTTTATATCTTTTCTAAATTGCACAGTATTATCCTTAACAGTGAAACATCACTTAAACAAAAACGCTGAAACGTATAATTAATCTAATCCTTTGTTATCAAATGTAACCAGCTGGCAAAATTAGTTATGCTTTATTGAGTAGCTTTACTATAGTTTAAAGTACTTTCTCCTTCTCCCTAATGAACCAAGAAAGTGTTTTAGTTAACGCTAGGCTCAGTTTAGAGCTACTTTATAGCCCAGAGGTTTTTTATAAGCCTCTGGGCGTTTTTATTTGCAGATCCCTAAGTAAAACGTTGATAGTTAAACTTCACAGTGTAAAATTAAAACTTTTACAGTAACTAAGGAAAGTATATGAAACAGCAAGATATTTGGTCTAATTGCTTAAACAACTTGAAAAAGAAACACGAAGCTATCTCTGAATTAATAGCTAACCGTACTGTTGCGTATATAGATATACCTAATCACTTTAACGTAGGTGACTTATTAATTTATAAAGGAACAGAACAGTTTTTTAAAAATCATTCAATAAATGTTATCTACAGAGCCGGGACTTCTGCAGTAAATTTACAAAAGGTAGGAGAAGCTGATGTAATACTTTTACATGGTGGAGGGAATTTTGGAGATCTATATCCTCAACATCAAAATTTAAGAGAAGAAATAGCTAAAAAGTTTAAAAATAAATGTATCATAAGTTTACCTCAAACGATCCAGTTTAATTCTGAAGAAGCACTGGCCAAGTCTGCCTCTCTTTTTATTGAACATCCTGATTTTCATATGTGTGTACGAGATCATAAAAGCTTAGATATTTCTAAACGTTTTACCAATAATATAATGCTTCTACCAGACATGGCACACAGTTTACATCCCTTAGTTGATCCCACAGAAGTTGGTCCCTCAAACTTATTCCCACCTAAAATTCTGAACTTACTAAGGGTAGATATAGAAAGCACAAATGCAAATCAAGGTTTAAATAAGGTTAGTTTTGATTGGCAAGACATTATGGTTAAGCAAGATTACTGGACTCTGAAATTATATTATCAAATGATAAAATTTAGTTTCTTACGAGAAAAGGCAACAAACTTGTGGAGTGGGTTGTCAGACGAAATTATTTTTAAATCAATTAATTACTTTTCAGCACACACAGTAATACATACTGACAGGTTACATGGATGTATATTAGCAACACTACTCGGAAAAGAAATTTACGTTAAAGATAATTCTTACGGCAAGAATAGTAACTATCAAAAAGCATGGCTATCTGAATATCCTTACTTTATAGACTAGAAGGAATTTATGACACGGATCCATTAAAAAAATTTAACTGAATCCGTGTTTAAAGTTTACAAGTTTGTTTATAAATATAGCGTTCTTTCAGTTTCTTATACGCAGCACCAAATTGTAGCGACATACACAAAGTAGGTAGTTGATTTAATTGTTCAGCAATAGTGTAAATGCGGTTAAATCGATAACCATACTGGGCGGCCATGCTTAAAGAATTTACATACAATGCTTTATACTCTGGCGCTAGGTTTTGCCAATTTGCTAATGAAATTTCTATAATACCCAAATGTACATCCAGCTGGTATGGGCCTACTTTTTTAGCCTGATTAATATACTTTAAAACTTGTTTACTTGGCCCTTGTTGGTAGCTAGTAACTTTAGCAAGCTCAATCCAAGTTTCAGCCCATGAGCTTCTAATATGGGTAGAATGAAGTAAAAGCGATTGTATCTCTTTATATTCAGTATTGAGCTTACTTTGTCCAGTCCGATCCGTGTTAGCTATAGCGAGTAGCTTAATATACGCTAAAAAATGTAAATAATGAGCATGTTCAGGCTCAAGCTCTATGGCTAACTTAATAGCATTTTGGGCTTTGTTAAGGTTATTATAAAAAGCCTCTGGTGCATCAACGGGAGAGGTGTTACTGAGTTCTTGTACTGTATTTAGTGAGCTAAAATACCAAGCATTAGCGCGCATACTTTGCACGCTAAAATAACAAATAATGAGTGTAACTATTGCCAATAGCGCAACTTGTAACCGCTTAAAAGCCAGCTGCTCAAACATCAAACAATACCTCAGTTAAACACTTAGGGTTTGTTACAAACAGCGCATGCGACTTACTTTCACCAATCATGTCGGTTACTCGTTTTTTTGCCTTACTTAAAATAGGTGGCCTGCGCTTTACCGAATGCGCGTCAGATGCAATATAACTCACTAAATCAGCTTTAATCATATGTTCACTAATGTATTGAGCTTTCTCACCCCATAGGCCTTCAATGCTAGACGCTGTTAACTGAAACTCACACCCTAACTGTGTCAGTTTTTCAATGTAAAATAGGTTTGACTGAATATCACGATTTCGCTCTGGATGCGGAATAACCACTTTTATATTTTGTTTAGCAAGCCAAGTAATAAATTTGTCATACCCTTGAGGCACATGTGAATGAGGTAGTTCTAACAATAAATAATTAAAGCCATTTTTTTTGCCAATAAACGGTAGTTTATTAGTTAATACTAGCGGCATTAACTCAACATCAAGGCGAGCCTCAGCGGCTACTGCAATATTTATATTAATATTTTGGCCTAAGCAAGCTGCTTTTAATTGGGTTAAATCGTTTAAAAGTTGGGGAGCCGAATTATTATATCGGCCTAAATGAATATGTGGGGTTGCAACAATATGCGTTATACCGTCGTTTTGCGCCATTTTTAAAAGCGCTAAAGACTCGTTTAAATCTTTAGCGCCATCATCAATACCTGGCAAAATGTGTGAATGTATATCAATCACAATTTATAGGCCATTTAAGTATTTTCTGGTTCAGGTTTTTTAGAGTAATCGTGGTAGTCGTAGTAACCATAGCTATGCTCATCGTTAGACTTACTCATATCTACCTGATTAAGCACCACGCCCGCTACATGTGCTTTTACCTCAAATAAACGCTCAAGGCCTGCCTTAATTGGTTTTATACGCGTAACATCTGATTTTACAACATATATCACCGAATCAGCACTTTGGGCTATTACTAATGCATCACTCACGGCTTGTGTTGGTGGTGTATCAATAATTATATGGTCGTACTGAGTTTTAAGGTGTTCAATCAACTGTGTAAACTTAATGTTTGATAATAACTCAAGTGGGTTACTTGGTATTTGCCCACTTGGCATTATTACTACACCTGATTTTTCATCAATATGAACACACTCACTTAGCTCTTCTGTACCCACTATTAAATTTGTTAAACCAGGGTGATAAACCGGTATTTCAAATCGCTTAGCAATAGCTGGCTTACGTAAGTCACCATCAATTAGCAGTACTTTACCCATTTGAGCTAGAGATATAGCTAAATTAGAAGATGTTGTTGTTTTACCTTCACCTGGTGCTGTAGAAGTAACTGCAATTATTTTATGCTGTTTATCAAGCTGAGTTAAAAGTAAGCTGGTACGAAATGTTCTTACCGACTCTGCAAAGCGCCTATACGTTTCGTCAAGATATGCATGCATAGGCAACACACTTTTTTTAGGTAAACTTACCTGTGGTAATAAGCCAAGCATTCGCTGAGCTAACTTGCTTTCTACGTCTGGTTTAGTTTTAACGGTATCGTTAAGGGCATCAAAAATAAAGCTCATAACTATTGCAAAAATAAAGCTAGCTACAAACGCAAGCACAACAATAAGCTTTTTATTAGGTTTACTAGGGTTATTTGGTGCATACGCTCGGTCGGTAAAACGCGCTGCAGCAGAGGTAAAATCGCTTGTTACTTCGGTTTCTTTAGAACGTGATAAAAACGTATTAAATATATTGCGGTTAGTTTCTACTTCACGTTTTAACTGATTATATTGAGTTTCTTTACGGGTAATATCTTGGTAACGCGCTCTAATATTATTTAAATCATTTTCAAGAGCGCCAACGGTTCTTGTTACCCTATTAAGCTCTTTTTCGATACCCGTAATTAGGCCTTTAATTTGTTTATTAAGGTTGTTTTTAACGGTAATAAGCTCTGCACTGGCTGATATAATTTTAGGGTGTTTAGGGCCATAAACTTCACTTAACTCACTTAATTTTCGCTCAACGGTAACTACGTCACGTTTTACGTTTTGAATAACATTATGTGATGTTATTTCAGGCATACTTCCTAATAACTCAAGGTTGTTGTTACCGTATTCGGTTATAACTCGGTTAATGCTCTCAAGCTTATTTTTTTCGTTGCGCGCTTCAATTAACTGAGCCGATATTTGCTCAAGTTCTTGTGTTGCAAGCCCTGCTATACCTTCAATATCAATAAGGTGCTGATCTTCTCTAAAGTCTTGTAAGCGCTTTTCTGAGTCGTCTAACTGAATACGAAGTTGCGATAACCTCGAGTTTAACCAACTAGAAGCCTGTTGAGTTATTCCCATTTTTGCGCGCATTTGGCTTTCTATGTATATATCGCCTACAGCATTAGCAACTAAAGCGGCTAACGTGGGATCGCTCGACTCAAAGCTTATATTTACTAATTGAGTATTACTGATTGGTTCAATACCTAGCTTAGATTTATAAATACTCAGTAAAAAAAGCATTTTTTGCTCTGCTTTTTCTTCTGCAGATAAATATCTTTCTTCGTTTTTATTTAAAAAAGGCAGTAAGCCTTTTACATAGCCTTTAACTTCCCCCATTAAACTAGGTTTAGGAATAAAATCGCTGTGTTCTTCTAAATTAAGTTTGGTAATTACTTCTCGGCCAATACTGTCAGATTTAAGTATTTCAAACTGTGTTAAGTAATACTCTTTTTTTGTGGTATCAAGGCCATAAATTTCTTCAAAACTAACGGCTTTAGATTGCTCTGATTCAATAAGTAACGTAGCAGATGCCGTATACTGCGGCACA
The DNA here is from genome assembly GCF_015864765.1 of Pseudoalteromonas sp. NZS11. NCBI lineage: Bacteria > Pseudomonadati > Pseudomonadota > Gammaproteobacteria > Alteromonadales > Pseudoalteromonadaceae > Pseudoalteromonas > Pseudoalteromonas sp. NZS11. Next base: position 169,908 of record NZ_JADYWP010000007.1, on the reverse strand, counting down.
AGCGTTAAAGCAAACATAATTGTTAATAAAGTAATAACTACCGAAAAGCCAATAATACGCCACTTAGCGCGTTGTATAACCTTTAGGTAAACAGTGAAATCGATAACATCTTCGCTATCAATTGAATTATTCTCAAACTTATTCATTATTTACTGCCTTTAAAACTGCTTAAAACAAGCGTTGTTCTATTTTTATTGTATCGCCTGCTGCAATTTGGCTATTAAGAGTGCCTTTTTGTTGCTGCTGCTTAGTTTGCTCTTTAAAAATATAAATTTTATCAGTTGATGCCCGTTCAGTTAAGCCACCCGCTAATGCAACGGCTTGGTTAACTGTCATGGCTGGCTGATAAGGGTAAGCACCAGGAGATTTAACCTCCCCATGAATATAAAAGGGTCTGTACTCAACAACCTGCACATATACACTTGGGTTTTTTAAATAATCAGGCTGCAGGCCATTAGCAATTGACTTTTCAACCTCAAAGGTAGTTAACCCAGCAAGTTTAAGTGCCCCTAAAAATGGGTAATTAACCTCACCACTATTACCTAGTAGCGCAGTTACCTCTAAATCGGGTTCACCAAATACTTTTATTTCTACTTTATCGCCTGGGCCCAACACATAGTCTTGCGCCGTTTGTGCAAAGCACACTGTGCTAAATAAAAAGCACAATGCACTAAAAAAAAGTTTACAGTTCATTAATTAGCCTTTAAAGCAAACGTAAAATTAACACCCACAATTACGCGGTCAAACTCAATTAATGGCTGGTTTGAGTTTTTATCAATAAAATCAACATAAGTCGAAATTAAACCAAAGTTATTAGCTTGGTAATTTAAGCCAAGTCGAGCGCTTTTTGTTTCATCTTTACGACCAATATCGCCAGTGTATTGCTCATCTATATAGCTCACACTTGCTACAGAGGCTAAATAATCGCTCCAATCGTGTTTCCATTTAACACCGTAGGTGCTTTCTTTAATGTAATCGCCTTCAAGCAGTGGGTCGGTCGCCGCTCTACTGGTTGTAAAATCAAATGTAGAGTAAGTTAAAGGTTGCCAAGTAACGCCAGCCTCCCAACTTAAGCCACTAAAGCTATCACGTTGCTTATCATCAAAGTCTTTGTTTTGATAACCAAGTTTAAAAGTGCCAGAGGTAAGCGACGTTGCTTCCCACTCCATACCAAAAAGTACTTTAATATCGTCGGAGTTACGTGAAACACCACTAGACTCTAAAACGTCGTAGCGGTAGTCATTGCGGGTTACTTCTACAAACATACGTGTTGCAGCTTGCGTGTTATAATAACCAGTTGCACCAATTAACGTTTTATCGTAATCACGAAATTGTGAGGAAGCTCTAAAATTTTGATACTTTTTACTGTAAAAGCCAGAAACCAACTCTAATTGGGCTTTAGATGTTTGCGAACCAAATTTATAAGTACCAGTAATATCTTGTTGTTGGTACTTTATTAACTCATCAACAATATCGCCCAAGCCTTGCGTTAAACCAGTACCTCGTGGCTCATACAACCAATCAGCCGTGCCGTTAATATCAAAAACGTGACGACTGGTAAGCTCTTTATGTACACCGGCACCCACGTTAACTTGAGTAAAGTTATCAACAGAGTCTTTATTATATAAAGAGCTACTGGTGCCGACGTTTAGTTTGTAGCTGTCGGGGCCATCGTCTATTACAGCTGCAACCCCTGGCGAAATAGTCCAAATTACACGCGACTCTTCGTCGGTTGGTGTATTAAAAATATTGTCGTTAACGCTTAAGCCTGTTTGTAAAACCGGAGTAATTTCGGCACCATCTTTGGTCATAAAGCTGCCTGGCGTAAACTCGGCCGAGGCAGGAGCTGACAACGTTGCCGACAGTAAAACTACAGCACAAGGTATAACTGATTTTTTAGTATGCATTTGCATTTTTAAATCCCTTAAAAATTGTCATAAAAATTATTTTAACATCTAACCATAAAGACCAATGCTTTATGTAATGTAAATCGTATTCAACGCGTTTTTCCATTTTATCAAGCGTATCGGTTTCGCCGCGCCAACCATTAATTTGTGCCCATCCAGTTATACCTGGTTTAGCTTTATGCCTAAACATGTAAAATTCAACTTTTTTACGATACTCTTCGTTATGGGCAACAGCGTGTGGGCGTGGCCCAACTATCGACATATCGCCTTTTAGCACGTTTATAAATTGCGGTAGCTCGTCTAGACTAGTTCGGCGTAAAAAGCCGCCCAACTTTGTAATACGAGCATCGTTTTTAGTAGCTTGAGTGACTACTGCACTATTTTCGGTTACCGACATAGAGCGAAATTTCCACACTTTAATTTTACGCCCATCAAGCCCATATCGGTCTTGCTTAAATATTACAGGCCCCTTAGAGGTAAACTTAACAGCAAACGCTATAGCAATAAGCACAGGAGATATAAGTAGTAAAATAATTGACGACACTATTATGTCTTCAGTACGTTTAATAAACTCACGAGCACCAATAAAAGGAGATTCAAAAACGCTTAGTGTGTCTACATCGCCAACGTGTTCAACACGGGCATGTATTAAATTTGAAAGTAAAAAATCAGGTATAAAGTGTACGTCTACCGTAGTGTCGCCAAGTTGCAGTAACAAATCGGCTATACGCTTATCGGCTTTCATTGGGAGTGCTATATAAAGTATATCTATTTTGCCTTCGCGGGCAGCACATATAGCATTTTGGATAGTTCCGGATATTTCGTACGTTTTAACGTTATTAAATAATCGCTCTGGTTTGCGGTCGTCAAAAAAGCCTAAAAACTTAAAACCAAGCTCATCGTTTTTTTCAATCTCGTCATACAAATAAACAGCCGACTCAGTAGCACCTACTATTGCAACGTTACGTAAGTTCATGCCTAAACTACGGCGGTTACGTTTATATAATTGCACCCCAAAGCGCCATATATATAAATAAGCAACACTAAGTAAAAACCATAAGCCTAAACCAATACGCGAAAACGACTCAGTAAACTTAAACATAAAAGATATAAAAAATAAAATACTAAAGGCAACAAACAACGAGCCCCAAGCACACAAAACCATGGTTTTAAATTTACCTGCACGCCAAGAGCGATAAGCAGAAAATATTTCAGCGCAGTATAAAAAGCTTAGTGCAACGGTTAAAACAGCCACCATATAATGGGCTGTTAGTTCAAAACTATAAAAGAGTGCAGAGCATTGAAAGGCTAAAAATAACGCGAAAATATCGAACAAACGATAAAAATTAGCATCGGATGAGCTAGATGGCTTAAACGTCCTTGACGATTTCATACTTTTAGTCCCTAAGTAAAGTGCAGTGGATAAATACCCACATAGCTATAAATTAATAATAACGTATTACTTATCTGTATTCAATAATGCAGTTTTTAAAAGCTAAAAATAGTGTAACAGTCAGCAATAAAATTAACTCATTATTGATAAAATAAAAACATATATAAACAAAAATAAACATTTAGCATTTGTTTACCCTTATGTTATAAAAATAAACTTTTAACGTAACTCCATATACCTAATGAAAAACCTTCAAACAGGTTAATACCTAACGCCGACTTTAATAAATAAATAAATAACAGCACTATAAAAAAACCTAATGTTACTACAGTGGCTTGGGCTATGGCAGAGGCTTTTTTTTCGGTAGCACTTAACTGCCGCCTATTACGACCTGCTAATAACACAAAATAATATCTGTATTTAAATAATCTAACAACGCCTCTGTAATCTACGGCATGTGCACCCCACTGCCTAGCGCCAATAGCTATTTTAAGATGGGACAGCTGCTCTTCAGTAAAGCTGTTTTGTACGCCTTGAGGCATCCTATTTAATAAACTTCTTATTGCTGGGTCTTCAGATAAAGTAGGCATTAACTACTCCACTTTGTTGGATATTTAATTAAATGCAACAAGTTAAATACTCGTCCTGTTGGCAATAAAACCTTTAAAGATTGGCAAGTAAAATATTACCATAGATGGCGCCCCGCCAGACATAAAAAACAGCATAAAAATAGAGTATAAGCACAAAGCAAAAAATATCGTTTTATCTTTTTTATTTTTTAAACCAACACCTTGGGTAATATAAATAAAGTAAGGTAAAAGTAATAAAAACAAGCCAACTGACCCTTGCTCAATTAACGTATCTAAAAAAACGTTATGTGTATATAAAGCAAGCCCTTGATTAATAAAGTAATGCCCCATATAATCAGGTAGCATTTTAGGCCCAACCCCGAAAATATAATGGGTAGTAAGTATATCCCAACCATTTGTTAATAATGATTGCCTGTGCAGGTTGGAGCTCCACAGAGCTCGCTCTTCATCTAGGTAGAGCATTTCTAGATCTGAATATTCAAAAAAAGTAAACGTATTTAAAAATGACAAGTCATAAAATAACGCGAATAGCATCAACGCTATGCTACATAGAGCTAACATTAAAAATTTATACAAGGGTTTTAAAGTAATAAAGATATAAAAAAAGGCAACCATATGAAATGCTAAAATCCCTTTTCGTTCAAGGGAGAGCAGTATTACTGGGTATAAAAACATTAATGGCTTTAAGTAGCTTTTATCGTCAAAATAATAAGCACAACTTATAAGTATTACACCAGTTAATGCAAAGGCATATTTTGCGTCACCTAAAAACTTATAGCGTGTTAAGTGACCGTGCATGAGGTGGTAAATCAAGGTGACAAAGCAAATAACTAACAGAGTTTTTATAAAAACCGCCCTAAACTTTTCTGGATTTTTCACCGCACTTGTATATACCACCACTAAAGTAAACAGAATTAGCATCCACTGTACAGTAGCAATAATAGCTTTAGTTAAACCTACTTGCACTAGCGCATTAAAAAAACAATAGATTACAAAAATACACATATAGTTAAAACCAACAGGGTACTTAATAACTATTTTATTTTTTAATAATAGTAATAAAAAAATAGAAATCGAAAACAAGGCTAAAATATCAGACAGTCTTACAATAAGTCCGCCAGCATCTAATCTAAAATTAGTAAAATACAATGGTATAACCATAGCGCTAATCATAAAAAGCACATACTCAAGGTTCTTTACTTTAATACTAAACATTGTTTAACACACTTTTGTAGATTTGGGTGTGCTCAACAGCTGTATTAATAATTGAAAAGCTCATTGCTTTATTAACCGCTGCTACAGACTGCTCATTATAATAATTAGCATCATTAACTAGCGTGTTTATTTTATCAGCTAGTGTATGTGTATCACCCACTTCAAATAAACCTTGCTCAACAACTACATTATTCAAACCTTTAACATTAGTAGCAAACGATGGTAACCCAGCTGCCATTGCCTCTACTACTGCAATGCCAAACCCTTCCCAATGGGAAGATTGTATGTAAACATCTAGTGAGTTTAAAAAAGTGGGTATATCGTTAACTTGCCCTAAAAATTTAACTTTATTACTCACACCTAAGCTTAATGCATAAGCCTCGTACTCAGACCTTAGTTCACCATCGCCCGCTAAATTAAGTACAAACCGATCATCAAGCAGAGTCATTAATTTTAGTAAGGTTTTTATATCTTTTTGTGGTGCAAATCGACCAACCATACCGATGTTAATCACTTTAGCATCAGCACTTAGTGTTTTAGGTATTTGAGAAAACCGCTCTAAATTAATACCATTATTTATAACATAAGCTTTTGAGTTGCTTGCTTTAATGCTTTCTAAAAATTTAGTTTTAACGCCCTCTGATATACAAATGATTTTTTTAAACTTTTTATAAATAATACTTTCAAGGGTTTTAATAAAGAGTATATCGCGGCGCCTATAATGTGGGTTATGCTCTGTAACTAGTGTTGGCGTATTTGTAAAGTACGCAATATAAATTGACGGGTACAAATGGGTATGCACTAAATCAGCAGCATTTAAGCGTTTTATAACACCAAAAAAGCCCAAGTCACGCTTATGGAATACCTCAACCCCTAAAACTTTTAACTCATCTACGTATTCGTTTTTACCACGTGTTAAAATCACTTCAAACTTAAAGTCATTGTTTTGTAGCGTCATTAAATCTACAAGCAAACGCTGAACACCGCCTAAACGCTGCAGGTCATTTGTTATGTGCACTATTTTTTTCATTTATTATCCATAATAAGCTTTAACTTTAAATACACAGTTAAATTACAAAACTCGCCCAATGAGACAGCAAAAGTAAGTAAAACTAAACTTTAAACGTTCAACAATTGAATCATTATATTTAAGGAACAAAGGTTTAAACGAATCATTTATTTTTAAGCATTGCCTATAAAATAGATGTCTGTCTTTCCTATCTTTAATTTTAGAACCTTTTAATACTGTAAGTAAAGAAAACCTAGCAACCTCAGCGGTAACAATGTTTTTACGATCGAAAAGCTCAATAGTGTCTTTAACTGAGTTAACTAAGTTGAGTAATAAATGAGAATAAGTAGAAGTGCGTATGCTAGTTGTAGAACCCGCTCTTTTTCTGTAATAAACCAAAACAGAAGATATTTTCACTGTTGTACTTGCCTTCGAAAAAGCCTGGACATTATAAAAAACATCTTCGTAAATCATACCTTCGGGGAAAGTAAGACCATTCAACATACTTTTCCTGTATAAGCGAGTCCAAACAAAAAAACCACTATGGAACGGGTTTAAATTTGATGACTCTAATTCTACTAATGCCGAAGAAGCACTAGCTGGCAAAACAGAAGTAAACTCTTCAAAGCTAAATTCAATTATATCGTGCTTTAGTTCAGTTACATAAGATGAGAGTACATCCCAATAATTGGAGGCAATTGCATCGTCAGAATCTATAAAGCCAATATACTCACCTTTCGCAATGAGCAATGCGGCATTACGAGCAGCAGCTTGGCCTTTATTAACTGGTTGCTTAATTATCGTTGTATTAAATTTTATGTTTGATTTATGCTCTAAAATAAAGCTTTCGCACAGGCTTATTGAATTTTCAGGGCAGCAATCGTCAACAAAAATAATCTCAACTTGGTCGCTATTAACACCTTGCAGTAAGCTTTTCATTAAATCAGGTATAAATTCAGCTACTTTATAAACAGGGCATATAAGTGATAATTTTATAGGCATATTAATTATTTACACCACTTTTTATTACGCCATATTGTTTTGCATAGCTCTCTAGCATTACAGGTAAGGAATACTTTTGTTTATATAACGTGTAAGCAGCATCACCATGTGACACTGTTTTAGCTTTATTATTAATGTATTCACCCATGGCAATAGCCATTGTAGATGCATCACGAATAGGGATTAAATAGCCTGACTCACCCTCTATTATTAGCTCAGAGCAGCCACCAACATCAGATGCAATTACCGCTTTTTTACACGCCATAGCCTCAATAATACTTCGTGGTAAGCCTTCCCAAAAGCTAGAGAGTATAAATACATCAGCTTGAGTTAGTTTTTCAGCAAAGTTGTCAACCACGCCACAAAAGTTTATTACCCCTTCAGGAAAGTGAGCAAACAACTGCTTTACTTTAGCTTCGTACTGGCCATCGCCGTATATACTTAAAGTAAAGGGTTTACCTTGGCTTAATAAAGAGCTACACGCTTGAGCGAGCGTAGTGTAGTCTTTTTGATCTTCAAAACGAGCTGCGGTAATAAAATTAACGGGCTTGTCGGTTAGCTCCCACGTATCGTTAAATTTACCAAGCATACCGTTACGTATCACTAACAACTTTTTGTCGGGCACGCCTATTCGTAAATACTCGTTTTTATCAAACTCGCAAACGCCTATAATTTTTGAAGGTAAATATGATAGCAACTTTTCAAGTCGCTCATATTTTTTAAAGCCTTTATTTTCGGGTGTATTAACAAAAGGCACACCATGAGGTACATAATAAGAGCGCTTAAAAGTAAGCATTGTAGCTATACGCCCAAGCGCACCTATTTTAGCCGTATGCCAAGAACAAACTTGCGGATTTTCCGATATAATAAGCCATATTAATTTTAACAATGACCAAATATCGCTTAGCGGGCTTAAATCTCTTTTTAAATTAGTTAAAGCATGCACTTTAAAACCAGCCGATCGTAATTTAGTTATAGCATCGCCGTTGCCACCTAGTGCGTATACAACTTCAGCACCTTCGTCTCTAAACTTTTCGCCTATTTGGCAAATATGTTTAAATGAACCAGATACAATAGTATCCGAACGCGTCATCCCTATTAAAACCTTCATCTAAGAAGCTCCAAGTAATTTTTTATAAAGTTTAATGTATTCTTTCGCTATTACATCTACTGTAAAGTTAGCTGCTATTAATTGCTCAGAAAAAACCTGCACTTCACCACTATTTTTATAGTATAGTGCAATACCATCTTCTGTACTTTTAGCAATTTCAGCCGCACTAAAACCTGTAGCAATATAACCGTTTTCATCTGTAAAAATAGCATCGCTTGCCCCACTTACAGGTGTCGACACTAATACTTTTCCAGCTAATAAAGCCTCAAGCAATGAGTTCGAAAATCCTTCAGCCTCAGAAGCATTAACAAAAATATCAAATTGCTTGATAAAGTTTACCGGGTCGTTAACCTCACCATAAAATGTTATTTTGCTTTGCAAGTTGTTTGCTTCAATATACTTTTTTGCTGCAGGTAGCGCACTACCACTGCCAATTAAATGAAAATGCACTTGTTCATGCTTTTTAGTAAGCAATGCAAACGTCTCCATTAGTACATCTACTTTTTTAATTTTCTCTAACCTGCCATGATAAAAAAGATTTATTACAGAATCGTTTTTACTATCAGAAAATGAGCTGTCATCATTAATCAAACTTTTATCAATACTGTTAGGTATATTAATAATATTTTTAAAGCCGAACTCTTTACAGTTTTGTGCGATAACACCCGATATTGCGACTATTGTAGGGTTAGTTTTTAATACAAAATCAGCCATTATTGACCCAACAATTTTTTTAGATTTTAACGCTTTAAAGTCCATATATTGGTTAGAGTTACCTGCTTTTATTAATATTGGCTTTTTAAATAAGCGCGCTAAGCAGCACCCCACAAAAGCACCAAATTTACCTTGATGGCAATGTATTACATCAAAGCTTTTATTATTCAACACCCCCCAAGCAATTACCTGTATTAGCCAAAAAAAAGAAAAAATGAACCAACGGCCTAGCCAATCTGGTGCTATTGGTGAATATAACCGAGTTACATGCACGTCGTTCATTACTTCATTTGCTTTGCCATTAAATTTTTGACGTGATGTTAATATATGTACATTAACTCCCTCAGTTTGAATTCCTTTAGAAACTCGCCCACATTGTTTTTCAGCACCACCAAATACGTCTGGCATGTATTGACATGTAAGCATTAGAATTTTCATTTAAACATGCATCCCTCAACCTGACGCTGATTTCCCATGAAAAACAGCGATGCAATCATATATTTACAGGGCTAATATTATATTAAGACCTAATCTTAAAATCATTCTACTAATAGATAATGCAATAAATTTACCTATATAATATTTAGCTAGGCAACAATAAAGTATTAGCAAGTATCTCATCTTTTAGATGGCTTAACCTTTCTAATAGCTAAAATATAAAGTTTACTACACTTTATATAATTATTTATAACAGCGTATATACCTGCGAAAAACAGCTTTAAAAAAATAAAATATGAAATGATACCTAAAAAGAAAAATATCAGTAAAAGAAAAAAATCACCGACAATTAAGTTTTCATTAAGTAGAGTCTTTGTAAAAAGCATAACAAACAACATAAACAGACTAGATGCGAGTGCTGGTTTTAAGTCACGTAAAAAATAAAAAGCATTAAATTGTAATACTTTTTTTAATGAAAAAAGGCCTAAGAAGGTCAATAATATAGTAACAATTATTTCTGAAAATATTATGTACAAAATACCATAACTTGCTGTAAAAAATAAAAGAATGAATAGCAAAACAAAATAAATCATCCTTAACTTTACAAGGATAAAGCCTTGTTCCAAAACACTAAATATTGGCTTAAACATATGAATATAGACAGATAATACACCTAGTAAACATAGCATTTGTAATATTGCTGCTGCTTCTGCCCACTCGTCAGTGAAAAGTACGTTTAACAATTCAGGAGACATTACCGCAACTCCAGTAAAAATGGGAAACGATAAAATACCCATCCAATTAATAAATGTACCTATCGTCTCTTTAAAATCATCCTCCTTAACGCGAGCTAAACTAGGAATTGCAACCGCAGTGATGGGGCCTATAGTAATTTTGACTAAAAAATCTTGTAGTTTAATAGCTAGTCTATAGATTCCGAGTGACGAGGGGCCTAAAGCAGAAGCGATAAATATATCCTTCAATTTGTTAGCAGCTACATTTGTTAATCCTGCAAACAATAAAGGGACACTCACCCTCAATTGTTCAATTAAAATTGCGTAATCAATTAACCATCTAGGTCGCCATTTTATTGATTTCCAAATAATAACTAGCATAATCATTTCATATGTGACTTTTTGAATTACAAAAGTAAACTGTGAAAACTGAGTAAATGCTATTATTCCAGCAACAACGCATGAAATTATACTCGCTATAAATGTAGCAAAGGCTATTTTTTTATACAGAAACTTCCTTTGCAACAAAGCATCGGGAACACAACCAAGTGCAAAAATAAAAGGGAGAATAGACATTACCTGAATAACTAATATATGCTCCGATATATCGAAATATAAAACAACTAAGTAGGCTAAGAGGTAAAAAGAAACACTAAAAAAAACACCAAAAATAAGCGTAATCCAAAACGCATTATTTAAAGCTAGGCTCTTGTATTTCTTTCTATTTATTAAGTTAGCAGACATACCCAATCTCACTATTTGCCCTATAACTTCTGAAAAAATTAAGCCAATAGCATATACACCAAATAATTTAGGTGAGAGCAGGTATGTCATACTTCCAAAAAACAGAAAACCAATAAGCTGTTGAGTAATACTGTTAAAAAAAACCCATTTACTGCTATTTAAAGTTTTAATCATTGCGTAGACTTTTCAGAATTTTATTTACGTTAAACTTAAAGTTGTTAAGCGAAAGAAATAATGAAATAAACATGAATGCTTTTGCTTTAAAATACTTACCTTGTTTGTAAGCAAGTGATTTATGCATTTGAACATAAGAATATAAATACCCAAGGCTATTTGAAGGTATATATTTCTTAATTAATTTTTTCCGATAATATAGCTCTTGTTCAAAACCTTTATCCTTTGAATATGTAATATTTTGTATTATTACTTCTTCATTAGTACCAATGCATACGCCACCAGAATCACAGTGCCTTATAACTAAATCAACATCTTCCATGCGCTTAAATGACTCGTCAAAACCATTTAATTTTTTTAAATTAGATAAGCGCGTAAATAAGACGCAGGTGCCTGGGGGATTAAAGCTATCTACATTTTGCTTATCTCCAGAAACAAAGAATTTTTTGACTAATTTTCCACTTACCATTTCTGGATACCCTAATGCTTTTTTATGTCCCAAATAGCCTGCTTTACTTTTTTGAGAGCGCCCACCGTAACATAAAACATGCCTATACTTTTCCTCAGCCATAAGTAGAGCTTTTTTCTGTGCTGAATACCTTATAGGCAGCCACTCATCATCATCATCTAAAAAAGCTAAAAACACACCCTTGGCATGGTTAATTATCTCATTGCGAGCACTAGCAACACCTCTGTTAACAGGTGATTTTACAAGAAAAAAGTTACTTAATGAATGTAGAGTTATATACTCCTCTATTATCAGTGCAGAGTTATCGTTTGAAGCGTCATCTACTATTATAACTTCGTAACTAAGGTTCTTATCAGTAATGTGACGAATACTTTCCAGTGCTATCAGTATCGAATCTTGGGCATTCCAACAAGTGACCCCTATACTTAGGTCCATAATTATTCCTTAATAACACAAAATCACTTAGATATGACAGCTTATATAAATATAAAGATGCCCTAGATGGTTTTCTTCTGAAACTGTTCTCTTAAATGACAAAACACCACTTACTTAACATTTATCACACTGGTTAAATCCTTAAAACGCCCTGCAGTAATTATTTTTCTTAGTAACAGGATATTCAAAAGCACAAAGTCTTTAAATTTATACTTACGCAACAAAAATAATTTAGCTATGTCTTTAATGCTCAAGTATTCTTCAGATTCTCGGCACCAACCAATTAATCGGCCATTAAGAAAGGCATGATAAAAGTTACTTTTAGCTAACAGCGAATAATATTCCTTAACTAAAAGCGCTTTACTTGCTATGTGCTTTTCATTGAAAACAGAAGTTATACTTCCTGCGCGAATACGATAGTTATAAAAAGGTATATCCAAAGCTTTAACTTTATTTGCATTTAAATATAAAGTTGGTGTCATTAATTCGTCTTCGAAATACATACCCTCAGTGAAATATATATTGTTTTTTATAAATAAATCTCGTTTTACCAACATAAGCCATGCCTCTGGCCTAAAATTTTGCTTAGCAATTGAAGATGAGTTACCGTATTTATTTAAAAAATCTCGGCCGTTACAAACAGGGTGATTAAAGACATCTTGCGGCATGGATAACTGCTCTTTCGGCACATCACCAAACTTAGTGGCAACCCCTTGTAAAATATCCAAATCATTATCGCAGGCAAATTGTATTAAGTTAAATACAGGTTCGCTTTCAAGCGTATCGTCACTATCTAAAAATAAAATAAACTTTCCCTTAGAAGCATTAATACCCGCGTTTCTTGCCGCCGATAACCCCTGATTATGTTGTGTAATAACCTGAGTTTGTAGTGGGTATTTATTTTTGTACTGTTCTATAATAAATGCCGAGTTATCTGTAGACCCGTCATTTATTATAATAATCTCTTTGGATTGTTCATTTACATCGTAAACAGACTCGAGGCAATCAGCTAAATAGTCTTGTACGTTGTAAACAGGTATAACTATACTTAGTTTGATATTTTCCATAATTTCAACTTTTAATCCTAATTAGAGCTAAATTTTTATCAATTAGTTTTTTACCAGTACTTGAGGTCAAAAATGCGAAAGGTCTTACAATACATAAAGATAAAACTAAAGCTGCAGCGATTATTATTCCAAACAAACCTTGCAATATCTCTACTTCAGATACACATAAGTAAACTACAAATATAGTTAAAGGCGTAATTACACTAGGGATAAAAACCTTCAAAATTTGAATTAATCTAACTTTTGAACAGCTCAAAATTAAAGCTACTGTTAATAAAAAACGCATTGCGCTGGTAATGACTACAGCGTATGCAACACCTAGCACTCCGTAATCGGCGCCAAACCATATGGCTGTAACAAGTATTAATAGTGATACAATCTGCTTAATTGTTAACAACTTGATTAAATCGTAAGCTGCTATAAAAGAGTCCATGAAAGATGCCAAGGCTCTGAATATTATGCAAAGCCCTAATATTTCTAATATTGATGCAACTTCACCCCATTGTTCACCCATCATTATTAATACTATTTGGTCTGCACCTACAACTAATATAAGCGAGCCTATAGTTAAGGCCAGGCTAAGTAAACTTAGTGATTGTAAAAAAAACTGAGATAGCTTTTCTTTATCGTCTTTCATTGCCGACATCACAGGAAATACCACACGGTCAACAACCAACCAATATACTTGATTAGGAAACTCTACCAACTGCATAGCTCTTGAATAAAACCCCAGAGCTGTACTGCCCATCATTTTGCTTATAATCGCGATGTCTATTTGCTGGCTAAGTAAACCAAGAGTACTGTTAAAAAAGAATGCAGTTGCGTATTTAATTATTTCTGTTAGCTCAGTTTTATAAACTTTAAAGTGAAGGATTTTCCAACCTCTGAGCAGTATAAATACTACTGAAATCAACTCCGATACCCACAGGCCAATAATGATTGACCAAAAACCAATATCAAAATAGAGCAAGGGTACTGTTACAAATATATTTCCGGTAACGGTACCAAGAGCTTGTAATTTACCTATAAAAACAACGTCGCCACTGCGCTGAAATAAAGCCGAACAAATATTACTAAATCCCAATAACAAAAATATTATGCCTGATATTTTTAATGACAAAGCTATTTCATTAACATTTAGTTGATTAGCGATATCATCGGCAAACAAAAAAAGCGATAGACAAATTAAAACACATAAAGATATAGATAAAACTAACGCGCTACCAACATGCTTATCACTAATAACAGGGCGTTGGATAAGTGTTCTTATAATACCCATATCAGTAATTAAATAAGCAAAAGCAAACACCATAGTAAATGCTGCAACTACACCAAAATCTTCTGGTGTTAAAAAACGCGCTGTAATCATTAATATAACGAGCCTAACTAACTTTGATGAGATAGTTAGTACAGCCATAGTGCCAATACCAGACGAAACCGATTTTTTTTCTGACATTTATAAGCGCCTTACAAATGCCAATATTTTAAAAGTTAATATAAATACTGTACGTGCTATTAGCTTTTTAAAAGTTGATTTTTTAAGGCTTCTTTTAATATCGTTTTTAAGTGATATTTTTTTTACGAGCTTAATTAGAGTACAAAACCAGTCGGTTTTATTATTTATTTTTTTATGCCAAGAAATATAGCGTCCTAAAATATCAAAAAACAACCTGCTATACATACGTTCTATATTAATATTTTTATCTGCGGAGTTTAAATAGCTATTTAATGCGTGCGCATTGTTTGCGATTAAAAAATATTCTGAATTGAATTTCTTGCTAACTGATGCATCATTTAAATCATAAAAGTATTTCCCTTCACATAAATCAATCATTTCTGACTGAATGAAAATTATACGAGATAAAAGCTCATCTTTATAAGTCTTACTTAGGTTTTCGAAAGTGTCTAAAATTTTGTAAGCGTTTATAAAAATGGACTTTTTATAAACGCCAAAACTGTGAGCTCCCCATCCATCGATACATGCTTTAAAAACATTTTCACCAGATTGAGGCCATTGTTGAGTAAACATATCAAAGGGAGCTGACTTTTGATCGCCCACCTTAATTTGATTAAATAAAACTACGTTAGTTTGGGATGTAAACTTATTCATAGCTAGTTTTATAGCATCTGCAGATATAGAGTCATCTATATCTAAATAGACTATATAGTCACCTTTAGCTTGAAGTGCTCCTACACGCCTTGCCTCAGCGGCTCCAGAATTTTTTTGATCTATGATACGTAGATCGATGTTTTTTCTTTTTAATTTATATAGCTGCAACAAAGTACTATCTTGTGAACCATCGTTTATAACGACCCATTCGATATTTGTATATGTTTGATTTTTTATACACTCAAAGCACTTTTCTATGAAGTTCATTCCGTTATATACCGGAGTGATAATAGAAACTATTTCATTGGTATTTTCAGATAGCATTATTTATCTATTACCATATCATTATAAGCTTTATACCAATCAACAAACTGTTGCATACCATAGTCAATGTTTGTATTAGGTTTAAAGCCAACTTCTTTTTGTAGGCTATCTATATCTGCAAATGTTGCTGGAACATCTCCTGCTTGCATTGGCATATAGTTTTTGTCAGCTACTTTACCTGCTGCTTTTTCAATTGATTCTATAAAGGTCATTAGTGCGATAGGTTCGTTGTTACCAATATTAAATACACGGTATGGAGCTTTACTTGACTCTGGCGAGGTATTGCTATTTGACTGGTCTCTTTTTGGAACTACGTCTTGAATGCGAATAATGCCCTCTACAATGTCGTCTATGTAGGTAAAGTCGCGTTTCATTTTTCCGTTATTAAATACTTTAATTTCTCGGTTATTTAATATTGCATCGGTAAATAAGTAAGGGGCCATATCTGGGCGACCCCACGGGCCGTATACTGTAAAAAAGCGCAGCCCTGTTGTTGGTAGGTCGTATAGGTGGCTATAGCTATGCGCCATCAACTCATTTGATTTTTTAGTTGCTGCATACAGTGATACTGGGTGATCTACTGCATCGTCAGTCGAAAATGGCATTTTTTCGTTCATACCATAAACAGAGCTTGATGATGCATATACTAAATGCTGCACTTTATTGTGGCGACACCCTTCTAAAATAGTAGCAGTGCCTACTAAATTAGAATCAATGTATGCCATCGGATTTTCTATTGAGTAACGCACACCGGCTTGCGCTGCTAGGTGTATTACGCGGTCAAATTTTTCATCTTTAAATAAATTAGCTATGCCGTCT
Organism: Pseudoalteromonas sp. NZS11; assembly: GCF_015864765.1. Classification (NCBI taxonomy): domain Bacteria; kingdom Pseudomonadati; phylum Pseudomonadota; class Gammaproteobacteria; order Alteromonadales; family Pseudoalteromonadaceae; genus Pseudoalteromonas; species Pseudoalteromonas sp. NZS11. Next base: position 153,653 of record NZ_JADYWP010000007.1, on the reverse strand, counting down.
CTGTCTGCTAAATCCATTTTTACAAAACGAAATTGAGTAAGGTGTTTAATACGCTCAAGTCTTGCATGTTTTAATGCCGGATCGTAATAGTCGTTTAGGTTATCTAGCCCTATTACTTCGTGGCCATCGTTACATAAGCGTTCAGCTACAAAGTTACCGATAAACCCTGCGGCACCAGTTACAAGATATTTCATTTGTAAGAATCCTTTAAATTTTCTTTATTAATTTAATTTCAAGCACTGCTGTTTTAGCGTTAAAGTAATAACGCTAAATACAAATTAAATTTGGTTGTGATTTATAAAAGTAAGCTACGAAACCAATTTTTTAACCGCTTTAGTAAATTCTTCACCCATATGGCTTGATTGCATTGCATATTCTACGTTAGCAAGCATATAGCCTAATTTAGAACCACAATCGTGCGACTGGCCTTTTAAATGGTACGCTTCAAGTGTTTCTAGGTGACGTAATTGCAGTAATGCATCGGTAAGTTGTATTTCGCCACCGGCACCAGGAGGTGTGTACTCTAATAAATCCCAAATAGTAGGCGATACAACATAACGGCCTGTAATAGCTAAGTTGCTTGGTGCTTCATCGGTATTTGGCTTTTCTACCATGTTTTTAATTATTGCGTTTTCGCCCGCGTTAATTTTTATACCGGCCAGGTCAACCACACCATATTGGTGTACTTGTTCTTTTGGTACTGGCTCTACCATTACTTGGTTGTGGCCTGTTTTGTCGAATCGGTCGATCATTTGACTTAAATTATCGGTTTTTGGATTTGATTTGTATTTATCAATAATTACGTCAGGTAACATTACTGCAAATGGGTTGTTGCCTACTATTGGTTTGGCGGCAAGTACTGCGTGGCCAAGGCCTAAAGGCGCAGATTGACGAACCGAAATTACGGTTACGTCTTTCGGTACTATTGAGCGCACTTCTTCTAGTAGGCTACGCTTTACGCGTGCTTCTAGTGTGGCTTCTAGCTCAAAGCTGGTATCAAAATGGTTTTCGATTGAGTTTTTTGAAGCGTGAGTAACAAGTATTATTTCTTTAATACCTGCTTGTACAGCTTCGTTAACTACGTATTGAATAAGTGGTTTGTCTACCAGAGGCAGCATTTCTTTTGGAATGGCTTTTGTGGCTGGTAACATACGCGTTCCAAGGCCAGCTACAGGTAATACGGCTTTTAAAACTTTCACTTTAATTCCTTTCATTATTATTTTGTAAATATATAAAGAAGAAACTAAAGTTTACTTCCATATAACGTGCTTCACATACCTTGTGTTAGGATTATTATACACGCCATAATATTTGACTCAATAAATAAAACATCCTTTTAGGTTGTTTTTTTGTTAACTTTATGTTGCACCAAACTGGTCGGGGTGAGTCATGTTGGGGCATCTCATTCTTTATGATGATCTACCTTTTTAAAAGTAATAATACTATACTGGTTAATGTCGTTTATTAGGGATTACCAACTTAAGGAACATTTGTGCGCTTAGGGCTTTGCATTTTATTTATTGTGTCGTTTTTTGTATGCGCACAAGATATGCTTTTGTATTTGCGTAATAGCGATATTATTACCCGTGCACAGCAACAGTATGGCAACGAAGGTCATAAACGAATTAAAGATTGGCTTAACTTTATTGATGACTCGGCTGATGAAAGCGAATGGAAAAAAATTCACCTTGTTAACGATTTTTTTAATAAACACATTAAATATAAAAGCGATGAAGATCTTTGGCAGCAAAAAGATTACTGGGCTACCCCACTAGAGAGTTTAGGCGTTGGTATGGGCGATTGCGAAGATTACGTTATTGCTAAATACTTTACGTTAATAGCGCTAGGTGTTCCTGAGGATAAAATTCGTTTAATGTATGTACGACAGCGCACAGTCAACCAACCCCACATGGTACTTATATATATAGAAGATCCAAACAGAATTCCCTTTGTTTTAGGTAACTTTAATACTAAACTGCTGCCCGCTAATAAACGCCCCGATTTAACGCCTATTTACAGTTTTAATGGTCAAGGGCTTTGGTTAGCTAAATCGAAAGGGTTAGGCAATAAGGTAAAAAATAGCCGTGGTGTATCGGCTTGGAATACTATGCTAGAGCGAATTGAACAAGGTGAGCTTGCTCCCATTAAAAGTAACATTAAAGGAACTACCAGTTATGTCTCGACTTTTTAAAAATGGATTGAGTCTTAAAACCCAAGTTTACGGTTTAATAATCGTTATTTCGGTTGTTTCATTTGTGGTCAGGGTAGTTACAGATGTTGAAACCACCCGCGATTATTTACAAACCCAAATGGGAAGCCATGCCCAAGACACTGCTACCAGTTTAGGGCTTTCTATTTCGCCTTATTTGGAGCCAGAAAACCTAGTGATAGCTGAAACAATGGCTACTGCTATTTTTGATTCTGGTTACTACAAAGAAATTAAATTTACAAATTCACAAAGCCAAGTTGTATTTGATCTGGAAAATCCTAAGCGTGTTGAATCTGTGCCTAATTGGTTTATTGCTTTAAGTAGTTTAAAAGCACCCACTATGCAGTCGGAACTAAATAATGGTTGGATTATGGCGGGTATACTTGAGGTTACAAGCCATACTGGCCAGTCTTATGTTACGTTGTGGGAGCATACAAAACGCAGCTTTTATGGTTCTTTTTTAATACTAATTGCCTCGCTTGCAGTTGCCTTTTTAATATTACGCGAAGTATTTAAGCCTTTAAAAGCAGTTGAGCATCAAGCTCACCTTGTTACTCGTAAGCGCTTTACATTAAACGAAGAAATACCTATTGCACGAGAGCTGCGCACAGTAACTAAAGCTATAAATAATATGGTTATTAATTTACAAAGTACTTTTGATTCTTTAACTAAACAAACCCAAGCCTTAACTGAAGAAGTTTATATTGATTCTTTAACAGGGTTAGGTAATCGAAAGTTATTTGAAAATCACTTTAGCTCGGTTGTTGACACAATAACCACCGATGTTCCACTTACCGCAATGATGATTACCCTACCTTCACTTACAAATATAAACCAAACTGTTAGTTATCAAGATGGTGACGCCCATGTAAAAGATGTAAGCGTTATTCTTGCTAAAATTATTGGCAACCTTACTAACTCTAAAATATTTAGGTTAAATGGTAGTACTTTTATTGCGCTTGTACCTTACGATAAGCAGTTTTTAAATAGAACCCGTTTAGAAATTACCGATGCTTTTAGTAAACAAAAAAATAGCTTACATGTTAATGGGTTTGCTAATTTTGCTATATTAGAAGTAAATAAAGGCTCATCTATTGGTAGTGTTTTATCTGCTTTAGATACAGGTAGCACTATTGGCGATACAATAGACACTAACAAAATAGATAAAGATACGCTATTTAGTGTTAAACAATGGCGTACACTTATTCAGTCGATTATTGACTCTGGTGAAGTTAGCTTTTCGGTGCAGCCAGTTAAACGCACTAACTCACAAAACAAGCAGTGTTACTTTGAGGCATTTGCCCACTTTACCCATGAAGGTGAAAAGGTAAATAATGGCCATTTATTTGCTATGGCCGAAAAGCTTAATTTAACCGAAGAGTTAGACAAAAAAATAATTCGTAACTTTGTAAATATAAAAGAGCAATACCCTGATGACGTATTTGCCTTAAACGTAAGTAAGGCATCTTTATATTCGGCTGATTTTATACAGTGGTTAACGCTTTACGCACACACCAAACCCGTTATTAAAACTAACCTTATTTTTGAGTTACATGAAATTAGTTTACTTTATAATGTGCACATAGCCTCAAAGCATATAGATGCAATTAAAGATATTGGCATTAATGTGTGTATAGAACACTTTGGAACAAGCTTAACGTCGTTTAGGTATTTACAAGGCCTTGATATTGAATATGTAAAAATTGATGGCAGTTATATTCAAGACTTGTTAGATAATTCTCAAAGCCAATTTTTTATTCAAACCGTTAATAATATTTGTCATGGCTTTGGTATTAAAGTGTTGGCATGCTTAATTGAAAAACCCGAAACATTAAAAATGCTTGAAAATTTAGGCTGTGATGGTGTACAAGGTAATTTAATTATGGAGCCTTCTAAAGTACTTACAAATAAGAACCGTGATAACGTTAATAAAGAGTTTACTTTTTGCGCAGACACGCTAAAATTCTGTAATTAGATACTCACTTAAAGGGACACAAGATGAAATCAATTTTTTTAAAGAGTTTATTAATAGGTGCAATGGCTTTTACTGTTTCACCTGTTTACTCACAAGCAGATTCTGACGTTGTAGTACAATCTGACAGCCTTACTAATTTACTTAATATTTTAAATAATGCTCCGGATGATATTTCGTCTGAGGAACTACAAAATGAGTTAGTTGCTGCTATTGAGCAATTTTGCCAAGATATGGGTCCTATTGACCTCGATTCGCCTATTGCAAACGGTTCGTGTAGTGCTGAACAACTTGATATATTAATTAACGCAGTTGTTGCTTCTTTAGGTGCCGATAATGCGTTAATTTCTGACTTTTTAGCAGCCTTAGTAACTGCTGGTTCTGATAGTGATGCGGTAACTATTGCTGCAATTACTGCTGGTATAGATGCCACAGTTGCATCTGAAGCTACTGCTGCGGGTCCTACTGATGATACCCCAACTGCAGCTCCTCCTGTTGTTGTTTTACCAACAACTACTGTACCTCAAGGTACTGGTGGTACTGGTGGTGATGCTGGTATATCAGAAGTTGGTAACTAAGCACTCTTCTCAAATATAATACAAACGCAGCCTTTGGCTGCGTTTTTACTTTATGAGTTTAAATTGAACCGTTTTATATTTATTTTGCTATGTGCAATACTTTTTTTGCTGCCTATTCCTTTAGGTAGCTATCGCCCTTGGGCTATTTTGGCAATAGGTTTGTTGATTGGTGTTACTTTTTTAATTCATTTAATTAATAGCGCTATAAACAATAAGCAGCCCCTCTACCCTCCTTTATACTCCTGGCCTTTATTTGTTGCTCTTGGTGTTGTTGTTTTAATTTGCTTTATACAAATATTTAGCATTAGCCTTGACCCTTTTCAGACCAAACAAATGCTTATTAAAACAAGTTTTATGGTTTTATTTTGTTGGCTATTATTTATTTATTGTAATACTGAAAAGCGTATTAAAAATTTAATATATGCAATTATAAGTGCCGGCGTGTTTCAGGCTTTATATGCCACTTATTTGAATTTATCGCCTGATATTATTAGCCCACTATTTGGTTATAAGCATACCGACCGTGCTATTGGTACGTTTACTTACTCTAATTTTTTGGCTAACTTTTTAGCTTTATGCTTATGTTTGGGTATTGGTGTGTTAGTTAGCGAATTAAAGCGCTCTACTAGCGATTACAAACAAACATTAAAACAAACGCTTCGGGCGTGGACTGAAATACTTTTAAGCTCAAAAATAATTTTACGTATTTCGTTAATTATTATTATTGTTGCGTTAATTTTAACCCGTAGCCGTATGGGTAACTCTGCATTTTTTATTGCATTAATGGCTGTTAGCTTACTCGCATTTTTTATTTACAGGCAAAAACCTAAAGCCTTTAAACTACTTATAGTCAGCTTTTTTATAATCGATTTAATTATCATTGGTGCTATATTTGATGTAGAAAAAGTTAAACAGCGTATTAGCGAAACCAGTATTTCATCAGAAACCCGTGACGAAGTTGTACGTGATTCAATACCCCTTATTTTAGATAAGCCTTTGTTGGGCTCTGGTGGGGGTACATTTTATACTGCGTTTCCGGCATATCAGTCTGAGCCTTATTCGGGTTACTACGATAATGCTCATAACGATTACATACAGTTTGCAGTAGAGCTGGGTATACCCACTACAGCCGCACTGGGCTCACTTATACTCTATTGTTTATGGTTATGTATTGCGACTATGCGAAAGCGTAAAACAGCATTGTTTCAGGGCGTTGCTTTTGGCTGCGCCATTGCAATTATAGATATGCTCCTGCATTCGTTGGTAGATTACTCTTTACAAGCGGGTGCAAATTCTATGTTGTTTATGACTATTCTATGCTTGGCGATATTAAGTAGTAAATTACCTGCGTCTAAACGAAGTCGAAAAGAGCACAGTTAAATACAAAGCTAAGTAATTACCTAATACAAAGTAATTAGAAGCTACGCTTCTCACGCGAGCAAGCTCTGCTTCTACCGCCGAGGTTCAATTTACGGTTAACTTGAAAAACTCCGCTTGTTGCCGTGACAAGCAAAGCCTGTAATAAGTAATTTATGCACTAAGAGGTTAAGAGGCGCTTCGCTTTTAGAGAAGAAAATAAACACCAAACGCGTTTTTTATTAGTATTATGTCTTCTCATTTACTCCTCTTTTGTTTCTCTTTGTGAAAATAGATCTTTAATTGATTTATTGGTGAATAGATTAAATAATTTAAGCGTGGCTTTCGTAACAATCGTACCCATTATAAGAGATTTTTTCACTAAGAGGTTAAGAGGCGCTGCGCTTTTAGAGGAAGTAATAAAACCGAAACTATATCCTGATTGGTATTATGTATTCTCATTTACTCCTCTTTCGCTTCTCTTTGTGCAAATAGATTTTTAATTGATTTATTGGTGAATGGATTAAATAATTTAAGCGTGACTTTCGTAACAAGCGTACCCGTTATAAGTGATTTATGCACTAAGAGCTTAAGAGGCGCTGCGCTTTTAGAGAAGGAAATAAACACCAAACGCGTTTTTTATTAGTATTATGTTTTCTCATTTACTCCTCTTTAGCTTCTCTTTGTGCAAATAGGTTTTTAGCTGATTGTGAATAAATTAAGCGCTGCTTTCATAACAACCTTACTCCGTAATTAGTAATTTATTCACTAAGAGGGTATGAGGCGCTGCGCTTTTAGAGAAGGAAATAAAAACCAAACGCGTTTTTTATTGGTATTATGCCTTCTCATTTACCCCTCTTTAACTTCTCTTTGTGCAAATAGATCTTTAATTGATTTATTGGTGAATGGATTAAATAATTTAAGCGTGACTTTCGTAACAAGCGTACCCGTTATAAGTAATTTATTCACTAAGAGGTTATGAGGCGCTGCGCTTTTAGAGAAGGGAATGAACATAAAACACAGTTTTGATTAACATTATGTCTTCTCCTTTACACCTCTTTCGTTTCTCTTTGTGCAAATAGATCTTCGATTGATTTAAGATCAACAAACGAGTGACAACTTAATAGATTGCTTCATATAGCCTACAAGTCTTCAATTTTGCTATTTTATTTGTACTACACTTAATTCTTATTTTAAAACTGTTTCTTAGTTAATTAAATGCTTGTAGATTAAGCAAAAGGATACCTATGGATACTGATACATTAACAAAAACAGTAATAGGTTGCGCTATAGAAGTACACAGGAATTTAGGGCCTGGGTTATTAGAATCAAGTTACGAAGCTTGCTTAATATATGAATTAAGTAAAATTGGCTTATCTGCTAAAAACCAAGTTGAGCTACCGATATATTATAAAGATCAATATATAAATACAGGTTACCGGTTAGATATTTTATTGCCTAATAAATTAATAATTGAACTAAAGGCGGTTGATAAGCTTCTTCCAATTCACTCTGCACAATTAATAACTTATATGAAACTTTCAGAAATAAGTACTGGTTTACTAATAAACTTCAATGTTCTAAAGCTAGTCGATGGCATAAAGCGCTTTAATTCATAAAAATTATTTACTTAGGTTTTAAGTCGTTATTCAAAGGGCTATAAGTAACTGTACATTAAATTTTTAAGCGATTTATTCACAAAGAGGTTATGAGGCGCTGCGCTTTTAGAGAAGAAAATAAACACCGTAACTGTATTCTGATTGGCATTGTGTCTTCTCATTCACTCCTCTTTCGCTTCTCTTTGTGCAAATAGGTTTTTAGCTGATTTTTAAATAAATTAAGCGTTGCTTTCGTAACAACCTTACCCCGTGTAAGTAATTTATTCACTAAGAGGGTATGAGGCGCTGCGCTTTTAGAGAAGAAATAAAACCGATAATATATCCTGATTGGCATTATGTCTTCTCATTTACTCCTCTTTCGCTTCTCTTTGTGCAAATAGGTTTTTAGCTGGTTTTTAAATAAATTAAGCGTTGCTTTCTTAACAACCTTACTCCGTAATTAGTAATTTATTCACAAAGAGGTTATGAGGCGCTGCGCTTTTAGAGAAGAAAATAAACACCGAAACTGTATTCTGATTGGCATTGTGTCTTCTCATTTACTCCTCTTTCGCTTCTCTTTGTGCAAATAGATTTTTAGCTGATTTTTAAATAAATTAAGCGTTGCTTTCGTAACAACCTTACCCCGTGTAAGTAATTTATTCACTAAGAGGGTATGAGGCGCTGCGCTTTTAGAGAAGAAATAAAACCGATAATATATCCTGATTGGCATTATGTCTTCTCATTAACTCCTCTTTCGCTTCTCTTTGTGCAAATAGGCCTTTAATTATTGATTAAAAATTACTGTTCTTCTAAATCAAACTCAGTTAAATGACCATCGCCGTGTATAAGCTGGTAGCGGGCTAAATTTCCTTGTTCTAGTGTTATTAAACTAATAGCTGAGTCACTTACTAAGTATTTTTGCCCTTCACCTATGGTTTGGTGCTTATCTACTTCCATATGCCAACGTTTGGTAAAAAAGTTTAAGGGACTTTTTGGGCCGTATAAAATTGAGTCGAGCTTATCGAGTATGTTTATTAACTTACGCGGAAATTCGTTTTTAATACCACTGGCAGTAAGTTACCAAATTCGATTGGGATGATCGCCAAAACGCTTTTGCACCGAAAAGCAAAATGAGTAATGCACGTCTCCCGATAAAATAAGCGTTTCGTTTGGGGTGTCGGTTCGTCTAAAAGTATCGAGTAGCTTTTTGGCTGAACCTTCGTGCGCCATCCAGTTTTCTACATCTACCATAAGCGGTTGCCCGCAAATGTTAAACATGGCTTGAATAGCTTCTATTGATTTAACACCAAATACAGGAGCTGGCGATACAATAATAACTTGGTCGTGGCTTAATAGGCTTCCCTCAAGCTCTGTGAGGCGCTCCCAATCAAGTAGCCCTGAAGGTTCGTTAAAGTTTTGCTCATTTCGCCAGCGGTGCGTACGTGTATCTAGCACCACTACTTTGGGTATTGTAGTAAGTTCGTAATGCCAAAAGCTAAAATCGTTTAGTGGTTTATCAAATGCTTTAAACTGCCATAAATTATTAGCAGTACGGCTTTGCTTAAAAGGTGTTAGTAGCTCGCCCGTTTTATTTAGTGCATCGTTCCCCATTCCTTGGAATAGCCAATAACTAATTAAACCGTTATTAATGATCCGTTTACTACTTGGGTTTTCATTTATAGCTTGCTCCCACCCAGCGGTGAGATTCCAATCGTCGGTTACATCGTGATCATCAAACATCATTAATGTCGATACATTGGCAAACAACCGCTCTACTTCACTTAAGCCTTTTGCATAATCAATTAATGCTGTTTTTTCAGCGTTAAAAATAGTTTTGTTTTGCTCGCTTTGACCTAAATACGTTGTGTTTTGTATATCAACGCATTGCCAAGCAGCAGCACTAAAATTTAGTAAATAAAGTGCTATGTATTCTTCAAAGTGGATAAGGTGGTTATACGCTTTTACACTTGAAAAGTGAGGTTCGTCTTTTTTTAGCCAGTAACCAACACCTAACTTTGAGCGTTTTTGCCACGGCGTTTTTGGTAAGAACAAATGGCGATTATAAAGTTGCTCATTTATGTCGGCGGGTAGCTCAATGGCAAGTGGTTGCTCTTTATAAATACCTAAGGCTTTAATTAACTGATGAACAGCTAGCAACATGGGCCCTGCTACGTCGTCGGCATACACCTGATCACCGCTCAGTAATAGCAATTGTGCGCCCTGGTTATTATTACCACGCTGAGTATTTTGCCAGTGACTTGCAGACACTAAGCTGTCTTTTGCTGGATGATGTGCATTACGGCACGAGCCATGCAAAATATCACTGAGTTTATTGGGAATTACAAATGCAGGCGTTGTTTGATTGCTATAGCACCACGGCGATAAATCGATTGCTGTATCGTCAATTATAAGTTCATAGCTTAATAAGCTATCTACAGGAAGTTTATTATTTACTGGCTTTATAATCACGAAATGCAGGTACAAATGTTCCCCTAAAGAAACAGTGTGTTGATCGCTATAACATTCGTAATTTATAAGTGTTATTTGGCAGTTTGCAGGCTTGGAGGTAGCAAACTGAATGCAGACTCCAGTTTGCTCTGCACGGCGCACCATTGGCCCCATTAGTAAAATAGGAAGGTTTGCCGTGTGAGTAATCATGTATTTAGCCTTTAGCTGCTAATTTAAATAAAGAATAAAAGTTCTCGGTAGTCGCTTTAGCAAGTTCATTAAAGCTAATGCCTTTAAGTTCGCTAATGTAATAAGCAACATCTTCTACGTACGCTGGCTGATTTGTTTGCCCACGATGCGGTACCGGCGCTAAATAAGGCGAGTCGGTTTCTATTAGTAAGCGATCGAGCGGTATTTGTTTTACTACTTCTTTTAATTCAATAGCATTTTTAAAGGTAACAATGCCCGAAATAGAAATATAAAAGCCCATGTCTATGGCTTTTTTAGCCATATCCCAGTCTTCAGTAAAGCAATGTAGTACACCACCGCAGTTTTCGGCTTTGTGCTCACGCATTAAATTAATGGTGTCGGCGCGGGCATCACGAGTATGAATAATTAACGGTTTTTGTAATTCGTTAGCTACTTCAATATGCCCAACAAAACTTGCTTGCTGCACTGCGTGAGTATCTTTTGAATAGTAGTAATCAAGGCCCGTTTCGCCAATGGCAACAACTTTTTCGTGTGAGGCTAAGTCGATTAGTTGCTGTTTATTAAGGGCGTCTTTTTGATCAAGTGGATGTACACCACATGAGGCTGATACATCGTCGTAGTGCTTAATTTTATCAAGCATGCTTGGAAACTGATCAAGCGTTACGCTTACACATAAAAAGTGCTCTATTTGCTTTGCACGCGCTTTATCAAGAACTTGGTCAAGGTTTAAGTCTAGTTTATCAAAATCAAGACGGTCTAAATGGCAATGAGAATCTACAATCACTATAAGGCCTGTATTATGTTCAGGGTTTAAATTTGTTCGTTTAATTTATTATGTTAGCAATTAAAAGAACCCAATATAGGGCGGTGTTAATCTCAATGAAAAACCGACCCTATAACTACATGGTATATGTTTGATCGCCTGAGTTTAACATAGTCCCAAGTAGCTTTTCGATTTTAGCGTTTAGGTTTGTTTTATCGTCTAAAAAGCTAATACCAATACCTGGAGGGTTAGAGCTTTGTGCCCCTTGTGGCGTGATCCACGACACTTTACCTGTTACTACATCATCTTCTAAGGCATCGGGCAAGGTAACTCTAAGTGCTAATGAATGCCCTGCTTCGTAACGCATATTAGTACGTACAAATAAGCCACCTTTTTTTAAGTAAGGCATATAACAACGGTATAACTCGTCTAAATCGTCAATGTCTACTAGTAATTCTTGCATGATTAATCCTTTTAAGAATTTCGCAATGTGTATGCTAATCGTGATACAGCAAGCGATAAATTAAGGCCAAGTACTTGTGTGTTATTTTGTAAAAATTCGCCTAATGCATTTTGCGCACTTTGATAAGCGTCAAAACTCATACCTTGCAGTAATTGCTGCTTTAGTTGCACGCTTAAAAACAAAGTAAATATACGAACAAGTTCAGGCTGTTTATTTATTATATCGACTAACGCTTTGAAATTATGGCTTTGTTTAAACTCAGTTGCAAACTTATACAGTGTATCAATATTTTTTAGCTGGTCTTGCTGTTGCCAATGCTTTACTTGCAGCGGTTGGTTATAAAAAAGTGCTAGCCAACTATAGTTAGGTATATCTAATGTCTCTAACCATTGCTGAGCAAGTGCTGTATTTGTTATTTTTACGTCACTTTTAGCGCATCGACTTAAAATAGTTGCAGGGAGCTGTGCTGGTTGGCTTGTAGTTAATATTAGAAAACGGCTATTAGTTGGCTCTTCAAGTGTTTTTAATAATGCGTTAGCTGCTGCAGTGGTCATTTTTTCGCAATTTTCGATTATTGCTACTTTATTACCATTTTGCGCTGCTGAGTGATTCATAAAATCACTAATGCCGCGTATATCATCTACGCCTATGCTTTGCCCATCAACTTGCGTTAAGCGCTTGTCGGGGTGAGTACCCGCAAGAGTAAGTAAGCAGCTTTTACAGTGTCCGCAAGGTTTTAGCATACTGTTTTGCGCAGCTACCTGCTTAGCTATATTTTGGCATAACAAAGCATTACCAAGCTCATCACTTAACTCAAACTTACCTACGCCAACAGGCCCACAAAATAATTGCGCATGATGAAAACGCTCTGCACGATAACTTTGCGCTAAACGTGCTTGGGTATCATGTAGCCACGGCAATGGCATATTATTTTAGGCCTTCAAAAAATGAATGCAGTACATTGGTTATATCGCGATGTACTTTATCAATACTTTGGTTTGCATCGACCGTTTTAATTGTGTTGTCGTCATTAGCAAGTTCAACATAACGCATACGTGTACGCTGAAAAAACTCAATGGCTTCTTGTTCAATACGGTCAAGCTCACCACGCCCTTTTGCACGTTCAAGGCCTATCACTGGGTCAATATCAAGGTAAATAGTTAAATCAGGCTTTAAGCCCTTTAATACCATTGACGAAAGTGAAGCTAATGTATTTGAGCTAATACCACGCCCGCCACCTTGATACGCCTGAGACGATAAATCATGACGATCGGCAAGTACCCATTGGCCTTTATCAAGCGCTGGGGTAATAACATTGTGCATTAATTGCGAACGTGCTGCGTACATAATAAGCAACTCGGTTTCAAAGGCAATTTCTTCTTCGTGCTCTGCTTTTACAAGCGTACGAAGCGATTCAGCAAGCGGCGTGCCGCCAGGTTCGCGGACGTTAATGAAGTCTATTTTTTGTTTGTTTAAAAAGTCTTGGCATAACGAAATAGCGGTTGATTTACCCGCGCCTTCTAGCCCTTCTATTACTATAAATTTTGATTTCATAAAATATTAATTCTTTTTATTTAATATATACGTTTTAACTGCTGCGTTATGCTGCTTTAACGTGGTTGAAAATTGGTGGCTACCATCGCCTTTTGATACAAAGTAAACGTATTCACTTTGTGGCGGATTAACTGCAGCTAAAATAGCGGCTTTTGATGGCATTGCAATCGGTGTTGGTGGTAAACCATTAATACGATACGTATTGTAAGGCGTATAATCGCGTAAATCTTTGCGTTTAATATCGCCATCAAAATCAGTGCCTAATCCATATATTACGGTTGGATCGGTCTGTAAGCGCATATTGGTGTTTAATCGATTAACAAACGCTGATGCAATTAACGGACGCTCGCTGGCAAGGCCTGTTTCTTTTTCAATAATTGAAGCCATTATAAGTGCTTCGTATGCTGTTTTGTAGGGCAGATTAACAGCGCGCTGCTGCCAAGCGTCGTCTAACGTTTGCTGCATTTTTTGTGCTGCACGTTTTAATACACTGCTTGCAGTATCGTTATTATGATAATGGTAAGTGTCGGGGAATAACCAGCCTTCTAAGTGCGTGTCATTACCCAGTATTTGAGTACTTAGTTCGTCAGTTTTTAAATCGTTTTGTAAATTATCAGCTTTTTTAATAGCACTTAGTACTTCACGTAAGTTTTGCCCTTCAATTATGGTAAAACTAAAACTAATTTGCTGACCTTGGTTAATTTTTTTTACGTTATTAATAACGCTATCGGCTGTTAGCTCGTAAAGTCCCGCTTTTAAGTCGGTGAGTGTGGGATCTAATTTGGCAATTACTTGATAACGCCAGCAGCCTTCCACCCAGTTATTAGCTTGCCACTGCTGACATAACTTATTAAAGCCAGTGCCATGCTTAACTTCAAATTGTGTGTTTTGCGCTACTTTTAGCGGGCTATTTATTGTTGCTTGTAATTGCTGGTAACCAATAGCAGTGGTTATAACAGCTAAAAAAAGTACCGATAAAATAACTTTTAACACTCAGCCTCCTTGGCTAATAATTTAGTTAGTAATGCGTGGCTGTCGTCTGTATTAAATACCTGTTGCTCAATACGTTTAACAGGTACTGCTCCCACTAAGCTATTACACACAAATACAGCGTCTGCTTGGGTTAAATCTTCTACTTTCACGCGTTTAAATTCAACAGGCAATTTATCACATAACGATTGTAGATAAACGCCCTTTATTCCGCACTCATCAAGCAATGGCGTAAACACACACTTATTTTTAATCGCAAAAATATTAGCAGCTGAAGCTTCAATTACATTGTTATTGTAATCAAGCACTAACACATCATCGCAGTTTTGCGTTTGCATTGCTTTTTTAACTAGTACTTGCTCAAGCCGGTTTAGTGTTTTAAGACCCGCTAAATGTGGCTGTGCAGCTAATTTAATCGGGCTTATTTCGAGGTTTACACCCTTTTTAGTAAGCGCTTCGTAATTACTAGGGTAGTCCAACACACTCAATAAAATAGTGACATTACACTCACTTGGCAGCCCATAACCACGCCCGCCTTCGCCTCGCGTTACAAGTATTTTAAGCACGTTTAGTGGTGCAGCGTTTATATGCAAAGCAATTTGATTTTCAAGGCTATTAAAGTCTAACTCAGGAAAACCCAAACGCTGTGCGCACTCAATCAAACGCGCTTTATGATGAGCCCAATACTGTACTTGCCCATCAACAACCTTAGCGGTTGTAAAAAAGCCATCACCATAATTTAAGCCCCTGTCACGCGTGCTTAAAGTGCTGTTTTGATCTACTGCTATTATTGTTTGCATTTTGTTTGGCATATAAAAAAAGCCCAGTTAAACAACTGAGCTCTTATAATTTGATTCGTTGTTAAAAAAGATTATACCTTTTTAAATAGCAACGAGCCATTAGTACCACCAAAACCGAACGAGTTACACAGTGCAAAGTCTAACTTTGCATCACGTGCAGTGTGAGCAATATAATCTAAGTCACACCCTTCGTCTGGATTATCAAGGTTGATAGTTGGTGACACTTTTTGATCTGTCAGTGATAAAATCGAAATAATCGATTCAACTGAACCTGCAGCACCTAACAAGTGACCCATCATCGATTTAGACGAGCCTACCATTACATCTTTAGCTGCATTACCAAAAATAGACTTAACAGCGGCAGTTTCTGCTTTATCGCCTGCATTTGTAGATGTACCGTGTGCGTTAATGTAACCAATTTGCTCAGCGTTTACTTGCGCATCGTTTAGTGCGTTTTGCATTGCAAGGGCAGCACCCGCACCATCTTCTGGTGGTGATGTCATGTGGTACGCATCGCCACTCATACCAAAGCCTACTAGCTCAGCATAAATTTTAGCACCACGTGCTTTAGCATGTTCGTACTCTTCAACTACAACAACACCAGCGCCGTCAGAAAGCACAAAGCCATCGCGGTCTTTATCCCAAGGGCGAGAAGCCGCTTGTGGATCGTCATTGCGGGTTGAAAGTGCACGCGCAGCATTAAAGCCACCCATACCAATTGGGGTACACGCTTTTTCTGCACCGCCAGCAACCATTGCATCTGCATCACCGTAGGCAATCATGCGGGCTGCATGGCCAATATTATGCAAACCAGTAGTACAGGCAGTTACAATTGAAATATTTGGACCACGAAGTCCGTGCATCATTGATAAATGACCTGAGATCATATTAATGATGGTAGACGGCACATAAAATGGCGATAACTTGCGCGGACCACTATTTAATAGCTTAATGTGGTTTTCTTCAATTAACGTAAGCCCACCAATACCTGAACCTACAGCTACACCAATGCGTGCTGCGTTTTGCTCAGTGATTTCAAGGCCTGAATCTTTAAAGGCTTGAACACCCGCTGCAATGCCGTACTGAATAAACAAGTCCATTTTTTTAGTATCTTTCGCTGACATGTATGCAGTTGCATCAAAATCATTTATTAAACCAGCGAATTTAGTACCAAATTTTGATGTATCAAAGTGCGTTATTGTTTGAATGCCACTTTTACCATCTAATAAGCCTTGCCAGGTTGATTGAACATCATTACCTAGCGGCGTCAACATTCCTAAGCCAGTTACGACGACTCGACGTTTAGCCACGGTTTGCCTCCAATAAGGGATATTTTACAAGGGGATGATCATACCCAAGCTACCTCAAAGTGCTAGTCCCAAAATAGATTAAAAACGCATAACACTATCAAAATTAATTTTTAGCTAAAATTGAGCATAGAGATTTAAGTTTTGAATCACGAACTTTGAGGTGGTTTGGATATAAAAAATTAAAGGCAGCGGATGCTGCCTTTAACGTGCGATTAATTACTCAGCGTGTGCTGTAACGTAATCGATAGCAGTTTGTACTGTAGTGATCTTCTCAGCTTCTTCATCTGGGATCTCAGTATCAAACTCTTCTTCAAGAGCCATTACTAGTTCAACAGTATCAAGAGAATCTGCACCTAGGTCATCTACGAAAGAAGATTCATTTTTAACTTCTTCTTCTTTAACACCTAGTTGTTCAATGATAATTTTCTTTACGCGTTCTTGGATATCGCTCATTCTTCTTTCCTTTATTAAAAACGCCAATGCGTTATTTTCAGATTGCGGCGTAGTTTACGCCGCATAATTCTCTGATTCAATGATTTGACCATAAATAATTGTCTGGTCAAACCTCTGAGTGTGTATTTTGTCTTTTATCGCTTATTTTCGCAGCGATTTCAAGTATGTTTAAAGCAAGTTCACAAATAATTCAATGTTTTTGAGGTAACTTACTTAACTTTATCAAGTAGTAATTTAGGTACAATGGCTATTAAACCATGTACATCGCGCCATTTACATGCAAAGTTTCGCCTGATACATACGCAGCCGCGTCAGATGCTAAATAACATACTGCAGCAGCAATTTCGTCTGGTTGACCTAAACGCCCTGCTGGAACATTTGCAAGTGTTGCTGCTTTTTGCTCATCAGTTAAATTATCAGTCATGTCTGTTTGAATAAAACCAGGTGCGATTACGTTAACTGTAATACCACGTGATGCAACTTCGCGCGCAAGTGACTTAGAAAAACCAATTACACCCGCTTTAGCCGCTGCATAATTAGCTTGACCTGCATTACCCATAGTACCTACTACTGAGCCAATGTTAATAATACGGCCTTTCTTTTTCTTCATCATTGGACGAAGTACCGCTTTAGATAAACGGAAAACTGAGCTTAAATTAGTGTCAATAATATCGTCCCACTCAGTTTCTTTCATACGCATTAATAAGTTATCGCGTGTAATACCTGCGTTATTTACAAGTACGTCAATATCGCCTAAATCAGCTTTTATTGCAGCAAGTGTTGCTTCAATAGATGCAGGATCGGTTACGTTTAATGCATAACCTTTACCACTGTCACCTAGGTACTCACTGATTTTAGCAGCGCCCGACTCACTTGTCGCAGTACCTGCAACTTTTGCACCTTGTGCAACTAATGTTGTTGCAATTGCTTTACCAATACCACGGCTGGCGCCAGTAATTAGGACAACTTTGCCCTCTAATGAAAATAAATTAGACATTTTATATACTCTTATTTAGCTGCATCAATTGAAGCGGCGTCGTTTACTGAGCCACAGATCATTGCTTTATCAATTCGTTTAGCAAGTCCTGTTAATACTTTACCAGGACCAAATTCGTAGCTTTGTGTTACATCTTGCGCAACCAGGGCTTGTACTGTTTCTGTCCAGCGAACTGGGCTGTAAAGCTGGCGTACTAATGCATCTTTAATTGCATCAGCTGACGTTTCAGCTTTTACATCAACATTATTAATTACATCACATTTAGGTGTGTTAAATGTTAAAGCGGCTAAGTCTGCTGCTAGCTTGTCAGCTGCTGGCTTCATTAACTCACAATGTGAAGGTACGCTAACAGAAAGTGGTAATGCACGTTTAGCACCGGCATCTTTACATGCTTGCGATGCTCTATCTACTGCCGCTTTATGGCCTGCGATAACAACTTGACCAGGAGAGTTGTAGTTAACTGGAGACACAACCTCACCTTGCGCTGAGGCAGCACAAGCCGCTTTAATTTCTTCATCGCTTAAGCCAATAATAGCAGCCATTGAACCTACGCCTGCTGGCACGGCTTCTTGCATGTATAAACCACGGTTTTCAACAAGCTTTACGGCTTCGCTCAAGCTTAATACATCGCTACATACTAACGCTGAGTATTCACCTAAGCTGTGACCCGCCATAACGACGTCTGCATCAGGGTTAGCTGCTAACCAATCACGGTAAATAGCAACACTTGCAGTTAGTAATGCAGGTTGTGTGCGGTGGGTTTGATTTAATTTTTCTTCTGGGCCATTAAGAACTAGCTCTGCTAAGTCGTAACCCAGTGCATTTGACGCTTCTGCAAATGTTGCTTTAACAATGTCAGAACTCTCTAGTAGTTCTTGTAACATACCAACGCTTTGCGAGCCTTGACCTGGGAATAGAAGTGCAATTTTTTGTGCCATACTTTGCTCTTTTTAATTAAACAAATAAATAATGAAATACACGGCACATCAATTATTGATTAACCGCCGTGTCTTTAGAATGTGTTTTTTCGAAAATAGCGGCTATTTTATCAGGAAGTTGACGTTCAACCTCTTTTACCGCTTCATCAATTGCTGCTTGAAATGCTTTAGCTGACGCATTTCCATGACTTTTAACGACAATACCGCGCAATCCTACCAGAGAAGCACCGTTATACTGGTCGGGGTTCACCCTTTTATAGAGTTTTTTTATTATTGGACGCAATATAAACGCCATACATTTATATAAAAGGTGCTTTTCGAGCGCGGTTGTAAACTTATTCATAATAAGCTTGGCAATGCCTTCACATGTTTTAAGTGCTACGTTACCAACAAACCCTTCGCATACAATGACATCAGCCTTACCCGAAAAAATATCACTTCCTTCGCTGTAACCAATATAATTTATATGTGGGCTTTGCTGCATTAATTGTGCAGCTTGTTTAATGTCGTCGTGGCCTTTAATGTCCTCAGCACCAATATTTAATAAACTAACGCGAGGATTATCCAAACCAAGTGCTTGTCCTGCAACTATAGAGCCCATAATGCCAAACTGATAGAGCATTTGCGCATCACAATGCACATTAGCACCTAAGTCGAGTAAATATACTGGGTTTTTAAGCTCTGTAGGAACAGATGAAATGAGTGCGGCACGTTTAACACCTGGCAGCATTTTTAATACATAGTGAGCCATAAAAAATAGAGCGCCGGTATTACCTGAGCTAACACATGCTTGAGCCTCGCCCGATTTAACTAAATCTAGGGCAACACGCATAGATGAATCTTTTTTTGAACGCACAGCAATTGCAGGTTCACAGGCATTGGTGACTATTTCACTACAGTGACGAATTATGAGTCTAGGATGAGGTAGAGAATCGAGGGATTCGAGTTCTTTAGATATAACATGTTCATTGCCACATAAAATGAGAGTTAAATTGGCATGAGCATTTACTGCACAAACGGCAGCAGGAATAGATGAACGGGGGCCGTAATCGCCCCCCATCATATCTAACGCTATGGTTAGATCTTTCAGCATATAAGTAATCTCTTATTTAGAAATTACTTGAACGCCTTTGTAGTAACCATCTGCAGTCACATGGTGACGACGATGAGTCTCACCAGATGTTTGATCTACAGTTAAAGTTGGACCACTGATCGCATCGTGTGAACGGCGCATGCCGCGTCTTGCACGAGACTTTTTGCTTTTTTGTACAGCCATAGTCTTCTCCTAAGAATCTTTCTTAAGTTGTTTCAAAATATCAAATGGATTAGGTTTATCATCTTCCGCCTTTAATACACCAAAGCTGGCAGGCTTTGCTGAATAACTGCATGAAGCTTCGTTGTGGGTAGCCACTAATGGAATTGCTAAAATTAGTTCGTCTTCAATTAAATTAAAAACGTTAACTTCACCATTTTCATCAAGCGCTACTTCATCGTAGTCTTCTGGAAAAATATCTAACTCTGTATCTTCACCTACTGGTGAATATGCAAAGTCTTGAACCAAATCCAACCCTAAATCACCATTACAACGTTGACAAATGACAGTAACGTGTGTGGACAAATTGCCTCTAATCACAGCGAAACCTTGATCATCGTTTTTGCAATGTATTTTTACCGCTATTTCACCTACTTCTTCCTGCACAACTTTCTCTAAACGAGTAAGTTTTTCAAGCGGTACAATTCCGTCATACTTTAAACGGTGCTGCGCTGCTTTGCCTGGATGAAGAGTGATGGGAATTTTCACCTTTTGCATAGGGGCTGCATCATATAGATAGTTAGTTTGTTAGTCAAAGTAAAAAACCATTTTTACTTGGTTTTTAACGTGTTTTACTCTCGGATCTGATTTATCCTAACTCAATCTGAATTATCGTAGGAAAACAGTCCGTGAAGCATCCACTCATTTTAGCGTCAAGCTCGCCTTTTAGGCAGTCTTTATTACAAAAATTTAATTTACCATTTGATACGTTTTCACCAGACGTTGACGAATCAGCACTTGAATGCGAAACACCTACCGAACTGGTTAAGCGTTTAAGTGAATTAAAAGCCTCAGCGGCTAATAAACACTTTAACAAAGGGTTAGCTATTGGATCAGACCAAGTCGCTGTGTTTAATAATCAAATTTTAGGTAAACCACATAATAAACAAAATGCCGTAAAACAACTAAATTTATTTAGCGGTAATACTGTAACATTTTTAACTGGGCTTTGTGTTTACGATATTGTAACTGGCACTAAAAAAACCTGCGTAGAACCTTTTAATGTGTCGTTTAAAACACTCAGTGATGCACAAATTAGTGCTTATTGCGATGCTGAGCAGCCTTATAACTGTGCTGGCAGCTTTAAGAGTGAAGGGTTGGGTATCTGTTTATTTGAAAAGTTAAGCGGAGACGATCCTAATAGCTTAATTGGATTACCATTAATTAAACTCAGCCAGTTACTGGCTGAGTTTGGTATTGATGTACTTACTGCTCAAAACAAGTTCTAGTTAAATAAATTAGCCAAGCAAAACCTGTTGCAGCTGCAGATAGTTATCTACTGTTGCAACAGGACTAAGCTTATTTAACTGCTGTGCGTTGTGTACACCCATTGTTACGCCAATTCTATCCATGCCAGCAGCTTTTGCCATAGTCATGTCTATTTGAGTGTCGCCAATCATTACAGCGTCTTGAGCACTTATGCCAAGTTCTTCAAGTAATTGATACAACATATCTGGAGAGGGCTTTGATTGCGCGTCATCGCTTGTACGTGTTGCACTAAAAAAATGGCGCAATTGACTTTGTTCAAGCAAACGCTCTAACCCACCCCTACCTTTACCTGTTGCAACCGCTAAAACAATGCCCTGCTCTTTTAAGGCATTTAAAACGCTGACAACATTAGCAAATACAGGCGTGGGAGTAGTATCCACACTGTATTGATATTTATAACCTGAAATTAACGCTTGGTGCTGCGCTACATTATCAGGAAATAAAACGTCAATTGCTTTTTCAAGCGACATACCAATAATGTTTTTAATGGCTAAATCACTTGGCGACACTAAATTAAGTGACTCGGCGCTACTACGAATACAGTTAACTATTTTAGTTACTGAATCCATAACGGTGCCATCCCAATCAAAAATGACGAGCTTATATTTTTTAATTGGGGCTACTTTTATCACAGTTTTGCATCTCGTAATTTTAGTAATGTATTTTTAAGCGTTTTATCTAGCGGTGCTTCAATACGCATGGTTGTTTCGTTTTTAGGGTGATAAAAACTTAAATCATGTGCGTGTAAAAACAATCGGTTTAACCCAACTTTACGCATAGAATCGTCGAAACCCTGATCGCCATATTTATCGTCGCACGCTATTGGGTGACCTTTACATTGCGTATGCACACGAATTTGGTGCGTACGCCCTGTAACAGGCGATGCTTGTACAAGTGAGCAATCGTTAAAACGTTCAAGTACTTTAAAACGAGTATGTGAAGGTTTTCCCTCAGTGTTATCTACGCGTACTACGCGCTCGCCCGATTTAAGTGTATTTTTACGCAGCCCTTCGGTTACGTTTTTAGTTTTAGAGTCCCACTGCCCTTCTACAAGTGCCCAGTAATTTTTTTCCATTGTTTTTTCACGAAGTTGTTCATGCAATGCTGTTAACACCGAACGACGCTTCGCTATAAGTAAACAGCCCGATGTATCACGGTCAAGCCTATGAACTAGCTCAAGGCTACGTTCCTCTGGGCGAAGTGCTCGCAAAGCTTCAATTAAGCCATAACTTAAACCACTACCGCCATGAACAGCCATACCTGATGGTTTATTTATTACGATAAGGTATTTATCTTCAAATAAAATATCGTTTTCAAGGCGAGTTACTTTGTCTAATTTTGATGGAACAAATTCTTCACGCTCAGCAACTCTGATAGGTGCAATACGAAGTACATCTTCAAGCTGTAGTTTATATACAGGCTTAATACGCTTTTTATTAACGCGTACCTCACCTTTGCGCAAAAGTTTATAAATAGCGCTTTTAGGCACCCCTTTTAAATGGGTAATAAGAAAGTTATCAATACGCTGACCTAAATGGTCTTCGTTGATCGTGACATAAGTTACTTGTAAGTCGTTTTTTTCTGACATTGCCTAATCACTAATTTAAGTAAAATAATTTAGTTGCTAACACTGTAATAATAGTGGGATAATCAGCAGCGCAAATATTTAGTATTTGCAAATAACAACGGTGCTTTTTAACACATTAAAACATTCGTGATGCACATTCTGGGTAGCCGATCATACAGATCCGAGTTAAGTTTTCCAAAGCTTTTATGCCTCCTCAGTTAACACGTGCGATCAATTAACGGCAATGCGCGTAATATATTGCTGGTTAAGTTTGAACATGAAGCGATTTTTAACGTGCTAGAGAAAGCAATGAACAGATAATTTGTCTGATAGTGACGACGTAAAAAACGTCGTTCAGCACTAGCTCAATTATTGTAGTACCGTATAGCAGCTTATTTAGAACTAAAAAAATCTAATAAATAAGCGTTCATTAACATCGGCAGCGATTTTTGCTCTTAAAACGGATATTAGCGATACATCAGTATGTATTGCTCACCAACTTAATGAGCCCTACGCGCCTAATATGAATGATATTTAGTAAGATTAATATGACAGGCCGACTTCTGGGTAAAACTTGTAAACGTAGCTGAAAAGCCGACAGTTTTAGCACCATTAAGAATTTAATAGCGATAATAATTGCTATTGTTTGCCAGCATTTAAAATACTGCATACGTGAAACAGAGCCGTTCCGTTAAAGACCCAGTCGTGAGGCTGCACATTCTAAAAATAGGGACAACTGAACAGGCGAGAAAAACATCGTCATGTCAGCGACATAAATAAGTAGAGTAACAATATGAAACGTATGCTAATCAATGCAACGCAGCAAGAAGAAATGCGCGTAGCACTGGTTGATGGCCAGCGCCTTTATGATTTAGATATCGAAAGCCCAGGTCACGAACAGAAAAAAGCCAATATTTATAAAGGCAAAATCACTCGCATTGAACCATCTCTTGAAGCAGCATTTGTTGATTACGGTGCTGACCGCCATGGTTTCCTTCCTTTAAAAGAAATTGCCCGTACTTACTTCCCTGCAGGTTACACTTTTCATGGTCGCCCTAACATCCGCGACGTAATAAAAGAAGGTCAAGAAGTTATAGTACAAGTTGATAAAGAAGAGCGTGGCCAAAAAGGCGCTGCGTTAACTACTTTTATCAGTGTTGCTGGTAGCTACTTAGTGCTTATGCCTAACAACCCACGTGCTGGCGGTATTTCTCGTCGCATTGAAGGTGATGAACGTACTGAACTTAAAGAAGCATTGGGTCGTTTAGAACTTCCTAAAGGTATGGGCTTAATTGTTCGTACAGCGGGTGTTGGTAAATCGTTTGAAGAATTAAACTACGATTTAAAAGCATTATTAGTACATTGGGAAGCAATTAGACAAGCAGCCGATAGTGCTAAAGCGCCATTTTTAATACACCAAGAAAGCAATGTAATATTCCGTGCGATACGCGATTATTTACGTCGTGATATTGGCGAAATTTTAATTGATAAACCACGTGTTTTTGAAGAAGCTAAAGCGCACATTGAGCGTTTTCGTCCTGACTTTATGAGCCGTGTTAAGCTTTATCAAGGCGACACTCCTTTATTTACGCATTACCAAATTGAAAGCCAAATTGAGTCTGCGTTCCAGCGTGAAGTACGTCTACCTTCTGGTGGTTCAATTGTAATTGACCCAACTGAAGCACTAACGTCTATCGATATCAACTCGTCTAAAGCAACTAAAGGCGGCGATATTGAAGAAACAGCACTTAATACTAACTTAGAAGCGGCCGATGAGATTGCACGTCAATTACGTCTTCGTGACTTAGGTGGTTTAATTGTTATCGACTTCATCGATATGACACCTCCGCGTCATCAACGTGAAGTAGAAAATCGTTTAAAAGATGCTGCTCGTCCAGATCGTGCTCGTGTTCAAATTGGTAAAATTTCACGCTTTGGTTTACTTGAAATGTCGCGTCAGCGTTTGCGTCCTTCATTAGGTGAAGCAAGCCAAGGCCCATGCCCACGTTGTAGTGGCCAAGGTACTATTCGTTCAAACGAATCAATTGCGCTTTCTATTCTTCGTTTAATTGAAGAAGAAGCAATTAAAGACAACACAGCACAAGTAAATGCACAAGTGCCTGTTGCCGTTGCCGCTTATTTATTAAATGAGCAACGTCGTAGTGTTCATCGCATTGAAAAACATCATAAATGTGACGTAGTGATTATTCCTAATCAACATATGGAAACACCACATTACGAAGTTATGCGTTTACGTAAAGACGAAACACTTGAAACGGTAAGTTACGGGCAAGTTGTTGCGCCAGAACCTGAAGCATTTGAGATGTCAAAATCACCAAGTGCACCAGTACGTGAAGAGCCAATGCTAAAAGGTGTTGTAATGCCTTCTACACCGGCTCCACAAGCAGCGCCTACACCAGTAGCTCAGCCAGTAGTAACAGAGACTAAAACTGAAGGTGGCTTGTTTGAAGCAATCACTAAATGGTTTAAATCGTTATTTGCAAGCGAAACAGTAGAAGAGAAAAAAGAAGCTGTAGAAAAAGAGCAGCAAGAAGCGCGTAATAACGCTCGCCGTGGTAACGATAATCGTCGTCGTAATAACAACCAACGTCGTCGTAATAATAACCCGCGCACTAATAAACCACGCAATGAGCGCCCTGCAGCTGAAGAGGAAGTTAAAACAGACTCACCAGCAGCAACAAGCACCGAGACGCAAGAGAGAAACGAGAACCGCAATAAGCGTCGTCGTAACCCTAACTCTCGTAAGCGCCCAGAGCATAAAAGCGAAGAAAAAGATCAAGTTAAAACTGAAGCCCCTGTAAAAGCAGAAGTAGAAGTAGAAACTGATTCTAAGCCAGCTCAAGCTGTAGAGCCTAAAGAGCAAAAGCCTAAGGTTCGCCGTCAACGTCGTAACATACGTAAAAAAGTACGTCTGCAAGATGAAAACGCTGAGCAAGCAAACTCAACAGAGCAAACACCTGAACAAGCGGTAGTTACTGACACTCCACAAGTTCAAGAGCAAGCACCTGTTGTAGAAAAGCAAACACAAGCTCCGGCAGAAAAAACAGCTCACATTAAAGAAGAGAAAGTTGACGTTGTTGATTCTAACGATGAAGCAGCAACTACTGAAGACGAGCAAGAGCAAACACGTACGCGTTCACGCCGTTCTCCTCGTCATCTTCGTGCATCAGGTCAACGTCGTCGACGTCCTGAAGGTGAAGCAGAAGTTAAATCTGACGAAGCCCCTGCATTTGTTCCAGTTGCTGATCAAGCTGCTGCAGAATATGAAGCAGAACTTAAAGCTAAATCTGAAGAAACACCTGTAGATGCAGCGCAGCAAATTGAACAAGCCGTTGCAGTTGAAGACTTAGCAAAAGTTGAAGCTGTAGAAGAGCCAGCTAAAGTTGAAACTCCAGTAGCAACTGAAGAGCCAGCTAAAGTTGAAACTCCTGTAGTAACTGAAGAGCCAGCTAAAGTTGAAGCTCCAGTAGCAACTGAAGAGCCAGCTAAAGTTGAAACGCCAGTAGTAACTGAAGAGCCAGCTAAAGTTGAAACTCCAGTAGTGACTGAAGAGCCAGCTAAAGTTGAAGCGCCAGTAGTAACTGAAGAACCAGCTAAAGTTGAAACTCCAGTAGTAACTGAAGAGCCAGCTAAAGTTGAAACTCCAGTAGTAACTGAAGAGCCAGCTAAAGTTGAAACATCAGTAGCCACTGAAGAGCCTGCTAAAGTTGAAACTCCAGTAGTAACTGAAGCTCCAGCAAAAGCAGAGAAATCAGCACCGCATGTTAAAACATCGGTAACTCAAGGGTCAGCAAGTGCGCCAATGGCACAGCCTACTCCTGTAGCTGATAGCGAAGTAAAGCATACATCTGTAGCAATGGCTCACGATAAACGTGAACTAGTGCCAGATAGTGGTTTACGTGCGGGCTCTATCAAACCTGCTGGTCGTGCAAGTTCTGCAATGACTAAAACATTGAGTGTTGATTAATAACTAACACTTATTAAAAAGCCCCGCTATTTAATAAATAGCGGGGCTTTTTTGTTTACATGCTTTGAATAATTATTAAAGTTTCTTCACGCTCATAATAAGCGATTTGTTCACAAAGAGGTTAAAAGACGCTGCGCTTTTAGAGGTAACAATAAAGCTAAATTGAAAAAGCTCCGCTAATAAACCATCGCTTGTGTTTNGAAAAAGCTCCGCTAATAAACCATCGCTTGTGTTTTCTCATTTACTCCTCTTTCAGTTCTCTTTGTTCAATAGATCTTTAAGTGGTTTTGTTAGCAAAGAAATTAAGTAAACAGAAGCGATGCTTCTTGCGTAAGCAAACTTCACGCCTACAGCCGGAATTAAATATCAAGTACAAATTAACCTGTAGAAACACAACTTATTGTCGTGACGAGTAACGTCCGTAATAAGCGACTTATTCACAAAGAGGTTAAGAGGCGCTGCGCTTTTAGAGGTAGTAAAAAGGCCAAGCCTAGCTAACTTGAAAAAGCCCCGCTAGTAAACCATCGCTTGTGTTTTCTCATTTACTCCTCTTTCACTTCTCTTTGTGAAATAGATCTTTTAGTGGTTTTGTTAGCAAAGAAATTAAATAAACAGAAGCGGTGCTTTTTGCGTAAGCAAACTTCACGACTACAGCCGAAATTTAAAACCGAATAAGATTAACCTGTAGACGCACAACTTGTTGGCGTGACGGGCACAAAGCCCGTAAAAAGTAATTTTTTCACAAAGAGGTTAAGAGACGCTGCGCTTTTAGAGGTAACAATAAAGCTAAATTGAAAAAGCTCCGCTAATAAACCATCGCTTGTGTTTTCTCATTTACTCCTCTTTCAGTTCTCTTTGTTCAATAGATCTTTAAGTGGTTTTGTTAGCAAAGAAATTAAGTAAACAGAAGCGATGCTTCTTGCGTAAGCAAACTTCACGCCTACAGCCGAAATTAAATATCAAGTACAAATTAACCTGTAGAAGCACAACTTATTGTCGTGACGAGTAACGTCCGTAATAAGCGACTTATTCACAAAGAGGTTAAGAGACGCTGCGCTTTTAGAGGTAGTAATAGGGCTAAGTCTTGCTAATAAAGCATGGCTTGTGTTTTCTCACTTACTCTTCTTTCACTTCTATTTTTGCAATAGATATTTTAGTAGCTTTGTTCCGATGCAACAAATTTAGATACCGGTATAAAAAAGCGCGATATAAATATCGCGCTCTTAAATCAGCTTTTTAACCTAACTTGTTAAATTTACTCGCTTTCACTTTCCATAAAACGTTGTAGCTGATCTTTTAAGTTTGGCGGAATACCTTTAATAACTAACGTATCGGTTACTTCGTTATAGGTAACACGCTCACCTAAATGCTTACGTTCAAAGCTTACACTAACTCCACCGCCAAGGCCTGAAAACTTAACCATACTGGTTACTGTTTTTTTATCAACGGGGAAAGTTTCTTCCAAGTCATAACTTTGCTCTTTGCAAAAACTATCAAACGGGCTGTCATCGCCTTTTGTAAGCGTTGCAGATAGATCGCTCACACTTGCATCTTCGCCTGTGGTTACGCAATCATTACAGTAATCAAATACTTGCTTACGTAAATCGTCTTTTTCTGATTTATCAAACTGTTGCTCTGATAAATAATCCTCTACTGCGCTAAGCATTACTTGGCTTTGCTGTTTTGAATCAATACCTTCTTCACAGCCTAAAAAGTCTAAGAAAAAGTCAGCAACTTTACGACCCGCACGTCCTTTAATAAATGAAATATAACGATTATCTTCTGCTTGCGTATCCCACGCTGTTAAATCGATACGAGCAGCGAGTTGCATGCGAGATATGTCTAAATGGCGAGAAGCCGCTAAATCAAGCTCAGACGTCATAGAATAATGCTCTTTAATGTTAATCATCGCAATTAACATGTAATCGGTAGCAACATACTGATAATGACAAAATACTAAATAGCCTGTTTCACTAAATGCATACTTATCAAGCTCTTCTTTTAAAACCGTTGAGGCTTGCTCGGTCATATGCCAAAAGCCTAGCTCATCGTTACGGTAGCTTTGCATTGCAGATGCTACAACGCTGTTTTTATCACCACTGAAAGCACAGTAACCTTTACCTGGCTTACCATTATATGCATGATGTAATTGTTCGATAAAAACGGCTACTTTATCGTTAATTACCATCTCATCATTTCGAAGGTGAATTTGCGTATCGTCGTCTTTTTTGTCTACATAATGAACGACTAATTTTTTAACGTCTGTTGTCATCTTTGTTTTTCACGCCTCTAGTGTTAAAATACGAGAATATAACTATTTTATTGAACCAACTGATGCCAATCTTATCAAAATACTCTAATGAAGAAGTAGAACAAATCGTCGATCAGCTTATTGATGTGCTAACTAAACACAATGCGCCGGTAGATTTAAGCCTTATGTGTTTAGGAAATTCTATCACGCATATCTTAAAAGAGCATGTACCAACAGGGAAAAGACAAGCCGTAACTGAGAACTTTGCAAAAGCTCTATCACAGTCGGTTAAATAAACTCTATGAATTTATCGCAGCACAATCAGTTTTCATCAAAAGCGAGTCAGCTATTAAGCTGGGGCCATTGGTTTACTTTTGCCAATATTGGCTTGGCGCTATTTATTAGCTTAAGCTACTTATTTGCCGACTCGCCACCAACAAGCTTTATGGGCATTACTTATATGCTAGTAACGTGGTTAAGCCACACTAGTTTTATCGCCTTTTTAGCGTTTGTGCTGACGGTATTTCCGCTTAGTTTAATATTCCCCTACCCACGACATATACGAGGCATGGCGGCTGTTATAGCCACACTAGGCGCTTCACTGCTTACCCTTGATGCTTATGTGTATGTTAATTTGGGTTATCATCTAAGTATATCTGCCTTACCTGAGATTATTTCTCTACTGTGGCATCGCTTAACCAGTTCACCTGCTTTAACAACCATTTTAGCCAGTGGGATTGTATTACTTATTTTAGGCTTTCAGCTACTTGTGAGTAATTACACATGGCAACACCTTGAGCGCTTAAAACAATATAAATTTGCACGTTACGCAATTTCATTTTTAATAGTGTGTTTTTCACTTAGTCACAGTATTCATATTTGGGCCGACGCAAATTTAAACTTTGACGTAACGAAGCAAGATAATGTACTACCACTGTCATACCCTACTACCGCTAAAAGTTTATTAGCTAAAAATGACCTGCTTGATATAGAAAGCTATAAGCAAGCACATAACGTAAAAATTAATAACCAAAACATTAGTTATCAAATGCCAAGCCCGCTTGATAAGTGTGAAGACTACACACAAGCCAATGTAGATATTTTTGTATTTGAAACCGAGCAACAACTCGCTAAATTTGTTGCCGATAATAAAAACTTACACAAAACAGAGCAGTTTTTACAGCCAACTAATCACGACGATATGCTATTTAGCTTAGTGTATGGTTTGCCAGCTTTTTATAAAGCAGCAATTTTAAGAGATCAAACTCTTCCCGCATGGCAAAGTCAGCGCCGCAGCATTGAAGTAACCGGCGTGGAAGAACTTAGTTTTATAAATGATCAAGCACATAGTTCTAGCGCAATTAGAGTTATTAAAAGTAGCGATAACGCCGTTGTACGAGATGATAAAACACAGGTTTTTGCTTTTAGTCTTGCCAATAACAAGCAAGAAGTAGTAACAACATCAACTTTATATAGCTCCGACAAACGTATTTCTAAAGTAGATGGACTTATTCAACCTAGCGATTTAATTGCAACAAGTGTTGGCCAATATTTAAATTGTAAAGCCATTGCTAAGCAAACAATGCTGGGCGTTAATTTATACAAGAAAAAAGATGATATGGGCGTTAACTACTCTCAGGGTGTTGTTATAGCCTATAAAAAAGATAGGATTACCTTAATAGATTCAGATGGTAACTTTAAAAACATCTCTGCCGCTGAAGGTTTTTCTATTGAACAAGGTTTAGATATACCATTTTTAGTACAGAGTATTAAAAAGCTTAAAACCTTCACCCAATAGCCGTTATCCTAACCTAGCTTGATATACCACCAAGCTAGGTTATAGTTTTATATTGTTTTACTAAAAAATATAAAAATCAAGGACGGCATACATGTTTAAAACTTCTCGTTATATTCTCCATTCTAGCTTTTTACTTATCAGTTTTTTTAGCTTTAGCGATACCACTTACTACAAATGTGTAACAGAAAAAGGCACTGTCTTTTCTCAACTCCCCTGTGACGACGAAGCAACGACTTATAAAGTTAACACGACGGGTAATCATTATTCTGGTCCTAAGGTTGACTACACTAAACAACTAAACGAACTTGAGCGTGAAAGGCTTCTATCTGGCTTACAGGCAGAGCTTCGCAGTAATAACCATAAGCTAACAATACTTGATCGTAATAAAGAGCGTGCTGAATACAAACAACAAGAGCGGTTAAATCATATTCTAGCCATTGATGATAAAAAGCGTATTACCAAAGATATTACTAAAAAATTAAAAATAATTAATAAAGAGTACAAAAAAGATGTATTGGTTATTACTAAACAAATTAAAATTCTCGAAAAAAAGATAGCTCAATACCAATAAATCACTCTTAATTAGCAAGTAATATTTATCTTGGTTTTAAACTTAAAATAACATACCCTTAACACAATAGAGTATAAGCTCTAGGGACTATTAAGGAGTGCAAATGCAGCCTCGCCATATTGCTGAATTAATTTTAACGGGTTTTAAAAGGCACTATCAGCTATTTCAAAAAACAACGGCCAAAGCCCCTCTCGCCTTTGCAAAAAAAGATTGGCAAGCAATTAATGATATCAGCCGTTTGCGTATCAGCTATTATGATGATCGTGTTAACGAAACCACACAAGCGCTAAAAAAAGAAACCCCAACAGAGCAATTAGATGAAAGCCTATGGCTCGAAGTTAAAAAGATATATCAGCATTTTTTATGTTTCCACCCTCAAGCAGAGCTCGCCGAAACCTTTTATAACTCTGTATTTTGCCGGCTGTACCACAGGCGCTATTTTCATAATGACTTTATATTTGTAGAAGCAACCTTAAAAGATGCTCCTTCAGTACCTGTTGAGGCCGAATATAGGACATACTTTCCAGTAGTTGATGGCCTAAAGTCAACAATAATACGCATTATTGATCATTTTGATTTTAAAGCACCATTTGTAAATTTAGATCGTGATATTCGCCTTCTTGTTAAAGCTTTTTATAAACAAGCCCCCGATACACATCATCAACCTTGGCAAATGCGCTTTGATATTTTACACACACCTTTTTACCGTAATAAAGCAGCTTATATAGTAGGACGTGTTGTTTCAAAAAGTGGTGTTCAGCCTTTTATAACCGCCGTGTTACACGATGAAGATAACGGATTATATTTAGATGCACTTTTAACTAAATCGTCTCAAATGCGTGTCATTTTTGGCTTTGCCCGCGCCTACTTTATGGTAGAGACTCATGCACCTTCAGCACTTGTTCGGTTTTTAAATCAACTTATGCCAAACAAAACACTTGCTGAGCTCTATAATGCAGTGGGTTTTCACAAGCAGGGTAAAACTGAGTTTTATCGAGAGTTTTTAAATCACTTATCTCACTCAAGTGATAAGTTTACAATTGCACCTGGTACTCCCGGTATGGTGATGATGGTATTTACCCTTCCCTCATTTGGTTATGTTTTTAAAGTAATAAAAGACAAATTTGGTGAAAGTAAGCCCTTCGGCCGTGATACCGTATTAAAGCGTTATCAACTAGTAAAAAACCATGATCGCGTTGGCAGAATGGCCGATACCATAGAGTATTCTAACGTCGTATTTCCTTTGGCGCGTTTTGATAGTAATTTACTTACGCAATTACATAAAACAATTGGCTCATCAATGATAATTGAAGGCGAATGGTTGATCATCAAGCATTTATATATTGAACGGCGCATGACACCACTCAATTTATTTTTAGAAAATGCTGATGAAGAAAGTGCCGCAGACGCGATTGAAGAATACGGGCAAGCTCTAAAAGAAATGATTGCCGTTAATATATTTCCTGGCGATATGCTCTTAAAAAACTTTGGTGTAAGTAAGCACAAACGTATTATTTTTTACGATTACGATGAAGTTCAATACCTAACAGATATGAACTTTAGAGCATTACCGAAAGCAAAGAGCTACGACGATTATTTAATGGATGAACAAAGTTACTCTGTTGCACCACAAGATGTATTCCCAGAGCAGTTATGTACATTTGTAATGCCTAATCCTATCTATAAAAAGTTTTTCCTCAGCACTCATCCAGAGCTTATAGATGTTAGCTTTTGGAAGCAGGCTCAACAAAATATAAAAAATGGGCAGGTAAGTCATATTTACCCTTACCCGACAGCACAGCGATTTATCCATCACTGGTAGACGCAAAGGACACACAATGAATATAAGTAAAATAGATTTAAATTTACTCGTTTATCTCGATACATTGCTTCGAGAATGCAATGTAACACGCGCTGCTAATCAATTGAGTATTACGCAGCCCGCAATGAGTAATGGCCTTAAACGTCTTCGTAACTTATTTAACGACCCTATTTTAGTTCGTACCAGCGATGGTATGGTCCCGACAGAGCGCGCTTTAGAGTTACAACCCGTTATTCGTGGCATATTAATGACGCTTGAAGAAACCCTAGCACCTAATAGAGAATTTGAGGCAAGCCAGAGTAAACGTGTATTTAGAATAATGGCCAGTGATTACGCTGCAAGTACGTTAGCGCCAAAGCTCTTAAGTAAACTACACGAAGAAGCCCCCGATACTACTTTAGATATACTCACACCAAGTGATGTAACCTTTCATGACGTAGAAAACGGTAAAGTAGATATGGCAATCAACCGTTTTGAAAACTTACCTCAGTCTTTTCATCATAAACGTATTTGGAAAGACAGTTTTTGCTGCTTAGTTAAGGCCGACAACCCTATTATTGAAAACTTTAGCCTCGACAGCTACTTAAAAGCGCGCCATATATGGGTGAGTAAAACAGGTTTTGGTGTAGGCGTGGGCATGGACCCTAAAGATGTGCAAAAACTTGGTTGGGTTGACGAAGCACTTGCCCACTTTGGTAAACATCGTAACATTGCCACTTTTACGCGTAACTACCATGTAGCGATTCATTTAGCTAAAGAGAAAAATTTGATTGCGACCCTTCCTTCAAAAGCCGCAAATATATACTTAGATGATCCGGGGCTTAAAATTTTAGAGCCACCATTTCCAATTCCTCCTTTTGAGCTTGATATGATTTGGAGCCCACTGTTACATCGCGATGCGAGCCATATCTGGTTACGCCAAAAAGTAGCTGAAGTAGCTGAAGAGCTAAAATAACTTTATTACACAATATAATGTAAAAATTGCTAAGTTAATACTTTCCTCATTAACTTAGCCCCTTTCTGAAATAAAATTAAACTAATAAAATCAAACAACTACATAAAAATAAAAACGTGGAACATACATTGCTTTTATTAAGTTGAACTATACATTCATTTAATAAAAGAGGTCATTATGAACACCCATCAAGGATCAGAAGTAAATCATATTACTGACATCATTCAAGTTATGAACAGCGGCATCGATTTTTATCAAAAAGCACAGGAAAAAGTTGAAGACCCTGCTATTGGCGCACTTTTTCAGCGTATGATAGATGCCCGAAAAGTGAGTGTTGAGCGCTTGCAGCCATATGCAATTAATGAAAAAGGCGAACGCGAAGATGGTTCATCTTTCGCAGTTGAAGCACGACGTGCATACACAGCCTTACTTACTACATTCACCTCACATAACGACAGCACGTATGTAAAAGAGCTTGAAGAAGTAGAAGATAAAACGCTTGTAGAAATTAAAGCCGCTATGGATAAACCACAACCGGCTGATTGCGAAGCTGCACTGGCTAAAACATTATTAACAATGCAAAGCTGCCATGCAGAAATGAGCCGTATGCAAAAGCAGTAAGCTTACATAACGCATAAATACAACCCAGCCTAGCGCTGGGTTTTTTATTGCCTCTAAAACCAATCTGCATAAATCTTTAAGCAATTTAACGAATTAAATCACACTATAACGATGCCATATAGACCCCATATATAAGCAAATTAGTATAAACACCACCTTATTTCGCCACATTTTAAATACACAATGAATACAAATATTTAATGTTATTAGAATATTTATTTAACCACGCTTTATTTTTGCTGTGCTAATTTTGTTAGTAGGTACCTAAAACCTTGCTGTGGCGCCGCAGCATTTAATTAAAAATAAGGTCTAATATGAAAAGTAAGCTAGGGCGTGTTGATCTCTGGTGGTTGAATTTGCATCAGTATGTTTGGTTTTTAGGCAAGGCAGAGCCTATGTAGTGTGGTTATTCCCCATAAATAGGCGATAACGCAGCATAAAGGCCAAACATGCGCTGCCCTTTGGGTTCTTTCTAGGGACGATTAACTCTTTGTTGCTCGGTTTTTACTTAGCCCACTAGGTTACAAACATCGCGCCGTGATTTAATCGCCCCTAGATTGAACAAATTTCAATCCACAAAGATTCACACGCCCTAACTAAACTGCAAAATAATGCTGATGTAGATATGACCCCGATGTTAGACATAGTGTTCATATTACTAATTTTCTTTATTGTAACTACATCTTTTGTAAAACCTGTGGCTATTGAATTAAACCGACCACTCGACAGCCCTCAAATAGATAAGCCTGTTAAAAATGCTTTATTTAGAATTGATGAAAGTAACGGAGTATATTTTTCGGGGAGGTTAATTGATTTAGAGCAAGTTGCGACTAATTTAGCGATGTTCGCGGCTAAATATGAAATAAGTTCGGTACTTATAACCGCAGACGAAAACAGTACACATAATACTTTAATGAGTGTAATGAATAATATTAAGCAATACGATGATTATTCAATAAGTTTGATTTCTAAATAAAACAGCCCAATATAAAACCAAAAAAAGGGCCTTACGGCCCTTTGAGTTAAATAACGAAAGGGAGGTTACTTAACCTAAATTCTGGCTAATAAATCTATCTCTAGCAGCTATTGTCAGCGTTAACTGCGTTCAGGTTAGTAATTAAAAACGGTATTCTGCGCCTACGTAGTAGTAAGCACCGTTAAATCCAAATGGAGCCGAACGACGTGAGTAGTCAAACACACCTGAGCTACTTATTACTGTGTTGCCACTAGCATCCACAATAGTACCTGAGCGAGAGTTACCTATTTCATTTTTATCTGGGTAAACATCGAACAAGTTATTTGCACCAATGTTTACCGACAAATCTTCAGTAACGAAGTAGTTAACTTTAACGTCAGTTAAAATTTCTGCGCCATACGTTTGACGACCACCATCTTCTACTGTGTACTCACCAAAGCGATTAAGTGACAGGTTAACTGTCCAATCATCACGTTGATAAAGTGCACTTAAGTTAATACGATCCTCTGGTTGCCACTCTTCAATAATAGAGATGTCTTCAGCTGAAAATATATCTTCTACGTTTACTGTCTCAAGGCTTGAGCCAGCAGGCGAAAATAACGATACAACATCTGTTTTAGTAAAGTTAGCTGCAAGTGTAAAATCAAGCGTGCCGCCTAAACCTTCAGTGTTCCACGTTGCTACAAAATCAACACCACGAGTTTCTGTATCAGCACCATTTAAGAAGAACTGACCTACGCCAGCACCCGCACTATTTAGTGCAGCATCAAGGCTTGTAGATAAACCTTTACCTAAGCGGTCACTAATTACAATACGGTCGTCAATATCAATTGAGTAGTAATCAACGGTTACATTAATATTATCTGTAACGTTATATACAATACCTAAACTACGGTTTTGTGATTTTTCTTCTTTAAGCTTTGGAATACCTAAGCTTTGCGCAAGTGTTGAATCATTTCTAAATGTACCAACCTCTTCTGCAACTAAATTACCATTAGTACCAACAACAAATTGCGTACTTACGTTATTAAAGTAAAGCTGTTGCATAGAAGGCGCTCTAAAACCTGAGCTTAATGCACCACGTAGTGAAATATCGTCGGTTACAGACCAGTTACCAGCAAGCTTAAAGTTTACTGTATCACCAAAGCCTTTGTAGTTATCGTAGCGAAGTGCACCCGATAAAATTACATCTTCAATCACATAAGCTTCTGCATCTATGTAAAATGAAATTACATCACGCGATTCATCAACTGATGACGCAGGAGCTGAACCACCAAAACCTTGTGAACCACCTGATGCATCTTCAGAACCAACACCACCACTTAAGCCGTTGTAAATACTTACACCGTTGGTTGTATCGTAATCGCGGTATGCGTACTCATTACCTTCTAAAATGCGATATTCGTCAGTACGGATTTCAGCGCCCATTGCTAAAGAATAATCATCAAAGTTTTGCGTAAAATCAATATTGATTGTTTGCAGTGATAATTCCATGCCGTAAGCGTACGCTTCACGTGGGATTGTTGTACGAATATCAGCAGCACTTAAACCTTGGTCATAACGTAAAAAGTTAGCGTATGAGGCATTGATAGTGTCACTTGTCGTGTAATCAATGCTGTTTTCACCATAGGTGTATGATAAATCAAGGCTTGCATCGTTATCAAACTCAGTTTTATAACCAAAGTTGTACGAGATATCGTCGATAGTTGTATTAATTTTTGGTAAGAAACCTAGCGGAATCGTCGCATCATTATCTTGTAGTACTGGGTTACCACCTGCATTTGCATTATGACGGAAAAATGCAGCCGACTCATTTTCACGTGTTGAGTAAGTAATAAAGCCGTAAAGCTCGCCATCACCTAACTCGTAACCGGTATTAATTGTTAAACCAAACTGCTGAGAATCAGCATCACCAATTCTGAATGTATCACGATCGGCTGTCAGCTCACGCGGATCGCCAGCAAGTAAAGTGCCGTCACTTAGTTCTGTACAACCATAAAACTGACAAGAGCCATGTAAACCTGCACGGTTAGTCGGTGCACGGTCACGGTAATTAATCGTTGTATTTAAATAACCGTCATCACCTAGCGCAAAGCCTTTATTAAAATCAAGGTTAATGGTTTCGCCATCGCCTTCAGAATATTGACCGTAGTTAATAGCCGCTTTGCCACCTTCGCTACCATCTTTAAGCACAATATTAATAACACCTGCAATTGCATCAGAACCATACTGAGCAGCAGCGCCATCACGTAATACTTCAATGCGTTTAATTGCAGAGGCTGGAATTGCATTCATGTCAGTACCTGCGGTACCACGCCCAACAGAGCCATTAATATGAATAATACTTGCTTGGTGACGACGTTTGCCGTTAATTAAAACCAATGTTTGATCGGGGCCCAAACCGCGAAGTGTCGCAGGTCTTAAAGCATCAGTACCGTCACTAATTGCAGAGCTTGAAAAGTTAAATGAAGGGGCGATAGACTGTAGCATACGACCAACTTCTGTTTGGCCTGTATTTTCAAGCGCTTCTGCACTTAAGATATCTACTGGAACGGGTAAATCTTCAACTGAACGTCCTGCTACACGGCTACCGACAATAGCAATTTTTTCAATTTTTTCTTGAGCGACTTCTTCTGCTGCGTTTACACCTTGCGAATTTACTGCAAGTAAAGCTGGTAATACTGCTGCACTGACCGCTGAAAGCTTCATCATGTTGTTATCATTCCTGTTGATTTGTTTGAGTTTTATACTCAGTAAACCATTTTGATCAACAACCGCATCGAGCTCAGTCCCACCTAATAATGCCTCTAGAGCATCTAGCTGAGTGTAAAATCCATAAACTGAATTTGCGTCATACTGCTTTGCCAACTCATAAGAAAACACCACGGTTTGCTCTGTTTGTTTAGCATATTCAATTAAGGCTTTGTCTGCTCGCTGCGCTTTTATATCAAATTGCACCATTTGCCCAGTGGTTTGAGTTGCTGCTTGCACACTCAAGCTAAAAATAGCCGGTACAAGCACACTAAATCCACTCAATAAATGCGTTTGGTTACTGCGCAACTTATATAAACAGCTGACAAACAAAAATCCTCTATGGTTTTGTTTCTTTTTTTTAATGTTTTTTTTACGTTCAATCTTTATTGATGCAACTTTATCTAACATTAGTTTGATTTGCATAACGTCTACTTATGATTCTGTATGGTGTTTTAGCGTTACTACATGCTCACCTAAACGCTCATGATCAATCGAAAAATTAGTTTGTAAACTCTCAAGTAAACCTTCAACGTCACCCGCTTTAAATACCCCAGCTACTTTAATACTGGCAAGCTCGGCTGATGAAAGCTCAAAACGTGTCGCGGTATAGCGACTTACTTCATTTAAAGCATCGCTTAGCTCTTCTCCATTAAAAATAAGCATGCCATTTTGCCATGCCAAATCGCGTTGTACGTCGTTCATTGAAAGCTGGGTAATTGGCTTTGTAACACTCTGCTCTATAATTACTTTTTCGCCTGAGGTAACAATATTGGCATTAATTTGACGAATTTTTTGCGTGCTGTTATCTGCAAGCTGATAATCTTTAAAGTCATTTGCATCAACCGCTACACTAGGGTCGGTGATCATCACTTTGCCTTCGGTAACAACAAGCTCTAAATCTGATGAGGTATTACGCTGTACATTAAACACGGTACCGAGTGCGGTAAAGCTTTTGTCGCCGGCCATAACACTAAACGGACGCGTGGCATCTTTTGCTACATTAAAACGCCCTTCTCCACGACTAAGTAATAACTGCCTGCGGCCTTTGCTATAAGCAACTTCTAGCAAGCTATTAGTATTAAGCTGCACTATGGTGCCATCTGGCAACACATACGTTGCTTGCTCGCCTACTTTTGTTTTGTAAATTTTAGTGTAATTAACTTTTGCAAGCTCTTGGTTATAGCCATTTTCTAAATTAATTAATAAGTAGCTGCATACCATTAGTGCTGCAAATAAACTCGCTGCAATTGAGTAAGAAAACATCCACTTATTTTTTGATGCTTTAGTATTGTTACGCTGAGGAAATAAATGACTTAATTCATTTAATACCGAAAGCTCATCCCAAAGCTGAGCAAGCTCGTATATAGAGTCTTGATGGGCGATGCTTTGCATCATCCATAATTTAAATTGCTCTTTTTCATCATCAGTTAAACCACGATCAATCGCGCTTATCCAATCACATGACTTTTCTAAAATTAAATCTTTTGAATTAAATTGATGAACATTACTCATTCTGCGACCCTCTTAACTGAGATAGGGTGTGCTTGAGCTTTAGGGTTTGTTTGAGGGCTTTGCTCATGTTCACGCATGTACGACATGGTTTGTAACAACCCTTTGGCAATGTGTTTTTCAACAGTGCTTTGGCTTAACTGCATTTGGTCTGCGATCTCTTTTTGGCTCATGCCGTAAACTTTTTTTAATATAAAGCATTTACGAATCGATGAGCTTAGTTGCTCAGTAGCTCTACAAAAAAGTAAAAAGCGCTCTTTAGATGTGTATTCATCCTCAAGCTTCATTGATTTGAGTAATACCGGTAATTCGTTATCGTTTTCTAACGAATCATTAAATTTGTTGTCCCACTTAGCTATATGGTTAAGTGCTAAGTGTTTTGCTGTTTTAAGCATGTAACTGCGGGTAAACTGTATATCTTGCTTTAAATCAGCTTCGTAGCTTTTTACAAAGGTTTCTTGCACAATATCTTCTACATCGTCGGGTTGAACAATGCGCGATACAAAACGTTTGAGCTGTTTAGATATATCAACAAATGTTGACGTGAATTTTACTTTTTTCGTCATCCTTAACATCCACCTGTTGTTATTTTTATTACCGACAGGTTACGAGTTTTTGATATAAAAACAAGCTCAAATGTTAATTCTGGGTTATTTAAATGGATAGGAAGATAAATGAGTAAATTTTTAGATTATATCCGACTTAGTTTCTTTGCATTCGGTTTACTACTTGGAGTGCAAATTCCTGCATTTGTAAGCGATTTTGGCCAAGCATTATCAGCCCAATTAATTGAAGCTAATAATGCCATTGCGCCTTTTAAAAGCGATGCAGCTAAGTATTTTAATAATGATTTAAATAAGCTAATTAAACACTATAAAAATATTGATGATGGGATTGTGAATAAAGGTGCAAGTAATATCAGTACACTTTACACACGACAACAAGACTTACAAATCGCTGTAAATAGGTTTGCGCAATCTCCATATATTTTTACTATGATCAGTGGCATGAGCGATGTAAAGCAACAAGTGTGGCAACGCTTTGAAGGTCAAATCATTTTAAAAAAAGATTCTATTATAGCCGCCATTGTTGCAGCTATTATAGTTGCCTTACTTGCCGAGCTTACTGGTTATTTGTTTTTAACTGGAGTAAAACGCTCATTTAAACGCTTATTCGCAGCTCAAAAATAGTGATTTCATAAAGTCATAAAATACATCGGTTTTGCGGGTAGTTAAGCTATTTTGCGGACGCAAAAACCAAACTGGTGCATCATCTTGTGCCATTACACCGGGCATAACTTCAACTAAAATGCCATTTTTAATATCTTCATGAATAGCTATCATTGATTTAATTGCAATGCCATGACCTGCAATGGCTGCTTGAGTCATATTGTCGGAATTAGAAATAGTAAAGCGTGTTCTTGCATTAAAAGTATGTGTTTTACCTTGTTCATCAAAAAGCTTTAATTGGCGCTGCCACGGCAGGCAAACCCAATAGTGTTCGCTCAATTGAGCTAAGCTTTTAGGCATGCCATATTTTTTTATGTAGCTAGGAGCTGCGCAAAGTATACGTTTGTTGTTTACTATTTTTCGTGACAGTAAACCGGAATCATTTAATTGTCCTACACGAATTGCCACATCTTGTGCGTCATCAACCACATTTACAAAATGATCAGTAATTAAAAAATCAAGTTTTAGTTCAGGATAGGCCTGCTCTAACTCATTAAGTCTTGGCATTACGTATTTTGAAAAAATCCAAGGGGGCATAGTCACGCGTAATAAACCACTCACAGATGAACTACGCGCACCAATACTATGCTCAGCGTCGTGCAGCGCCTCCATTATAGCGCCAACTCGCGTATAAAATATTTCACCTGCGGGAGATAACCGTACTCGTCGGCTATCTCTAAAAACAAGTACTGTTGCAAGCTCACGTTCTAATTTACTTAAGCGATGGCTTACCGTTGCAGGCGATAAACGCTGCTCGCGCGCAGCAGCAAGCACCCCTTTATTTTCAACTACTGCTATAAATGTTTCTAGGTCGCTTAAATTATACATAAAGATGCCATTGTGCACTTTTCAATGTTTAACATTTTCGAATGAAGCTTTCAGTTTTGCAATGTTTATTTAAATATGTAAAACACTATAATTGCAAATAGTCTAATTATTGAGGTTCAATCATGAGTTTAAAAGCGCAAATAGATGCCTATAACGTACAAAAAGATGCCAAGTTACCGGCTGACGTTTTAGCATTAATGAACACTACAAACGAAGAGCTTATTGCACAGCATATTAAAGACAATGCGTTGCAAATTGGTCAAAAGGTAGAAAACTTCAGCCTAGCCAACCATAACGGCGAAAACATTGAGCTTGCGGATTTATTAAAAAAAGGCCCGGTAATTATTAGCTTTTATCGTGGTGGCTGGTGCCCATATTGTAATTTAGAGCTAAAAGCACTTAATGACTACTTACCGCAATTTAAAACTCAAAATGCTCAGTTAGTCGCAATATCACCACAACTGCCTGATGAAACTCTCTCAACTGCACAAAAAAACGACCTTGAGTTTGATGTGCTTTCAGATGTTAGTAATAAAGTAGCTGAGCAATTTGGTTTATTGTTTACACTCGATGAGCGTATTCAAGCGTTATACACACAATTTGGTATTGATTTTGAACACTAC
Source organism: Pseudoalteromonas sp. NZS11 (assembly GCF_015864765.1). Classification (NCBI taxonomy): domain Bacteria; kingdom Pseudomonadati; phylum Pseudomonadota; class Gammaproteobacteria; order Alteromonadales; family Pseudoalteromonadaceae; genus Pseudoalteromonas; species Pseudoalteromonas sp. NZS11. The sequence goes on along the minus strand of NZ_JADYWP010000007.1, from coordinate 110,941 downwards.
TACGGCGATAAAAGCTTTAAATTGCCGCTACCGGCTACTTATGTGATAAACCAAGAAGGTATTATTACATACGCATTTTTAAACGAAGACTACACCCTACGCGCAGAACCTACTGATGTTATGGCAGCACTTGAATCGGAGAATAACTAATGTCTATTTTAAAATCGTTAAAAACACTTACTCTTTCACTACTTGTTGGCACAAGCCTTGTATCTGGTTATGCAGTCGCTGATGAACCAAAAGAACAAGTAAAGCCCAAAGTGCTTATTTTTGATGTAAACGAAACCCTACTTGATTTAACGTCAATGCGTACCTCTATTGGTAAAGCACTAGGCGGGCGTGAAGATTTATTACCACTTTGGTTTTCGACTATGCTGCACCATTCATTAGTAGATACAGTAAGCGGTAGTTATCACGACTTTGGGCAAATTGGGGTGGCATCACTTCTTATGGTTGCTCAAAATAACAATATTGATATTACTAGTGAACAAGCTAAAACAGCTATTGTTACGCCTCTTTTAACGCTTCCTCCACACAGCGATGTTAAAGAAGGACTGGCAAAACTTAGAGCTCAGGGCTATAAGTTAGTAAGCCTTACAAATTCTTCAAACAAAGGTGTAAAGGCACAGTTTGAAAGCGCTGGTTTAATGTCTTACTTTGATGCACGTTACAGCATTGAAGATATTAAAATTTACAAACCAGACTTACGTGCTTATGAATGGGTACTTAAAAAGCTAAATGTAGCACCAAATGAAGCTATGATGGTTGCAGCCCATGGCTGGGATGTTGCTGGCGCAAAAGAAGCAGGCTTACAAACCACTTTCATTGCACGCCCAGGTAAAGCACTTTACCCATTAGCTAAAAAACCAGATCACGTTGTGAAAGATTTACATGAATTAGCCGCTCTACTTAAATAAGTATGCGCTGATGAATCAATACCCAAGCGGTCAATGTTAGGATGACATTGGCCGCTTTTTTATACCTAACCCTAATAATTTAGAATTTTAGTGTATTTATTTTCATAAAAAACATGTTAAAAAATTGAATGTAAACAAAGCATTTAGCCCGCTATGAGTTACTTTATCTGCTAGCAATTTAGTACTCACAACGCTACTATTAAATAAATACGTGGTGGAGAACATAATGAATAGTGAAAGATTAGGTGAGTTTGAGCAGTACTTTCAAATTAATGAAAGTATAAGAGTGAATTTATTCGCCGTATCGAACGGACAAGTTCCTAAATCGCAGCTTGAGCTAGAAGACGATATCCCCCCACTATTTAGATTAGCAAATGAAGTAAGTGAACTTGAGCAAAGCTCGTTACGACCACTACGTAACCTAGGCGATATAGCACAAGAGCTAGCTACATTTTTACAAGCGCAGTCACGTAAAATAGATTTAATAATGAGCCATATTTTGGCCTCAGAACAAGCGCAAGATAATGCAATTCAATGTGATAGCTACGGCGGTGGCGGTATTCGCTTTACATCACCCGAAGTACATTCAATTGGCCAAGCATTTAGAACAAAACTGTTTTTGCACCACGAAGCCTCTGCGGTTTATTGTTACACCGAAGTTGTGGCAGTAGAAAAACAAGATAGCGAACATTACCAATACACCATGCTCTTTACCGCAATTAGAACCACTGACCAAGAACTTATTGTTAGAGCAAGTTTACATGCTCAAACCCGCCAACTTAAAAAACGTCAAGAACTTGATCAAAACCAAGCCGACCTAAACAGTGATAATTAGCTGACATCTTTATGTAAAATGCTAAACTAGCGTCATCTTAATTAGTATATAAAATTCATGAACTTTAGACTTTTACCAGAATGGGCCGAGCAAGACGCTGTTATGCTTACATGGCCTCATAAAGACACAGATTGGGCTGATAATTTAGCACGTGTAGAACCTGTATATATTGAGCTTGCTAAGCATATAACAACGCAGCAACAGCTTGTTATTGTGGCGCATAACAGTGCCTTAAAAATGCATATTACAGCATTGCTAAATAGCGCTAACATCTCTCTTAATCGTGTTCATTTTGTAGTAACGCCTACCAACGATACCTGGGCGCGCGATCATGGTCCGCTTACTTGCGCCGCTATTGATTCACCAGAACAACTAAAAGTATATGATTTTACTTTTAATGGTTGGGGCAATAAATTTGAAAGCGCATTAGACAATCAAATTAATCGTACTTTGGTAAAAGAGCTAAGTAGCATAAACAACCAATATCAAGCGCTCGATATGGTACTTGAAGGTGGCGGTATTGAAATAAACGAGCATGGTGTGTTGCTAACAACCAGCGAATGTTTGCTTAACAAAAACCGTAACCCAGATTTAAACCCTGCTGACATAGAAGTACTTTTAAAAGAGCACTTGGGCGCAACACATTTTTTATGGGTTGATCATGGCTATTTAGCCGGTGATGACACCGACAGCCACATTGATACCTTAGTGCGCTTTGCTCCAAATAATACCCTTGTATATGTGCAGTGTGACGATAAAACTGATGAGCACTTTAGCGCACTTGATGCAATGGAAAAACAACTAAAAACCTTTAAAACTGCCGATAACACCCCATATAACTTAATTGAGTTACCGTGGCCAAAAGCCGCTTATGACGATGAGCAAACACGCTTACCGGCTACCTATGCTAACTACTTAATTATTAATAATGCTGTGCTTGTGCCAACGTATAATGATGCCAATGATGAACGTGCTCTTGCACAAGTTCAAAAAGCATACCCACAACACACTATTATTGGCGTTAATTGCCAACCAATAATTGAACAATTTGGCAGCCTGCACTGTATTACAATGCAATTACCTCGTGGATTTTTAGCTGGAGCAGCACAATGACAAGCCCTGCAAAATTAACCGTTGCGTTAGTGCAACAAAGCAATACCGATAACGCTCAGCACAATATGGCAAAATCAATGAGTGCCATTCGTGAAGCCGCTCAAAAAGGTGCAAAACTGGTTGTACTTCAAGAGCTACACCGAAGCCTCTATTTTTGCCAAACCGAAAATGTTGACGTATTTGATTTAGCCGAAACCATTCCAGGCCCTAGCAGTAATGCCTTAGGTGAGCTTGCTAAAGAGCTAAGCATTGTTATTGTGGCCTCTTTATTTGAAAAACGCGCTACGGGCCTTTATCACAACACCGCGGTTGTATTAGAACAAGATGGCAGTATTGCGGGTAAATACCGCAAAATGCATATTCCTGATGATCCAGGTTTTTACGAAAAATTCTACTTTACCCCTGGTGATATCGGTTTTGAGCCTATTCAAACCTCGGTGGGTAAATTAGGCGTGCTAGTATGTTGGGATCAATGGTTTCCTGAAGCTGCCCGCTTAATGGCAATGGCAGGCGCTGAAGTGTTAATTTACCCAACCGCTATTGGTTGGGATCCTAACGACGACATTGCTGAGCAAACTCGTCAAAAAGATGCGTGGGTTATTAGTCAGCGTGCCCATGCTGTTGCCAATGGTGTACCGGTAATTAGCTGTAACCGCGTAGGTCATGAAAGTGACCCAAGTGCGCAAAGCGATGGTATTGCGTTTTGGGGGAATTCGTTCATTGCAGGCCCACAAGGTGAATTATTAGCTGAGGCTAATAATACTGATGAGCAAATTTTAGTGGTTGAAATTGATCAAAAACGCTCAGAAAACGTAAGACGTATCTGGCCGTTCCTACGTGACCGACGAATTGATCACTATAAAGACCTAACAAAAATATACCGAGACTAAGTAAACTTAACTCAAGATGGCTCTTACTTGCTAAGAGCCAACTATAAATGGAGTAATAAATGGCGTTTGAGCAATGGGCAGCCTTGCCTTGGGTAAAATCTCAAAAAGATAAAATTCAATGGGGCCAGCTAAGCGGAAGTGGTTTAAGTATTGCCATTGCTGAAGGCGTTAAACAACAAGACAACTTAGTCTTGATTGTTACGCCTGATACACCAAGCGCACTACGCCTTGAAACAGAATTAGAATATTTATTACCCGATAACCCAGTAATGGTATTTCCTGATTGGGAAACTCTGCCATACGATCACTTTTCTCCCCATCAAGATATTATTTCAGCCCGTTTAGCCACTTTAAACACCTTAAAAAAAGAACAACAAAGTGTGTTAATTGTGCCTGTATCTACCTTAATGTTGCGCACAGCCCCGGCCTCGTTTATTTACGGTTCAACAATAAACTTTAAAGTGGGCGACAAACTAGACACACATAACTTTCGTGACAACTTAGAGCAAGCTGGTTATTTAAATGTTCAACAAGTAATGGAGCACGGCGAATACGCTATACGCGGCTCTATCGTTGACTTATACCCAATGGGTAGCCCGCACCCATTTAGACTCGACTTTTTTGATGACGAACTCGATACAATTCGCTTATTTGATGTAGAAACGCAGCGTTCTGATGAAAAAGTAGATAAAATTGAGCTACTTCCAGCGCATGAATTTCCTACTAACGACGCTGATATTGAACGTTTTAGAATAAGCTACCGCGAAAAATTTGGTGCAAGCTCGCAGCAAGACTCTGTATACATGCAAGTAAGCAAAGGTAACTGGCCTGCTGGTATCGAATACTACATGCCGTTGTTTTTTGAAAAGCTAGCGACTATTTTTGACTACTTGCCAGATACAACAACTGTTATGCAGCTGGGTGATTTAGAGCACGCGGCAGATAACTTTTGGCACGATGTAAATGTACGCTATGAGAACCGCAGAGTTGACCCACTTCGTCCATTACTTGAACCCAATGCGCTTTATCAGCCTATTGAAGAGCTGTTTTCTAATTTAGGCAATTTTGCACGTATTCGTTTATCTCTTGCAAAGCTTGGTACTAAAGCGGGCAATAAAAACTTAAGCGTTAGCGAGCTGCCTGCTATTCGAATTGATCATAAGCAGCATGAACCTTATGCCGCGTTTATAAATTATGTAGCAGAGCAAAAAAAGAAAAAAGGCCGCATATTACTCAGTGTTGAATCCGATGGTCGTCGTGAATCATTACTGAGCATTCTAAAACCAAGCGGTTTAAAATTTAAAGAATTTGAAACACTCGAACAATTTACAAAAAGCGCGAGTGATGTAGGTTTAATAGTAAGTCCGCTTGAACAAAGTGTAGTACTTGGTACTAAGCCCAGCCTTTCTATTATTACCGAGCAAGAACTGCTAGGTATAAAAGTATCTCAACGCAGACGCCGCAAGCACAAGTACGAAGCCAGCCAAGATGCGCTAATCCGTAATTTAGCTGAGCTCAAAGAAGGCCAACCTGTTGTGCATCTCGATCATGGTGTTGGGCGTTACCAAGGTTTGCAAACAATTGATGCTGCAGGTGTAATTACTGAGTTTGTTACGATTACTTACGCAAGTGAAGCTAAACTTTACGTGCCAGTGTCTGCATTGCATATGCTGAGTCGTTACTCTGGCGGTGAAGAAGCCAGCGCCCCGCTGCATAAGCTTGGCTCAGATGCATGGGAAAAAGCAAAAAAACGTGCGGCTGAAAAAGTTCGCGATGTAGCAGCAGAATTACTCGACATTTATGCACAGCGCCAAGCAAAACCCGGTAATAAGTTTACTCTAGACGCCCCTGCATATCGCCAATTTAGCGATAGCTTCCCGTTTGAAGAAACTGACGATCAGCGCAACGCCATAGAAGCGGTGTTAGGTGATATGCAATCAAAGCAAGCCATGGACCGCTTAGTGTGTGGTGACGTAGGCTTTGGTAAAACAGAAGTGGCCATGCGCGCTGCTTTTGTAGCGGTTAACGATGATAAACAAGTGGCAATTTTAGTGCCTACCACCTTGCTGGCTCAGCAGCACTATGAAAACTTTAAAGATCGTTTTGCTGATTTTCCTATTGAAGTTGGTGTACTTTCGCGCTTTAACTCCACTAAAGAGCAAAAAGACACGCTTGAAAAAATGGCAAACGGTAAGCTCGATATAGTTATTGGCACACATAAACTTATTCAGCATGACATTAAATTTAACGATTTAGGCTTACTCATTGTTGATGAAGAGCATCGCTTTGGTGTTCGTCAAAAAGAGAAAATTAAAGCCCTGCGTGCCGATGTAGACATACTCACACTAACTGCAACGCCAATACCGCGTACACTTAACATGGCCATGAGCGGCATGCGCGATTTATCAATAATCGCAACGCCACCGGCTAAACGTTTAGCGGTAAAAACCTTTGTACGCCAACGCGATGTAGAACTAATACGCGAAGCTGTACTACGTGAAATTAAACGTGGTGGCCAAGTTTACTTTTTGCATAACAATGTGGAAACTATTGACCGTGTTGCGCAAGAAATTAGTGAATGGGTGCCTGAAGCAAGCGTCACCTCAGCCCATGGTCAAATGCGCGAGCAAGAGCTTGAGCAAATAATGACTGACTTTTATCATCAAAAATACAACGTGCTGGTATGTACCACGATTATTGAGACCGGTATTGATGTACCAACAGCCAATACCATTATTATGGATAGAGCAGATAAACTTGGCCTTGCGCAATTACACCAATTACGTGGACGAGTTGGTCGAAGCCATCATCAAGCGTATGCCTATTTACTCACAGGTGACCCTAAAGCACTCTCTAAAGACGCGAGTAAACGCTTACAAGCAATCGAATCGTTGGAAGATTTAGGCGCGGGTTTTGCTCTCGCTACACACGATTTAGAAATTCGTGGCGCCGGTGAGTTACTTGGCGACGATCAATCAGGTCAAATGCAAACAATCGGCTTTAGTTTGTACATGGAAATGCTTGAGCAAGCCGTAAATGCGCTACGTGAAGGAAAAGAGCCAACGCTTGAAAATCTACTTAAAAAACAAACCGAAGTAGATTTAAAACTGGCTGCACTATTACCTGATGATTACATACACGATGTTAATGCACGCCTAGGTATGTACAAGCGAGTTGCTAGTTGTGCTAACCTTGATGATATGGATGAACTACAGGTAGAACTTATAGACCGCTTTGGTTTACTGCCTGATGCCGCTAAAAACCTATTTAGCCTACAATTATTAAAAATGCAGGCAAGTAATTTAGGGATAACAAAAATTGAGGCAAATCCAAAAGGTGGTTACTTTGAGTTTAGCCAAGATACTAAGGTTAACCCTAGCTTCATCATTGGTTTGATACAAAGTGCGCCTAAGGTGTACAAAATGGATGGCGCAAATAAACTGCGCTTTGCAATTAGTGAAGCTAACGCTCGCGAACGCTTAAAAATGGTCACTGCAATGATTGCAGATTTCGAAAAAAAGGTTAGCCATTAATGTTGCTAAAAAAATCGCTAGTTATTTTATGCTGCTTGTTTAGCAGCACTGCATTTGCAGAACGCTGGTTTGAGGTTGAGGTGCTTGTATTTAAGCAGCGCCCTGCTCCGTATTTGCAAGAAGATTTTACACTTAAGCACAAAGCTATTGAGGATAAAAACTCTCTAGATTTAATGACACCTCTTTATACAGAGCAAGCAATGCAAGCATGTATAGATGGTGATGAGCGTTTTCAAAAACGCTCTTTTACCGACTCATTAGTTAATTCAAACCCACAATCGGGTGTATGCGGTGACAGTACAAACTACCTACAAAGCTACGATGAGCTACCTATAACACCTCTAGCACCCGCTAAAGATGATATGCAGCAAACTTATTTATTAGCGCCAGAACAACTGCAATTTAAAGCGCAGTACCGACAGCTAGATCGCAAAGGATTAACACCTATTCTACATACTGGCTGGCGCTTTGAAGGCGCAAGTAAATCGCGTGCTCCAAGTATGCATTTAATAGCAGGTAAACACCTTAAAAGTGATTCCAACGTAACCCCTAGCTATTCAAATCCTGATTTTGTAAGTTTATTAAACTCACAACCTGAACTATTTAACGACCCAAACCAATCAAAAGCAGAATGGGAACTAGACGGTTTATTTAAAATACACTTACGACATTATTTATACATTACAGCTAATTTTGATATTAGCCAAAAAATAGAAAATGGCGATATAGAGTCAGCCCGCTTTTCTCAGTTTAGACGTGTAATAAGTGGTGAAGTACATTACTTTGACCACCCACGAATGGGCATGATCGTCCAAATCAGAAAATTCAAACATTAATACTAAGTAGGATATAACAATGAAAAAACTCCTTATCATCGCAGCTACACTAAGCCTTGCGGCTTGTTCTAAAGTAAGTCTTGAGAGTTACGAAAAAATCAAAGTAGGTATGGACAAGACTGAAGTTGAAACCATTTTGGGAAGTGCAGATAATTGTGTTGAAAAAACACTGCATACTAATTGTGTGTGGGGCGACGAAGCAAAAAATATCGAGATCACGCTAGTATCAAACAAAGTAACTTTATATAGTAAACATGGTTTAGCTAATAAATAAATTTAAAAAAGGGACTGATTTTATCAGTCCCTTTTTTAATTACTAAAATTCATTTTTTGGAGTAGATAAGCTCAATATTAACGATTTTACTACGATTTAACGTTATTTTATAGCGTTGGTAGAGTGTTCTATCTTCCTCAGTTAGCACAAGCACCATGTTAAGTTGATAGCGCCGTTCAACCGCCTGCTTAGAAATTTTATTACTATCTAAATGATATAACTTCCCTTCACCACGCTTTAAATAACGCGCAAATGGTGCAAGACTAAATTGCAGTGTTTGTTGCAGTGTATCGTAACCGGGTAAAAATTCTTTTGCACTAACACGTGTCTCACTTGCAAAGTGTAACCACTGCGCGGCTTGTTTATTTTGCTGACGACGCTTTGAAAAAATAGATCTAACTTCTTTAGGTATTTTTTTAAAGCGTGTGTATTCAAGCCAAATTAGCTGACTCGCTATTTTGTCTTTGGTAATACTATTTTTAAAACTAAATCGCCACTTAGGTCGCCCTTGTACAATAGCTCGCCAGATCATACGTGTAATGTCTTCTTTAAATATTTCACGTAATCCGTAAATGACCCCCAAAATTAAAATAAGCGTCGCGGTGACTTCAGTAAACGTTGAGCGGGCATTAAGTATCACAACCATCACAAATGCCATGATAACAGCTGTTACAGTGCCTTTAACTAATCGTTTAAGGTAGCTGTTAAGAAAACGCGTTTGGCGCTGTAATATAACGCCATGCTCAATTAAACGTTGTAACAAACGCATTTTATTTGTTATTCGATTTGCGTCTTGCATGGTGGTTTCAGAATTGTAGCTTTTCTCTGCTCGGTACGTATTTTCGTTTTTACAAAACTGCAGTAAATCGTTACGCTCTTTTGCATAATCGCTACTACGTGGGCCTTCATCTAAAAGCTTTAAAAATGATTGCTCGACATGCCAACTTAAATAGTTATCAGCATTGGTAAAAAATGGAAGTAGTTTTTCGTCATCTGGCGTGTAGCGACGCAGCTTTTTTAAAAGTCCTTCACTTTGTTCATATACTTCGTTAGCGCGTTTATAAAAGTCTTCTGCTTCATCAATTTTTAACGCGTCTTTAATGTCGGCATCAAGGGCTAAACGCACTTGGTAACAAAATAAATTAAGGTTTTGACGGTAATCTTGCTGCTCACCTTTGTTTTTACTAACAAAACGGCTTCGTACTAATGGCAAGTGTATATTGTTAGCATTGTAGGCTAAATGCGATTTAAAGTGGTTATTAAAGTAAGATTCTTCGGTAAGCGTTTGCGGATTAATCCCCATTTCATTAGGGATAGAAAAATACAGATCTATGCGCTGTTCAGAACGAGGAGTTAGCTCTGGTTCAATGACAAAAGATAAGTTTTCATCTTGTTTTAACAATCAGTTCTCCTTCTAAAATATCGTTTTAGTGTACTTGTCTCCTTTGTTTTGTTCAATAAAAAAGGCTCAGTAAATACTGAGCCTTAATACGATTAATGTGCTAGTTAAAACTTGTAGTTTACACTTGCAAAAACACGTGAACCAATTACATCATAAACTTCTGGAACAGTACCCATATCGTTACCACCTAATACTTTCTCAGGCTCTTTATCGAAAATGTTGTTCATGCCACCAGTAAATCGTAATGCATCATTCAAGTTGTAGCTCATTGAAATATCGTGGTAAATAACGTTGTCAGTACTAAAGTTTTCACCGTAGTAGTCACCATCCATTCCACGAAGGAATCTTGCGTTATAAAGGATATTTAATGAATCAGTTAGATCGTAATTAACTGAAAGGTTAGACTTTATTTTAGAGTAACCACCGATGTTGCCATCAATAGTACCTGTGTAATTAATGTCATCTTCTTCAAACTTAATTAAATAAGTTGTATCAAGGTTTATACGGTAGTTATCTGCAGAGTAGCTAATATTCCAATCAACACCTGACGTTTCTTGAGAACCTACGTTAGTAAGTGCTGAACTTAGGTTAGATAAGTCACCAGATTGTGTAATGTTTACTGATGAACATGATTCTGAGTCACCTGCAAAACAGCTATTCATTTCGTTTTGAACATCTAAGCGAGTAATCGCATTAGTAATATCAAACTTCCAGTAATCTAGAGTTGTTGATAAACCGTCAGCTACTTCCCAAACCATACCAAAAGTGAAAGAGCGACTTTCTTCGGCTTTAAGATCGTTATCACTTGTGTAGTTTACAAGTATTTGAGCATCTTGTTCGTTGCCCCATGGATCAGCTAGGTAATCGTACGAACCTGAGTTACCACCAAACAGTTCTGATACGTTTGGTGCTCTAAAGCCAGTAGCTAATACAGAACGAACCATAAACTCTTCAGTTACATTCCACGTTGCACCAAGTTTCCACGTTGTTTCGCCACCAAAGGTAGAGTAGTTATCGTAGCGAGCAGCACCTTCAAGGGTAACAGTCTCTAATACCGGCATAGATGTTTCAAAGTAGATAGACTGTACTGAGAAATCACCTTCAGTTGGATCTTGTTGTGCAGCTGTGCTCTCACCAAGCTGAGTAATTAGATCTGGTGTGTAGTAACCACTTTCAAAGCGGTTTTCTACACCGATTGCGTAACCAATATCACTTTCTGTTACTGCGCTATAACCAGCTGAAAGAATAAATTGCTCGTTACCACCTTCGTTTGACTCAGTATAAATTGAATCGTTAGATGTTAATAAGCTACGATCTAAAGAATCACCGCTGAACCAAAGAGCTTGGTTTGCATAAATGCTTTCTTCAACTCGACTTGCATTAATTGAGTTTTGAACTTTATCTTTTGAGTCATTACGACCGTAAGTTGCACTTACATCCCAGCTTGCATCGTTATCTAATAAACCTTGTAATGCAACAGATACACGGTAAGTGTCAGTTTCTTGCTCATAAATACGAGGACCAGCATCAACCATTCTTCTTCTGTACTCTAAAGAGTCAGCAAGATCGCCTGTATCTGCGTCACGGAAGCTATCTGTGTAAGTTGAATCCAAGCTAGAAGTACTTAAATCAATACTTGCTGGTTGTGGTGCAAGTTGTTGATTAGATTCACGACGTGTATACATCAAATCAACATTAAATGTAGTGTCTGAGTCTAGCTCTTTGTCAAAACTAGTAAATAAGCTGTATAGCTCATTAGGTGTTTGAGCATAGCTTGATGTTGTGAAGTCGTATGAAGTAGTTCTATCTGCAAAAACACCATTACCCTGGTAAGTTCTGCCGCCCAGTGTTCCTTCAGGGATAAATGAAGACTCGCCAGGCTCTACAAAACGACGATCCGACTGAATTACTTCACCACGGTTTGAGTATTGAGCACCAACAACTAAGTTGCCATCGGCAATATTCATTCCGTGTAATAAACTAACACCGTAGTTATTGCCATCACCTTTTGTAGTGCGGCTGCCTTCAACGTTTAGCTCTGAACCTTCAAAATCTTTCTTTGTTATGATGTTAACAACACCAGCAATAGCATCAGAGCCATATACTGCAGACGCGCCGTCTTTTAAGATTTCGATAGATTTGATCATTGCTACAGGAATGGTATTTAAATCAACAGAAGAATCTGCGCCGGTACCTGAAGAAACCATACGACGACCGTTTAGGAGTACTAACGTACGTTGTGAACCCATACCACGTAAGTTTACTGTTGCTGAACCGCCAGAACCATTATTACTTGAAGCGCCTAAGCTAATACCAGCAGCTGATGGCTGAGTAGAAAGTATGTCAGCAACAGATGTGAAACCACTTTTTGCAATGAAGTCATCACCGATAACTGTGATTGGGCTTGCTGTTTCCATATCAGTACGGTTAATACGAGAGCCCGTCACCTGAATTTTTTCAATTGATGTAGCTGCTTCGTCAGCCGCTAAAACTTGCACACTTGAGAACATTGGTATTGCTGCAATTACAGCTAAGCCAAGAGTTGATTTTTTCATGAAAGAACCCTACTTGTTGAAGTTTACCTTTATTGGTAATGCTCACTTGTTATAAGAATAGTGAGTCAGATGGGCAACTTAGGCGCTTTTAACTGAACGAAAACTTAACGCCAGTACGTTTTTTATCAATCAACAAAATAGAACAACTCTTTTGGGGACATACGTTACAACTTGTTTCATTGTTAACGAATAAATACATTTAAATATCAATAGCATAAACAATTTAAGATACTTAAATAACACAGTTGAAACCAAACTGGTCAACTTTGTAATTCAATGTAATTAATCGAATTGTGTACCAAATTCAGATAAATTAACAAGTTAATCACAGCAAATTATTAAAACCGCAAAACTAAATGTTAATTACTAACCGAATTTACGCATGTTTGGTGCTTAAATAGCTTTATCTGACTACTTTGCGGTTTTTTTGATTAGACTTTTTGTTCAGCCACAATTAAAACTGTGTCTTTATTGAATTAGTTTCATATTATAAAAACTTATATTGGCTACTTGATTCAAATAGCAGTTTTAGTGATCTTCTCGCTTAAATAATCGTATGGATAACAATGCAAATTGCTAATGGTAAATGGATTGCATGAAAGTTAGGTATTAAGCCTAATACGTTACATAAAAAGAGTAATTTAGTGTTTGTATTAAAGAGGTTGTATTATCTTTGACTGTTAGCTCTAAATTCCAGAGCATATTTTGCTCAGAACAAATGCCAACCATGGTATTACTCTGCCACAGGCCATTATGTTTTTTAAATTGCTGAGGAATGTAACCCATATACATAGTAATGCCTTTAAGCTTAGCATCTTCAATTGTAAGGTTTGTTGGCAAATCACTAAAAATAGTAAATGGAGTTTCGGGAGAAAGGGTTTTCTCGCTTAACCATACTTTAACATCATTTGAAAAAGTACAAGGCAAATTGGCTGTGCATGTGGCATTTTCTAGAAACTTTTCATCTGTATTTTTGGAAAAATCACATGCTGTTAATAAAAAAAATACCGCCGTGAATAAACTTAATCTATATATAAGCATAACAATTTCGCACTAAAGAAAAACAAATACTAATAATCGCGACTGCAAATAACAAGTGCGAGTGTTACTATTAAGCCAAATTAGGCACAAACTGTATCAAAAAATAAACAACAAGCTCACAAACATTGATTGATGTCATAATTTTATGTAATTGACCTATCTTTTTTAGGCCAAAAAATTTATCATTTCACCCGCAAAAAATAAGGGTTTCTCAAGTTTTTTTTCTGAAGCTTTCATGTATTGAAAGTTTTAGATAACACGCTTGAGAAAATAGTAGGCCCCACTTTTAAAGGTGGGTAATTCATTTCTAAACGCATTTATTGCAGCGGAAGCCAGAAAATGAGCCAAACAGTAGCATCACAAACTGAGTATAACTATAAGGTTGTACGCCAATTCGCTATTATGACAGTGATTTGGGGCATCGTTGGCATGAGTATTGGGGTTCTGATTGCTGCCCAATTAGCTTGGCCAGCACTTAACTTTGATACACCATGGTTAACTTACTCTCGACTACGTCCGTTACACACGAACGCAGTAATTTTCGCATTTGGTACCAGTGCACTTTTTGCGACGTCTTATTACGTCGTACAACGTACTTGTCAAACGCGTCTTTTCTCAGACAAACTCGCCGCCTTTTCTTTTTGGGGCTGGCAGCTAGTTATTGTATTAGCAGTAATTACATTACCACTTGGTATTACTAGCTCAAAAGAATACGCAGAACTTGAATGGCCAATCGATATTTTAATCGCTGTGGTTTGGATTGTTTACGCTATTGTATTCTTTGGTACTTTAATCAAGCGTAAAGTGTCGCACATTTATGTTGCTAACTGGTTCTATGCTGGCTTTATTATTACTGTTGCAGTACTACACATTGTAAACAGCATGGCAGTGCCTGTATCGTTAACTAAATCATATTCAATCTACGCTGGTGCGGTAGATGCTATGGTTCAGTGGTGGTACGGTCATAACGCTGTAGGTTTCCTACTTACTGCTGGTTTCTTGGGTATGATGTATTACTTTGTACCTAAACAAGCAGGTCGTCCAGTGTACTCATACCGTTTATCGGTAGTTCACTTTTGGGCTCTAATTTCATTATATATCTGGGCTGGTCCTCATCACCTTCACTACACAGCGCTTCCTGATTGGACGCAAAGTTTAGGTATGGTTATGTCTATTATCCTATTCGTACCGTCTTGGGGTGGTATGATTAACGGTATTATGACGCTATCTGGCGCGTGGCATAAACTACGTACTGATCCAGTACTACGCTTCTTAGTTGTTTCGTTGTCTTTCTACGGTATGTCTACGTTTGAAGGTCCAATGATGGCAATTAAATCTGTAAATGCGTTATCTCACTACACAGATTGGACAATCGGCCACGTACACTCAGGTGCACTAGGTTGGGTTGCTATGATTTCAATTGGTGCTATTTACCACTTAATTCCTGCGTTATTCGCGCAAGGTCGTATGTATAGCGTTAAATTGGTTAATACCCACTTCTGGTTACACACTGTAGGTGTTGTTTTATACATTGTTGCAATGTGGATTTCAGGTGTAATGCAAGGTCTAATGTGGCGTGCAGTAAATGCTGACGGTACATTAATGTACAGCTTTGTGCAGTCTTTAGAAGCGTCGCATCCTTTCTATATCATGCGCTTTGTAGGCGGTGTATTCATCGTAACGGGTATGTTAGTTATGGCTTATAACGTTTACCGCACTATTTCAGCTGAGAAAGAATCTCTGAAACTAGACGCGCAAGCACAATTAGCATAACGGAGTGAGATGATGAGCAAGAAAAATTCACAAAACAAACATGAAATAGTAGAAAAGAACGTTGGCCTTATGGCTATTCTGACTGTTTTTGCTATTAGCTTTGGCGCGTTAGTTGAGATCACTCCGCTAATGTTTCAAGACGATACAACTAAACCAGTGGAGGGTTTACGCCCTCTTAACGCTTTAGAAATGGAAGGCCGCGACCTTTACGTGCGTGAAGGTTGTTCTAACTGTCACTCACAAATGATTCGTCCTTTTCGTGATGAAGTTGAGCGTTATGGTCACTACTCTGTAGCAGGCGAATCAGTATGGGATCATCCGTTTTTATGGGGTTCTAAACGTACTGGTCCTGACTTGGCTCGTGTTGGTAAGCGCTACTCGGACGATTGGCATTATGCTCACTTAGTTGATCCACGTGCTGTGGTTCCTGAGTCAAACATGCCAGGCTTTCCTTGGTTAGCAGAGAATACGGTTGATACAAGCCTTACTCTGAAAAAACTACAACTTTTCCGTGATACTTTTGCTATTAACCCAGAAAACCCAAAACATCCGGGTTTAGGTTATGGCGATGATGCAGAGCTTCAAGCAGATGTTGATAAAGTTAATGCTATGAATGATGGCAAAGGCGCAACAGAAATCCAAGCTCTCATCGCGTATTTACAGCAACTTGGTACCCACTTGAAGTAAAAAATTATGGATTACGGAACATACAGAGGTATTTTGACTCTGGTAATTTTAGTATTGTTTATTGTGATTGTTGCATGGGCATATAGCAAGCGAAGCAAAACTCGTTTCGACAGCGCAGCTAATGCCATTTTTGAAGATGAAAAAAAACATGACAACACGCTCTCTAACGAGGAAAAGGAGTCTGAAAAATGACTAGCTTTTGGAGTATTTGGGTTATTGTATTAACCCTTGCATGCTTATGCATCATCTTTGGCTTATTAGTTTGGAACTTAAAAAACTATGCAGGCGTAGAAGAAGGTGAAAGCTGTGGACATGAATTTGACGGTATTGAAGAGCTAAATAATCCACTACCAAAATGGTGGACTTACATGTTTTTCGCAACTTTTGCTTGGTCGGTATATTACCTTGCAGCTTTCCCAGGTTTAGGTAACTGGGAAGGTTTTGGTAAATGGACTAGTTCTAATCAAGGTATTACGTCTTTAGCTGAATCTAAAAAAGCAGTTGCAGAGGCAAAAGCGGATGGTCGCTTTGTAAAACTTGATAAAGAGTACGAAGCTGCAGAAGAGCGCTTTGGTCCTATTTTTAATAAACTTGCACAAGTACCCGTTTTAGATTTAGTTAGTTCTAAATTTGAAGGTGATGCAGCGCAGCAAATAGCACTTGATAATGATAATAAACATGAGCAAACAGATGGCCAAGTCGCCATTGAAATTGGTCAGCGTTTATTCTCACAAAACTGCGCGCAATGCCATGGCTCTGATGCACGTGGTGGTACTGGCTTCCCTAACCTAACTGATAAAGATTGGTTATATGGCGGAACACCTGACAAAATTAAAGAAACACTTCTTTATGGTCGTATTGCAGCAATGCCAGCTTGGGGTCCTGCTCTTGGCGAACAAGGCGTTAAAGAAATGACAGCACATGTGCTGAGCCTTTCTGGGCGTACTGTTAACCAAAAAGACGCAGACGCAGGTGCCGCTAAGTTTGCAATGTGTGCCGCATGTCATGGTGCTGACGGTAAAGGGTCGGTTGCACATAACCTACCATTTGGCGCGCCTAACCTGACTGATAACATTTGGTTATATGGTGGTTCTCAACGTGCTGTTGAAGAAACTCTTAACCACGGCCGTGCCGGTGTAATGCCTGCATGGAAAGACATTTTAGGTGAAGATAAGATTCACTTATTAACTGCCTATGTTTACAGTTTATCGCAAGATAAATAAGCACGCGGTTAATAAAATGTTTATAAATTAATTTATTTAATTCAATAGATTAATCCAGATCAAAAAAGCCTCCACTGTGAGGCTTTTTTTTAGTCTTTTACGTATAATTCCTATAAAATAACGCTTCCTAAACTAATTTTAGAGACACTATGCAACCTACTCCGTGGTATAAAAATTTTTGGCCTTGGTTTTTAATCTTTTTTCCGTTAGTTGCCATTATTGGCTGTATTAGCTTATTTATTACGGCAATAGGTAACGGTCCAGATATGGTTGTTGACGACTACTACAAAAAAGGTAAAGCAATAAACTTAGAACTGACTAAGTTTGAAAAAGCAAAAGCACTTTATTTACATGGCGAATTGAATGTAACCAACGAGCGTGTAAGCTTTAAGTTTACAAAAGGCGACAGCAGTAACGTGCATGTATTAAAGCTCTCGTTTTACCATCGCACCATTAAAGCGCATGACTTTGAAGCAACACTTACTCCTAATGCCAATCAGGAATTTACTGCATTACTTAATGAGTATACACAAGGCGCCTACTCAGTATTTATTGAGCCAATAGATGGCAGTTGGAAAATGAAAGAAAATATAACGTTACCAACTGAACAAACCGTTTTAGTTACTCCTAATTATAAGTAGTAATAACTATGTCTAACTCTTGCTTTCATTGCCTTGAAAGTGTGCCAAACGGATTTAGCGCAAACGTTATAATTGACGATATTGCCCAGCCAATGTGTTGCATTGGCTGCCAAGCTGTTGCGCAAAATATTGTTGATCAAGGTATGACCGATTATTATAAATACCGAACGGTTCGTGCTGGAAAGGTCGAACAGCTGGTACCTGAGCAACTCGCATTTATAAAAAGTTATGACAACGAAGACATTCAAGACGAATTTATAGCCACTAGCGATAATATCTCAGAGGTATTATTAAGCGTTGAAGGTATAACCTGCGCCGCTTGTGCATGGCTTATCGAAAAACAACTCTTAAATTTAACCTCAGTTAAGCGTGTTGATGTAAATACATCTACCAACCGCGCGATGATTCAATGGGATAAAACCAGCACCCCGTTGAGTGAGGTTATTACTTCCTTAGCTAAAATTGGTTATAAAGCCTACCCATTTCAATCAGATATTGAAGCTAAGCAAAAACAACAAACTGCCAAAGCCTATATTCGCCGTTTAGGTGTTGCAGGCTTAATGACCATGCAAGTAATGATGTTTGCGTTCGCCATGTACTTTGGCATGTTTTCAGGCATGGACAGTAACTTTGAGCAGTATTTTAGATGGATCAGCTTGGTACTGGCCTCTCCGGTTATTTTATATAGCGCACTGCCCTTTTTAACCAATGCTATAAATGGCTTAAAAGCAAAACAGCTCAATATGGATTTACCCGTATCGCTGGCTATTTTTGGTGCGTTTGGCGCAAGTTGTTACGCCACATTTATGCAAGTCGGCGAAGTGTATTTTGAATCTGTGTGCATGTTTACCTTTTTACTTTTATTAGGTAAGTACCTTGAATTTAGAGCGCGTTTAAAAGCGAGCGAATTTACTGCCAACTTACAAAAATTATTGCCATTAACAGCCCGCACTATTAACGAAAGTGGCGAAGAGCTTATAATTGCAGCCAAAAAACTAAAACTTAATGACGTAGTACTTATTAAAGCCGGCGAAACAATTCCTGCCGATGGCGAGCTTATTAAAGGTAAAACTACGGTTGATGAATCAATGATGACGGGGGAACATCAACCCGTTACAAAGTTTATTGGCCATAATGTCTATGCCGGGTGCGTTAACCACGACGGCGTTATTGAAATAAAAATTAATAAAATTGGTCAAAATACACTTTTAAATCAAATTATACGCTTGCAACACAACGCATTAACCAAGCGCCCTAAACTGGTTGAAATTACAGATAAAGTTGCGCAATGGTTTATAGCGTGCCTGCTTATATTTGCTTCACTTACAGCTATTGGCTGGTATCAAATTGATCCTGAACACGCATTTTGGATCACTATTTCGGTTTTAGTTGCTACCTGCCCGTGTGCCCTGAGTTTAGCCATACCTACCGCGCTTACATGTGCGGTGGCAACGCTTACCCGCAAAGGCGTATTAATAAAACAAGCGCATGTGCTCGAAACGCTCTCACAAATTACTTTATTTGCATTTGATAAAACAGGCACACTTACGCAAGGTAAATTTAGCCTTGATGAAGTAGATATAATCGATAAACAATATACAAAAGCGCAAGTGCTAGATATGGCAGCCATGCTAGAACGTTATTCTGAGCACCCTATCGCCAGTGCATTTGATGAGTTTACGCCAGCTCACCGCAGTCTTAATAACGTTGAAGTACATCCAGGGCTGGGAATTAGCGCACAAGATGCAACTAATCATTACGCAATTGGTAAAAGTGGTTGGTTTAATAGCAAAAAATCGAATGCACAAGCGAGCTTGTATATAAATAAGCAAGTTGTTGCACGTTTTTACTTTGTTGATAAAGTGAAAAGCGATGCTAAAAAGCTTATAGACTCACTTCAATCGCAAAACTTAACGTGTCACATGTTAACCGGTGACGCGTCAGATGCTGGGCAAAAAGTAGCTAAGCAACTTAAACTTGAAAGTGTGCAATTTGGATGTTCTCCACAAGATAAACAAACCGCCGTTGAGCAATGGTCTTCACAAAACGAAGTGGTTGCAATGGTAGGTGATGGTGTAAACGACAGCCCGGTATTTGCCAGTGCGCACTTATCTATTGCTATGGAAACCGGTGCAGACATATCAAAAAATAGCGCCGATGTAGTGCTTCTTAATAGCGATTTAGCCTCCATTGGTCACTTACTTAATGTAGCAAAACAAACCAGACGTATTATTAAGCAAAATCTTGCGCTGTCTTTATTGTATAATGCTTCAATATTACCACTGGCAGCGTTGGGCTTAGTTGCTCCTTGGATGGCTGTTATTGGCATGTCTGCCAGCTCGATTATTGTGATTAGTAATTCACTAAGGCTATTAAAGTTATGAGCATAATTTACATTTTGATCCCTATCGCCATTTTGTTCGTCATTATTGCTATTGGTGTTTTCTTTTGGGCTGTAAAAAGCGAGCAGTTTTCAGATTTAAACAAGCAAGGTCATAGTATTTTGTTTGAAGATGACAAAGAGCAACATAACAAAAGTAATGATTGACCCTCTTTATACCAGCGCATTTTTAATGGGACTAATCGGTAGCGGTCATTGCATTGCTATGTGTGGTGGTATTGCAAGCTCATTACAACTGGCAAGTGACAAACGTAAAACATTTACCTATTCATTTGCTTATAATATTGGACGCGCACTGAGCTATATGGCTGCAGGCGCACTTGTTGCTGGTATTAGCAGCCAATTTGCAAGGCAAAACACCTCCTTCTCTTTAGTACTTTCGTTCATTGCAGCTATTTTTATGCTCCTCGTTGGCGTGTATATAATGCGCTTGGGCCCTACTTTGCAATGGTTAGAGAAAATTGGTAAAACCTTGGTGTGGCAACACATTGTTAAGCTAAATAAATATTTAATGCCTATTAACTCTCCTTTTAAAGCCTTAGGTTACGGTGCTTTGTGGGGCTGGCTGCCTTGTGGTTTAGTATATTCAGCGCTTACATGGGCGATGACTAGCCCAAGTGCGTTAGACGGTGCTTTAGTTATGTTTTGCTTTGCTTTGGGTACTTTTCCCGCGATGATCACATTAGGCGTTACCGCTCAAAAACTAAATACTATTATTAACCATCCATGGACCCGAATTGTATTAGGCAGTGTTATAATTTGGTACGGTATTTACTTATTGATTATTGCAACAGACAAGCTGGTACATTAATCTTCAGGACGTGTTAACCTCTAAATATTATTTTTGCAGCAATGTATAAAAATTTAAACGGATTAAATTATGGATTTCTCTCAAAGCCGCACTAAAGGTAATTGTGCTATTAGCTGTAATAACTGCAGTATTAGTCAATTGTGTTTGCCATTTTCACTTAATGGCCAAGAAATGGATAGACTTGACGAAATCATTGAGCGAAAAAAACCGCTACATAAAGGTGATTACCTATTCGAATCAGGTGCACCTTTACACGCTATTTATGCAGTTCGTTCTGGCTCATTCAAATCGTACACGTTATCGGAGCGAGGTGATGAGCAAATTACCGGCTTTCATTTAGCGGGCGACCTAGTTGGTTTTGACGCAATAAGTAAAATGACTCATCCTAGTTTTTCGCAAGCACTTGAAACGTCAATGGTGTGCGAAATCCCATTCGATACTCTTGATGAACTATCAGGAAAATTACCTAAACTTCGCCAACAAATAATGCGCTTAATGAGCAGTGAAATTACATACGATCAAGAAATGCTGCTATTACTCAATAAAAAATCAGCAGAGGAACGCTTAGCTAGTTTTATTTATAACTTGTCGGAGCGTTTTGGTGAGCGTGGTTTTTCGCGTAAAGAATTTAGATTTACAATGACTCGTGGCGAAATTGGTAATTACTTAGGTCTAACTGTAGAAACGATTAGTCGTTTATTAAGTCGTTTTCAAAAAGCTGACTTAATTAAAGTAGAGGGTAAATTTATTACAATTTTAGATAATGATGCCTTGGCTAAAACAGCGGCGATAGTTAAGCCTCGCTAAATTAAATAGTTTGATTTAGAACAACAATTTATATGCTACCCCTTTAACTGTTTTATATTTACGTTACACTAAATGTACACCCGTTAGGTAAATGGAGTAGCATATGAACACTATTAAACGCATTATTGCGGTTATTGACCCCACCAAAGATGATCAACACGGTTTAGCACGTTCAATAGATTTAGCTAAAAAATCTGGCGCAAGTATTACCGCCTTTATGACGGTTTACGACTTCTCTTACGAAATGACTACTATGCTATCTGGCGATGAACGCGAAGCAATGCGCGATGCAGTACTAAAAGATCGCCAGCTATGGCTAAACGATTTAGTTTCTCCTTACAAAGATATAAATATTGAAACCCAAGTGGTTTGGCATAATCGCCCTTACGAAGCCATAATAAACACTGTAATTGATAAAAAGTACGATTTAGTAATTAAAGGCACACATCAACATGGTGCACTTAAATCAGTTATTTTTACCCCTACGGATTGGCACTTAGTACGCAAATGCCCCGCTCCGGTATTATTTGTAAAAGAAATGGCATGGCCAGCAAACGGTAATATTTTAGCTGCAGTAAATGCAGTAAGTGAAAATGAAGAACATATAGCACTTAATAAACGCGTTATTAAAGACGCACAATTTTTATGTGAACTTGCCAACGCAAAACTTAATTTAGTTAATGCCTACCCTGCAACTCCTATTAATATTGCCATCGAAATTCCTGAGTTTAATCCAGGACTTTATAACGAATCAGTTAAAAAGCATCACCATGAATCAACTAATGCACTTGCTGCAGAGTTTAATTTAAACCCAGAGCAATGTTTTATTGAAGAAGGCCTGCCAGAGGATGTAATTCCCGCTGTAGCTAAGCGCCTTAAGAGCGAATTAGTTGTTATTGGCACTGTTGGCCGTACTGGCTTAAGTGCCGCTCTTGTAGGTAATACAGCAGAGCATGTAATTGATAGCCTAGACTGTGATGTACTGGCACTCAAACCCGATGGTTACGTTAGCCCTATGGCAAAGGATTAATTTTAAGCCTTATGTACAAGTTATAAGCGAGTTATTTTTACGTGTTAATAAGGCATGTTTAAATCAATTTTAATTACATCCTAAACTCGCATATTCAGGTGGTTTGGGTATAATACGCCCCTTTATTTTTAGCAAATAACTTTGCTGTATTGTTTTACTAGGGGGCGTAATTGTCACACTCAGATCAAGCTAAAGCTCAATTTAACTTAAATAAGCTGCAAAAGCGTTTACGTCGCCAAACTGGTCAAGCCGTTATGGACTTCAATATGATTGAAGAGGGTGACCGTATAATGGTATGCCTTTCTGGCGGCAAAGATAGCTACACAATGCTTGAAATGCTTCAACATTTAAAACGTGTAGCACCTATAAAGTTTGACCTAGTTGTTGTAAATCTTGATCAAAAACAACCTGATTTTCCTGAGCATGTTTTACCCCAGTATCTTGATAAATTAAATGTTGAATACAAAATTGTAGAAGAAGATACTTACAGTATTGTTACCGATATTATCCCTGAAGGTAAAACAACGTGTTCACTTTGCTCACGCTTACGTCGTGGTATTTTATACCGCACAGCAAAAGAGCTAGGCGCTACTAAAATAGCCCTTGGGCATCACCGTGACGACATGATTGAAACATTGTTTTTAAATATGTTTTACGGCGGAAAGCTAAAAAGTATGCCGGCTAAATTAATGAGTGATAACGGCGAGCATATGGTTATTCGCCCACTTGCATACTGTAAAGAAAGCGACATAAGCCAATACGCATTTGTACAAGGTTACCCTATCATTCCGTGTAACCTATGTGGCTCGCAAGAAAACTTACAGCGTAAACATACAAAAACAATGCTCGCTAAATGGGATGCGGAGCACCCAGGTCGTATTGAAAGCATTTTTACAGCAATGCAAAACATAGTGCCTTCACATTTAGCTGACGCCGACTTGTTTGATTTTAAAAACTTACAAACAGGTGAAGTAATTGATGGTGGCGATATAGCCCTTGATAAACCAGATATTCCTAAAGTGCCTGTTGCTAATGAGCTTGATGAACAAGAAGCGCCAAGTGTAGTTACTATAAATCTAAGCTAACAAATTTAAGGGGGTTGTATTTATGTACAACCCCCTTAAATTTACCAATTCAGCATTGCGTTCTATTTTTAACTCTCAGCTAAGCCTTGTAAAAATTCCAAACTTAACTTTTCTTGTGCATTAGCCTGATATGGTAATTGCTGCAAGCTATCGTACGAAAAATCGTTAATATCAAAATGACTTATTTCACTATTCCCAAAGCTGTTTCGCTCACCTGGGCTTGGCGACATTCTCTCAATAACAAAGTCGCTTAAGCGCATATCTGTAATGCCTTGTGGTAATACCGACCAGTGGGCTTTCAAATTAAGTGTTTGGCTTCCTTGTGCTAACCGCTCTTTAGATACTAAATGAGCAAGTGGTGTATCGCCACTGTATAAATTAGCCCTAACACGATACAAACCACTTTTTACTACCGCTATGTTAGCTGGCAAAATCATGTTTTCGTTTTGTGCATAAGCAGTTTCAAAACCTGTTAAAGTTGCACTAGGCGGCATATATTGAATTTGTGCAACTACGGGAACTTTTTTACCGGCAACATCACCCTCTACAAACACTTGTAAGCTACGAGGGTAATCTTCATCCTCTTCAAATGTTATAATTGCTTCACCGTCACGCGCATTGCCTGTATGGGTATTTAACACTTCTTTTGTATCTGTATTTGCAAGCTCAACGACCACTTTTCCAAGCCCTTGAGCGCTTATCTTTATTGTTATTTCTTCTGGGTATACAAAACGATATTGCTTAAGACTTAACGTTAAAGCATCGCCACTTTCATCAATAGGGCTCGATACCGGGTAGAATTGATTTGGCTTTAATCGATCTTCATCTAATGGACTCAATGGCTGAGAATAAGGAGGAAATTTAAGTGCACTTTCATATTGCATAACCACTTGCTGCGCTGCTTTTGTTAAGTCTTCATTAAACGCGATTTGTTTTTTTGATTGTGTTTTTTTTGCTGTAGGTACATCTATAGGAATCACTTTTACTGGCGATAAATCAGCTACGCTCGCACTGTGTTTAACCTGAGGTGTTATTGGCTCAGCAACTTTATGAGCATCATTTTTACCTGTAAACCATAGCGAGAATAAAATAGTGCTAATAATTAAAGCAACGACATAAAATTTTTTCATTTTTATATTTCAATCTTTTATAAGGCGTATAGTTTTTAACTACACGCCTTGTATGTTATGGAATCACATTATAAATAAGTGCTGATGCGCTTAAATTATTTGAATCCTTAATATAACGATATTGTTTTTTCCAAAACCAACTACCTGTAGTTTTATCAAACGTATTAAAACCTACAGTGTCACCTTCCACATTTACGTTATTCATGGCTATTGTTACATTACCTTTTCGCTGCGCGTTATGTATTTCGTTATGGCTATAACTGTCACTCATCATCATTGGATAATGGTTTGGCATAAAGCTACTTACTGCATCACCTTGCGATTTTAAATGGCCATTTGTATCAATACTGCTGCTACAACTTCCAAACGAGCCAGCCGAACTGGCACCACATGAAGAGTGCGATGCAACAACCGAATCATCATTGCCTTTTAAAAAACCACCCGTTAAACCCAAATATGCATTTCCATCGGCAACAAAGCGTAAACGTGGCGTACGTGCATCTGGGAATGGTGAAATTTTACGTGCATTGTTTACTTTTAAATCGTGTAATACACCAACAGCTTCGGTTACATCACTTCCTAGCCACCATTTGAGTGCAGCATCGACCGCAAAGTTCCATGATGCGCCAGTTAAAGCACTAACAGCTACGTCAGCCAGCTCACTTCCACCACCCGCGCCTGCTAAATCAAACGTAGCAACAATATTAAGCGGCTCTAAGCCTTCGTTTTCTAACCAGTTTTCTTGATTATCAATAATATGGCGTGCAACTAAGTCTCCTGTTGAATGTGTTACAAATACACAGCCATCACTGCATAAATTAGAGCGTGAAATTTGCTTTAGCTTTGGCCACACCCAATCGGTAGCAATTTTACCTTCAATACGTTCATAAGCAGGCCAATCAATTCGCTCATCTGCACGATTATTCCAGTACGATTGCCAATATGTTTCACCATCATTGATTACATCACTACCCGACTTATTTGTTATTTGCGAAGTTTGTAACCCATGAATTAATATAATTTTGTAGTCTTTACTCGCTGCAGAAAAGCTCATTAACATAGCTAACCCCGCACCAATTAGGTGGCTTGGCTTAATTAATTTGTGTGTGCGCTTTGTGTTGTTCATACAATTCCTTAATGTTGTGTACTTAATATTTTATTATCATTTAAGGTATTCATGTTGGTTTACATAAGCTTGTCAGCTTAGGTGTTCACTAGGGTCTGTTGTTCTTTGCGGATTAAAATTTGTTCAAACTAGAGGCTATTTAATCACGGCGCGAGATTTGTAACCTAGTGGGCTCGGTAACTGCTCCTGCGTTACTCTACTGGCTTACATCCATGTAAGAATAAGTAAAAAACGAGCAACAAAGAGTAAATAGCCTCTAGGAAGTACCCTTTGGGCAGCGTCTGTTTGGCATTAATGCTACGTTATCGCCTATTTATGGGGAACAACCACACTACTTAGGCTCTGCCTTGCCTAAATACCAAACAGACTGCTGCAAATTTAACCTTGAAAGATCAACAGACTCTAGTATTAGGAACAACGAACAAAAATGCAACAACTTATTATCATTTAGGGAAGAGAAGAAACTTATTTCATACCGATTAATGAGTTAATAGAGGTATAGTTGTTATATTTGAAATTATTAGATGGGTTTCAAGGGGTATATTGAGGGTAGTAAGATTAAAGCGGATACCATTGAAAGTGCCCGCTTTAGAATAAGGACGAAGCTAATCTAACCGTTAGCTTTAAGTTCACTGGTAAATTGCCCAATCGCATTTACAACTTCTTGTGCACCTTGTTGGATCTCTTGCATCACTTCACCAGATTCTTTAGATAACGCCAAGCCTTGCTCTGCCTTCTCTTTACCTTTTTCTATTACAGCCACCGTATTTTGGGTTTGTGATTGGTTGCGCTGTACAACTTCTACAATTTCTTCTGTTGCTTTTGAGGTACGCGATGCAAGCAATCGCACTTCATCTGCAACCACAGCAAAGCCTCGCCCCTGCTCGCCAGCTCTTGCCGCTTCAATTGCGGCATTTAATGCTAATAAATTTGTTTGCTCAGCAATACTACTAATGCTTTGTACAATACTCGATATTTGTTGCGACTGCTGATCAAGCGCTGAAATTTCATTTGCAGCTTGCTCCATGTTAATAGCCAGCTCAGTCATTACTGCGACTGTATCTTGTATAACGCTCGCGCCTTGCTCTGCTTTTTTATCAGTTTGGGTTGAGGTGCTATAAGCAATTTCGGCAGCTTGTGATATCGCAATTTCTTGATTTACTTGGTCAGTGATAACAGTTGCAAACTTCATCACTTTATAAAGCTCATTCGCGTCATTTGAGATTGGGTTATACGACGCTTCTAGCCAAACAATGTTGCCATGTTTATCTACGCGCTTAAAACGCTCAGCAATAAACTTACCTTCTCTTAATTTAGCCCAAAATTGCAGATACTCTTGGGAGTTATACTCTGAAGCCTCACAAAACGTACGGTGATGTTTACCTAGTATTTCACTTTCTTGATAACCCATTGCAGCTAAAAACTGATCATTTGCTTTTAAGACATGGCCTTCTAAATCAAATTCAATTACCGCCATAGAGCGATATATCGCTTTAATAGTATCGCTTTGCTCGCGAGAAGCCGTAATTGTTTTTGTAAGTACACTTCCGAATATAGAAAAATAGAGCAACTGATCTTGCTCCCCTTTTACTGGATGTACTATTAAACGTAACCATTCAGCTTTACCATCGCTGCGCATAACTTGCAATGCACCGCCCCAATGCCCTTCTTTTTTAATAGCTTGCTGTAGGCTTTTAAATTCTGAAGATTGACGAGACGAATCTGTAATAAAATCGTCAAAAGAATTATTAGTTAGATCATCTTCACTGTAGCCTAGGTTTTCTAAAAACTTATCATTGGCGTGCGAAATTCGGCCATCATAAAGAATGTTTAGTACTAACATCTCTCGGTAAAGCCCTTCCCACACTTGTTGTAATGGGTAAAGTTCAGCTTTTAGAGAAGCTATTTCGTTTTGTTTATTTTTAGAAAAAAACATTAATATCCCTACTAATACATTCGATATGAAATGAAATTAATTTTATTATAGAAGATATTATTTATAACGCGATAAATAATAAGAGCTTTAATTACTAGATTCAGAAAGTTTTAAAATAGCCAATACATAAACACTGGTATCTACAAATATGTGGATACATCAATAAAATAACTTCTATGTCCCAGCAGAACCTTTAATTCTCAAACTTTAATCTTTCATACAATCCAGACGCTCTCGATACGCTTTTATTCATTGCTAATTGCAGTACTTTTTTGTCAGCCACCAGCTCAAACTTATTTTTAGCGCGGGTTATTCCCGTATACACTAATTGCCTGTTAATACCCATGCGCGCTTGTTTTAGCGGTGGCAGTACCATGACTGTGTAACTAAACTCTGAGCCTTGTGATTTATGAATAGTCATTACATAGACTTTATCGTGTGCAGGGAGTCGTGCAGGTGAAAATGCTCGTTGATTACCTTGCTCGTCAATAAATATGGCTTTGAGCTGCCCACTTTCATCGGGCATTAAAATACCAATATCACCGTTAAATAACTTAAGCTGGTAATCGTTTTGGCTCACCATAATAGGCATACCCGTGTAGTGGTGAGTATTAGGACTTACGGTAATTAAACCTTGCTGTTGCAACACGCGCTCTATTCGTTGATTTAAGCTATGAACGCCGTAATCGCCCTCTCGTACCGCAGCTAAAAGCTGATAACTAGCAAAAGCAGTATGCACCTGTGCAACATCTGCACCTTGGGCAATTAAGTTAAGGTATTTTGCATAATGACTTGCTGCACTTTTAACGAGCTTTTCAATCGGTTTTGCTACAAAGTCGTAATCTAAAATTACATCGTTAAAACGCCCTTCACTACTTTCTTGCTCTACGTAATTTAAAATACCGGTGTTATTGGTGTTTACCGCAAGTGCTAGTTGACCAATACCGCTTTGTGCGTCAAATCGATAACTGTGCTGTAAAAAGGCAATGCAATCTGCAAGTTTAAATTCACTCACGCTTTGCGCTACGAGTTTAGGTTTATTATTAAAACATAAACTATTTAGCTCATCACAACGTGCTTGCGAGTAGCTTGGCGTTTGCCCAAGTGTTAAACCTTGGCATAAATCGCTCATTACACTGCCGGTATCTACCGAGGCAAGCTGATCTTTGTCACCTAGGAGTATTAATCGCGCGTGCGCGGGCAGTGCTTCTATTAATTTAGCCATCAGCGATAAATCGACCATACTGGCTTCATCAATAATTAGTACATCTAAATGCAGCGGATTGCTTTTGTTATGCCTAAATTTATTAGTAAACGGTTTTACACCCAATAAACGATGAATAGTTTGAGCGCTTTGCGGTATCAACGTTTTTATATCATCAGGAATCGTTGTGAGCTTATTTTTGGCACCTAAAATAGATTCACTTAAACGTGCAGCTGCTTTACCAGTGGGTGCCACCAGCTTAATGCTAAGCGGCGCGGTTTTATAAAGCGACTGCAAAATAGCCAGCAACTTAGTCACTGTGGTAGTTTTACCTGTACCTGGGCCACCCGTGATCACACTAAATCCTTTGGTGGCGGCAATCGCGCACGCCACTTTTTGCCAATCAGTTTCAATTGTTGAATCAGCAGGAAAATAGGTATTTAAAAGTTCTGCCAATATTTCATTATTAATATTGAGCTTTCGCTCGCTCATGCTTAATAATCTATCCGCGAGTGTTTGCTCATAACCGGCAAGGCGCGCAAAATAAAGTCGCTCGTTAAATAATTGTAGTGGTTTACTCTCGCCTACGCTTTCATGGTTTTGTAAATAACTAAGCGCTGTGTGTACATTAAAATTATCACTAAACGGGCTTAGCGTACTGGGTACATTTCCATCGAGTTTATTAAAGTCGCTTTTGCGCAAGTTAAAAGGATTACTCCAATCAACTTCATTTAAGGTTAGGCAGCTATGCTGGCTTTGCTGCGATAAGCACAGCAATAAAATAATATAAAATAGTTCATTGTGAGTTTGCTCAATGTCATTAGCACACAGTAATTCTGCGAGTTTAACATCAACTACACGTAGTCGGTTCTGCGCTAATAAATACTCAAGTAACGGCACTTCGGTAATAGCATTGTTTAACACAATGTCCTCTAATGAGGCATCTTGTGCTACATTTTTTGAAGTAAGAGGCTCTGCTGCTTCATTATTAAGTGTCTCGTCTATATCGTCAAACAAGCCAGGTTGCTCATTTAAATCGCTCATAGCATGGCTCCTTGGCTAAATAAGCCATCTAAAATAATCACTTGTTCTTCAGTTAGCTTTTTAAAGTACACGCCTTGCCCTGCCGGCATTCCACGTAAAAAAGTATAATACACACCGCCTAAATGGGTTTCTATTGAGTAATCAGCTATACGTTGTTTTAATAAACGATGCAGCGCTACCGTGTAGATTAAATACTGTAAATGATACTGATGACTGCTCATTGCTTGCTCAAGCATATCGCCTTCGTAATCAGCTGGCGTACTGCCTAAATAATTAGACTTATAATCTAAAATATAATACTTGCCTTGGTAGCAAAATATTAAATCGACAAAGCCTTTTAACAAGCCTTTTACTTGTGAAAATTCAAGCTTACTTTGCGTAAAGCCAAAATGTTTAACCAGCATTTCGTTTAGCTTAGGTGCACTTAAGCTCTCAAGGGGTAAATTAAACTCCATTTCGACTAGGCAATCATTGGGTGTAAGCACACCCAATGAAAGAAGGCTGTTTTCTAGAGAGCTTTTATCTAGGGGGCACGCAAGAACATCAAGCACCCATTTTTCGGCCACTTCTCGCCATTGCTCACCTATGTGATACTTTTCAAGGCTGCGCTTAACTACCTCAGATAAGTTTTGCTCGGTATTAGTTGGGTGAACTATTGGGCTAATAAAATCTATTTGTTCAAATATTTCGTGCAAACAGCTACCCGGCTTTGGTCCTTTAGGAAAACTATAAGGTGACGGTAGTTCGTCCTCTTGCACTGCAAACTCGTCTTTTTCGTGATCTTCATCACTTCGCCCTGGGGCTAATTGGTCGCTGTGCTTTTTAAAGCTCAACGCACTAAAGCTGGTTGCTCGCCAGTTACGCTCAATATTTGCCGTTACTCTATTAACACTTAATGTTTGCTGCGCAATTTCACTATTACTAAAACAAAGCGTGCCCTGCTCTAATAACGTTTGTGAGGTAAATTGCTGATAGCTCATCGCGCTATTAGCGTCGCAAAACTCACTTAAATGCGTGCGCCATGTTTGGCTACTAGCAAGTTCAAGCCCTGCAAATAACACATGCCCTA
This sequence comes from Pseudoalteromonas sp. NZS11, assembly GCF_015864765.1. Lineage (NCBI taxonomy): Bacteria > Pseudomonadati > Pseudomonadota > Gammaproteobacteria > Alteromonadales > Pseudoalteromonadaceae > Pseudoalteromonas > Pseudoalteromonas sp. NZS11. Next base: position 79,578 of record NZ_JADYWP010000007.1, on the reverse strand, counting down.
GTGCACTACTTTGCATAGCTAAGCGGCTACTTTGCCCTTGCCCAATGTTGTAAACACCAAGCGCACAAAAATGCACAGCGCGAGTAAGGGCTACATACAGCAGGCGTAAATCTTCAGCTAGGCGCTCTTGCTCTGCTTTTTGCAGGGCATCTTCGTCTTTACTTAAATCGTAAATTAGCTTGCCATTATTGTGATAAAGCGCTTCTTTAGTTTCGCGATAGCCACTGGCAAACGGCATAAATACCAGAGGGTATTCAAGCCCTTTTGAGGCATGCATAGTGACAATTTTAACTAAGTTGGCGTCACTTTCTAGGCGCACTTGTACTGTTTCGCCGTCTTGTTGGCTTACCTTTTGTGCAAACCAGCGCAGCAAACGCAGCGTGCCTTCAAGCTCTATTTGTTTTTGCTGAAGTATTTCGCCCAAATGCCTAAAGTCAGTCAGCCAACGCTCAACGTTATATCCCAATCCTTGCCATTTAGCGCTAAGCTGGTTATGGCCCATTAAGCGCTCAAGCATGGCCATAGCGCCTTGCTTGTTCCAAATGTGGCTGAGCTGTGCAAAAAAGTTTAAATGCTCTTGCCATTTATTTTCATCATCAGCGAGTGCGTGTATTTCGTTATAACTTAAACAAAATAGTGGTCCGGCTAAAACACCGCGCAGCAATGACTCGTCATATTGACCATGCAGCGCTGTTAAAAAGTTAAGTAGGTGATGGCTAAGCTCTTGGCTAAAAACGCTCTCGCGCGATAAATACACGCTGGCTATTTTGGCATCATCTAGCGCTTTTTTCATTATTTGCGCTTCAACACGGTCGCGCACTAATATACAAATATCGGCAGCGCTTACAGGGATACTGCCAATACACGCGTCCCCCTGTTTTGCTTTTTCAAGCAAAGTTACTATTTTATTCGCAAAGTGAGTGGCTAAATGCGCTTGCCCTACACCTTTGTTGGTTGGTTTGTTTTTTTCGTCTGCGGCTTCATCCACAAATACATTAAATTCGAATGCGGTAGCGGGTTTGCCATCAATTAAAAAAGAGTCATCCGCTTTTTTGCCTTTGGCAGCTACTGCGTTAAACGGTATGGCGTCGTTATAAATAAAGCTGTTAGCGTGTTTGCCAAATAAACTATTAACGCTATTTACTATATCGGTGCTTGAGCGAAAGTTAGTCCCCAGCGTAAATTGCTGATCAATCTGTACAGCTTCTTTTGCGCCAATGTACGTAAAAATATCTGCGCCCCTAAAGCCATAAATAGCCTGTTTAGGGTCGCCTATCATGGCAAGCGTAGTATTTTGTTGCCCATAAATTTTACTAAAAATACCGTACTGAATCGGATCGGTATCTTGGAATTCATCAATCATGGCAACCGGAAACAACTGCGCAATTTTTTGCGCCAGTACGTCGCCTTGCTCGTTATTAAGCGCACTGTGTAAATTGGTCAATAAGTCATCTGGGGTGATCACGCTTTGCTCTTGTTTACGCTTAACTATTGCGGCTTTTACCCAGCGTGCTGCATGTTGTACAACCGCTATTTTAAGCCCTTGGTTTATGGTGTTGTTAAGGGCGGCAAGCTCGTCAAATTGACTCAGTAATGGATGCACAAATAATGGCTGATTTTTTTTATAATTGCTCACATCGCTTAGGTTTTCTGTACTCCACACTTCAAACGAATACTTGCTAGTGCCAAATTCAAAAAACAAATCGCCGCCTAAACAAAATGCCTCAAGCGCACTAAGGCTGCCTTTTCGTGCTGGCGTTTTAGACCCGCTTAAACCCGAGTCTTTAATAGCACCTATAAACTCTTGCTCTAACACCGCTTTTTTAAATACAGGTACACGGATTATGTACTCGTCACGCGCCTTCCATACATCATCTAAATTTATTTGTGGCGTAATGTGCGCATTGGCTTTATTTAAAATGCTCGCCACTTGAGCGAATAAAGCCTCTGGTGCGGCAAATACATCTAAAATAGCATCGGTGCGTTCTTTGTTAAGTGGGTATACAAACGCACGCCAAAAATCTTTAATGGTTTCGAGTAATATGTCGCGCTCATCTAAAATAAATTCTAGATTAAACGCCACTCCCGACTCAAACGCATGTTGTTTTAGCATCCGCTGACAAAAGCCATGAATAGTAAAAATAGCCGCTTCGTCCATTGATTTAGCAGCTGCATCGAGTAAATCAAAGGCGCGGTGCTTATCATCAATTTTGGCAATTACGCCTTCAATGAGTTCGTCGTTTGGGTCTTGCCCAAGCAATGCGTCGCGCGCAGCAATAATTCGGCTGCGTACGCGGTCTTTAATTTCTTGGGTGGCAGCGTCGGTAAAGGTTACTACCAAAATTTGCTCAACACTGAGCGGCGTATTTAACTCACCTTCTATTTGCATGCCTAATAAGTAGCGTAAATACAGCCCCGTAATCGTATAGGTTTTGCCGGTACCCGCACTGGCTTCTATTAAACTTTGACCAATGAGCGGCATAGTAAGAGGATTAAGCGCTTGCATGGCCACTCTCCTTTGCATGTTTAAATAAAGGCGTGAGCAATTTATCACTCCATTTTATAAATTCTTCTTGGCAATCGTTTAGCGATTGCACCGTTAAGCGAATATACGGATTTTCGCCCTCGCCTCGCCCTATGTATTGCGGGCTAAATTTGCTCATTGCTTTTGTTATATCGCCGCCGCTTTTAACGTACTCATAACCACTTACCGGAAAAAACGGCACAGGCTCTGCGCGCAGCGCTTTGTATAACTCAAACCAATCGGCTAATAGTGCATCGGCATCGGCTTTGCTTATGGGCGCAAAGGTAATTTGCTTATCAAGCCCAAGTAACAATGTTTCTACTTGTTGATCCATACTTTGCGCTGCAAGGTGATAAATAAAGCCTTTAATTAAATCTTTCGCTTTAATACTGGCGCTGCGATAAAACACTTGTTTTTGCAAATAAACATGATTTAGCCAGCCCTCTATTTTGGTGCCTTCAATGGTAAGCAAAACTTCTATCGGCTCACTTTTCCCGCCTTTAATGTGCTCTTTTACTTGCCCTGCAAGCGCGTCAACTCGGTGCTCCATACTTTCAAATATGAGGCTGCCTACATTGGCTTGAGGTAACTCACCCCGCTGCAGTATTTGCTCGGTACTCAGTGGTTGCTCGTTTATATTGGCTTTAAGTATTTCATCAAGGTAAAAATAACGGCGCAGTGCATCTAGGCTAAATGGTTCTTCGTCTTTTGCTACTTCGTTAAATTGTGGCAGGCGTAAACCTAATGTTTGCTGATAAAAGCTCTCTTGTGCGCTGCACACACTTCTAATAAACACATCGAGATCTTGCTGCTCTGGCACAGTCACATCAAGTGCAATAACTGGCTCTGGTTTAATTGACTCACTTGGCAGCCAAATTGGGTTGTAACTGTGGTTACTCAGCACAGTATTAGCTTGCTCATCGGCTAAATAATAATGGCTATTAAAGGGCTGTAAATGCTGCTGATTGATTAGACATGCGGGCAGCGTTTTTTCACTCTTTTCGTTTAATACAAAACTACGGCCAATATATTCTAACAGCTCACTTACAAGCGTTGATGGCATGCGCGGTTGGTTATCAAAACACGAGCGACCAATGTAACTCATGTATAAGTTGTCGCGGGCACTCAGTAGCGCTTCTAAAAATAAGTAGCGATCATCTAATTTACGTGATCGGTCACCTTTTTGCTTTTTAGAATAAGGCACTAAGTCAAAACCAATGGGTTGTACGTTACGCGGGTAGTCAGCATCGTTTAAGCCCAGCATGCATACCACTTTAAATGGTACGGCGCGCATGGGCATAAGCGTACAAAAGTTTACTTGCCCAACCAAAAACCGCTGCCCTACGCCTTTTTCTTGAATGCCTTGTTTAACTAAGTAACTAACAATACGCTGCGAAACCGCCTTGCTGTAATCGCCGTTTTCGTGGTGTTTTTGTAACTCTTCGAGCACGTTTTGAAGTACTAATAAATCCCAGCTGTCGTCGCTTTCACTTTCGTATATAGCGTTTAGTAGCTCGCTTAAAATATGCGCTTTATTAGTGAGCGTATCATCAGGCGTTAACTGCTCTTTAAAGCTTTGCAGTACATCAATAAAGTGCACGAGCTTGTTGAGTGTATCGAGCGCCATACCTTCGACTTCATCAGCGCTGTAAATACCGTTAAACGGGCATTGTTCGTCGCGCATGGCAATGCCAAGCAGTAAACGGTTGAGCCCATGTTGCCAGGTATTTAAATCGATAGCGGGTAAATCAAAGCTGCTTTTATGCGCTGCGTTTATACCCCATTTAACGCCTACACGTTCAAGCCAGTATTGAATTTGCTCGTATTCGTGCGCTTCAAGCCCAAATTTTTCGGCTATTTGCGTAACTTGTAATAAATCGAGAATATCCGACACACCAAAGCGCGAAAACGGTAAGTTAGCTAAACTCGCAAATGAGCTAAGGACGGGCTTTTCTTGCTCTATGGCTAAATCGGCCAATGCGTAAGGAATAAAGCGGCTGCCTTGTGCCCCGCCAAATACGGCTTCAATGTAAGGGCTGTAAGTACCTACATCGGGCATCATGACAATTATGTCTTTGGGGGTAAGCGCTGGGTTTTGATTAAATAAGTTAAGTAAGTAGTCGTGCAAGCGCTCAACTTCTCTGAGCGGAGTATGGCAATCGCTGAGCGTAATACTGGTGTCGGTTGCGCTGATTGGCAATTTACCTTCGTCGTTTATAAACCACTCTTTGTTATCGGTCAGCGATTCGCCTTTAAACGCAAGCTGATAAATCTCGCTTTGTACTTGCCCTAGTAAGGTGTCGTCAAACGCATCAATAAAACCATCAATCCAACGGGCATCTAGCTGTACAAGTTGTTCGAAATAGTCGCGACCTAATTTACCCCACGACGATAACAAAGGATTACCAATAAAGTAGTATTCTTCATCTGGATTGGTTTGTTTTTTTTGTTGTGCTTCCACCAGCGGCATTTTGGCGTATTTAGCACTTATTTTTGCCGCTGTTTTTTCATCTATAATATCGCCCCAGTAATGCTCACTTGGGTTAAAAAAGAATAATATAACCTCGGTTTTTTTACTCAGCGCTTCAAACACCTCAAGCTGGGAACTGGCAATCGCCGATATACCAAATAAACTAATGCGTTGTGGCAGTAAGCTATTATCCATAGTCTCAAGTGCTTTAAGTAACTGATCTTGCATATTAGCGCGATGAAATTGGCTTTGCCCAAGGTCTTGGCTTAGTTTTACAATGCGTCGCCATAAGTCAGGTTGCCATGGGGCAATGGCTACATCTACGTCATCAAGGTCATCTTTGCCGCTATCCCATGTGGCTATCCAGTGCGGTCGGTACATTAAATATTGGTCGTACACATCGGCTATTTTTTCGCACAGCGCAAAGGTTTTTTGCCCGTCGATATCGCCCTCTAAATAAGTTTTTAGCGGCAAATATAATGGCTCGTCAATACAGGTTGGTAAAATTGCGAACAGCTTCCAAGCAAGGTTGGGCTTATTAAATGCCGACTCTTTAGGGACATTTGGCAGTAATTGCTGATACAACTGCCAAATAAAGCTCGACGGCAGCGGAAAATCTACCTGCGCCGCAACCCCTAAGTTTTCGCTCAAACCTATTTTTAACCACTGCGACATACCCGGCGATTGCACTAGCACTACTTCTTTGTCGAACGGGCTTTGCAATGGGTTTACTTTTAACAGCTGGTGGAACTGCGCTTGCAGGGCTTCCATCCGGTTTGATTGAATAATATTTAGCATATAACACTGACCTTGCTTGAGATAAAACCAGTGTAAGATATTTTCAATATTAGGGGTAGCGCAAACGGGTAATTGGCTTTAATAAATCAGAGAGTTAAGAACTAACTTACAGATTTTATACGCACAGCATCTATTTTATATACTGTGCGTAGTAGTGAGTTTATTTATAAGGGCTAATACTTGATAAACTAAAGTCACTTTGCATTATTACTTCGCCATCAATGCCTTTTAATTTAAGTGAAATAGTGGGGTCAATTTGCTGCCAGTCTATGCTTAAATCACCATAATTTACGTTATGAGTAAAATTCCCTACTCGGTGTTTGTTAGGGCTTACATCTTTCCACTTTTCAGTTAAGCCAGAGCTGGTCATCTCAATTAATGGGTAATCAAGGTTTTGCTGATACTTTGATATTTCACCCCAGTGCGTATCGCCGCTGATGATCACGACCCCATTTACCTTATGCTTTTTAATCAATGCAAATAAACGGTTTCTATCTTCAGGAAAGTTTGCCCATGACTCCCAACCTGTAAAATCGGGTAAAAGCTGTAAGCTTGAGGCAATCAATTTTATTGCAGCAGGCTTTTTAAGCTCTTGTTCAAGCCATTGCCACTGGGCTTCACCTAGCATTGATGCGCCCTTTACTTCACTGGGACTATACGGGCCTTGGTTATTTAACTTACGCTTAGTGTAGTATTCAAGCTCACCTACATGGTTTAGCGCATCACGGTTCCAACGTAAATCAGGCATTATTACTTGTATGGTTTGCTCATTTTCACCATACATGTACGAGGTATAAATTCCATCAGGACGAGTGCGACGCGCTGAGTTTACAGGTTCATCCCAAAAATTAAGCATAATTTGGCGTGATTGCTCTTTATGCGGATACTCTTTACCTGCATCGTTTTGGCCATAATCGTGGTCATCCCACATGGCAATGATAGGCGTTTGCGCTTTTAACGTTTTAAAACCAGGCTTTGCCTCTAAACGTTGGTACTTATCGGCAAGTACATCCATATCGTTGGTATCGCCGTAAATATTGTCACCCAAAAATATAAACAAATCCCCCTGCTCTTTGTTAATTGCATTAAATATGGGTATGTTTTTATCTTGATGCCCACACGAACCAAATAGGATTTTAGATGGCGCGGCATTAACACTCGCGCTAATAACCAAACTCAACACCAAGGCAGATAGGGTTAATGGTTTTAATAGATTCTTCATTTTAAAATCTCGCTAATAGCAGGCGCCATATTTGAATTTATTTCATTTGGGTTCTGCCCAAGAGCCTTTAAAACGGTCGCCGCTATTTGCGCTTGTTTAAGCTCATTTTTAGTTTTAATTAAGCCACTACCTTTTATTGCGGGGCCAATGGCTGCAAGCCAAATATGTTCAGAGCCGACAATTCCTTCTGGGTAGGTATTTTCACCTAACTCTAGCTCAGCAAGTGCACGTTTAGAGCTGTGATGTTGCCAATCATTGGCATTATTGCCACGGCCGTGATCAGTAGTAATAATTAGTGTGGTGTTATTTTTATAACCCGCTGTAGTTTGAATAGTTGCCCATAAGTCTTTTATAAAAGCGTCACTTTGCCTTGCCGATTTAAGGTATTGATCGTAATGACCATCATGCGCAAAGTCATCGGTTTCGCCTAAACTTATCACTAACAACTTAGGCTTTTTAGCCAACATATACGCTTTAGCAAAGCGATATGTAAAACTGTCTAGTCGTACGTTATACCAAGGACTGGGGATTTCACTTTGTAGCGTATTTAACAGCGGCGCATCGGTGAATAAATTCTCTTCAATTGACATAAAACCTGCATTTACATACACGTTACTGCGCTTAGTATTTACAATGTATGGGAATACATCCCAACTACCAAATAAGGCAGTGCTATCTTTAAACTCAGGTAACTTATCTAAACGCTCTAAAATAGTTTTATTTGGGTTGAGCACTTTGTTGTTACTATTTATATTTTCGTCAACTTCACCGGTGAGTATTTCGTTATAACCAGGGTATGAAAAATACCACGGGTTACTTACCGACATAGTAGAGCCGTTAGTCCTATCGCCAATTATAATCCCTTTTTTAGCCACTACTTGCGTTAAAAAAGGCATTAGTAATTGCTGGCGCTCATTTGCTGTTTTTGCCCAAAACTGGGTCTTTAAATGCTCAGGCTTTTCAACAAAATCAGTATTATTAATTAAGCTATTATCAGCCCCGTTAAATACTTCTTGCCAGCGTACTCCATCAAGCGTTACCAGCACTACATTTTGCGCTGCTGTTGCAAAGTTACTCGCTAATACACTTAAGCTAAATAGTGTTACTTTTATAATTGTTTTCATCGCGTTTTTGCGCCCTTTCATATAATAAAGCCCATCAATGATGGGCTATATTTTAATTCAATTACTAAAACCTAATTAAAAGTCAGCGGTAAATGTCACTGCTGCGGTGCGAGGCGCACCAATGTAATAAGTAGCGCCGTTACCAGTACCACCTGCTAAGTAGCTTTTGTCGGTAACGTTATAAACAACAAACGATACGTCAATGGCTTTAAACGGGCCTGCATCTACGTCAGTTGAATAACCTGCATTAAAATCAAGTACGGTGTAGCCGTCTACTTTATTGCGGGCGCGCGTGTCTTCGTCTTGCCATGCACCTAAACGCTCGCCGGTGTATTTAGCCGATAAACCAACACGAAAGCCATCGCTAAAGTAATCGGTAGATACCACAAATAAATCCTCTGATGAATCTATTATGCTGTCGCCTTTTCTAAAGCTTGGTACTACCTCATTACCACTTTCATCTTTTAATATTACGCCTTGTGAATCGTATGCATTTGGATCATCGGATGAATACTCAGAACTGCTATTAGTATACGACGAGTAGACGCTCCAGCTTGGTGTTAACATATAGCTTGCTGCAAGCTCAAGCCCACTTGAGTCAATACCTCCTACATTTACGTACGAGCCATTTGTACCAATCGTATAATCAATGCCGTCTGTGCCACTACCAGGCGCAATAAAGGTAATGCGGTTATCAAACTTAACACTGTAAGCCGTTGCTGTAAGGGTTAATCTGTCGGCTTGGTAACGTACACCAAAGTCGATATTGTCGGCAGTTTCTGGCTCTATGTTTGTAAGTGTTGAGCTATCTCGCTCAAGTACACCGTCTTTTATTGCGGAAAAATTCTCGCTGTAACTGGCAAATAATTCTGTGCTGTTATTTAGCTGATACAATACACCCCCGCTAAATAACACGTCTGAGTCGCTATCTACTTTATCTGATCTTTCGTTAGCAAAGTGGTCGTACTTTTGTAATTCAACTAAATACTGTTTTGCACCAATATTTAATGTTAAGTCACCAAAATTAATCGAGTCTTGTAGGTACCATTTGAATGTATCGGTATCAAAAGTGTTTTTGTATTGTGTCCAGTAAGGCGTGCTATCAAAGTGATGATAAATACGCGCATCAATTACTTTGTGCCAATCACGCGACTCGTCACGCTCGCTTTGCTCATACCAAAAGCCCGCTTCTATATCGTGATCACCAAATGTAGCTTGGTAATTTGCCGTTACACCTAAGCGATCTTTGTTGTAATGCGTATGGCGGTAAGACATAACCGGCGTTGCTGTTGCATCGTAACACGCAGGATTTAAACCAGGACCCGACTCCCATGGCCAGCTCAAACTTTGCGTACAATCGGCATTTGGTGCAAGCGGATTGCCTTCACTATCAGCAAAACCATAAGAGCCTGCATTAGTACCGCCCTCGGTTGTTGGGTCGCCATTTTCATCAACGGGCGTTGTTAAGTAAGGTGGGATCCAATCGCCACGACCTGAATTTTTATGGTAATAAGGGCTGACGGTTAATAATGAAGTTGGCGAAATCGCATATTCAAATTTTAAATAGCCTAAGGTATTTTCACGGAGCGTCCCCCAACCTTCTGCAAACATTTGGTCAAAGTGCGGAACTCCCGTCCAATTCCATGTTAGCTGATCCCAATCGGGTGTTTGTTCAAACTGCTCAAGGCTTACGCTGTTATAGTTTGTCTCGCTTACATCATCGTAAGATAAACGACCAGTAAGTGTTAAGTCGTTAAAATTAGATACAAACTTAAGCTCAGCGTGTTGGTTGTCTTTACCCCCATTACTGCCAGAACCAATCCAGCGGCTTGTATCTGTTTGCGAGTAACTTACGTACGCTTGTGTGTTATCAAAAACAGTGCCTGTTTCGTGTCTAAAGTAATAACGCGTGGCATCGTGGCTGCCTGAGGTATAAGCAAAGGTAGTGCCTTTTTCAAGGCTTGGGTCTTTACTTACAAAGTTAAATGTCCCGCCTAGTGCTTCAAGTGAAGCCGACTTAATATCAGACGTACCTTGACCAACTTCAACCGTTGCCAGGTTTTCGCTATCTAGGTAACGGTTAGCTTTAGCACCACCGCCATAATTAGAGCCACCATTGGGAATGCCATCAACGGTCATACCTAATTGTTGTTGGTTCCCATCAATACTAAAACCACGCATGGTGATTGTAGTAGACCAATCGTCGCCACCAAATGCATCACCTTCATTTATGCTAATACCTGGTAAGTTATCAATAACCGATAATATGCTCGATACCGAACTTTGTTGCTCAAGCATTGCAGGCTCAATAACATTGTTAGCGTAGCTGGTTGGTTTAGCAACCACGGTTACTTCTTCTATGGTGTTGTCGTTAGCATAAGTAGATGTTGATACCGCCATGGCAATTGCCATGCTCAAAAGCGATTTGTTTTTTAAAGCGTACATTGTTGTCCCGTTTGATTTTAATTATGAAATATGAAAACGCGGACAGTATGAATTTTAAATATGACAACGAGGATGAACTTTATTTACATAAAAATTAAACAAATATGGAAGATTTATGGCGGGAATATGTACAAAAAAAGACACCCAAAGGTTTAGCCTCGGGTGTCTTAATAACTATTTCTTAATAACTAAATATAATAATTAGCTGTTATTTTAATTCAGCTAGCATTTCATCGCTGTACGGTACTAACTCTTCACCGTTTGCAACCTTGCTAATATAATCTGGATTTGCAATAAGTGGACGACCAATAGCGATTAAGTCAAACTTTGCATCGTTAATAGCCTCTTTTGCTGACTCAAAACTATAACTACCTACACCTACTAATGTACCTTTGTAGCCTGCACGTAAAAATTCAGAGATGCTTTTGCCTTCAAGCGAGTCAAAGCGCATGCTGTCATCAAAAATACCGCCGTGTAAGTACGCTAATTCTCTGCTTTCAAGTTCTGTTAATAAGTAGTCAAATACCGCTTTATCGCGGCTATCTTCGCTCATATTAAAGTAAGCACCCGGTGTTAATCTAAGTGCAGTACGATCACTGCCTACAGCAGCAATAACCGCATCGGTTACTTCTAGTGCAAAACGCGACATATTCTCAGGCGTTTGGCCGTATTCGTCGCTGCGTGTATTTGCAGCATAATGTAAAAACTGGTCAATTAAATAACCGTTAGCGCCATGAATTTCTACCCCATCAAAACCTGCTTCAATAGCATTTTCTGCGGCCTTTGCGAAATCAGCAACTAGAGATTTAATATCATCGGTTGTGGCTGCTTTTGGCGTAATGTAAGTAAGCTCACGCATACGAGGTACAGAGCCTTCAACGCCAATTGCCGATGGTGCCAGTACATCGCCATCAAAAAAGTGAGGGTGTGCAACACGGCCAACATGCCAAAGTTGTGCAAACATTTTGCCGCCATTAGCGTGCACTGCGTCTGTTACTTTTTTCCAACCTTGAATTTGCTCACTGGTAAATAAACCGGGTGTATTTGGGTAACCTTGTCCGTCTGGACGAATAATAGTTGCTTCGCTAATAATTAAACCGGTTTCGGCGCGGCGAGCATAATATTCAACCATATCTTGTGTTGGCACTAAGTTATCATCAGCCATACAACGCGTTAATGGTGCCATAAGTACGCGGTTTTTAAGCTCAATCGTGTTATTTAGTTTAAACGGAGCAAGTAGATCAGTAGTCATTTTTCAATCCTTCATTAAGTATATGCTTACTACAATGTGGCCTTTTTACAAACATTCAAGCTTATTTTGAATGATCGCTCAAATTAGTGAGGACTTATACTGGTCAATGTACAAATTAGATCTGCATTGCTGAAATTAAATAGCAACTTTTCAACACTCTGTCATATAACTCGATATACTTGTGTGCATATAATTTAGATATATTAATATCAATAGTAATTAAGAGTGAGCTAATTATGACAACGCCAAATTTAAGCGAAGAACAAGCAGTAATTTTAGGACTTGGAGCAAAAAAGCGCTTAGCCTATATGTTCGAAACCGTACAACAGTTCAAGCAAGTATGGATTTTAAACGATGATGATGGCTGCGTTATGCTTGCCAACGAAGATGACGACTGTGTTCCTGTTTGGCCAACTCGTGAATTTGCAGAAGCATGGGCAACTGGAGAATGGGCTGGCTGCAGCGCTAAAGCAATCCCACTTGCTGACTGGTTTAGTCGCTGGACACCAGGCCTTGAGGAAGATGACTTACTTATTGCTGCCTTCCCTACAGAGGAAGATGATGGCACGATATTGTTTTCAGATGAGTTTGAAAAACAATTAAAAGCGCCAAAGCAAAAATATTAAGGTTCAAAGCCTAAATACTCAGAGTTCTAAAATTTATAAACGCGGCACTTAATTTAGTAGCCGCGTTTTTATTGGCAATATCTAAAATTCAAATAAGCCTGTGTAATTGCATCTGGATTTTCTACTTGCGGATAATGCCCAAGCTCTACAAACTCTTGTACGCGCGCATTGGGAATAAGCTTTTTATAATGCTCAATCATATGCTTACCAGAGATGGGGTCTTCTGCGCCTGCTATAAACGTAAGTGGTATATTGCTATTTATGATGGCACCAACCCAGCGTTCTCTGTTTTGCTGCCTCTGCTTTATATAACTAATGAGTTTAGGCATAACGGCTAAGCCATCTTTATAAATTAGCAACTCCCAAAGTGTGTCTACCACTTGTTTTGAGGGCGGTGTACTTTTACTAAAAATAGTAACTAAATTATTGGCAAATTTTTGTTTATTCATTAATTTTGGCACTATCCAACCTAGCTTTGAAAGTAAAAGCTTTTGTATAAATAAGGGTTTATGCACCTCAGGAAATAACCCACCATTTAAAAAGCACACACTGTTTATTTTAAAGTCACTTTGGCTAACGACTTGCCTTGCTAATAACTCTTGAGCCACAGTATCGCCATAGTCATGAGCTAAAATATGTATATCATTAATATTTAACGTTTTTAAAAATTGAGTATATAAGTCGGCTTGTTCAGTAATTTTATAGCCTGCATTTTTAGGTTTATCTGACAAACCAAAACCTAGCATATCGAGTGTAATTACAAAATAATGTTCACTAAGGGTTTGCCACATACCTTCCCAGTCCCAACTAGCACTTGGAAAGCCATGTATTAAAAGCAGCGCAGGCTTAGTTATATCACCAGCTGTTTTAGTAAAAATTTGATGGCCACTAATTTGAGTAAATTGACCCTGTGATTGCCACTGTTGAAGAGAAAACATATATTAGCTTAATTTTTATTATTGATTTGTTAGTTTTATCATAGAGGTAATTAAAAAAGGAAACAAAACCAATGCATAAAATTTGCATTGGCTTATTAAAAGTCATGTTAAAATTTAATAGTGTAATCTACATAAACTCGATGGTCAGCTCTATCGCCTTTAACACCATCAACACTGCCTGATTTTTCGGTTGTATAATCTACAAATAACCAGCGCAAACTTAAGCCTTTTATTTTCTCAACTTTATAGCGAGTATCTACAGCCCAATATTTTTCGTCGGCTGTACCACCTAACTTACCCAATGCAGAGTTTTCAGCATCGCTGCCGTCTGTGTAGTAAAATTTAGTTGTTAAGCCAGGCGATACTGCTTTCAAATCAATTCCTAAACGTGCCTGCCACGTTGCCTCGTTTTGATTTGTTAAATCGGCACCAATTAATGAGCGAGTTGGAAATGGGTTTGTACCATGGTCGCCACTGAAATTATCTTCAATCCAAGCATCACTTACTTTAGTAAATGCCGCACCTACACTCCAAATATCTTTTTTCCAATCAGCATCTAGGTAATAGGCAAATCCATCGTTTTCACTTTTAGTTAAACCTGTTAATGCACCAGATGTATCTTCATCATCTAAATCTCCGCCCTCTGCGCCTGTTACAAATAAATCACCATCATCTTGTGAGGTAAATATGCCAGTTGAAAGGGTTAACTTACTTTGCTCAAGCTTAATGTCGTAACTGATTTTTAATCCGATTTTACTTAAATAATTGTGCGAATTTAAATATTCAGCCTCTAATATTAGATTGTCTTTTTTATGCGTAGCACCTACGCCCCAAATTACGCTAATAGCACCAGTTGCCGATTGATCGGTAGAAAAGTCTTCCCATCTATCATCGTGTCGACGGCTCCATTTATCGTAAACGTAACCGTATAATTTAGTGTTACCAATTTTGTAATCGCCAAAAACGCCTCTAAAAGTATTAGGAATAGCCCGACTCCCAGAGCTTTTAAGCAACATACTTTTGGTTTTTTGCCCACCTACTTTAACGTGACCGTTGTTGCCCAATTTAAAATCTAAAAAATATTGTCCAAATTTAGAAAAGCTATCGTCAACTCCACCGCTCTCATTACCTGCTGGCAAAATATTACCTGCGGCTGAACCCGTAGAATTAATATCCATCACGGTGTAAGTCGATACACCCACACTCACTAAATCGTTTATATAACCCGATGTGTAATTGAGCTCTATACCTTGAGCAAAAGTTGAATCGTCACTTGCGTCGTTATCGTAGTCACGGTCAAAATAAATTGATCTAAGTTTTATATTAAATTCATCTTGTTCTGTCAGCCCATTAACAGCGGCATACGAAGGAATAGAAATACATGTTAATACTGCGCCTGTTGCCGCAAGTAATTTAGATACTCGGTGAGCCATAGTTATCTCCGTTACCTTGTTTTGTTTAAGTTTTAACTGTGCAGTGCATAGCAGCGTGTATTTTTTCGACCTACACGGTAAACATGTCATAAGGTAATTACATTTTAAGTAATCACGTTTTCTTTCACGCTACTAAAATATAGAACAATATAAGTTTTTAATGTTTTAATTTTCATATTATAAAATATTAACTGTTTGTTTTGTTTCGGATGAATTATAAAAGTAAGGTGAGCATCGTCTCTTGCTCGCTCGTACCTATACCGATAGTTCCCTTTAAAAGCGTCATAATATTGGTTAAATTTTACTTTATTTAAACTTACCAAAGTAAAGTTATAAGCAAAAACTAAAAGCTATCCGTTGTTTTTTGAGCACCTAATATTCACTAAAAAATCGATAAATATAAAAATCAGCACCTTTAGCTAATACTTTTGTTGTTCGCTATAAAGTAGCAAAGAACATAAAAATTATTATATTTATATACATGTTCATCTTATCTTGGTGAGTAAAATCAACTTTTTATATTACATCTACTCTAAACCTTTATAAAATATATATATTCTAATTAATAACAAAGTTGTATCCTGAATAATAAGTGCTATATTTATTTCGATGATAAAACAGATATACGTTCAGTATATTAATAATAAAGGATGAGTTAATGTTTTCAGGACGACCGGTTAGTAAAAGGTTATTAATCTCGGTGCTTACTCATGCTATTTTTTTCATCAGTGGTATTGTATTAACTTACTTTGCCCACGCTGCACATCAAGATGCTGTTAGTAACAAAATAAATGAAGCCCTCAACAACCGCCTTTCTTCACTCTCAACAGGCGTTACTAGCAGATTCGACTTATATAAATATGGGCTATACGGTTTAAAAGGATTTATACACGGCATTGGCGTTAATAATTTAAGCTACCAAACAATTTCCAATTACTCTAACAGTCGCAATTACGCCCAAGAATTCCCTGGAGCAAATGGTATTGGCTTTATAAGAAAAGTGAATGCCGAAAACTTAGCTCAATTCTTAAAAACTGCAAAATCCGATCGACCTAACCAAATATTCAAACTAAATAAACTAGCTAACGAAAGTGATGAGCACTTTATTATTCAGTATATATTTCCTGAGCAAAGTAATTCACGGGCTCTAGGACTCGATATTGCATCGGAAAGTACACGTAAAAAAGCAGCATTAAACTCTGCAATTAATAACCAAGTTCAATTATCAGCGCCTATTACTTTAATCCAAGCGGATAACAAATCGAAACAAGGCTTTTTAATTTTACTACCAGTTTATAAAAATATTATTATTCCAACTGATAAAATCCAGCGTTTAGAGCAATTAATTGGATGGACTTACTCCCCTTTATTAATAAACAATATTTTAGACTCTCTTTCCCAAGCTGATGAAAATAAGTTAGTCATTAGCGACATAAGTAACAACGTTAAAACTGACTTTTTTAGCTACGGCATTAAAAGCAACACGGCTGATTATCAGTTAAATAAAGTAATTAAAGTGATGGGAAGAACATGGGAAATCACACTTAGTGCTTCAGACACATTTATTGAATCACTACACTTACCGAGTAAATATCAAGCTATTGTCAATGGTGTTTTTTATACCCTTATTTGTATGTTTATAACTTTAATAATTCAGCTGTTTTTTTATCGTAGAGCACAAAGAACACAGCGAAGAATTATCAAAGCTAAACAAAATAAGCATATGCTGCAGCAAACAAATTTAAAATTAGAAAAAGAAGTAAAATTACGTACTAAAGAAATTGCCGATATAAGTATGCTTCAACAAAGTATTTTAAACAGTGCCAGTTACTCTATTATTGCGACCGACATAAATGGCTTAATTACTTTGTTTAATCCCGCCTCTGAAAAGTTATTAGGCTATAAAGCGCAAGACGTTATTGGAATTGAAAATCCGGGTATTTTTCATTTAAAAGAAGAAATTATAAAAAAAGCCAAACAGCTTAGTGCAGAGTTAAATGAACCTGTTTTCCCTGGTTTTGAAGTGTTTATCTTAAAAGCAACGGCTACAGAGCCTGATATCAATCAGTGGACATACATTTCTTCTACAGGCGAGCACATACAAGTTAATATAAGTGTCACCTCTTTATTAAATAACGAAAATGAAATTGTTGGCTATTTGGGTGTAGCATACGATTTGACCGAACAAATTAATCACGAACAAGCTCTCGGACATGCTAAAGAATTAGCTGAACAGGCATCACAAGCTAAATCTGAATTTTTAGCAAATATGAGTCACGAAATACGCACACCTATGAACGGCATACTAGGTACATTACAGTTACTGCAAGAGCAGCCATTGAATGAAAAATCAAAAGAGTATTTAAAAAAATCACTTTATTCGACCCGCTCACTCACCACTATTATTAATGATATCCTCGACTTTTCTAAAATTGAA
Organism: Pseudoalteromonas sp. NZS11; assembly: GCF_015864765.1. Lineage (NCBI taxonomy): Bacteria > Pseudomonadati > Pseudomonadota > Gammaproteobacteria > Alteromonadales > Pseudoalteromonadaceae > Pseudoalteromonas > Pseudoalteromonas sp. NZS11. Next base: position 62,309 of record NZ_JADYWP010000007.1, on the reverse strand, counting down.
GCTGGGAAGCTTTCATTAGAATATAAATCATTCGACCTTTTTGAACTTATTCACCACTTAGAGTCTGATCTTGGCCTGCAAGCCAGTGATAAAAATATATATCTCAAATTTATAATTAATATTGAGCATAAGTATTGGGTAGGCGACCCCGTTAGACTCAGACAGATATTTTTAAACCTAATATCTAATGCGATTAAGTTTACCTCGCAAGGTGGCGTTACAGTAACGTTTAGGCTAACCGACGAAAACAAAATATGTTGTTGTATATCAGACACCGGAATTGGAATTTCTGAGCAGGCTATAGAGCGATTGTTTGAGCGCTTTGAACAAGCAGAGCAATCAACTACGCGTGAATATGGCGGTACAGGTCTTGGTTTACCTATTACTAAATCATTAATAGGTTTAATGAATGGCGAAATTAAAGTAACAAGCCAATTAGATTCAGGTAGTCAGTTTTATGTGTACTTACCATTAAAACAAGCACAGATTGATGAAAGCACATTAATAACAAAAAATGTTGAGCTTCCTGACCTATCTGGAAAAACTATTTTATTAGCTGAAGATAATAAAATAAATCAGCTTGTTGCATCTGCGATGCTTGAGCCTACAAAAGCCACCATTATTATTGCTAACAATGGTTTAGAAGCAATCTCATTATACGAGTCACACAAGCCAGACATTATTTTTATGGACATTCAAATGCCTAAAATGGATGGTCTTCAGGCATGTAAAAAAATTAAGGCGCTTAATAACGAACAAATTGTTATCGCGTTAACCGCTAATGTTTTTACAGAGCAAAAAGAAATATACAGGCAGTTATTTGATGGTTACGTTTCAAAGCCAATTGAAAAACATGAGCTTGTCGGCATGTTATCAACACTCTATTTAGTTAATAGTTAGTCATTGCGAAGGCATTAAAAAACCCAGTTACTAATACCTTTCGATATTAGTAACTGGGCTCTAAGAATAATGGTGGAGGGAGAGGGATTCGAACCCTCGTTAGGGATAAACCTAAACACACTTTCCAGGCGTGCGCCTTCAGCCACTCAGCCATCCCTCCACAGTGCTGCAATTGTGTAATGCAACAGCGCGCTATAGTATGAAATAGACCCTTAAGGTGCAAGGCATTTTTAAATATGAGCCTTTAAATGCTTACTTATCAAGCAATAGCTTATCTATAGGCACAAAAAACGGCTAAATCTAAGACCTAACCGTTTTAATTTATACTTTTAAAATTACTTAGCCATGCTCGCAGTAAATTCAAGCATGCGATTAAGCGACTTAAGTGCGCCTTCGCGTAAATCCATATCAACGAATACTTCTTTACCTTTAGGGCTTATGAGGGCTTCCTCAATCGCTTTTAAGCCATTCATTGCCATCCAAGGGCAATGTGCGCAACTTTTACATGAAGCGCCCTCACCTGCCGTTGGAGCCGCAAAAAACTCTTTATCTGGACATAGTTGCTGCATTTTATAAAAGATGCCGCGATCGGTTGCTACAATAAACTTTTTATTGTCCATTGTTTGCGCAGCTTTAATTAATTGGCTCGTAGATCCAACCGAATCGGCAAGTGCAACAATTTCTGCTGGTGACTCAGGATGAACTAATACGCCTGCATCTGGGTGTAGCGCCTTCATATCTTTTAAGGCTTTAGTTTTAAATTCGTCATGTACAATACATGCGCCATTCCACATAAGCATATCAGCACCGGTATTTTTTTGAATATAACTACCAAGGTGCTTATCTGGGCCCCAAATGATTTTTTCGCCTTGCTCATCAAGGTGCTCTACTATTTCAAGTGCACATGATGAGGTTACAATCCAATCTGCACGCGCCTTAACTGCGGTAGAGGTGTTTGCATACACAACCACTTTACGGTCAGGGTGCTCATCACAAAACGCTGAGAACTCGTCTATCGGGCAACCAATATCTAGCGAACACGTCGCTTCAAGCGTTGGCATAACAACCGTTTTATTTGGCGTTAAAATTTTGGCTGTTTCGCCCATAAATTTCACGCCCGCGACGATGATCATATCTGCATCGTGACGTGCACCAAAACGCGCCATTTCTAGCGAATCGGCAACGCAGCCGCCGGTTTCTTCTGCAAGTGCTTGAATTTCAGGATCGGTATAATAATGTGCAACAAGTACTGCATTTTTATCTTTTAGTAATTGTTTTATACGCGCTTTATATTCGCCTTGCTCGTCATTTGTTAACGGTGCTGGCTTAGGGGGGAAAATATAACCTTCAGGCATAATAGTTTGAGCTAGACTCATGTTCTCGACCACTTATCTACAGTGCATTAATTAGGGCGAATTATACGAGAATATAAACACAAATAACAGCAAACTAGTAAAGCTGTTTATAAAAATTAGAATAGGAATTTAAAAAAGAATATAAAGGAAAGTATTAGAGGGTGGTGGGTCATGATGGATTTGAACCATCGACCAATTGATTAAAAGTCAACTGCTCTACCAACTGAGCTAATGACCCGCTCTTATATAAATCTGCTTTGTAAAAAGCTGCGTAAATCCGCCGATTAAAACTTTCATAGAATGGTGGGTTATGATGGATTTGAACCATCGACCAATTGATTAAAAGTCAACTGCTCTACCAACTGAGCTAATAACCCAATCTATGCGCTTATTCAATTATGAATGAAGCTTACGTAAATCCGCCGATTGATACCAAACACTATTCATAAGAATAAAGAATGGTGGGTCATGATGGATTTGAACCATCGACCAATTGATTAAAAGTCAACTGCTCTACCAACTGAGCTAATGACCCGCTCTTATATAACTTTTCATAGAATGGTGGGTTATGATGGATTTGAACCATCGACCAATTGATTAAAAGTCAACTGCTCTACCAACTGAGCTAATAACCCGCTCTATGCACTTATTCAATTATGAATGAAGCTTACGTAAATCCGCCGATTGATGCCAAACACTATTCACAAGGAATAAAGAATGGTGGGTTATGATGGATTTGAACCATCGACCAATTGATTAAAAGTCAACTGCTCTACCAACTGAGCTAATAACCCGCTCTATTGTTGCGTTTAAATGCAACTTACTACTTTACGTAAATCCGTCGATTGGAACCAATCACTATTCAAAGGAATAAAGAATGGTGGGTTATGATGGATTTGAACCATCGACCAATTGATTAAAAGTCAACTGCTCTACCAACTGAGCTAATAACCCGTTCCAGTTGCTAACTTATTTCTAAGTTAAAGCCTGCGTAAATCCGCCGATTGATGCCACACACTATTCACAAGGAATAAAGAATGGTGGGTCATGATGGATTTGAACCATCGACCAATTGATTAAAAGTCAACTGCTCTACCAACTGAGCTAATGACCCGCTCTGACGTTGCGTTTTATAACAACTTAGTATTCTACGTAAATCCGCCGATAAAAGACCATTCAAAGAATGGTGGGTTATGATGGATTTGAACCATCGACCAATTGATTAAAAGTCAACTGCTCTACCAACTGAGCTAATAACCCGCTCTTTTTGTCGCATTTCGAGTGGGGTAACCATTCGTTTGCTGCGGGCGCTTATAATACTTATTTATAAAATGAGTGCAACCGAAATTGTCTCTTTTTTTAAGTTTTTATGTCTAGATGCACAAAATTAAACCGTTTGTGCTCAAACTACATGCAAATCCAAGATTCTTCGAGAGTTTCCATGTAGTTTGCTCGCCCTAACTAGAAATTTAATCGCTAGTGAACTTTAGTTTCCTAAACGATCAGTTGCTAGTTTTGCAGCGGTTGTACTTGGGTATTGATTGATAAGATCGCTCAATATTTTTTGTGCTTGCGCCGCTGAACCTTGATCTTGTAAAAGTGTGCCTAACTTTAGCATTGCATCTGGACGTTTATTAGAATTTGGAAATTCGTTCACAACGACTTTAAAGTGCTCTACTGCTTTTACACCATCATTTTTAATAGTAAGCAACTGCCCTAACCAATAATGCGCATTAGACGCATATACAGAGTTTGGGTAGGTAGTTAAAAACGTTTGAAATTCAGGAATCGCTTGGTCATAGCGTTTATCTTTCATTATTAACGCAACAGCGCGCTCATAGGCTTCGTTTTCAGATAAGTCACTGCTATAGGTCTGTGCATTGCTTTGTTGCGTGTAATCAGTTGCGGGAGCTGCTGCTGGCTGTGTATAAGCCTGGCTCACGCGGTTTTCAATTTCTTGATACAACTCACGCTGACGCTGCAGTACTTTTTCAAGCTTGTAGCTTTGCTCTTCGGTTACACCTCGAATTTGGCTTACTTCGTCTTGTAACAAGTTAAGCTGTTGCTGTAACTCCACTTGCAAAAAGTTACGCTGTTGCATCATATTCTCAAGCGACGCTAATCGCTTCTCAATACTTGATTGTGAACTCGCAGCTTCTGAAACAGGAGCGGGAGCAGCCATTAACTGGGTGCTCCCGCTCAATATCATGGCTGCCAAAATAATTTTCGGCTTCATAATATCTCTTATCTTAGTAAACTAGTACCGCACGGCGGTTTTTAGCGAAAGCTGATTCAGTGCGAGACTTAACCATTGGCTTCTCTTCACCGTAGCTTACCACTGACATTTGGCTAGCTGAAACACCTAAGCTTAATAAGTATTTTTCAACTGCTTGGCCACGGTGCTCACCTAGTGCAATATTGTACTCTGGAGTACCGCGCTCATCTGCATGGCCTTCAATTAGTACTTTAACTGATGAGTTTTGAACTAAAAACTCAGCATGTGCACGAAGTAAGTCTGCGTACTTGCTTTCAACTGTCGCAGTATCAAAATCAAAGTAGATTACTTGCTCTTGACGAAGTGCTTCGTACTTTTGACGAAGTTGCTCTTCTGCTTGTTGCTCAGGAGAGATTGTAGCTACTTCAACTGTATCAGTGTTAGTTGATTGCTCAACAACGCCTTGATTTGATTGATTTGCAGCACCTTCATCAATATCTGAAGATGAGCTACAAGCTGCTAATGTCATTACTGGCACAGCAATTAGCAGGCCTTTAAGTATTTTGTTAAGTTGCATTGAGTAGATTCCTATTTTGAGTAAACCAGTAATATTACTGTAAGTATGGCGACCAAGCTGGTGCCTTTACTTGTCCGTCTAGCACAGGTAACCGTGCCTTAAAGCGGCCGTCCATCGATACTAGCGCAAGTACCTGTTTATTATTATGAAGCGTGCTATATATAATCATCGAACCATTTGGCGCTATGCTCGGTGATTCATCTAGGCGTGTTCTCGTTAATACTTGGAACGCGCCTGTAGCCAGCTCTTTCTTAGCAAGATGGTACTGCCCGTTGGTACGGTTAACCATCACTAATTCTTTTCCATCTGGTGTTATTGAACCAGCAAGATTCATATCACCATCAAAGGTGAGTCGTTGTGACCTACCTGTTTTTAAATTTAACTTATAAATCTGAGCATTACCACCCCTTTCAGATGTAAACACAATATCTTGACCATTAGGGTGCCAAGATGGCTCAGTATCTATGCTACGGTGATTTGTTAAGCGTGTTTCTTTACGTGTAGCTAGGTCAAGCATGTAAACTTCTGTTGCACCCGTCTTGTCCTTAGAAAGCACTAACAATAGCTTTTTACCATCTGGCGAAAACTGCGGTGCACCATTAATACCACGGTAGCTTGCTATTATTTCGCGTTTACCTGTGTATATATCTTGAATGTAAATTTGGCTTTGACGGTTTTCAAACGTTACATACGCTAACTTAGTACCATCTGGTGACCACGCTGGCGACATTAAAGGCTCTTTTGAGCGAAGTAATACTTGCTCATTAAACCCGTCATAGTCTGCAACAACTAACTGATAAGGCTTATCATCATTATCACGTACTATTACATAGGCAATTTTAGTTAAAAATGCGCCTTTTTCACCAGTCAATCTTTCATAAATAACGTCACTGATTCGATGAGAGTAACGGCGAAAACCACTTTCACCAATAACACTTTCACGCGCTTCCAAAATATGATCTTGGCTTTTAACTAGCTTACCATTACTCATCATTTGTGTGTTGCCACCGGTAATTTGGCCGCGGATCACGTCAACTAACTCATAACGCACTAAGTAACGCCCATCAGTTTGCTGCTCAACTTCGCCCACTAATATCGCTTCCACACCTTTATTAACCCAAGATGCGTAATCAATTTCGCTATCTTTGGTTGGCTGTTGTGGCATCTGCGCTACATCTACAGGTTTAAATTTACCACTGCGCATTAAATCGGCAGCAATAACACTGCTTAATTTTTCAGGGATTGGGCCAACACCTTGGTACTTAAAAGGTACTATAGCAATGGGCCTTGCACCATCTACACCCTCAGTTATTACAATTTCAAGTGCTGCATTAGCAACACCCACAAACCCAAACAGTAAAACTAAACAGGCTATTTTTATTTTGTTGAACATATCATTCCTTTAAAATTCTGGCTTGATTGTTAAATTAATATTCTTAAGTTGTTCGAATACGTCTTTATCTTTAGATACCGGTAATGTGTCGGCCATGCGCACTGCTCTTAATGCAGCTTCACATACCAACTTATCGCCACCTAATGATTTAACTTGCGTTACTAAACCATTAAAACCTAAACGAATATTTACTCGGCACTGTTGGTTTTTCATTTTTTCATCAATCAATAAGTTTTGCTGAATACGCGCCATAATTAATGCACGGTACTTATCAACTTCGCTTACCACTTGTTGTTGACGTATTTTACTACGGGCAGCCTGCTCTTTGGCAAGTTGCTCTTGTAACATTTGCTCTTGCATTGCTTGCTGGCGTTTACGTTCGGCCTCGGCTGCACGCTCTTTTGCTTCTTCTTCACGTTTTTTACGTTCAGCTTCTGCTTTTTTAAGTGCGTCTTCTTCGGTTTTACGCTTATCAGCAGCAGCTTTTGCTGCACTTTCAGCTTCTTGCTTTTGCTTTTCAGCTTGCTTAGCTTTAGCGCGCTCTTTTTGCTCAATGGCACGTGCTTTTTTAGCTTGTGCTTGCGCCTCGGCTGTTTCTTTTTCTTTAGCTTTACGTTCTTGCTCTAGCTTTTTAATATGCCTAGATTCAGATTCGCGTTGCTTACGTGCATTGGCCGCTCTGCGTTCTAAATCGCGGATACGTTTGTCTTCAGCACTTTTTTTATCTTTTTCTTTCTTTTGAAGTTCAGCAATTTTTTGCTCAACTTGTTTTTGATCAACTGTAACGGCTGACACTGCTTTATCTGGCGTAGGTATAGCCGAATTAAGCGTTACTTCCATTACTTTAGGTGCTGGCGGATGAATGTTTGCAGACGCATACAAAAAACCACCAATTCCTAAATGAAGTACTATCGATTTTACTACTGAACTATTCATACAGCTACTTCCCCTCAAAGGATTCAGTCATTAATCCTACTGATGGTACGCCTGCATTTTTCAAAAAATCCATTAGTAATAATACTTCTTGATACGACACCTTACCCGAGCCTTTAATCATAACTGGCACGTCAGGGTTTTTCATTAACTGTAATTTTATAACCGCAGCAACATCAAGTGCTTCCATAGGCTCTTCAGGATCAGTACCTACGCTTACATAATATTTACCCTCTGCATCAATTGAAGCAATAATGGGCGGAGTATCTTTAGTATCAACTAAATCAGACTCTTCCATTTTAGGTAAATCAACTTTTACACCGTGTGTAATAAGCGGTGCTGTTGCCATAAATATAATAAGTAATACCAACATTACATCAATGTAAGGTACTACATTAATTTCTGCGACCGGACGGCGCTTTTTACGCTGATACATTCGCTTGTGCCTCTATTTGTGTAGCTGCTTGACGGTGTAAAATATTAGCAAACTCTTCCATAAAGTTAATATAGTGAGACTCAAGCTTTTCAACACTGTTTGAAAAGCGGTTATAAGCAATAACGGCCGGAATTGCCGCGAATAAACCCATAGCAGTCGCAATAAGTGCCTCTGCTATACCGGGTGCTACCATTTGTAATGTAGCTTGCTTAACTTCACCTAGTGCAATAAAGGCATTCATAATACCCCACACTGTACCAAACAAACCGATGTACGGACTAATAGAACCTACCGTTGCTAAAAACGATAAGCTAGATTCAATTTTTTCAATTTCACGAGAAAGCGCAACACGCATAGAACGATGCGTCCCTTCCATAACAATACTCGCACTTTGAAATGTATTCTTTTTATGACGAGCAAACTCCTTAAAGCCTGAAGTAAATAAGGCTTCAATACCTTGAGACTGACCGCTGCGTGACGATATTTCGTTATACAATTTACTTAGATCAATACCAGACCAAAATTTTTGCTCAAATTTCTTAGCATTTGATAGTGCATCTGATATTGCTTTTTTACGCTGAAATATAATTGTCCACGACATTACAGACATGGCAACTAGCCCTAACATCACTAACTGAACAAGCAAGCTTGCTTCTAAAATTAGGTCTAAAAAATTAAGCCCTGATCCCACGTTAAACTCCTAAGTAATTTCAAAATACGGCAAATTGGTTAATTTGTGTAAATATGACCGTTTATACGGTCAAAAGTTGCATCTAGTGTATCTAGTCCATTTCAAGCTGACAACGGTATTGCTATGAATAGGCAACAAAAAACGTTAAAAAACAGCTTTAGTTGGCATTTCCCTTTGCCTCAGTATTTTATTTAATCTTTTAACTAGGGTCTGTTGATCTTTCAAGGTTAAATTTACAGCAGTCTGTTTGGTATTTATGCAAGGCAGAGCCTATGCGGTGTGGTTATTCCCCATAAATAGGCGATAACGTAGCATTAATGCCAAACAGGCGCTGCCCAAAGGTTCTTCCTAGGGGCTATTTACTCTTTGTTGCTCGGTTTTTACTTAGCCCACTAGGTTACAAATCTCGCGCCGCGATTAAATAGCCCCTAGATTGAACAAATTTCAATCAGCAAAGATCAACAGACCCTAAGCTCACTAATTATAAATATGCGTAAATATATAAGTAAAACGTCATAAAATGCGCCGTTTATTCAAAATAAGAGCATAAACACTCAAAACCTATAAGCCTTACCTTCACGTAACAGTAAAACTAATACCGAGCCACATCAAAAGAAATTACTTAAGCTAGAAATTTCATTAACTTATAAATTTAACGATTAATTAACGCGCAAGATTCAAACAACAATAAAATTCACCGAATTAGTTTTTCTAATCTGAAAATACAAATTTTCTAGTTTGAACAAAAAGATGATCTTACGTATTATTCTCCCATACCGAACTAGCGCACCGAATGAGATAGTTTCATTAAGCCAAGTTCTTAGTAATAGGATATTTTATCGTATTACATTGTTTTACTCTTTCTGGATAAAACCAAATTCAGTAAAACGTAGTTCCCTGGATTACTTCCTTCAACTTGTTGTTTGCCCGCATTTTTTGCGGGCTTTTTTTTGCCTACAATTTAGTGCGCTACATATTTTATACCAACCTGCATAAATCTTTGATCAATTTAACGAATTAAATTGCACTATAACGTCGTTAAAAATTTTTTATTTAGAACAACTAGATACAAAAACTTTTGCCTAGTTCTAGCGTAATTTTCTTAACGTTAAGTAGACCCCATATATAAGCAGATTGGTATTATTTATAAACTAATAATTGCTCTACCTATTTTACAATAAGTAATTCGGTTACTAGTTTGAATGGTACGCAGGATAGCTTCGCGAGTCTTAACGCCCTGTGAATTAACAGTTAACTATAAAGCGTATAAGTATTTTGAAATAACATTTGCAACAGTGTGCTGAGGTTTTGGGTAAAATACCAGCCGTATAAATATTTGAAAGAAAGGGATACTAAGTCAATTACCTGCTGCGCAATAAACCACAGCAAGCAATGTATATGATGAGGCTAGTCTTTTTTAGGAAGTAAACCAAAGTGATGATATGCACTGTCAGACACTATTCGCCCACGCGGAGTACGCTGAATAAACCCTTGCTGAATTAAAAACGGCTCTATTACATCTTCTATTGTTTCACGCTCTTCACCAATAGCTGCAGCTACATTGTCGAGTCCTACTGGGCCGCCCATGAATTTTTCAATTATGGCGAGTAAATATTTGCGATCCATATAATCAAAACCACTTTTATCTACATCAATCATATCAAGCGCTTGCTTAGCTACTTCGGCGTTTACTGTGCCGTCAGATTTTACCTGTGTGTAATCGCGTACACGCCGTAATAAACGGTTTGCAATACGTGGTGTACCACGTGAACGTTGTGCTATTTCGGTTGCGCCGTCGTCACACATTTCTAAACCAAGATAATGTGCAGAGCGCCCTACTATGTGCGACAAATCTTCTACAGAGTAAAACTCTAATCGCTGCACAATACCAAAACGGTCACGTAGTGGCGATGTAAGTGAGCCTGCTCGCGTAGTGGCACCAATAAGCGTAAATGCAGGTAAGTCTAATTTAATAGAACGCGCAGCTGGGCCTTCACCAATCATTATATCAAGCTGGTAGTCTTCCATTGCTGGATACAGTATTTCTTCAACTTGCGGGCTTAGCCTATGTATTTCATCAATAAACAGTACATCGCCTTCTTCTAAATTAGTAAGTAACGCAGCTAAATCACCTGCTTTTTCAAGTACAGGGCCGGATGTTGTTTTAATACTTACGTGTAATTCGTTGGCTACGATATTTGCAAGCGTGGTTTTACCAAGCCCTGGTGGGCCAAATATTAATAAATGATCGAGCGCTTCACCACGGGTTCGAGCAGCTTCAATAAAAATTTCCATTTGCTGCTTAACATGAGGCTGGCCTCTGTAGTCGGCTAAAAGTTTTGGTCTTATTGCACGATCTATAGAGTCTTCATTTGTTTTTTCAGTCGCATCAATTAAGCGATCCGCTTCAATCATGGGTTACTCACAACATTGATTTTAAAGATTCTCTAATAAGAACCTCAGTAGACATATCGGGTTTGCTTATCGATTTTACTGCTTTTTGAGCTTGTGGCAATTTATAACCTAATGCAAGCAGTGCCGATACGGCATCATCGGCTGCGTTATTAGCTATTGTCGCATCGCTCATTGGCTCTATTACTGCGCTGTCGCTAAATGGCGTAAATAAATCATTACCCCAATCTTTTAATCTGTCTTTCATTTCGAGTACTAAACGCTCGGCTGTTTTTTTACCTACACCCGGTAATTTAACTAGCGACGTTGAGTCTTCGTTATTTACACAGCTTACAAATTGCTTTGCCGACATGCCCGATAAAATAGCTAAGCCAAGTTTTGGACCAACGCCATTTGCTTTTAATAGCTCTCTAAACAAGGCGCGTTCAACTTTATTATTAAAACCAAATAATAATTGAGCATCTTCACGCACTACAAAGTGGGTGTAAACAATCACGTTTTCACCAATTTTTGGTAAATCGTAAAAACAGGTCATTGGCATTTGTACTTCGTAACCGACACCACTTACTTCGAGTAATATTTCTGGTGGCTGTTTTTCGACTAAAATACCATTTAAGCGGCCTATCATAGTTATTTCCTTAAACGTCCTCTAACGGTTTTGCTTGCGCTACCCGCTAGTTTAATTAAATTTTGTTCTGAGTGAGCGTGGCAAATCGCAATAGCGAGTGCATCAGCTGCATCGGCCTGTGGCGTACCTGGTAGTTTTAAAATATTTTTTACCATGTGTTGCACTTGAGTTTTATCAGCGCCACCGTTACCTACTACTGCTTGCTTAATTTGCCTAGCTGAGTATTCAAATACAGGTAAGTCGGCCATTGCAGCGCCAACAATCGCCGCGCCTCTAGCTTGGCCAAGCTTTAAAGCAGAATCGGGGTTGTGCGCCATAAATACTTTTTCAATGGCAAAGGTTTCTGGCGAAAACTGCTCAATAAGCTGTGTAATGCCTTGATAGATCATTTTAAGCCTAACCGGAAAAGGATGATCGGCTAACTTAATACAACCACTGCCTAAGTATGTAAATTTAGAACCTTGGTGGGCAACAACGCCATATCCGGTCAAACGTGAACCAGGATCGATCCCTAAAATAATGGCCAAACAGCACTCCATTGTTATTATTTTTAAATTACGCTAATAATGCCAGAGCACTGTATAAATTACCAGTACAAAGAAAAACAAAAATGCCCACGTGTTAGGTGGGCATTTGAAGGAGCATGTTAGTTTAAGCTTACCCTAGGGCACGCACTAATCCTTGGGTATTTTGTTTAAGTGTTCGGGCAATCATTAAATAGCCTAAACCAGCCACAAATACGCCGCCAGCTACCGGACCAATAATCCATATATGCGGGTGTAACTTACCTGCCAAATCAAACATTTGTTGCTGCACAATTAAAAGCGCTATATCACTAAAAAATGCGGCAACTAAGCCAGCTAAACCGCCGAGTAATAAAAACTCGTACAAGGTCGCGTTTTTAATTAATCGGCTTTTAGCGCCAAGCGTTCGCAGTATGACAATTTCTTGCATACGCTCACCTAAACTAGCTTGCACTTGCGATATAAGTACAAGCGCGCCACACAGCACAACAATTGCAAGTACAAAGCCAATGGCGAGTGATACTTGCGAAATAGTTGTTTGTATTTGCTTAACAAAGTTGTCAATATCAATCGCTGTAATAGTAGGGTAAGTACGCAATAACTGGCTAAAGTCACGCTTTTGATCTGGGTTTATACGTACCGACGAAATATACGTCGCCGGAAAATCTGCAAGTACATCTGGGCTTAAAATAATAAAAAAGTTAGGTTTAAGCGTGGCCCAATTAACTTTGCGCACACTGGTAATTTTAGCGTCGAACGACTGCGAACCAATTAAAAATGTAAGCGTATCGCCTATCTCAACATCTAAACGCTCAAGCATCGACTCCTCTACTGAGGCTTCAGCCATCGCATTTTCACCAAACCACGTGCCTTGTGTTACTTCATTTTGGTCAGGCACATCTTTAAGCCATGTAAGGTTTAGCTCGCGGCCAATACCTGCACGTGCTTCTTCGTCTTTTTTCTCGTTGTCTTGCAGCGATACTGAACGTGCTACCAACTCGCCATTCACCGCATTTACGCGCCCACGAATAGTGGGATAAAACTCTGATACTTGAATATCTTTTTGAGCTAAATATTCATTAATTGGCTCAAGCTCATTTTGCGTAATATTAACTAAAAACGCATTAGGCGCATCGGCAGGAAGTTGCGACTGCCAATCAGATATCATGTCGTTTTTAAGTACCACTAAAAACAGCAGTAATTTAATCGCTAACGAAAAACTAATTAACTGTACCGCGTTCACATTTGCACGCTTTTGAATAGATGCAATTGCAAGCGACCAACTGTTACCTGGCTTAAGCCCTAATTTTCGACCGCCACCAAATATTAATTTAGATATCAAAAACAACACACCAATTAGCGCAAGCGTTGAGGCAAACAAAATAAGCGTTATTTTTATGTTGTTACTAAATAACCACATTAATAAAAACACAGTTAGCGCACTCATGCCTAAATGCACACGACTTACTGCCAACTTGTCACCTAAGTTACGGCGCAGCACTCTAAGCGGTGGAATATCAAATAAATCAAATAACGGTTTAATAGAAAACATAACGGCACAAATTACGCCAGTGCTTATAGCCACCAGCCAAGGTTTAAAGCCACCTAAAGGTAGCTCTGTGCCCATACTTTTCGATAAGTAACTTGTTGCTATTTCTTGCAAGCCATAACCAATTAACAATCCAATACTTACCGCCATTGCACATACAAGCAATAAATGGAGCATGTATATTTTGCGGATCATTGAACGGCTACCGCCTAGCGTTTTCATCATCGCTACTGGATCGTATTGGCGTTCACAATAACGTTTTGCTGAAACGGCTATAGCCACTGCGGCTAAAATAATACCTAATAGGCCGGCAAGTAATAAAAAGCTCTCTGCACGGTTTAAACTATTTGAAATAGGTGATTGACGGTCTTTAACGCCGTACCATTGTTGGTTTTCTTTCATTTGTGGTTTAAGCCACTCGTAAAAGCTATTTATATCGGCCTCACTACCTGCATAAAGTTGGCGATAATAAACACGACTACCTGGCTGCACAACTTCAGTTTTTGCCACATCGTCAATATTAATAAGCACGCGGCGGCTACTCGAAAATACATTAAATGGCGCATCGGGCTCTTCTACAATAACTTTTGAAACATTAAATAATGCAGCGCCAAGTTCTACTTGCGCGCCTATATCAATATTTAAACTGTAAAATACTGATTCACTTAGCCACACATTACCAGGCGTTGGTCCGCTATTAGCAACCTTAGTTTCACCTGTTAAGGTATCCTTAACTTTTAACTGCCCTTTTAACGGGTACGCATTAGATGCCGCTTTTACTGAGCTAAACTGCATTTCATCATCGGCAAACAACATAGTGTCGAAGTACACCATTTGCGCCGTTTTTAAATTTTGGCTCTGTGCTTTAGTAATAAAAGCAGTGTCGAGAACATGATCGCTTGCAAGTACACGGTCTGCTGCAATAAAAGCACTGCTTTTTTGCGCAATACTTTGCCCTATTCGCTCAGTAACCATAGACAGTGTAAGCACGGTTAAAACAGCAAGGGCGATAGCTGCGCTTATAACTGTTAGCTCACCACGGCGAAATTCTCGCGAAAATAACTTAAGCGCTAACTTAACCCACATTAGCAACGTCCTCTACTTGGCTTTTTACCAGTAAGCCCGCTTCTATTTGAATAATGTGCTCACATTTTTGTGCAAGCCCTTCATCGTGAGTAACCAAAATAAGCGTAGTGCCGTGTTGCGTGTTTAAATCAAATAATAACGACTCAATCATTTTACCGTTTTTGCTGTCTAAATTAGCCGAAGGCTCATCAGCAAACAATATTTTAGGCGTACCAATAAATGCTCGCGCAATAGCAACACGCTGTTGTTCACCGCCAGAGAGTTGCGACGGGTAATGGTCAATTCGATGGCTCAAGCCTACTTTTTCAAGTAATGCAATTGCTTGCTCTTTTGCGTCACTTTCACCAGCAAGCTCTGCTGGCAGCATAACGTTTTCTAGTGCAGTTAAGCTTTGTACTAACATGAACGATTGAAACACAAATCCAATTTTAGCCGCGCGCAGTGCAGCACGCTCTTCTTCATCTAAATTGTGTAATGGCTCGCCATCTAAAAATATTTCGCCGCTGCTTGCGGTATCCAGCCCTGCTAATAAACTGAGTAACGTTGATTTACCAGAGCCCGACGTGCCAACAATAGCAACAGACTCGCCATGCTTGACATTAAAGCTGATGTCGCTGAGGATGGGCAGCTCACCTTCAAAGGTAGAGACTACTTTAGACAAACCATTAACCTGAATTATATTTAATTGAGAAAGCGCTGACATATGACTCATTCAATCCTTCGTTTAGTATTCATTTTATTTTTAGTTATCAAACCGCTGAGTGCAGTAGCCGACAACACGATTTTAATACTCGGTGACAGTTTAAGCGCAGCCTACGGACTTCGACAAGAAGAAGGCTGGGTAAAATTGTTACAAGATAAATACGATGACGAACAAGCCGACATTGAACTTATCAACGCCAGTATTAGTGGCGAAACATCTGGTGGAGCCCTACGCCGTTTAGATGCATTGCTTGAGCAATACGAACCCACTCATGTACTTATTGAGCTAGGTGCTAATGACGGTTTACGTGGTTTTCCAGTCAAAAAAATGCAAACTAACTTAACGTCTCTTATTCAAAAAAGCCAAGCAGCTAATGCGATGACCGCCTTAATGGAGATTTACATTCCCCCTAATTACGGTCCGCGTTACAGCAAAATGTTTACAGACACTTTTTCGCGCGTTAGCGAAGAAACAAATGCGCATTTAATGAACTTTTTTATGCTCGATGTTGCTGGTCAACCTGAGCTAATGCAAAACGATAGTTTACACCCTAACAAAAAAGCTCAGCCATTAATACGAGATGAGATGTATGACTCGATCAAAAAGTGGTTAAATAAAGACTAGCCAATTAATACACCGCAAGAGTGCCTTTTTAGGTCTCTTGCGTAATAAACACCCAAACAAACAATCGCTTATTGATTTTTAAAAAAATACACGTACTATTGCATACAAATCGGTATGTGGCGCAGCTTGGTAGCGCACTGTCATGGGGTGGCAGGGGTCGAGAGTTCGAATCTCTCCATACCGACCAATTTAGAAGCCTCAAAGATAATCAGAATCAACCACTTAGTAACACTCTCAGTTACTTCAAGTCAGTCCTTCATAAGCTTTAAATATACTCAATATTGTGAACGTTCACAACCTTGTTCACAGATTCACGATACTAAAACAGCCTGTAAAACTTTCTATATTCCTGTATTAAATCTTGTGAAAACCCTAAGTCTCCACTAAGCGCACCAGTTATAGCTTGTTGATATAGCTGATTAATTTTAGAATCTCTATTAACTGCGTAAGCTACCCACTCAGATAAATGGTCAACATCAATGTCTTTATGCTGGTCATGTAGATAATCTTCAAAACTACCCATAAGACTATCAGTAAGTGTTTCAAGTTCTTTTTGAGCTCGTTCAGGTGATACTCCATAACTTTCACTTAAATCATTGAGAGCTTCAACAGGTAAACTATTCCCTGCTAAAACATCTGATACAACGCTACTCGTAACTGATGAACCTAATACGTCTTCAATCTGTGCTGCTGTATTCATTGTCTCAGCATCGTCTATAAGATAAGCGTCAGGGTTATCGTAGCCTTCATTAGCTTCTTCAGGTTCAAACATTGCGTCAGCGTCTTCTAGATAATCGTCAAAGTTATCAGCATAAATTGATTTACTTACTAAACCAGCTTCAATCATGTGGTCTACTTGTCCAGTGATACCATTTACAGTAATCAAAGTATCTGGTTGTATGTCTTTAAACTGTACTGGTTTACCTTGAGCTGTCTTAATGTCTGTCACTGCGCGTTCATTGTTAGCTTCTTCAAGATGTTCTTCATGCTCTAATAGTTGAGCTACTTGTTGTTGTGTTGTAGGGCACAGTTCATCGAAATGAATTGACATAAAGTCCTCCTTGTTATTGATTAATATAATTTAATTAGTGACCTCCTGAGAGGTGATATAAGATCGTGTTATTGTTTAATGATGGGATAACCTAGAGACAGGCTTAAAGTCTTCTCAGAAGATCGTACAGATCGTTTTATACGTGTTTGTTTGGTGAGGTTTAGAGTGCTTCGAGTGTTGCGAATGCGCCTCCGTAACGTCCAGCCTTATTATGCACATTTGCAGAATTAAGTGGAGGGAAAATTGCATTCACTTCTAAATGTTGTCTCGCCTTGTTACGCCATTGGCTAGGTGACTGACTCAATGTTCATCTTATCGAATGCCTCAACTACAGCCATTAATAAATCACTGTTAAGCCAAGCCGCATAACACAGAAGACCTTTCTTTGTGCCTAGAGTAGTCCAGTTAACTCGTTCTTTACTGACTACGTATTTAGTCACCATCACATCATCAGTAATGTTTAGTTCATCTCTCTGCTTGTTACGCCACTCACTAGGCCGTTTGTTTCCTTTAAGGTCATGTGGCGCTATAAATGCTCTCCACAAATCATTAAGGTCATACATGCCGTAAGGTGTCAAAGGTAGTTCAATAGTCTTGTTGTTGAATGTTACAGTTAGTTGTTTGTTCATAATTAATTTCCTCCAAATAAAAAGTATTCTGCTTAAATCAGAGAGTCAGTTTAATTTGTGGTTAAGCAGCAGCTTCACTCGCTAAGCTATCAGCAAGCTCATTGCCTTCAATACCATCGTGACCTCGTACCCACTTAACGGTAACATTAGGCTTAGACTGCTTGAGAGCATCAATAAGCAACCACAAGTCCTTATTAGCTACTGGCTTCTTACTAGCATTCTTCCAACTTTTAGCTTTCCAACCGTTAAGCCATTCGTTGTAGCCTTTGCTAATCACTTGGTTATCTGTATGGATAACATCACAGTCATTGCTAAGCTCTAGTCCTTTAATTAGTGCTAACATTTCACAACGAACATTGGTTGTAGTGCTTCCATCTTCAGGCTCAACTCGTGACTTAAAGGTGTCTATAAGCTCACCGTTAGAGCTATAAATAGCAACACCAATACCACCATGCTTACAGCCAGCCTGATTGTTAGGCGCAGCTCCATCTGTGTATATCATTTTTAGTGTATTATCTTCATTCATAACTATTAATTCCTCTATTAAAGTAAGTTCATGTAAGCTTCTGTAAAGCCCTATCGAAGACAACCAATAGATGAGCCTTATGAGGCCTTTAAAGTCGTCTTATTCGATCTTACAGAAGCTATTTAGTACATTAAATTGTCTTGTTACTCAGTTGCTGATAGAACATTGCCTAGCATCTTATTGACATCTTTAAGTTGGTCTTGGTCTGACTCAAGGCGAGCTAACGAGACCTTAGTTGATGCAATACGACGCCTCTGTTCAACTAAGTTTTTACGTATGCGCTGTGCTACATCATCTTCAAGTTCTTTAATTGATTTATCTCGTTCTGAAGGGCTTTTATCAACATCTTTACGTAGTTTTGCTATCTCAGAGTCACGGTACTTCTCTAGGCTTTTAGTTACATCAATTATTGATTGTTCACAGTGTTTGATAGTCTCATCTAATAGTGCCTTGTTATTGCTTTCGATAGAACGCATAAGCTCTTTACGTCTTTCTATAAGCATATCAATACTCGGCTCAGTGACTTTATAGAGAGGTCGTTTAGCTCCCTCAGGTAACTCTAAGCCTTCAATAGCTTGTGACCAAATAGTATCCAAATGCTTGCTTAAAGCTTTCTTGCTCATAAATACTTGAGTCCAGTATTTTGACTCAGCCACTCCCTTGAACTCAGCTACAGCAGTGTTGTAATTATCTTTTAAAGTTTTAGCTTTCGCTTCAGCTTCACGTTTATCTATTGCTTTTTGGGTATATTTAATTTGATAGTCATCAAAGATTATTCTTGATTGTGCATCGTTATAACCAGTCTTAGTTAAGAGGTCGATACAGATAGCCTCAAGAGCATTTGTACGGTCGATTAGCTTACTGATTAATTGGTCTGCTGGTTGTATTTTTGATTCTTCATTCATCGATTTACTCCTATAAGTTTAATTATTTAAGTGGTTGGATTAAGATATTTGTTAGTTATTGATTCAAGAGTACGTAGACGCGCATAAGCACCTATATGACCAAGTGGTTCATTAGCATTTCGCTTAGCGTCATAATATTCTTGTCTAGCTTTAGCTAAATTAAGATGGTTGTAATAATAGCGATACCAAAGCGCCATGTTATTGGCTGAGATAAACGCTAAGTTGAGAATGGGCTCAAGAACTTCTAGCATCTTTAAGGCTCTGTTTGCATTTAACCTATAGCCCTTAAAGTTACCTTTATGTGTCTTGTGTTCAGGCATTCGAGAGCGACGAATAAAGCTTTTACGACACACAAATACAGCTAAAGTCTTTCTGTTAGGGAAAAGCTTTTCTTTATTGATAGCCGATAAATACATACATACCCAACGCTTCATTGTTTCTTGCCTACCTTTGCGTTCAACTGACTGCTTTAGTAAATACAGTAATTGCTGCTTAATAGGTAAATCACCAAGCCTACGATGCTGTGATAGTTCTTTTAGCTTCTCAGCGTCATCTAATAGTGATTCAAAGGCTTTCTCGTAGTTGGATAAGTCAGCCTCTTTGTACCAGCGTTTACCAGCGTTAAAACCAAGAGCTAAATCTTGGTCGTAACAGGCATATTTACGATTGAGTGCTGGTGGAGTGAATGTAGGATGCCCATTATAGTGAGCTAGTTCTTTATGACGCTTACAGTAAGAAGAGTACTTTAAGTTGTGTAATGGCCTTGAGCATCCCCACACTTTACATGTAGTAGATGACACAGCCTTATACCTCGCTTAATAAATACTTGTATAAACATTCATTTATAATTGCTCCCGCTGAAGCTTTATGACCTCGCATTTCTTGAAGTTTACCTTGATATTTCTTCAGCATCTTTAAGTTTGCCTCAGTAAGGTCAACACGAATGCTTGCGTTTGCTATGGTTTTATATGGTTTTGTTCTAGTGGTCATTAGTATCTCCTTTAAAGTGGTTTTTTAGAAAAATATTTAAGCACAGCCAAAGGAAACTTTTAGCAATGCTGAAGGTTGTTAGGTTTATAAGAGTTAGCCTGTGAGCTGTCACTAATAGAATACACAGGCCTATTCTCTGCTTGGAGGAACTTCTCTGGATGAAGAATATGATAATTATTAACTGATACTCAGAGGCAATACTGAGCCAACGCTTAGGCTTAGGCTTAGGCGGATACAAGTTAATTTATAAAAGAAGAGTGAGCCTAAACACCTGTAGTTAATCATTGATAGATTAATTTAATAATACAGGTATATGTTTTATGTAAGTGATAGTCCTTAAGTACAACTTAATGTAACTTTAAGTATTTCTTGATGTTAGCCTATTAGTTGTTGTATCTAATTATATTTATTTAATTGATTAAAGTGTCAGGACTATCTTAAAGAAGACTAAGAGATATAGGTGTTGGACTTAGATTTGATGACTTAGAGTTGCCCCCCTTACCCCCCACAATTAAGTGAGTAAGTAAGAGGGAACCATTCAAATTACCTATATAGCTTTGTCTTAGCGTTGGACTTGAGTTTGGTTGACTGGTCACTTGCCCCTGAGCTAATGCTCACCACCACAGAGTTAGTGACCGAGTATTTATCTCTGTGATGTCCTATGGAAAATATGTTTAGCTTACCTATTATCCTTAAGTCAGGGAGTCGCAAAGCCTTATATAACAAGGCCTACAGAATATTAGGAAAATCTAATATAACAGTTGACACTCAAGGGAAGCTAAGTTAAATCCTGATGACCTCAATTCATCAACAAGATACCTCAAACCTCCCACAGAATAACAATCAGAAGCCCCTCTACGATCTTCTGACAAGCTTATTATCTCTAAGAAATAGAATACACCAACCATGAAGGAATCGATCTTAAAATAACGCTGAGAGCCTTCTATAAAAGTCAATATGAAACTAAGTGATAGTAACTAAATTAAGACATTTCTTTCTTAATTAACTGGACAGTAGACGGAGCAATTGAAAGCTCACTAGCCACCTTACGAATGCTTAAACCGCTGTTAAGAGCGTCGATAACTTTCTGCCTATCTACAGACCTCTTTCTGCCCTTAAACTTACCAGCAGCTTTAGCTTTCTCAATACCTTCACGTTGACGCTCAAGCAACATTTCTCTTTCAAACTCGTAGACAGCTCCAAGCATCTGAAGCATTAACTTTTGCATTGGGTCTGAGCTGCTACCAGTGAACGTTAAGCCTTCCTTGTGGAATCTAACAGTGCATCCAAGGCTGTTTATGGTCTCGATTAGACTCTGTAGGTCAGCTATATTTCTTGCCATACGACTAATATCATGCACATGAATAGTATCACCCTCACGTATAAAACTGATTAATGCTTTTAGCTCAGGCCTTTCTCTATCTTTACCTGAACATTTATCAATAAATACCTTATCAAGCTTTACACCATCCAATTGTCTAGCTGTATTTTGCTCAACAGTACTTACTCGAATATAACCAATTTGCTTACCTTGAAGTGAATGATTAGACATCTTGACTCCTAAACTGTACCGATTTAACTTTAAGACCATTAAATTATTATGTACTTAAAATTAAAATTCAAGTCTTTTCGATACACTTTAAGCTAACAAAATGTACTCATGAGACTGTATCGTTTAGCCTATACCGTATTCAGTACAGTCTGAAACGCCCATTAAGACGCTAAAGATTACTTATAGATGGTTATTTAATCTTATAGATTTCGATACTGCCAACCTTCTTACCTTCAGCAGAGCCTCCATGATGGTGATATGGCCTCCTAAAGAACAACTCGACCTCTGAGTTCTTCGATATGCAAGCGCATTCAATCTTAGCTCGTTTAAAGGTTAATACAGCTGTCTTTATGGCTTGCGTAGGACTATCGAATAGTTGGTCATCCTTCTGAAGATTTCCACTTTGCCTGTAGATGCGTAGAAGGTATTCCCCTCCATGCTGAAGGTTAGACTTTGATATAAGTTCATCTAAGTGCACCACTGAGTCATCGTTAGGGTCTTCAAGTGCTTTCTGTTTATTAGCTGTCGAAATAATGATGCTAACAATGAGAATTAAGCCACCGACTATTGCGATGAGTACTTCTGCTTCTTTTGCGTCCATGCGTAAATCCTAGTTATTTATTGTTCTTTGATTTAACAGTGAAGTAGCTAGTTTATCAATAAGTTTTTGCTTAAGGGGGGGTACGGGGGGGGAACTCGATTGCCTTATATGTCAAACGGGCTCACAGATTTTTTTACCAAAACATTTGCCTATAGAGCAAGACCTAGCGCTAAACTAAAGGAAGCAGAAAGAGCGCCAAGAAGACGCTCTGATTCATTCTGTAAAGCTTACAGCTCTAACTCAATGCTTTCGTTTAATATCTTTACGAATATGCTTAGACTTAAGCTTACGCTGAGACTTCGAATGAAACCTCTCTAAAGCATCTAAATACTCGTTAGGATACAAAGGTAACTGTCTCATTTGAGACTC
Source organism: Pseudoalteromonas sp. NZS11 (assembly GCF_015864765.1). Classification (NCBI taxonomy): domain Bacteria; kingdom Pseudomonadati; phylum Pseudomonadota; class Gammaproteobacteria; order Alteromonadales; family Pseudoalteromonadaceae; genus Pseudoalteromonas; species Pseudoalteromonas sp. NZS11. Next base: position 39,660 of record NZ_JADYWP010000007.1, on the reverse strand, counting down.
CTTGTATAAAACTAATGACACTTAGGGATTGAAAAGCTATACTCACGCTTGCGACAGTATGAGTGCGCTCTTGATTGACTCGTCGTCCTGAGCCACCTTCCCTAACACAGTCTTTAAGACTGCCCCTTCAGTCTGCGACGACTTCAATTAAAATATTCTGTTTCTTACATTCCCCATATTTATTCTATTCTCTAATTCTAAACTGCTTCCTTAGGTGTGCATATAGCAAAGTAGGAAATTATTTACTGTATTCTTAATAACCAGAACACTTATTATATTCTAAACAAAATGAAAATGCACAAACATTTGTTGATAAAAGCATGAATTACCCATGATAACCTGTGGATAACTAAACCTTACCCACAGGATAGCCTTTTAATCCATTAGAGTAACCACATCATTTACTCCTAGGTGCGTATAGCGCTCTAACATTTCTGTAGACCTATGCCCTGAGATAACTTTAAGTTGATTTACAGATAACCCTTTCCTAGCGTAACGAGTAATAGCAGAATGTCTTAGGCTATGAAATGACAACCCTTCAATACCCAAGCGCTTGCATGAGCGTCTGAAAGCCTTGGATAATGACTCGGCATTAACGTTGTATAACAGTGTATTATCATCCATGACCTTTAGCCTGCGCTTTAATATTTCAATAGCTTTAGTGTTGAGTGGTACATACCTTGAATGCCCATTCTTAGATTCGGGGATGTATAACCTATTATTCTCAAACTCTATATGGCCTTTAGCTACCCTAGAGACTTCCCCTCTACGCATAGCAGTCTCGTAAGATAATGCAGCAGCTGAAGCCACCAGCGGAGGTAAATCACCTAGCAGCATGTCATATTCCAACTCAGTGATTACTCGGTCACGTCCTTTACTTTCTGGTGGATATTTAAAGTTCTTAAATGGAAACTCCCAGTCAAGGCCTAACTGCTCTATACCAAACTTAACGATACGTGAAAGCATCTGTAGGTCTAACCTAGCGGTTGAGCTTTTGACTACTCTAAGTCTGAATTTCTTGTAGTGTTCCAAGTCTAGTTTTGTAGGTGGTGTATCAAAGGTTTTCATTAAGCCACGCACACGATATTTGACTGACTCACCCTTGAGCTCTATGTATTGTTCACATACAGAATGGAATGAGATAGTGTGTGTGCCTGTCTTAGCGAAACGCTCAGCATCTTCAAGATTAAGAAATGTCCTTGAGAAACGGTTTCCTTTTTCACGAATCTGTACGTTCCAATTGCCTGATTTGAGTTGTCTAATAGTTGCCATTAAAGCCTCCGATAATTTTTAGATTAACGAAAGGACTTACTTAAAGTATTCACGTAGTGTGTCTTGTAGTCTTGGGTATGATTAACGCAGCGTTATCTCGCAGGGCTCATGGGGTGGCAGGGGTCGAGAGTTCGAATCTCTCCATACCGACCAATTAATTCCTTTAAAAATAACAATCTTCGTTAATCTAAACCCAACAATCAGTAAACTTTACTTCCAGTAATTCGATAATACTCTATATCTAGATCCATATTTTTTTGTTATCAACCTTAATACTAATCTGCTTGCACCTCTCCAATATGTATTCTTTTAAAGACCTCTTTGCTCTCATCAAGAACCGCTACCTATTTTAATAAAATAAAGTTAAGCGTATAATTTTCAATCAGATATTAATAATAGGTTTTTAATTAAACTGTACAATGGCACCGATGCAAAACTAAGTTGAATTTAAGGCTCTGTATTAAGTAACTTAGCATAGCGATGATTTAAGTCATTCAGTAAGGGAAATAAAATGAAAATAGGGATAGATCTCGGTACAACTCATAGCGTAGTGGGAATATGGCAAGATAACGCGGTTAAGTTGATTCCGGATATGGAGGGTAATGTGCTCGTTCCTTCAATTGTTGGCTTGTCGGAAGACAATTATATTCTTGTAGGCCAAGCCGCTAGGGATCGATTAGCAACCCACCCCGCACACACAATTTGTGAATTTAAACGTTTTATGGGCACTGATAAAACCTTTTCATTGGGCGAGCAAGATTATAGCGCAACTGAACTATCAGCCATTTTATTAAAAAGCCTTAAAGAGCAAGCCGAACATTATTTACAAGAGCCTATTACTGAAGCCGTTATTTCGGTACCTGCCTATTTTAACAATAAACAACGCCAAGCAACGCAACAAGCGGCTTTACTTGCAGGCCTTAAAGTTGAGCGATTACTTAATGAACCCACAGCCGCAGCACTCGCTTATGGGCTCGATAATAAAGACTGTGAGCAAACTTACTTAGTACTGGACCTTGGTGGCGGTACATTCGATGTGTCGGTTATTGAGGTATTTAACGACATATTTGAAATACACGCCTCATCGGGTGATAACTACTTAGGCGGTAACGACTTTACGAACGTTATTGAAGAAGATCTTTATAAGAAAAACGATTTGTTCAAAGGTTTTTTCTCAGATAGTGAACTACGTAATATTTGGTCGTTGTGCGAGCGTTTAAAGTGCCAATTAACTAACGAGTCAACAGCCAGCTTTAATTTTGAATATAAAGAAAAAACGTATTCATATACCCTCACTCTGGAAGATTATCGTACATTGTGTAGCGAGTTAATTGAGCGAATTAAGTTTCCTATTAACCGTGCGATGTCTGACGCTGACTTAACACTTGAAGACGTTGATGGACTTATTCTTGTTGGCGGCGCTACGCGTATGCCTATTTTTCAACAGCAAATTAGCCGTGTGTTTTCACGCATACCGCAAACTCAATATAACCCTGACCATGCTATCGCTACTGGTGCTGCAATTCAGGCAGGTATGAGCGCACGTGCTAAAGAATTGAAAGACGTAATAATGACTGATGTTTGCCCATTCACTTTAGGCGTGGAGGTAAACAACAAACATGGTCAGTCTGAGTTTTTGCCTATTATAGAACGTAACGCGACGATTCCTGTCAGCGAAACTCGTTCTGTTTATTCAGCTCACCCTGAACAAGAAAAAGTACTCATTAAAATTTATCAGGGTGAACATTATCTCCCTAAAGATAATGTGTTTTTAGGCGATTTAGAAATAAATCTTGAGCCGTTAAATATAATACAAGAGTTATATTTAACATATACCTACGATCTTAATGGTGTACTTGAGGTTGAAGTGACTAATGTTGCAAGTGACAAAAAATACCGCACTTATGTAGGCGAAAATGAAGAAAGCTTGAGTGAAAGTGAGTTACGTGAACGTTTTTCACGACTTAACGCACTTAAGGTTTTGCCTAAAGACAAACTTGTAAATACTGCATTTAAAGCAAAGTTAGAGCGTTTATTCCAAGAAAATCTAGGCGATAAAAGGCGAGAGATTGGCGAGGCGATTGGTCAATTTATGGAAGTGTTAGAAACACACGATAACCACAAAATAGAGCGTATGATCGAAAATATAAAGCGCTATCTTAGTTATTAAAATTAGCTATTAAAGTTAGTTATTAAAGTTAACTAATAAAAAATAGTTTCAGTTAAAAAATTACATGCATTAAATAAAGAGTGAAGTAATGAACCATTGGAAAATATTAGGCATTGAAGCCACAACAGATAAACGCCTTATTAAACTCGCTTATACAGAGATTCTAAAAAAAACATCGCCAACAGAGTTTCCCGAAGAGTTTAAAGATTTACGAAAAGCATATGAGTTAGCTATTAAAGAGGCTAAACGACCTGCTAAAAATGAAGACACAGCACCCAATCAAGTATTTGAAGATGAGCACGAAAAAAAAGGCGTTGTTGACGAGTCATTTTTTGATGAAGAAGAGCCCTCTCCCGCACCTACAGAAGTTGAAATAGTTAAGCCTCAACCTATCGAGTTAAATTGTGTTCGCTCTATTTCAGAGCTGCAAGCAGCACTCGATGAATTATATTGTAATGTGTTATCTCGCAGCGATGTTGAACAATGGAAGTTATTATTTTCGTCGCCATTATTTTGGGATGTCGATCAAAGTCAGCAAGTCTCATTTACTTTAATTGATTTCTTTTCAGAGAATTACTTTTTATCTGCCACGGTATTTAAATTTTTAGATGAGAGTATGAAAATCTCTAGTGAGTTAGTAACCAATAAAAATAATCACTACCGTGAACTTGCTATTGCACTGCATCATTATATTCAGAGCCTACCACTGCGAATCGATGCCCTATCTAACATTGATCACAATATTAGCTTTGAACAACTGCAGCAGCATCTTCAGTTACGTAATTTAATAGAAGAGCAATGTATATATTCTAAGCTTACAGCTGAGCAGCTAATTACGCTTATGCAGCGAATTAATTTGGTATTTTATAATGACGAGTCACTTTATCTTTATGTTGCTAACTATTTATGGACATTGGGTGCATATACAGAAATTAGTAAGTTACTTGCCTCATTGCCAGAGCCTACAGATGCAAGCATAGATCAGCTGCGAGATTTACAAGCACACGCAGAATTTAAGCTTAAAAACTATGATATAGCACTCACTATTTATCTTGCGCAGCGAGAACTTATGAAAAGTTTTTATGCGATGAATATGACTAAAGAGATTGGTCTGTGTTATTTGCACCTTAAAAATTATGAAAAAGCATATACGTATTTAAACTCTTATTTTTATACTAGCCCTGAGGATATAGACCTTCGCTCTGCTTTGATTATCGCCCGTCGATACTACATAAAAGATCTTAAAAAAAATGAGGAAAGTAACGCTCTTAAAATAGCGACGTTACAATTTGAAAATGGTCGCTACAAAGATGCTTTAATAACGACTCAAACATACCCTCTAATTTTTCACGCTGATTGCAATTATTTACAGGCTTTATGCCTTGCTAAGCTAGAACGCTTAGATGAAGCATTTAACGTTTTTATCGCCTTTATGAATCTACATTTACAAAAACAGATAGATCCTTGGCCACTACTGGTTGATTTATTTATATATTGCCCAGACTCAATTGATTTCAATTTGATAATGGAAACTATCGCAAAAAAAATACAACCATCTCCTAACAAGTTTTATAAAACCCCTCGCGTGCTAGGCTCTGTACAAGAGAATATATACTCACAATTAGAACTCAAAACATTAGATCTTCCAGCGACTGATCATGATGGAAAACCCAATAAACCCATGGGTTACGCCCTCTATGCTGATTTAGACTATAAACAGCAATATGCGTGGGCAATGCTACATGCGTTAATGGCTAAATTGGCAAACTTCGAAGATAAAGCGATTGTGAAGCAAATAAAACAAGCCGCTATTTATGCTATTAAGCAAGCTATGCCAAAAATCACACACCAACCAAGTTGGAGCTTAAAGTTTATTCACATAGCTTTTGATATAGATGATTTTGATACCTGTATTAAGCTCGCAAACATCACGATGAGCGAGTTTTCTAATTTACCACAAACCTACTATTACAAAGGGCGATCGCTAGCTGCCTTAGATCAATATGATGCAGCAATACCCATATTAATATTAGCCGCAGATAAATACGGACATCAGAGGCTTGGGATATACTCACTTGAATTTGCAGTGGAGTGTTGTGAAAAGCTCGTTGAACATGGACAGCCAATGCATCCTAATTACAATGATATATGCCAAAAACTGCAAATAACAAAGGAGATTGTAGATGCACAATCAAAGTGAAGTACCTTGTGTAATTGCGGATGATGCGACCTTAAGTTCAGAACAAAAATTATGGCTTATTAGCCTCTCAGGGCACCTTTCAATGCAAAATGGTTATTCATTGAATACCTTAAAGCATCACAATAAAAACTACACTGACGAGTCAGTTGCTAACGGTAATTTAAGTATTTTAGATAATGCTTATGGCGTTACAACAAAAGAAGAATTAATTGAAACTTTAAATGTTTTTAATAACACATCAAATAGCCAAGTTTTCATGAGTTGTATGGCTGAACTCACCAGAAATGATTTATTAGCAAGATACTACATTGAGAATAAATCTACTGCCTATCAAAATACGCCTATAGGTATTATGTCGGACTGGGCAGGAATACATAAATTCTCACTGGCTCGTTGTGGTATTAGAGCTTTTGATATTGGCCGCTATGCTTTTTTATGTCGTTGTGGTGTTAGCGTTAATTTTTTAACCGAAGAAGAAGCATGGCATTACCTTAAGCCTATTGGAAAACTGGCACAAACCTTATTTATTAGCTGGCAAGAGTATGCAACTAGTTATGTAGTTGGTCGGTGTATATGGCAAAAGATTACAACTCAAGAAACGTACAGCGAGCCAAACCCTGACTTTAATTTTAGCCATGATTTATTTGAAAAAATAAATGATACGGCTGCTACATTACAAAGTATATTAGCTGATGACGAGCACCCATGGTGCCAACTAGATTGGGAAATGTACTTTTAATTTCAATATTTTGATTTTATAAATACTTACTGAATAACGCATTTTGCAGTGTCGTTATTCAGTAAAGTTAATACTAGTGCTTGCGCCCTACACCATTACGTACCATATCTTGCCCTGTTTGGAATACGTCTTCTGTAATCATGCGTGCTAAAAGTAGCTTTTGATTATCGTCAAACACAGCAACAAAACGGCTGCCATCTTTGTTATTAGTAGCCATGCCAACACCAGCAACACCTTTAAGTCCAAAACCACCGTTTTCGACATCTATTAAAAAGCTTTCTAATTCGGCTAAAGTATCAATTACGTCATTTTCATTATTCATCTTAAAACTCTTTTAGTAAGGCTTTTAAATCATTATGGTGGCTATTTTATAGAGAAGAGCCAAAAACTTAAACCCTTGGCTCAGGTTAGTAACTAAATTGACTTTATAGCTAACTCTAAATTGCTTAGCGCACAACCAAACTCTTTTGCATTTACGCGATGATACTGTGTGTCACTCGTTGCTGTAAGGCTAATTATAAACTCGTCTTGTTGAGCGACCGCACTTTGCTCTTGGCTTAGGCACATAGCTTGAGTAAGTGAGCGAAGCTTTGAATTTGTTAAAATTGAGCCAAAACGCTGCACTGGCAGTGGAGGTATTTTTATAGCGGGTAACGCTTCATCTATTGTGCGTGCGCTTAAGGTAAACGTGTTATTGGTAATTTCAATTACACTGCTTGTAGGCCAATACGAGTAGCTATAGCTCTTACTCTCAGGTTGTGCTTTACTTTGGTTAGCTAAATGCACTACACCACTTTTGCCTATTACGGTTATTAAACTACCTTCTGATGATTTAATAACAACCAAAGCCGTATTTTCATCAATACCAAAACCATGTTGAATCTCTGTTTTAGTATTTTTTACTTCGTTTTTATTTAACGCCGCTGCGAGCCTAAATGTACGGTTTTGTTCGTTAAACTGAGTATCTAGTACACCAAAATTAAAGCTGCCAAGTCCACCAGCATTAGTGTTATTTTCACCTTTACGAAGTGCCTCAAGGCTTGTCGTATTTGTAAGCATGCCCGTCACTTTACTTTGGATTGCTGCGCCCGCGCCTTCACCTACAATTACTGGGCGAGTTTGCAATGCTTGCGTCCACGGGTATGGATTATTGTTTTGATCAAATAATACCTTGTGAGTTAATGCTGCATTACCGCTATTAAACATCACACCGGTACTATTTTTAATAAGTGATACAAGTGCATTAGTGCCACTTTTGCATAAAGCGTATTCGGCCTTTGTGTACTCTGGATAAATTGCTTCCCGGTTATACACATTCATTAATGTATTTCTGAGAGCGGGTAATTCATCGCACGAGTTACTCGTAATCGCTTTAGCAAGTGCTGGCGTTAGTGCTAACCATTGAGTGTTTATATTTGATTGTGCTAAAAGACTCTGCGCTACATCTGCCGACTCATAAGGGTCGCGGCTCGATGCCGTAATAGCAAGCATGGTGGGTTTTGCGTTATTAACTTTTAAACTGCCCGACACAAATTGTAAAATACTATTAGTCGCGACCTCAATATTAAAATCGGTATTTACTTGCTCTTTTAAGCGCTCACCGTTTTTATCAAGTAGCGGCACTTCTAGCATATCAAATACAAAGTTGTACTCTTGCTGAGTCAGGCTTTCTAATTGCTGGTTATTTATATCGCGCCATAGCCATAATAAATCTGTTTTAGATACACTATTTGACGATTTACCTAACAAGGTTTTAAGTGTTTTTAATACAGCCGTTTTTGCCTCAACGTTATTATTAGGCCAATGCTGCGTGATGTTTTTTATTTGAGCGCTGCTAACAGCATATAAATTATGTGACTTACCATCAATAGCAGTCTCTTTTTGGCAATTGTTAAGCTTTTCGCTAGTACAGGTAGTAAGCTCTGACCCCACTAAAATTAAAGTTTGGTTTTGCTCTTGAGCCACTGCATTTATTGAATATCCAACACCAAACAATGCCACTAACATACCTAGTAACTTCGGCTGTTGATCACGTAAAAATGCACATATCATAATGTAAACTCTAATATAAATTATAAAACTAATGTGTTGCAGTTTAACAGCTAGCCACTTGAGCCTAAATATATTTTTATAAATGTTAAATAATTCAAGTCCCTGAAAAGCGATAGCGTTAAGCACTTCATTTAAATAAATTGTTTAGCTTACATACTTGCCCTTGTAAATATTAACTAAACAAATTTAAACAGAGCATTTATTGATCAAATTCATTGTTTAAATTACGGTGGTGCATTGTTTTATGTAACTAGGGTGAAATATGGACTTTTCTAATGAAGAGATAAATTTTTTTGCTGAGTTATTCAAACCAAATACAAAGCAACGTTCCCCTCGCGATCATATGCTTACAATGAAAAGCTCTATACCCGCGAGTATTGCTCACCTTTTTACCCACGCTAATCTAACTTTGCTTGCTGAAGTTGCTAATTACCAACTTTGGTTTCCCTTGCAATTAAAAATTGATGAGTTAGGTGTAATTAACCCCACTTTGAGCGCACCAGAAGTAATTGATACAAAGGGCACTCAACGTAGTTGGCGCTGGAGTGAGCTAAATATTAAAAGCCAAGGTTTTAATATTGAATCGATTTCCAGTACTGGAATATTTTTAAAACCATTAAAAAGTGGAGAGAGCTTAAAAAAATTACAGCACATGAGCTTTACCTTACCCAACAAAGAAAGCATATCGATAGATGTAGAACCCGTTAGGCAAAGTAGCCTAGGTATTGCCGCAAAAATCACTCAGATTCATAGCGGACAAGAGCAATTACGCGCCTATCTGTTTGAAGAACATAAACGCCAATATGCTAAGCTGTACGAAAATGGACAACTAATTGAACAGTTAATTTAGTCCCTTTTAAACACTCACAAGCACTTCACTTGGCTTTATTTAACCCCCTCTCAATGTTAATCTGTCCCCCTATTAATAAATCATAAGGATATGACAATGCCAGGTGCTTTTGCGCACATCACAGCCGTTAATATTGCAACGCAAACCAAATCACTTGCTAAAATGGATATGCCTAAAAAGGCAAAACTTATTTTGAGCCAACGCCAAGCATATCTTGAACTAGGCTGTGTAGCCCCCGATTATCCTTACTTAGCAGTAGCGCAGCCTAGCCAAAATGCGTGGGCCGACCTAATGCACTATGAGCACACAGGCGATTTACTTAAAGCCATGATTGAATACTGCAAAACACTTGAAAGTGAAGCATTTGAAAAGTGTTTTGCTTGGTTATGCGGTTATATGGCCCATGTTGCTGCGGATATAACAGTGCATCCGGTTGTTGAATTAAAAGTAGGCCCGTATGAGCAAAATCAAACGGCGCACCGTACCTGCGAAATGAACCAAGATGCATTTATTTGGCAGCGTTTAAATTTAGGTGAGTTAGGTTATGCTGACCGCGTGCAACAAAATATTGGATCTTGTACTAACAAAGACGATAATTTTGATACCGATATTGCAAAAATTTGGCAACATGCTTTATTAACGGTTCACCCAAGCTACGCAGCACAACACGCTCCTAACTTTAATTCATGGCATAACGGTTTTCAGCTTGTAGTAAATAATGTTGAAGAAAGCTATCGATTATTTGCCTGCGCACGCCATGTTGCTGCTGATTTAGGTTTGTTTTATCCTCGCCCAAACGAAGTAGACTCCACTTTTATTGAACAACTAAAAACGCCGCACGAGCCTATGCATTACAACGATATTTTTGACTTTGCCGTTAGTAATATTCAGCACTACATAACCATTATTGCCAATGCCGTATTTTTAGATACTGATTGCAGTGCAATTAAAAATTGGAACCTAGATACAGGCTACGATGAACGCAACACGATGACGGTATGGAGCAAATAAAATGAAACACTTACTTTGTATAAGCCTCATAGTATTACTTAGCGGTTGCTACACTTCAAAAAATAACAATCCAGAAGTGATGGCCGACTTAGCCTCGCAATTAAAAGATATTGCTACAGCCGTTGATGGCACATTAAAATTTAGTGAAACACCCTATTCAACAACTGATGAGTTATTAAAAGCTGCTGTTAATAACGATTTAAGCAAACTTGCACCCTTTGGGGAATACACGCTTATCGTGAACATACAAGATGATAACGCAGTGCTACTCTTATGTGATGCCAATACTGCTTTAATTGAAGATGCAGGCTGTACTGCTCAATCAGATATACAGCATTGGGGAGCTGAGGCTATTCATCAGTGCGAAATAACCATAAACGCCCAACAGCTCTGTAATTAGGTAGTAAAATACCCGCTATACATTTAAAGTTGAGCCGTCATCTCTTTAGGGTTAAACACTAAGCCATGGCGGCTAACATGCTCTGCAAAATTTTCGGCCGGCATTGGTTTCGCAAAGTAAAAGCCCTGAAATTCTTTACACCCCATTTGCGTCATTATTGCTACTTGCTCTTGGGTTTCTACTCCTTCGGCTACACACTTAATATCAAGCTCTTCACACATAACGTGCACCGCTTTAACTAAACTTTTTTGACGCGTAGAGCTCGTTACTTGGCTTATTAATGAGCGATCTAACTTGAGCTTGTTAATAGGGTAATCGGCAAGGCGTGCAATATTAGAATAACCCACCCCAAAATCATCGACCGAAATAGTAAAACCCCACGATTGCAGCGTTTGCATAAGCTTTAGCGAATGCGCTTGGTTTGCCTCAAGAGAGGTTTCAGTCAGTTCTAACTCTATTTGAGGTGGCTTTACGTTAAAGTCGGCAAGGTATTTAACCAGTTTTGACATAAAATCGGTTTGGCTAAAATCAATTAGAGATATATTTATTGCCACCGGCACACTCGGTAAACCCGCCTTGGTCCAATCGGCAATTTGAGCGCACACCTTTTGAATAATCAGGTCGGTTAACCGACTAACCATTCTGTATTCTTCGGCAATAGGAATAAATACCACTGGCGACACATTACCCAGTATTGGACTGTTCCAACGCGCTAAGGCTTCAAGCCCTATACATTGACCTGTTGCATCTACTTTAGGTTGATAGTGCACCGACAAATCGCCCTGCTGAAGCGCTTCATCTAATAACATTGAAATTTCGTATTTTTCGATAAAAGCTTGTGATTGTTTTTCGTTATAACCACTAAGGGCCATATTACAATTTGCTAGTTTAAGTGCTTCGCATGCATTGCTAAGTACTGTTGCGCTGTTTTTTCCATGATCAGGATACTTTGCAAAACCAAATAAAAATGATTGCTGACACTTAGTACCAAATACATTATATGTTTTATCTAATGTATTTTTTATTTGCATTAATAGCTTATCTTCTAGCTCGTTTTGCGAGTTTGCGCCAATTATAAAAGCAAGCTTTCCTACTCCTATATGAGCACACAACAGCGGCCCATCTGGCATCGCTTTTAAACGCTTGTACGCGTTAATAAGTAATGCTTGAGAGTCGGCTTTAGTGAGCTTCAAATTTAAGTATTCACTATTTGCACTTTGCGCAACAATGATATAAAAACCTTTTTGGTATTTGCTTGTTAATCTGTCGCATTGCAGCTCAAACCATTCTCTATTAGGTAGTTTTGTTTGCGAGTCTCTAAAGCGTAAACGTTTATTTTCTTGTTCCATCATCGATAAATTTTGTTTAATGAGCTGCTCTTGCGTGCAATCGTAAAAGTCATATACACGGTAGTTTGTACTCATTGTTATTTGCTGATAACTGGCTTTAAAATAACTTTTTTTGTACTTCACAATTTTATTTTGAGCATTAGAGTCGTCAAAAACTAAGGCCGGAAATAAATGAGAAAGATTAACGCTTCCTTCTTTTAATTCTTTTTTTATACCAAACATATCAATAGCATGTTGATTAAAATCAGTAATGACAAGATTTTCGTCAACAATAATTTTGGCTTTATTTGATTCGGTGAACAGGCTTCGATAAAGCTCATTTTTATCTTTAAGGTGTGTATTAGCGCTTATCATTGTTTTGTTTAAACGCTTAGCAGCCACAATTGTGCGCGCCACAGCAAGGGGAATACAAATGTTAAAAAATAAAAATATAAGCCCTGTAATGTATAAGTCAGCGTCGGGAAGTTGTTGAGCTATGCCGGTTAAACCCGAGACATCAACGTTATTGATGATCATATAAAACGGCGCAATATTTAATACGCCATAAGCAAGGGCTGTTCTATAACCAAGTAGCATAAGTGCGATTATCGGGCAAGAATACATATACATAGAGCCCACTTTAGCAAGTTCTAGGTCTGTTAAAAATAAGTTCATTGACACGCTAGCAGCTACAATGGCTATTAAAAGTGCATGAGCGCTAAAGTGATAAAAACGCTTACTTGCTATAAGTAAACCACATGCAGTAGCAAGAAAGCTGCTTGTTAATACAACAATATAAATTAAGTTAAATTCAATAGCGCTTGTGTACGTGTGGCACGCCACAGCAAAGCATAACACCATTACTAACGATAGAATAATGCGCAGTGCACTTATTCGCCAATTAGCAACCTGATCAGGGGCTGAATAGTGATCGTTTAATAAAAAGAACCTATTGAAAAAATGCATAATAAACAACAGTTAAAGCTCATTCTTCTATTAGACATTGATAACTTGTTAAAATCAATAAAATGAATATAATTTCTATTTACATAGTTCTATAAAATAGACAAGTGTAAACCTACCTGTTAGCCGTTAAACAATCATTTTTCGAGTGTTTTTACAGTTATCTTCTTTAAGAGCGAAACCACTGCACCCTAAAAATTCACCGTGCTTAGATTTGCGTTTACGCATTTCGCGACCACACTTTTCACAAATTGGGTGCTGCGTTTTACACTCTGTATTCACACATTGTGAGTACGTGTTTTTATCAATCGATGGGCCACTACAGCTTTTACACACTCGTAATTTAGTTTCGCAAATTTGCGTATTAGTACAACTATAATAATCACCATATTGACCCGTTTTTGGCACTATTAAACCGTCGCTGCACGTACTACACTCTCTTTGCTTTAGTTGCGACTTATTAAACAACGTTGAAGCGATTTGAATGGGATAATTGTCATTTACTAATTCTTTTACAAACGCTGAGCATGCATAAGGGTCTGCAATTAAATACGCTTTATGTTTAGCGCGAGTAATACCTACATAAAGCAAACGCCTTTCCTCTGAGTGAGTGAATTCATCTTGCTCTGGTAATAACGCCTCCACCAGCACATTATTTTGATTATCGCTAGGAAACCCTAATTTACCTTGTTCAAAACCAATAATAATACAGTAATCGGCTTCAAGCCCTTTGGCACTATGCAATGTCCAAAAATAAAGAGAGTTTGTATGCTTTTTATCTTTTAAATGCTGCTGCACGCTATTTAACATGTATCTATATCGACTAAGTATGGCAATGCTCGCTGATGCATCATTTTTTTGAATAGTGCTTATGCTCTGTTGTACTTTCATTTCTATCGATTTAGTACCTTGGTATAAATCGTCTAATAAAATAACTTGTGGTGTGGTTACTTGTGTATGTGTGCTGATCTGCTTTTTATATTGCTCAGGGTTTTGCATTACAAAACGCCCTGCTACATCACTAATACTATTGTTATATCTAAATGTTTTTTGCAACATAGTAAGTGAGTGGCTGCCCACTAATTCATTAAAGCGTGTAGTAAGCGCTAAATTACCACCCGAGAACCGATAAATTGCTTGCCAGTCATCACCAACCGCAGTAAAGCGTATTCCGTTACCATGTTTTAATATGGCATTTATGAAAGCCATACGCGCGCTTGATATATCTTGAAACTCATCAACTAAAATGTGGCTCCACACAATATTAAAATCTCCGCTTACTATCGCCTTTGTTGCTTGAATAATCATGTCGTCAAAATCAATGGCACTTTGCGCGTTTAGTTCATTTATATAAGCATCATGAATTTGCACTAACAAGTTTGCATATTGCTGGTAATTTTTAATACCACTTTGCTTGATGCGCTGCGCTATTTGCTTATTACTTAGTTGCTCCACTCGAATAGCTTGTAAACATTTTATGTACTTATCAATGCCTTGCTGTAACTGCCCTGAGTTATTTAAAGTATGAAATATTTCGTCGTTACTTAAAGGTGTTAATTCAACATTATGCTGCTTTAATTGCTTTGCGAGGGCTTGCTCTAGCTTTCCTTCTACCCAGTTGTAATGAAAGGTTTCGAGTAAGGTGGTGCCATTTTGTTTATGCAGTTTGCGCTTAAATGCAATTTGCTCGTTATAGTGTTTTTTATCTATATCGGCACGTGTATTCCCTTGCCTATCAATGCCAAAGTGCTCTAGGTAAATATCATATTGAGGTATATAAAAGTCTGGTTGGTATTGCCCACTTAGCTCTGCGCCTTGGCTAAAGTGATAATTCACCTCATAACTATGCGGTACGCAATTCAAATGCAGCCAGTTTGAAATAAGCACTTCCTGATAACTTTTTACTTTATGACCCGCAAGGCTACGGTATTCGTTATCGCGTACGTACTGCTCGTACTGTGCATTATCTTTAAAGCTAAATATATCAATCGGCTCATGGAGTAAATCTACAAATGCTTTTAAGAACTGTGGCTCGGTTTGTATTTTTTTACTTACCCACCCAGTTAACCAACTATTTAATTGAACTGGGTCAGTTGCAAATTTTGACAACTCGATTGGCTTTTTAGCACTTTGTAGTAATTTAAGCCCAAGCGCATGAAATGTTAAAATAGTGGGTGCTTTGGTATGCAATTTTGCATGCGTGGCGCGTTTAATAAAGCGCTCTTTAAGCTCATTTGCTGCTGTTTTATTATAGGCCAGCACCAAAATTTGCTCAGGTTTGGCAATATTGCATGCTATTAAATCTAAAGACTTTGCTACCATCACAGATGTTTTACCTGTGCCTGCTGCCGCTAATACTAAATTTTTATCGTTATCGCGTATTACCGCTAAGCGCTGCTCTGTTGTTAATGGATTTGACTCTACTTGATTAAAAAAGTCATTTTTAAGAGTTAGTTGTTTTTTTTCATATTTATGGCGCAACTGTGCAATTGCATCGTGAGTATTGGGCGTAGTGCTCAATATATTTAAAAATTTAATACTACTTGGCGATAAGTGTTGTTGCCACACACTTGTACTTTTAGCGTACTGCTTGGTAAGCAAAAACACATCATTATTAAGTGTTTTTATGGAACTATCACGTAAAAACTCATCTAAAGCATAGCGCTTAAGCGAAATCTTTGCGTTATTTACCTTTTGCTCAAGCAGGGTTGAAAACCGCGTGTTAAGGGCCGTATTTAAAGCGTTCGCTTGTGATTTGTTTAAAAAGCTAATTGATGTATTGCTACTGTCGCACAAATTAATTTTGGCGCTAAATAAACGGTTTTTAAGTATTGAGTAATTATAAAAGTCTTTAATTAAAAATGTCCGTGCGGGAGCACTTCTAAAATGCACAACAAGGCGCTCTTGTTCAATAGTTACGTGTTTAATACGGGTAAAAAAACGGCCTAGCCAACTTGGAGTAGCAATATACTGCGCCATAATACTCAATATGAAGATATGCTTTACCTTAATTGTAACATACTCTTTTGTAATACATTTAGCGCTAAATCGATGTTTACTTAGCAAACAATTTAATTGGTAAGTTAGTTTTTAAACCTGGTGGTTAATACTTTATTTACAACCATTAACAAATTTAAACATTTATAGATAGCTTGTTGTGTAACAATGCACATATACAAACTTACACTTCATATAATTGTTAGGTATATCCCCAATTAAACAATTATTTACAGCCTAATTAAGTGGTTTAAAGGAGCTAACATGCTTAAAAAATGCATTACCACAACGGCTTTAATTTTAGCATTATGCGCTTGCACGTCAGAAACAGAGTCGGATTTAATAAAAACAAAAGGTATTTGGGCAGGTTTTGAACTAGTTTCTGACGGTAACCGCACGCGTGTTAACGCAGAACTAAATGCAGGCGATGCTAATGGCTCTAACATTGTTTTAAGCGATAGCGACTCATTACAAGCTGTTGTTAATAGCACTGCTATTGTACTTACAAAAGATACCGACTTTTTAGACGTTGATTACCAAGCGTATATAAATGCCACTGACGATAACCAACAGTTTGATATAAAATTTAAACGGGACGATGGTATAAATGCTAATTCGAGCGTGGAGTTGCCTTTAAATTTTATTATTTTAACCCCGAGTAACAATCAAAATTTTGATATTAATAGTCCCCTTACAGTTCAGTTAGATGGCACTGATCCTAATAGTACTAGCCAAGTAGAACTTAGCAGTAGCTGCACTAACAATAATAATGAAACACTTTTACAATCAACGTTTTTTGCGCTTAACACTTCGCGCCTTGAAATAGATCTGCAAAGTTTAGATATGTTTAGCAGCTCGCAAGTAGATCAAAGTAAAGCGTGTGATTTAACAATTAGTGTGAAACGCGATCGATTCGGTAGTATTTCGGGTGAATACGCAAACCAAAGCTATATTAAATCCCAGCAATCGCGCGCTATAAAAAATATGACTTTAACGTTTTAATTTGCACGCTAATTTACTCAGCGTTAAGCTACGCCTTTATTAAGTAACTCTACCAATTGTAATTGCCCTCCTTATTTATAGGAGAGCTAATAACAATTGATATAAAGGTTTATTATGACTAACAGCACATACCCTATTGGCACACCTGGACAAAAATGGAATAACAGCGATAAAGCCCAGTGGTTAGCACGCCAAAACATCAAACGCAGTTACCAAAACGAAGTCGTAACGCTAATTAATGACCTTAAGAGCACCTTAGATATAGAGCAATACGGCGAGCTTAATTACACCGCTGGCACTTACCCATTATATATATTAAAAACGCCTAACTTTAATGCTAATAAACCAACTGTTTTAATCACCGGTGGTGTACATGGCTACGAAACCAGTGGCGTACATGGCGCACTTAGGTTTGCTAAAACATCGGCTATGCAATATTGCGAACAGTTTAATATTATAATTGCACCCTGCATTAGCCCTTGGGGATATGAAACTATAAACCGCTGGAACCCAGACGCTATTGATCCTAATCGCTCATTTTACGAGGGCAGCCCAGCTCAAGAATCAGCCGCTATTATGGCGTTTGTAAAATCATTAGGTACTGACTTAATCGCTCATATTGATTTACACGAAACAACAGATAGCGATAACAGTGAATTTAGACCCGCACTCGCTGCGCGTGAAGGCACTACAAATACTAACTGGAACATACCTGACGGGTTTTATTTAGTTGCAGATACCAAAAAGCCTGAGCCGGAGTTTCAAAAAGTCATTATAGAAAGCGTTGCAAAGGTCACTCATATTGCACCGAGCGATGAAAACAACCAGCTAATAGGCGTACCTCAAGAGCAATTTGGCGTGATTAACTATGCAGCACGCGATTTAGGTTTATGTATGGGCTTTACTGATGCACCCTATGTAACTACTACAGAAGTGTACCCAGATAGCCCAACAGCCACCGATGAAGAATGTATTTTGGCACAAGTCGCCGTTATAACGAGCGCGCTAAATTACATTACAACCTCTACAAAAGATTAACCACTGTTCAGGAGCGGGTACTCATTAAATTAAGTACCCGCCCCAACAAAGAAACAACCTGATAACAAAAAACAACCCAAAAGAACTGGTTTTATTGAATTTAAAGGTATAAGGTTAGCCTTCCCTCAAATTCAAGGAGTATACATTGGGGTTTAAAAACAAATATGGACAGGTAAGCCTCTATACTGAAAATAACGTTATTATCGCTCACTTTTCGGGATACATCACCTCAGGGCTTCTTCGTGCGTTTAAGATTGAACTATGCGAAAAAATACAGTCACTCAAAAATCAGCCTTGGGCCTATATTAGTGATTCTTTTGATGTTTTGGCTGCAACGCCTGAGGCAGAAAAAGAAATGATAGATATTAGCCATTTAATGAAAGCAAACAACTGCCTAAGTAGCGCGTTTGTACTCACATCCGCTATCGCTATAAATCAAATGAAGCGCATTTTAGAGTGTGCAAAAAGAAACGTTAATTTTAGTGAGTGCATATTTACCGATTTAGATAGCGCTAAACAGTTTATTTCTCACAACTTAAAAAGTAAGCAAGGCCAACTGATATAAAATAATTGACCTTGCTTTATCAATCTTAGTTTTTGTAAAACTGACTATCTTTGGTTATTGTAATGCTGGCGTTTTCTTGCGCTGTTACAATAAATTGTAACTTACTCACTTTACGCTCAATATCGTAACCATCGGCTGTTATAGTAACGGGGACTCTTTTCATCGCACCCGGTTGTACAAGCGTAGATCTCGGACTTGAGAGCTTTGCCCCTGGTAAACCCTCTATGGCAATACTGTAATGCAGTGCTTGCTGCGTTTTATTAATAATAGTAAGTGTATAAGGGTTTTCTACAAGGCCCTCGTAGTTCACTCTATAAAGCGCATTCCTATCGCGTAGTACTGAGGCTTCTATTGGTGTACGTTGCAGCATCCATGCAAACATAGAAATGATTAACAAAGCCGTTAATGCGCCGTATCCTACTAGTTTTAACCTAAATGGATTGGTTTTTTTACCTTCCATTTGTTTTTCACTCGCGTATTTAATTAAGCCTTTTTCGTAACCAAATTTCTCCATGGTATCGTCGCAGGCATCAATACATAAGCCACAGTTTATACATTCATATTGCAAGCCATTTCGAATGTCTATTCCTGCAGGGCATACCTCTACACATAAGTTACAGTCTACACAGTCACCTAAGTTAAGCTCTTTTGGATCAGCTTTGCGTTTACGTGGTCCTCGGCTTTCACCACGCTCGTTATCATATGTAACAAGCAACGTATCTTTATCAAACATAACAGCCTGAAAACGAGAATACGGGCAAGCAATAGTGCACATTTTTTCGCGTAAAAACCCTGCATTGCCATAAGTACAAAAAGCGAATAAAAACACCCAAAAGCTCGTTATACCTGACCACTCAAACGTAAGCATTTCCATATACAAACTTTTTGCCGGAATAAAATATGCCATAAACGAGGTGGCGGTTAAAACTGAAATAACAATCCACGCACTGTGCTTAGTTATTTTTTTGCGCCAAGTGCTTAGCGTCCACTGTGATTTATCTAATTTAATTCGCTGATTTCGAGTCCCTTCTATGCGTTGCTCTACCCACGAAAACATGAGCATCCATATTGTTTGCGGGCACGTATAACCACACCAAACCCGACCAAGCCAGTTAGTTACAAAAAATAATGCAAAAGCCCCCACCATAAATAGCAGGGCTAAAATCATAAAATCTTGAGGAAGGAGTGTTAAACCAAAAATAGTAAAAGTTTGCGTTGCCACATCAAGCAGCACAGCTTGTTGTCCGTTATATTGGATCCACGGTATTGCAATAAAAGTTAGCATTAACAGCCAACCTAAATTACGGCGTATGCGCTGAAAAAATCCTTTTTGCTCGCGGATATAAATTGGCCCTTCGGTGTTATAGGGCTTAATGATCATGTCTTCTTCTTTAATATCAAACTTCATAGTACTTGCTTCATAATGACGGGTATTATGCAAGTATTTGCAACTTTCAGACCAAGCTGAAAATTTATTTATATCATTGATACTAAACAGTTTATTTCAACGCAGTAAAATAAAATTCGCGATATTAAACGCGCTTCGCGATATATCACGAATTTTTAGCAATCCCTAACTTTCGCATTTTTGAGCGTAGTGTACTCTCAGGTAAGCCCAATTTAACTGCTGCCCCTTTATCACCCGATATTTGCCAGTGCGATAACACAAGAACAGAGGTTATATGCTGCTTTTGCGCTTCATCAAGCGTAAGTGAAGGGTTAATAACTACTTCACCACCCGCTTGCAAAGGCTGACTTAGCTGTAGTACAACCTGATTAGATAAAATAGCTTCGCGTTCAAGTACATTTTGCAGCTCTCTAATATTGCCTGGCCAATTGTAGGCTTGCAGCTGCGTAATTGCTTTTTTACTTAGCCCTTTTAAGTGTTTACCCAGTCGTTTATTTATCTGCGCAATTAAATTAGCGCATAAATAAGGAATATCCTCTTTTCGATCTTTAAGGGCGGGTACTTTTATAGGAAATACATTAAGCCGATAATACAAATCAATTCTAAACGTGCCTTTTTGTACCATTTCCCACAGGTCGCGGTTAGTCGCTGCAATCACTCTAATATTTACTTTTAGCGTATTGCTGCCACCCACACGTTCAAACTCTTGTTCTTGCAGGACTCTCAGTAATTTACTTTGCGCCTCAAGTGGAAGCTCTGCTATTTCATCTAAAAACAAGGTGCCTTTATCAGCAAGTTCAAAACGCCCTTTACGGCGTTCATTGGCACCTGTAAATGCGCCTTTTTCATGGCCAAAAAGTTCCGATTCTAGCAAACTTGGGGTAAATGCGGCGCAATTTACTTTTATAAAAGCTTGTTCGCTACGCTTGCTTAGTCGATACAAATTACGGGCTACTAATTCTTTACCCGTGCCATTTTCGCCAAGTATAAGCACTGTGCTGTCGGTTTCACTTACCAGTTTTATTTGATCTAACATGGTTTGAAATATATGACTTTGTCCAACTAGCCCGGAGTCTTGCCAATCTTCGTTAAGTTCTGCAATTAAGTAGTTGTTTTCATCTTTTAGCTGCTCACTTAAATGATTTACTTGCTCAAGTGCCTCTTGCAGAGCATTTTGTGTTTGTTGTTGCAGTGATATATCGCGAAATACCGCTACAGCACCAATTAACTCATCATTTTTATAAACCGGTGTTGAGGTGTATTCCACTGCAAATGAGCTGCCGTCTTTACGCCAAAAAACTTCATTTTTAACTTCACGACGTTTTCCGTCAAACATGGTGCAATATATTTGGCATTCATCTGCGGGATAAGGTGTGCCATCAGCATGAGTATGGTGATGATATTGGTGTATTTTTTTACCTAATAGCTCCTCAGCCCGCCAGCCCGTCATGCGCTCAGCGGCAGGATTAACAAACACCGCATTACCCGATAGGTCAAAACCGTATATGCCTTCACCTACTGCATTTAGCAATAATTTAGGATCGTTTAAAAATTGTTTTATCATAAATGCACCTCGCGAAATATCGCGAGTATTATGGCAATTTTACACACTAAGTGCACTCATTACTTAAAATGCACTCACGTACCCATTAAAACGCTATAAATAGTGCTGAAATAGCGTTTTCACATCTATTTTTGCACCTAGCCTTGCGGCTATTAAATAAAGCCCTGCAAGTTTTCGGTGAATAAATAGGGCATCAACGGGCGGTGCGTGCCATTGCTGAGATTGCGAACTAAGGGCAAGCCCTGCATTTTTAATTTTGAGCGCGAGTTCACTGTTTTTAAAATCAAATTTTCCTTCTGCTCTTAGTGGCTCGCACGCCATTAAGAATAAATCAATGACGTTGTTTTTATACTCATCAACTAAGCCATTTTTAAAATAACCAATATGTGAAGCTGCTTTAAGTACACCTTCTCTGTTGTTTTCACTACCCGCTTTAAATAAAGCTAAATACGCTAAACTAAGCTCTGTTGATATTTCTCGGGTTGCACCAAAATCAAATAAAACAATTTTTTGTGTATCAAGCTGATAATGAAAGTTGGCAAAGTTAGGGTCGGTTTGAATTAATTTAAATTCAAACATTTCTTTAAAAAACAAATCAATAAGTTGCTCTGCAACAAAGCTTTTTTGACTATCAGGTAGCTCTGTAATGCTCTCAATGGGCTCTGCTTTTATATATTCCATAGTAAGTACTTGTTGTGTGCTGTGCTCTGGATATACGTTAGGCACTTTAAAGTGGGGATTAGTTGCTAGTGCATTTTTATAACGTATTAAATACTGAGCCTCCCGCTTATAATCAGCCTCGGCTAATAACTGCGCTTTAGCCTCACTAATAAGTGGTTTAATATTAAGATCCTTTGGCAATAATCGAGAAATCGTTAATAAAGAAATAACGTTATCGACATCACTTACTACACTTTTTGCAATACCAGGATATTGAATTTTAACAGCCAGTTGCTCACCATTCTCCTTGTAAGCTAAATGAACTTGCCCTATAGAAGCCGCTGCAAAAGGTCTTAATTCAATATGAGAAAAACGCGCTAGCCACTCATCCCCCCATTGCTCTTTTAACACTTCAACAAGCTGCTTATGAGGCATTGGACTCGCGTCTGAGCGCAGTAAAGCAAGTAACTGAGCCAATTCAGGACTAAGTAAATCACCGGCATCCATTGAAAGCAATTGCCCGAGCTTCATTGCGGCGCCACGTAAATGAGATAGTTGTATAGCTAGTTTTTCAATGTTTTTAGGTTGTAGCAGTAAGCTTTTATTGTCCCAACCTTTACCTGTTAGCGCGCTCTTAGCGCCATCAACTAACATGTTGGTAGCAACACCTGTGGCAAGTGAGCCTAATTTTGCTAAGCGAGAAAGCCTAGAAGTGGGAACAGTACGAGGAGCCGCCATAATATTAAAACCTAATTAGCCTGAAAGTCAGGCTAATTAATACGTATATTATAAGTAGGTAGATCTACTTATAGACGAGGTACTAGCTTAATTGCACCTTCAACCACTTTCATATCAAGTGGAAGCTTACTAAGTAGCATCATTTTAGGGTCATCCATATTTAGAGTATAAACAGGGTTAACCGCTAAAAAAGCATTAATCACATCCATTGCTTGGCTATCAAGTGCACCTAAATTACCTTTGAAACCACCGGCATCAACACTCGAATCAAGTAATTTAATATTACGTAAAAACACCGCTTTTTTCTCACTGTCGTAAAATGGGCTACCTTCAATTTGTAGCTTTAAACGCACTGGGTATTTAAGTGCGAATGCATTAATTTCAGCGCTTGAATCAGCACCAAGAACAACAACGTCGCGGTTATCAGGCCCAATATTTACACTTAAGTCGTTTACATCAAACTGAACCGGCAAACCCATTAAGCTTACTTTTTCACTTAACTTTGGTAATTGCTTACCCAGTACAGACTCAACCTCAGAGTTAGTAAATGAATATACTGATATGCCTTGCGTGGTATTACAGGCAGTTAAAAATAACGCTGCGATAATAACTAAAATTCTCATGAGAACCCTTTTGTTTATAAATTAGTGGTACATAAAAAAGCCGCTATTAAAGCGGCTTATTAAAATAGTAACCAGCATATATTACGCTGGTTTTAGTGTATTAAGCTGCAAGTGTCGCTTTAAGTCGCGTTAGTGTGTCAGGTTCAACTGAACCAGCACTGAGCGCTAATAACTGTTTTAAATAATAGTTTAAATCAGCATGTTCGCCACGATGTTTGTCATCTAACATGGCTACTTGTTCTGCCATTCTAAGTGACTTATCGGTTGAACTTACGTTCGCTAATATTTCCATGCGCGTAATAAGTTGCTCTGTATTTAATGCTGTTTTAAGTGGTGCTTGATACTGACTTGGCAACGCTTCATTGTTTTCAAGTGCTGTAATTAACGCATCTAGATTAGCTTGCTCTGATTTGCTTGTAAGCAATGCAAGTTTATCGTCAATAGCTGCTAGTAGCTTAGTAACTTTTGGCGCTAACGATCTAAATTGCGTGTACCCTTTCACTTTTGTTTCTAGGTCGTGCAACTGTGCTCTTTGATTTACATCGCTAAGTGCTGCTTCAAGCTCAGCAAGTTCTGCAACTGCTTGTTTATCTGACTCATTTTGATCAAGTTTTTGCTGCTCAAATTCACTACTACGTTTAGTAAATGTTTCATCGTTAAATTGACGAAATTTTTGCCATAACGCATTTTCAGCTTTTAAACCTGCAAAACCAATTGTTTGCCATTGCTGCTGCATTTGCTTCAACTCTTGGCACGCAGCGGCTAAATCATCGCTTTGTGATAATTGCTGCGCTTTTTCTACTAATTCATTTTTAAGTAAGGCATTACTTTTATGAAATGCGTTTAATAAAGCCAGTACTTGTTGTTGCTCGCTTTTATAACGATCGTTTAGTGTACGGTATGTTTTAGGATCAACTTTACCTACACTGCGCCACGCTTTGTTTAAACGATTGTATTGGCTTTCATATTGTTTCCAATCAAAGTCATCCTCAGCCGTAGGCTGTAAATGAAGCGCGTGCATGTCGCTAATAATACTTTCGCGTTGTGCTTTTGAGGCCTCGCGTTGTACTTCTTGCTCTGCAAAGTAACTACGACAAGGTGCAAATAACAGCTCGATTTTTTCATCAAACTGCACGCCTTGTTGCTTTTCTTCATCTGTATCTAAACGACCTAACTCATTCCAACGTTTACGTAGCACTTTTACTTGCTCTGCGCGTTGTTGTGGGTCAGTACACTCTTCACTTACTAATGCACTTACTTCTTCTAATAAAGCTTCACGCTTTGGTGCTGCAGCGTATTTTTGCCAATCTTTAGCATCTGCAAGTTGCGCTTCAAGTTCCGCTTTTATATTTACAAGCGGCTGTTGATATTGCTCAGTGAGTGTATTAAATAACTCTTCAAACCCTTTAAACACGCCAAAGGCAACATTAAAACGACCTTCTTCAATTAGGCGTTTAACATCACGAGCTTTGCGTTTTGCTTGGCTTTGGTTTTTTTCAAGTGGCTTAACTAGCTCACTCATTGGTGCTAAAAATTGCTTTTTATGCGTATTTAACTGTGTTTTAAACGTACTTTGCAGTGCACCATCTAAAATATTTAAATGACTACGCGCTGCTTTAAAACCATTATTAAATTCAGTTAGAGTTGCATCGTATTGCGCTAAATCTTCTGCTGGCTTAATTTCGCATAATGCTGCAAAAGCGAGTTTGTACTCTTTAATAGCCGTTGTTAGCTCAGGTAACTTAGCAACTTGAGTAAATAGTTTTTCTAACTTGCTTACAGCCAGTTTAGATTGTGCATTGTTAGCAAGTTCTGTTTCGCTAATAGCTTGCTTAGCTTGCGCTACTTTTGCATCAAGCCAATCTTGCTGAATTTGCTCTGGTGTTTCAAGGCCTAGCTGTAAGGCGTTTTCTATTTCTTCACTTAACGCTTCAACAGTTGCAAGCGCTAGCAATTGGCGCTGTTGTAGCGCTAATTTTTGCTGCTCTTTGTCGTGTATCGCTTTTAGCTGTTCAATGTGTGCATCTAACTTAGTGGTAATCGAAATATATTTTTCGTCAAGAAGCTTAACACGCTCATCACTTAGCCATTTGAGCTCAAGTGCTTGCCACTGGGCCATTAATTCGCCGGCTTGTGGATTTACAACACCAAAATCTGTTTTTTCACGTAAAGCATTTAACTTAGCTAAAATAACACGTGTTGCACTTTCAACCTGCAGTGGCATTTCTATTGCTAAACGCTCATTTTCAATATGCGTTTCAAGTGCTGCTTTTGCACCATCCTTTGCATGCTTTACTAATGGCTTAATTAATTGATGGGTAATAACAAGTTCAACTAATTGAGTTTGTAGCTCTTCGCTACCTTCTTTAAATGCTTTTTCTACTAGTTTTGGATTTGCTAAACGTTTTAATAATTTAACGCGTACTTGCAGTTCTTTTTCTGCAAACGCTAACTTTTCGAGTGTTTTAACGGGTGCAAAACGCTCTATGTATTCGTTTTTAATTTGCGGTGTTAGTGCACTTTCGCTATTTAAAACAGCATTAGATATTTGAAGCTCTGCTATATCTTTTAATGCTTGATCTTGTTTATACGCTTTCCACCAAAGTGGTAACTCGTTTACTTTTTGTAGTGCTTTGCGGCGTATTTCAGCTGAGCTGTCTTCAAGTGCTAACGTGTTTAATATGGTTGCATCACGTTCAATGTCTAATTTTTCGATAGCATCAAGACGTACTTGTTGCTTAGGGTGTTTCCATTTCGGTGTAAAAAGGTGCTTAAAGATCATGTTCACTAAACCTAGCTATTTCGTTGTCTGATTTAAATTCTTTTTGTAGTTGAGCTTTTGTCTTTTGGATCATTTCACCATTAGCACCAATCGTAAATTGCTCGTTTGATTGAGCCACTTTTGCTTGATACAACATAACCAACTGCACTGTTTGTTGCTTTTGCTCGTCTGATAAAACGGTACCGTCTGGCCATTTGCCAGTTGATGCACCGTATTGTAAGCGTTCGAATAATTCGGGAGTAATATTTTGTACAAGATTGTCGATATTCATGTCATTTTTTCTTTTTTAGAGTCACTAAAACAATTCGGTTTATAAGATACCAAATACACCCTACGCCAATAGCCGCAGTATAAGCATACCACTGAAGCGTTTTTTCTTGCGGTTGTAAAAAGTACAAACAGAAAAAACCACCTAAAAATAAGATAAGCGCCAAAAAGGAGTGATTTATAAACATCTGCTTTTTTTTAATTCGCTGTTCGCGCTGAAGTTGCAAAACTTGCTCGTCGTTTAGCTCTGCAATGTTGCTTTCGCAATGCGGACATTGCTTATGTTTATCTGAAATTGATTTTGCACATTTTGGGCAACGAATAATCGCCATACTTCTCTCCATACTACGCATAAAAAAAGCGCCTTTCGGCGCCTTTATTGTACTTGTTTTATTTCTCGTTGTCTTTTTTGAATTCAAACCAATAACTAATTTTGGGGCGATAATTTTCTAAGTTGCCCACTAAGTTTAATTACTCTGCGTCTTTTGACTGCTTCTCTAAGCGTTTTTCCCAGAACGTGGCGTTTTTAATGCCTAATTTAACTGGATCAAATATGATCTTTCCGCCTTTTTTCTTCTGTTCTTCATAATCGCTCAAACATAACAAAGCAGGCTTAGCTACGAAGAAAATAGCTAAAATACCTAGTATGTTGATCCAGGCCATTAAGCCAACGCCAATATCACCAATAGTCCAGATATAACCTGAATTGTTTACCATGCCGTATGCAACCATAAACATAATCACAAACTTCACGATAACAAGCGGAATACTGCCTTTAAAATAACGATTTAAATAAGCAATATTAGTCTCTGCAATAAAGTAATAAGCAAGTATTGTGGTAAAAGCAAAGAAGAACAATGCAATGCCAACAAATGCCTGCCCAAAACTACCAAATACACTAAATAGAGCCATTTGCGTAAAGGCTGCTGAACCCACTTCAGTGGCTGCATCAACATTTTGAACAATAAATTGCCCTGCTGGTAACTCACCCACAATGTTGTATTGCTGCGTTATTAAAATCATTAATGCTGTTGCAGTACACACAAAGATGGTATCAACGTAAACAGAGAAAGCTTGTACTAACCCCTGTTGAGCAGGGTGATCAACTTCTGCAGCTGCTGCTGCATGAGGCCCAGTACCTTGACCTGCTTCGTTAGAATATATACCGCGTTTAACGCCCCAACCAATAGCAGCACCAAAACCGGCCTGCGCAGTAAACGCATCACTAATAATTAAATAAAATATATCACCCACTTTATCTAAATTTAAAAATACTACGATTAGTGCCAATACTATGTAACCAAGCGCCATAAATGGCACTACTATTTGCGTAAAGTTCGCAATACGCTTTATTCCGCCGAAAATAATAAACGCCAAAACAATAAGGATAATTGCCAAAGCGACCAATTTAAAGCTGCCTACGTCACCAAAGCTAGTAGAAACCATATTGCCATCGCCAAACACTTGAGTAAACGCATTACCTACTGCATTTGCTTGTACGCCTGGCAGAAAAACACCACATGCAATAATTGCCGAAACAGCAAATAAAACAGCTAGCCATTTTTGCCCTAAACAACGGTCAAAATAATACGCTGGGCCGCCACGATATTGCCCGTTTTCTTCTGTTTTATAAATTTGGCCTAAAGTAGATTCTGCATATGCGGTACTTGCACCTAGAAAAGCAACAACCCACATCCAAAAAATAGCACCTGGTCCACCAAAACCGATAGCTGCTGCAACACCTGCAATATTACCTACGCCAACTCGTCCAGACAACGATACTGCAAGGGCTTGAAAAGATGAGATACCTTTATCAGACGTGTTAGGACTAAATAATAACTTACACATTTCTTTGAAATGTCGAACTTGAGCAAATCGAGTTAACACTGAATAAAACAAGCCTGCGCCTAGGCATAAATAGATGAGTGCATTACTCCAAACAACATCATTAACAGCGCTTACAAAAGCTTCCATGGATATCCTCTATAGTTATATTTATTATTTTTAATTACGAGACTCTGCTTTAGCTACTACGCAACATAAGTTTCACGAAATAAGGTTTTACCTCTCCCGTCCCGACTCATTACTTAATTAATCTTAACTTAAGTACCCCAACTTTGTTAACACTTAATTTTCAAAATATTTAATTACGTAGCTATTGCAAGGCACTGCATCAGCAGTATTTAAAGGAAAGTAGATTGATTTGTACCGATACGGTGATGATACGCGGCGAAGAAACGTTAAAAACGTTTTGGAATGAAGTTGCTATATGATTATTATTTTTTGTAAAAGGGATTTTACTAAAAGCAAAAAGGGCATCAAAACTATTGATACCCTTCAAATAAATGTTTTATCTTAAATTATCAACAACATTAACAATTGCCGCTAACGTATCTTGACCAAATTGATACGAACGACGGTCTGACCAGCCATAGTCTGGATCAGGTAAATCGTTGTTGTCTTTAAATGGCATTTCAATTGTGTACGTTAATGCTTTGAATTCTTCAGCAGTAGCTGATGAACCTACCGTAAGGTTAGCTTTGCCGGGCTCATCTTTTGGATAGCCATGCTCATCTTGAAACTCTGGAGTAATAGTTAAAAGCGCAGCTTTAAAGCTATCTTCAAGGCCTTTAAGACGAGCATCGTAACTTGGAATACCTTCACTGCCTGCCACAAAGTTATACGGAATAGCTTCATCGCCGTGTATATCTAAGTGCATATCTAAGCCAGCTTCGCGCATTTTATTTAGTACTAGGTAAACCTCAGGGCTATTTTCCATGCTTGGTGTCTGCCATTCACGGTTTAAGTTAACGCCTTTAGCATTAGTACGGAGATGTCCGCGTGCGCTGCCATCTGGATTCATATTTGGCACAACGTAAAATACTGCTTTTGATAGAAGCGCAGCTGCATGTGGGTCTTCGTCATCAAGAAGTTTGTGCAGTAGACCTTCAACATACCATTGGGCCATTGTTTCACCTGGATGTTGACGTGCTGTGATCCAGATATTTTTCTTATCTTCACTTGGCTCACCAATTTTAAGCACACTCATATCGCGGCCATCGAGTGTTTCACCAAGTGTTATTAATTGGCAAGCGCCTTGGCTTTGTGCCCAAGATAATAAATCTAAATGGCGGTCGTAACTATATGGCGCAAAGTAAGCAAAATACACGCTGCCGCACTCTGGTTCAATTTCAAAGCTTAATGTGCCATTTTCATAGCTTGATGGTACACGAAACCATGTTTGGCGGTCATATGATGCAACGGCTTGATACCCTTCCCAACCATCTGGGTAAGCTGATTTATCAAGCTCATTAATATTTAACTTATGCAATTGGTAAGGCGTTGTTTCAAGACGAAAGTGAAACCACTGATAAAATTCAGACTGGTGATCTTTATTAATTTCTAATTGAATATTTAAAGGATCGGTGGCTTCAATAACTTTGATATTACCACTGTCGAAATTGCTGCTGATTTTCATGAAAAAACCTTTAGGTTGAATAAGTTTATCTGCTTATTAATTCACAGAACTGACATTATTTTGTAAATAGTAAAACGAATGTGCATTTTCTTAATTAAAGCCTATCACAAGGCATACGCTTTAAAAATAATACACGACCAAAAAAGCCAGCAACATGCTGGCTTTTAAGTCACTGCAAATAAATTAGCGAGGTAAGCTTGGGAATGACACTTCGGCCATATCGCGCATACAACGAACTACTTGGCAGCTGTAACCAAACTCATTGTCGTACCATACATATAAAACAATACGGTTATCTTCAACAATCGTTGCTTGTGAATCAACAACACCTGCGTAACGGCTACCTACTAAATCGGTAGAAACAATTTCCGTTGATGCTGTGTAATCAATTTGGTCACGTAAGTCTGAATGAAGTGCAGTATCGCGTAAAAATGCGTTTAGCTCTTCAACTGATGTGCTTGTTGCTAAGTTAAGGTTCAAAATAGCTAGCGACACATTAGGTGTAGGTACGCGGATTGCGTTACCTGTTAATTTGCCTTCAAGCTCTGGTAATGCTTTTGAAACCGCTTTTGCAGCCCCTGTCTCAGTAATTACCATGTTAAGTGCCGCGGCACGGCCACGGCGCTCTGCTTTGTGGTAGTTATCAATAAGGTTTTGATCGTTCGTGTACGAGTGTACAGTTTCAACATGGCCATTATTAATACCAAACTTATCGTTTAGTGCTTTAAGCGTTGGTGTAATTGCATTGGTTGTACAGCTTGCTGCACAAACAATTTTATCTTCAGGTAAAATATCTTTGTTATTAACACCATATACGATGTTTTTGATATTACCTTTTGCAGGCGCTGTTAATAATACTTTTGCAGCGCCCTTACACTCTAGATGCTGGCCAAGGCCCGCTTCGTCTTTCCAAATACCGGTGTTATCAACAATTAATGCATTGTCGATACCGTATTGAGTGTAATCAACTTCGCTAGGAGAGTTGGCGTAAATAACTTGAATGTAGCTACCGTTGGCTTTAATTGCGTTACGTTCTTTATCAATAGTGATTGAGCCATTGAATGGACCGTGAATTGAATCACGACGCAGTAAGCTTGCACGCTTTTCAAGATCACCCTCTTTACCGCCACGCACAACAATAGCGCGCAAACGTAAATCTGAATATGGACCTGATTTTTCAATTAATAAACGCGCTAGTAAACGACCAATACGACCAAAACCATACAATACAACATCGCGTGGTTCTTTCGCTGGTAAGTCAGCTATTTCTGCAAGTTCATCTTTTACAAATTCTTCTACTGAGCGGCCTTTTGCAGCTTCTGTGAACAAATAACTATATGCAAGCTTACCAATATCAATACGTGCAGAGTTTAATTCCATTTTGCTGATAGCTTCTAAAAATGGGAAGCTTTCACGCAAACGTAATTTAGTGCCTTCAAACTGAGCAACGGTTTTGTGAGATTTGATAATATCTATAGTACTGGCATTTACGAGAGGACGGCCATATACAGCGATTTCGATACCACGATTACGGTAAAGTTTACCAATGATTGGTTGCATGCTTTCTGCGTAATCTTGGCGCTCTTGCCAACTATTTGTGTATTCTAACTCGTGAGATGAGGTCATTTTATTTACCTAAGTTTATCATTTTGAACGGATAGCCTTTAAAAATGCACTATATTTTGAGAGTAATGCACTTCAGGCAGGGCTATTCTAATTTAATCTGAAGTTATTCTCTACTGTTAGGCGTTAAATGATTGCGTTAGAATAACAAGGTAGATATTCATTTGGGGTTAAGGGATGCTTAAAAAAGCAAGTGTACTATTGGGTTTGCTAACGTTGACAGGGTGTGAAGAACCCTTGACACTCGCACAAGTGTGCAAAGAAACACCTGGCTTTTGTAGCGACTTAAACAAAGACAGCCACTGCAAGGATGAGCGTTCTGATGTAATTATCAAACGTTACATAGAATACAAAGACCCTACTGATGAAAATAAATACCAATTACTCAAGGACTTTGAATCCTATAACCAATGTATAACTGTGGCTGCCAAAATTGAACATATTAAGTTAAAAGCTAAAAAAACGTCACGTATTGACGGTCAATTAACGAGCATTAAAGAAATGACTCGCTTATATCAAGATACCCAAAATACGAACCATCCAGGTTTGCTCTACTACCAATGGTCACGAAATAACAACCAAAGTGCGTTGACTAAATTATTGGCTATAGAAAATGATAAAAGTGTAACGCAAAGTGCCGAAATGCAATTTTTTTTAGCATCGTACTATATTAAGTTCGACGATGAAAAAACCATCGATTTGCTTTATAAAACTTTAGAACTCAATAAAAAAGACAACGTACCGAATCCTGAAGTGTATACATCACTTATTAGTCTTTTTTATAAACATGATAAATTTAAGCATGCATATATATTTTCTAAAGTAGCGCAAATGTCGGGGATTGAAAATATTGACGTGTTTGAAATTGAGCAGCAATTAATAACGAATGGTAAAAGCTTAGACAGCCTAGATGTACTTGCAGAGCAAACATTTCAGCAAATAATGGCAGGTGATTTTGTATCTCCTCGAGAGTTTTAATTTATAATCGCAAAAATAACCTAATACCAATCTGCTTATATATGGGGTCTATTTAACGTTAAGGGAATTACGCTAGAACTAGGCAAAAATTTTTGTATCTAGTTGTTCTAAATAAAACATTTTTAACGACGTTATAGTGCAATTTAATTCGTTAAATTGATCAAAGATTTATGCAGGTTGGTATAATTTAATAACTAGGTTATTCAGGCAAATAAAAAGGCAGCTTACGCTGCCTTTTTTTATTTTGCTTTGCTTGTGCCCACTTCTACGCGGGTTTTAAGCTTTTGACCTGGTCGAAAAGTCACCACGCGACGTGCCGAAATAGGAATATCTTCGCCTGTTTTCGGGTTGCGGCCTGGTCTTTCTTTTTTGTCTCGAAGATCAAAGTTACCAAATCCAGAGAGCTTAACCTGCTCGCCTTTTTCTAGCGCTGAGCGGATTTCTTCAAAAAACGCTTCAACTAAATCTTTGGCATCTTTTTTATTGATCCCGAGCTTTTCAAATAGGTGTTCAGCTATGTCGGCTTTAGTAAGCGCCATATCTAGTCCCTCAACGATGCATTAAACTGTTCGGCCAATTCGGCCACCACGTTATCAACTACTAGATTGATATCTTTCTCTTCGAGTGTTCTATCAACCGCTTGCAGTGTTAGAGCAATCGCCAAACTCTTATAATTTGGCTCAATACCTTTGCCCTTATACACATCGAATAAGTTTAGGTCAACCAATTGATTTCCGCCAACTTTTTCGATCACGCTTAAAATGTCGCCAGATTTAACGCTGTCTGCCACTAAAATCGCGATGTCGCGGCGATTTGAAGGGAATTTAGACACCCCTTCTGCTTGCGGTAAATTTCTTTTTTCTATTGCTGACATTTCAATTTCAAAAACAAAAGTTGCGTTGTTGATATCTAACGACTTTTGAGCTTGAGGATGTAAAGCACCAAAAAAACCAACCTTTTTGCCATCAACATATATTACAGCTGATTGACCAGGGTGAAGTCCATCTGACTGCTCGGCTTTAATTTCAAAGCGAGTAACGTCATTAGTAATTGCAAGTAAGGCTTCAACATCACCTTTTAGGTCGTAAAAATCAACGTTACGTTTTTCTTCAACCCAATGTTCACCATTTACAAGACCCGTAATAACGCCGCCAATAACCGGTACTTGGTAAACACCATTTTCTGCACTTTCGTCGCTTATAAATTTAAGACCATGTTCGAATAAACGAATGCGAGGCTGTTGGCGATTTTGGTTATATGCTACAGACGCTAATAAACCCGGCATTAAACTTACACGCATCGCTGACATTTCAATTGAAATAGGGTGCGGTAATACCATTGCTTTACACTCTGGGTGTAAAATAGCTTGTGCTTTAGGGTCTACAAAGCTGTATGTAATTGCTTCTTGGTAACCACGAGTCACTAACGTATTACGGAACTTGCTAAGTGCAATAGTTGCTTCGTTATGTGTCGTCATTTTAAGTTTTGCAGTTGGTGCAACATTTGGAATGCTGTTGTAACCGTAAACACGTGCTACTTCTTCAATTAAATCTTCTTCGATGCGAATATCAAAACGGTAGCTTGGTACGTCCGCACTCCAGCTTTCATTTTCTACTTTAACATCAAGACCTAAACGCGTAAGAATATCTGTTACTTTAGCATCTTCAATATGATGACCAATAACACGGTCTAAACGTGCACGACGAAGACGTACTTCAGTCACTTTTGGTAGTTTGTCAGCCGCAACAGCTTCAACTACAGGGCCTGCTTGACCACCTACAATCTCAAGAAGAAGTGCTGTTGCACGTTCCATTGCATCATGTTGTAGAGCAAAATCAACACCGCGTTCATAACGGTGTGAAGCATCAGTGTGTAAACCGTAGCTACGTGCTTGCCCTGCAATTGCTACAGGATTAAAAAATGCGCTTTCAAGTAATATATCAGATGTTTTATCTGTAACACCTGATTGCTCACCACCAAAAATACCTGCAATTGCAAGTGCTTTGTTATGATCGGCTATCACAAGTGTTGTGTCGTTTAATTTAGCGGTGTTACCGTCTAATAAAACAAGTTCTTCACCTGCGTTTGCACTACGTACTTTAATACCACCTTCAATCGCATTTAAATCAAACGCGTGCATTGGGTGACCAAGTTCAAGTAATACATAGTTAGTAACATCAACTACTGGGTCGATTGAACGTACGCCACTGCGACGTAGCTTTTCAACCATCCAAAGCGGTGTTTCTGCATCAAGGTTAATGCCCTTTATCACACGACCAAGGTAACGAGGACATGCATATTCATTAACTAGCTCAATTGATACTTTGTCATCAATTGTTGGAGTAACAGCTGGAATATCTAATACGTTTACGTCAATACTATTTAAAACGCCTACTTCGCGTGCTAGACCTTTTATACCTAAGCAGTCACCACGGTTTGGTGTTAAATCAACATCTATAATATTATCATCAAGACCTAGGTAATCACGTAAATCAGTGCCTACTGGTGCATCGCTTGGCAATTCCATAATGCCGTCGCCTTCTTCGCTAATACCTAGCTCAACAAAAGCACATAGCATTCCGTTTGAAGGTTGGCCGCGTAGTTTGGCTTTTTTAATTTTAAAGTCACCAGGCAGTACAGCGCCCACAGTTGCAACAGCAACTTTAATACCTAAACGACAATTTGGTGCACCACACACGATATCAAGTAGCTCATCGCCACCTACGTTAATTTTGGTAACACGCAGTTTATCTGCATCTGGGTGTTGTCCACATTCAACAACTTCACCTACAACTACGCCATTAAATTTGGCAGCAGCAGGCTCAACGCCATCAACTTCTAGACCAGCCATTGAAAGCTGTTCCGAAAGAGCTTGCGTATTAATAGCAGGATTAACCCACTCTCTTAACCACTTTTCACTAAATTTCATTTTATTGTTTCACTCTTAACGGAACTGGTTCAGGAATTTTAAGTCATTTTCGAAAAATGCACGCAAATCGTTTACGCCATAGCGCAACATAGTTAAACGCTCTACACCCATACCAAAAGCAAAGCCGGTGTATTTTTCTGGGTCAATGCCCACAGACTTAAGTACATTTGGATGTACCATGCCGCAGCCTAGTACTTCTAACCACTTACCGTCTTTACCCATAACATCTACTTCAGCCGAAGGTTCTGTAAACGGGAAGAATGAAGGACGGAAACGAATTTCCATATCTTCTTCAAAAAAGTTACGTAAAAAATCATGCAAAATACCTTTTAGCTCAGTAAAGCTAACATCGGTATCAACCATTAAACCTTCAACCTGATGGAACATAGGTGTATGTGTCTGGTCGTAATCGTTACGGTATACACGTCCAGGTGAAATAATGCGCAGTGGTGGCTGCTCAGTTTCCATAGTACGAATTTGCACGCCACTTGTTTGAGTACGTAGTACTAATTTAGGATTGAAATAAAAGGTATCATGATCAGCACGTGCTGGATGGTGCTCTGGAATATTTAGCGCATCAAAGTTATGAAAATCGTCTTCGATTTCTGGACCAGATTTAACTTCAAAACCTAACTCACCGAAAAAGCTTTCTATGCGCTCAATAGTGCGCGTAACTGGGTGTAAACCGCCAGTAGGCATAACACGCCCTGGTAGAGTTACATCTATAGTTTCAGCAGCTAGTTTTTCTTCAAGTGCTTTACTTGCTAGCAACTCACGCTTTTCGTTGATAGCAGCTTGTACATCTTGTTTAGCTTGGTTTATAACTTGGCCTGCTTCTTTACGTTCTTCAGGTGCTATTTTACCTAACGTTTTAAGTAAGCTAGTGATTTCGCCTTTTTTACCAAGGTAATTAACCCTGATATCTTCTAACTGCGCTATTTCACTGGCACTGGCTACCGCCTCAAGTGCTTGCGCTAATATGTTTTCTAAGTTCATTCGATACCTGACCTTTCACAGAAGGTGATTGCTTAAGAGCGTGTTGGCCTTTCAAGATTGCTTTACAACAGTGTGGTTGGTTATTAAATAAGGTTAAGCATTGGACTGTAGTTTCCTACATAAGTGATGCAATAACGCTAAATAAAGACCAAACACATGCAGTTTGAAGTGTTTATCTCGGAGGCTACGTTCTTTGTTGTTCGGGTTTCGCATATAAATACTACGCTAAAGCCCTCACGACACGATTAAAGCACTCTTAAGTTAAACAAATTCCAATCAGGAAAGGTAAACACGCTCTGATAATAGCTTATGATAACTGAAAGAAGGGTCTAGATTCTAGACCTACTACAGCTTTAACGTTGATTTTATAAAAGGAATAGTTAATTTTCGCTGTGCTGCCATAGATGCATGATCTAATTTGTCGAGTACATCTAATAAAGCACGCATATCACGGCTTAAACGGGTTAGTAAAAAGCGTGCACACTCATCACTTAATTCAAGGCCGCGCATATGAGCGCGCTTAACAAGTGCTTGTGCTTTATCATCATCACTCATAGAACGAATTTGAAAGGTTGTTCCCCACGTTAAGCGAGACTCTAAGTCAGGCAGCGAGATATTAAGCATGCTAGGAAGTAAATCGGCAGTTACTACTAACATTTTTCCGGGTTCGTTAAACCTGTTAAAAAAGTTAAATAGTGCTTTTTCCCATGCATCATTGCCTGCAACTAAATGCACGTCATCAATACATAGAACATCAAGTGCTTCTAAACCGTCTAATACCATAGGTCCAAAGTCAATTACTTCGCGCATAGACAGCAGCATATTAGATAGGCCACGCTCTTGTGCTTTAATGCAGGTTGCATACAAAAGGTGAGACTTACCCGAATCACCTAACCCACATAAATAAGTATACTGAAACTTTTTAGCTAACTTCGAAAAGCTATCTTTTAAATGGTTAACCTCTAACGAATCTTCCCCACCAAAGTACGATGCAAATGTTTCGTCATCCGGCAAGGTAACCGGTAATGCCATTTGCATCGGCTCAGAAGTTAGCATTATGGCGTTATCCATTGATACTCTAAGCTATTTTTATCAACAACATGATAAAAAGCACGTGGATCCTCATAATCTTTAAATGAGGAGTCTAACCCTAACCCTTTTTTAAGATCGCTTAGGTTACCAGTGTGGTTTAGTTTAAATTCTACAAATTCTGGTGTTTTACGAACAATTTTAACTTGCGTAACAACGCTTAAGTTCAATAATCTTTGTTTTGCTAATTCAACATCAACAAAACTTTGCGTGCCTTTTAATGTTAGCGTGGCCGCGGCTTGTTCATAATAAGCATTTGGATCAATAGCATACTCGCTTGCAAGGCCTCGAGCTAAGGTATCAATCATTTGACTCACTATTTGCTGCTTATCGCCCGTTAATCTATTTGAATCAAATTGATCATCATTAGTAAAACGCCAATCTAAAATCCAATTTTCGCTATCCGCTTCTTTATACATTCTTGCTGTAATACTTCGCTCAGCACTGTAGCGTCTAGAGGCCTCTTCTACTGGTTCAGAAAAGTTACCCCATACCTCAGGAATACCTACTAAACGTCTATCTTGTAAATCAAGTAATGGCACAACGACAGGCAGACCACGGCGTCCTGCTTTGTCATAAATTAACTGCTCTAATTGCGGGTAACTTTCTTGTGTTACTAATTCTCTGCGCCAATTGTCTTCAATACCTAACCATATTGCGACTAACGGGCGTTGTACTCCCCATAAAGGTAAGTTTAACTCTTTGATTAACGCATTGATCTTTCGAGCTTCAAATTTAACAACAAGTTTCAATTGTCCATTTGCTCTCTCGTCATATTCAAACTTAAGCATATAATCAGAAATATCTTTAGTGCGTTGCTGTGCTAATTTATTTTGATCCGCGGTTTCATCACCGCTTACTTTCACTAAAACATTGAGCAAAGCTTTACGACTCGCAGCTAATCGAGTGTCTCGTGTTTTGTCATCCACTTTTAAAATATCTTGATATAGATCAGTTACTTCAACTGCCGACGCAGAAAAACAAAATAAAATGGATATGGCGCTAATTAATAATCTATACACAGGCTGTTAGTTCTTGGTTTTAAACTGATTTGATCCTAAATCAAAGACAGTAACAAAGCAAAATTAAATTTGTTATCTAAGGAAATGAAAGTAATTAGCTTTTATAGAAAGTAAAAAAGATTAAATATGAATAAGATAGTTGAGTGAGTTGTACGCTATTCACCTACATTTAACTTTACTACACTTTTCAAAACGCGAACCTCTCGGGTTTAGTTAGATCATGAAGGTATTTAATGTAAGTACTTGATGATGTTATGGTTAAGATTATTCGTTATTGGCTCGCATTTAATCTTTCTTCAGGCGTAAAAAATCGTTAGATACGGGCTCTCTACAATTTGAAGTCGGTGGGCTACGCAGTAGGATGTCGTAGTGCCCACAGCGGTGGAGAGTCACGTAGCAAATGCTAATTTATTGGCCGACTGAGATATTGAGGGTTTTGTTGTGATTTTAACGTCAGGAGTCACGACGCTTGCCCGCCCTACTTGATGGTGTAGATGTGAGTGTGTGTTAATTGCGCGTATTTTACTTTTCTGCAGACGTAAAAAAGCCCGAATCGTTAAATTTGGGCTTTCTACAATGTGAAGCTTGTGTAATGTCACGATACCCACAGCGGTGGAGAGTCACGTAGTAAATGCTACTGTATTGGCCGACTGGGATATTGAGGGTTTTTGTTGTGATTCTAGCGTCGGGAGTCGCTATGCTCGCCCGCCCTGCGTGCTAGGTGTTGATGTGAGTGTGTATTAATTACGCACATTTCACTTTTCTGCAGACGTAAAAAAGCCCGATTCTTTCGAATCGGGCTTTCTACAATTTGAAGCCTGGTAATGTCCTACTTTCACATAGCAAATGCTACACTATCATCGGCGCTGTTTCGTTTCACTACTGAGTTCGGCATGGAGTCAGGTGGGTCCAAAAC
>NZ_JADYWP010000006.1:0-251000 GCF_015864765.1 Pseudoalteromonas sp. NZS11 | reverse complement strand
ATATCAACGGATATTACAACAACGTTAGGCCACATCATTATAATGCCGGTTTAGCGCCAAATGAATCTGAGGTTAGATGCCAAGATTCTAAAACTGTGGCCAAAATTAGTTGACCACTACAGGTCCTGGAGTTTTAATTCTTGGTGATAGCCATTCTAGAGATCTTTTTGGTATGGTCTCTTCGGCATTTGAAAATGACTTTATTGTAGGGATAACAAATACACAAGGTTGTAGGCCTCATACAGAGAAGAAAGACTGCCAAGAACATTATTTAAAAATAAAAAATTTTTTTATTAATAATAGCTATATTTTTGAACACGTGATTTATGAGCAGGCTGGTTTTTATTTATTATTAGATGAAAATAATAACAAGGGAACCAGAGAGATGTTTAATAAATTGGCACTGACTGACAAAGTCGAAAATATTAAGATTAACGAAGCCTACGTTAACCAAGTAACAAGTTACCTAACACAAATTAGCGAAGTAATACCTGTAACTTGGTTTGGCCGCAGAGTTGAGCCAAACTTTTCTCCTCTGCAGGTACTTTCTAGAGGCTGCGATTACAAATTTAGTTTGAGAGACGGTCATAAAGTAGTATTTAATAACTTGGATAAATATATTTTAGTTGAAGTATCTAAGCAAGAAAATTTAAAATTTCTATCTCAAAATAAGATCATAAAGTATAACTTCCAAAAAGACTTTATGACGTGCGAATACTTTTTCTGGAGTGACGGTGATCATTTGTCTAGCTCAGGTGAAAAAGTATTTGGTGAGCGTTTGCCAAAAGACTTTTTGGTGTTTTAATAAAATCATAACAAGTATCTAGATTTCAATATTCTGTTTCTAAATAATTATTAAGCCATGTTATAAATAAAATAAGGCTTAATAATTTTTCTCTTTTACGATTTATGTTTCTTGTTCAAATTTAATCCCCAAAGCTCTATATATTTATAAGTAAATTTCGATGTAATAATGACTACCGCTAAAATTATTAAAACTATTAGGTTATTGATATATGCACTGCCTGAGTCTATGTATTTTAAAGAGTTTATAGTTTTTACGATCTCGATACCCGTTAGCTTTTTAAATACAAGGGTTGTTGCTGCTACAAGGAACAATATTGCTGCGTGGGTCATATATATTGAGTAAGAAAGTTGTCCAGTAAGTTGAAGTGGTTTTATTTTTAAAATCTTAGATACAACACCAGCCTCAAAGGAAAAGAGCAATACTGTAATCAAGAAAAGTAATGGAGCAACAATAAGCTTTAATTCAAATTGTGCCTGAACAATAAAAACAATACATACTAATAATGCAAACTCAAAAATACTTCCCGAGATATATGGGATTTTTATGTGAGAAATTTTTCTATAAACACTGTAGGCGATGGCTCCGCCAAAAAAACAAGATAGTCCACTCAGAACTTGTTTAGTGAGCAACTCCGAGCGAAAGTAGATTAGTGCAAACGCAAGTAGGGATGTAGTTAACCAAGTCAGTAATTTAAATTTGCCAAATAGAGTGGCAGTGAAGAAGAATAAGAAGTAAATGTAAAACTCAATACTTATACTCCATGAAGGGAAATTAAAAGAAAGGTGTTCTGTATATGACGTCCAAGACTGTATAAGAAGTAAATTTGGAATGATTGCAGATACCGCTGTTTTGTCTGAAAAAGGCTCTCCGTTGAATGATACACCAAAATTAGTGGCTAATAATTTCATCAGTTCGAAAGCGATAAATACCATTAACATAAAAAAGTGTAGAGGATATATCCTAAAGAACCTAGCTTTACAATACGACTTGAAGTTTAAGCTTTCTTTAAAACCATAGCCGTGAGCAAGAACAAAGCCACTTAATATAAAGAAAAACTCTACAAAGACTCCGCTTCCTTGAAAGAACTTTAATTCAGTTATCGAACCAACAACATGCATGTGGTACAAAACAACTGACATTGCACAAAGTCCTCTAAATGCGTCTAGAGCTTCGAATCTTTTTTTCATTTTATTCCCTTAAAAAATATTTAGGTTACACATAATATTGCATTCAGTGTTTCTATGAAACATTAAACTAGTGGTACCCAGCTTATTAACTGCGTGTTTTGCACTAGATCTCGTGGTAGTGAATTTTTGATCTTATTTTTTTGCCATTTCCCGAGCCCAATAGGGCAGCCACACAGCGTTAATACCACTTCACCTATTGTTTGAGTTGCCTCAGTTAAGCGTATATCTTTACCTTGAAAATAATCATTGGCTTGCTCGTTATTTAACGCGTAAATATTAGTTTTACACTCATTGCCAAATACGGTTGCAAACTCGTGCGTTAGCCTCACCCCGTTTTTATGAATAATTCCAATTTGAATACCTAAGCGTGCGTACTTAATTTTGTTTTGTACGGCTTCAAACCCTTCAGGGAATAACCACAGTTCTTTATCGCGCTGCATTAAACTACCTGGCAAGGTAATTAACTCAAAATGTTCTTTAAGCGATTGCATAAATGCAGCACTTTGCTTTTTATCAAACTCGTTAAACGGGAATGCACCTTTTTTTACTGTTTGATTTGGGTTATTGCAACTAGCGTGCTTTTTAAATTTAGCAATAAAAAAGCCTTCACTGTCAAAGGTTTGCGGCCATACATGTAAGTAGCCTTCATTTGTGGTGGCTTTGCTCGCACCTTCAAATAAATCACTTAGTGACTCAGGCGCTATATAGTCGCCAAATTCACTCAGTAAATAATCGCACACTTGCTGGTTTTCGAGCGGGGTAAGTGTACAGGTTGAATACACTAATGTGCCACCGGGCTTTAGTGCGTAAAATGCGCTTTTAATTAAGTTTTTTTGTACTTGAGCTATTTGTATGTTTGATTCTATTGACCAATTTTTTAGTGCGTCGGCGTCTTTACGCACAGTACCTTCGCCAGAGCATGGCGCGTCTAGCAATATGCTATCAAAGCATTCAAACATGTAGTTGCCAAATATAACGCCATCAAAGTGCGAGAGCGCACAGTTACCAACCCCCATACGTTTGAGTGTCGCGCTCAGTACCTTTAAGCGAGATGACGAAAGCTCATTTGCAACAAGCACACCTTGGTTATTCATAAGTGCTGCAAGCTGCGATGTTTTAGAGCCCGGTGCTGATGCCATATCAAGTACGGTGTTATTTTGAGAGTCTGCGAGTTCAATACTTTGCTTTAATGCGATAGGGGGTAGCATTGAACTTGCTTCTTGTACGTACATAGCACCGCTTAGGTGTAAGTCGGTATTACCAAGGGCTAGGTTTTGCTCTTCATCGCTTGGGCGCTCTAGCCAAAAACCTTCACTGCACCAAGGTATGGGGGTTAGCAGCCAATTTTTTTCAGTTGCACGTTCAACAAATTCTTCAATGCTAATTTTTAATGTATTAACGCGGATAGATTTTCTGAGGGGCCTACGACACGCATTTAAAAAGTCATCTAAGTTTAGATGCGCTGGTAAATAGGTTTTTACGTCGTCAATAAAGTGCTCAGGAATAAAAGTGTTGGCGTTCACGCGTTAGCTCATACTATAAAAATAAAGCGCGATAATAGCACTTATGCGAGGTGTTTTCAGCGCTAAAAAGCGTAACATCTGATTTATTACGCTGTCGACACTTCACTGTTTTAGTCCATTGTAAAACCATTTTTATGCGACTTTAGGTTAATAGTGTCGACAATAGGTGTGTTTTTTAGCCATTTTGATAGGTTTAGGGTTGACATGATTTTTTAATAAGCCCATAGTAACCACATTAATTGTCGACAATCTAAAAAATAACTTATGACACACACATTTTTAAACGAAGCGCCTATAACTACCGCATCAGATCAAGTATTTGTAGATATGCGCCGTGAGATTGTTGAAGGCAGCATAGTTCAAGGCAGTAAAATATCAGAGCCTGAGCTTGCCAAACGTTATGGTGTAAGCCGTGCAACGCTTAGAGAGGCGTTAAATCGCCTAGAAAGTTGCTACCTTGTTGAGCGTAAAGCTAACGTAGGTTGCCGAGTAGTTGCCCTTACCGCTGAACGCTTGATTGAAGTTTACCAAGTTCGTAGTTCGCTTGAAGGCTTGGCATGTAGACTTGCTGCCGACAATATGGAACCCGAGGAAGTAAAAGGTTTAAAGCAATTACTTAATCAGCACCTACAAACACAACGTGTTAAAGAAGGCGAATCTTATTATCAAGAAGCCGGCGATTTAGATTTTCATTACCGTATTATTCAAGGCAGTAAAAACGCGCATTTAATTCATTTACTGTGTAATGAGCTCTATCAATTAATACGCATGTACCGTGTACAAATGGGTATGGTGGGGCCGCGTGTATCAAAAGCGTTTGATGAGCATTTAGCTATTATTAACGCCATTGAAAACCACGACGGCGAACTGGCCGAAATGCTCATGAAGCGCCATATCAGTGCATCGCAAGCAAATATTCAAACCAAATTTGATTTATTAGCTAAGCAGAAAGCATAAGCTGTTAAAAGTTAAAAGTTAAAAGTTAAAAGTTAAAAGTTAAAAGTTAAAAGTTAAAAGCTAAAAGCTAGCAAGAGCAGTTAAACAGTCACAATTACAGATTAAAACTATAAGTTACTCCACGTAGCAACCGTTCAAAGTGAGGAGAAAGTAATGTCAGCAGGATTAAAATTTAAACACGCAATTGCCAATAACCGCCCGTTACAAGTAGTAGGTACTATTAACGCATACACCGCGATGATGGCTGAAAAAATGGGTCACCAAGCTATTTACCTCTCAGGTGCCGGTGTTGCAAACGCCTCGTTTGGTATGCCTGATTTAGGTATGACAAGCCTTGATAACGTGCTTGAAGATATTCGTCGTATTACGGGTGCTAGCGACTTACCCCTACTTGTTGATGCTGATACCGGTTGGGGTGGGGCGTTTAACATTGCACGCACAGTAAAAGAAATGACTAAAGCGGGTGCGGCGGGTTTTCATATAGAAGACCAAGTAGCGCAAAAGCGCTGTGGCCATCGTCCTAATAAAGAAATTGTAAGCCAAGGTGAAATGGTTGACCG
The DNA here is from genome assembly GCF_015864765.1 of Pseudoalteromonas sp. NZS11. NCBI lineage: Bacteria > Pseudomonadati > Pseudomonadota > Gammaproteobacteria > Alteromonadales > Pseudoalteromonadaceae > Pseudoalteromonas > Pseudoalteromonas sp. NZS11. Next base: position 245,965 of record NZ_JADYWP010000006.1, on the reverse strand, counting down.
CATTAAAGCGGCGGTTGATGCAAAAACCGACAGCGATTTTTATATTATGGCCCGTACCGATGCATTTCAAAAAGAAGGTTTAAACGCCGCGATAGACCGTGCAGCTGCCTGTGTTGAAGCCGGTGCTGACGCTATTTTTGCAGAAGCCGTACACGACCTTGCTGATTACCAAGCATTTGCAAAAGCGATTAACGTTCCAATTTTGGCAAACATTACTGAGTTTGGCCAAACACCTATTTACACAAAAGAGCAGCTAAGTGATGTAGGTGTTGAAATGGTGCTTTACCCACTAAGTGCATTTAGAGCCATGAACAAAGCAGCACTAAACGTGTATTCAGCAATTTTAAATGAAGGCTCACAACAAAGCCAAATTGAAAATATGCAAACGCGTTCTGAGCTTTACGACTTTTTAGATTACCACACGTACGAGAACACACTCGACACCCTTTTTTCATCAAAATCTGACAAATAAAAACTATTAAATAAGGGCGTGTTGAACGTTGGTGGTTGAATTTGCAGCAGTGTGTTTGGTTTTTAGGCAAGGCAGAGCCTATGAAGTGTGGTTATTCCACATAAATAGGCGATAACGCAGCATAAAGACCAAACATGCGCTGCCCCTTAGGTTCTTTCTAGGGACGATTATCTCTTTGTTGCTCGGTTTTTACTTAGTCCACTAGGTTACAAACTTCGCGCCGCGATTTAATCGCCCCTAGATTGAACAAATTTCAATCCACAAAGTTCAATACGCCCTAAATCACACACAAATTTAAGATAGGAGAAGATCATGGTAGATAAAGCATTAGGCGGCGCGGGTTTACGCGGACAAGTGGCTGGTCAAACAGCATTGTGTACTGTTGGACAAAGTGGTTCTGGTTTAACGTATTGTGGTTACGATATTAGCGAACTTGCCGAAAAAGCGCAGTTTGAAGAAGTGTCTTTTTTACTTTCACGCGGTGAGTTACCAACAACCAACGAACTGGCAGAGTATAAAGCTAAACTTAAAAGCTTACGCGGCTTACCAGATGCACTTAAAACCGTGCTTGAAAATATTCCTAAAGACGCGCATCCAATGGATGTAATGCGCACGGGCTGCTCAATGTTGGGTAACCTTGAAATGGAAAATGACTTTAGCGAAGCCAATGATGCAATCGATCGTATGGTTGCTGTGTTCCCAAGTATTATTTGTTACTGGTACCGCTTTACACACGACGGCGTACGCATTGAAACACAAACAGATGACGACTCTGTTGGCGCACATTTTTTAACGCTGTTACACGACAAAGCACCAAGCGAGTTATTTGCACAAGTGATGAACGTTTCACTAATTTTATATGCAGAGCACGAGTTTAACGCATCTACCTTTACGGGACGTGTGTGTGCTTCGACTTTATCTGATATTCACTCTTGTGTAACAGGTGCGATTGGTACGTTACGTGGGCCATTACATGGCGGCGCCAACGAAGCGGCTATGGATATGATTCAAGGTTTTACAAGTGCAGAGCATGCTGAGCAAGAAGTAATGGGCATGCTTGAACGTAAAGACAAAATAATGGGCTTTGGTCATGCGATTTATCGCGAATCTGATCCACGTAATGTAATTATTAAAAAATGGTCTGAAAAACTAGCGGCTGAGGTAGGCGATACAGTGCTTTACCCTGTGTCTGTCCGTTGTGAAGAGATTATGTGGCGAGAGAAAAAACTGTTTTGTAACGCCGATTTTTTCCATGCATCTGCTTATCATTTTATGGATATTCCGACTAAGTTATTTACGCCAATATTTGTAATGAGCCGTGTTACGGGTTGGACTGCACATGTAAAAGAGCAACGCGCTAACAACCGTATTATTCGCCCAAGTGCCGATTACACAGGGCCTGATGCACGTAGTTACACACCAATCGAATCAAGAAGTTAATTATTTTTAACTAAGGTGAGCCAATGGCTCACCTTTTACGGCTTTAATGCTTTATATAATAAAAACAACTACAAACCTAAAGCCTTTCTTGAAAAATACCAATTGCACTCTCCATAAAATTGGTACTACATCCGTCACCAAATTAGCGAACCCTTATTATGACCATAATTAATAATACCCAATACCGTAAACCTCTACCGGGCTCAAATGTCGACTATTACGATACCCAAGAAGCCGTAGATGCAATTAAGCCAGGTGCATACGCCACGCTACCTTATTCATCACGTGTATTTGCCGAAAACCTAGTACGCCGATGCGACCCTGCCATGTTAACCGATGCACTTAATCAGCTAATTGAGCGCAAACAAGATTTAGATTTTCCGTGGTATCCGGCGCGTGTGGTCTGCCATGATATTTTAGGCCAAACAGCGCTTGTTGATTTAGCTGGGCTTCGTGATGCAATTGCAGCCAAAGGCGGCGACCCCGCAAAAGTGAATCCGGTAGTACCTACGCAGCTAATTGTTGATCATTCACTAGCGGTAGAGCATGCCGGTTTTGATCCTGATGCGTTTGAAAAAAACCGCGCCATCGAAGACAGACGAAATGATGACCGTTTTCATTTTATAAACTGGACAAAAACTGCGTTTAAAAATATTGACGTAATTCCACCGGGTAACGGCATTATGCATCAAATTAATCTTGAAAAAATGTCGCCGGTTATTCAAAACCGAGATGGCATTGCATTTCCAGATACACTAGTAGGTACCGACAGCCACACGCCACATGTTGATGCGCTGGGTGTTATTGCTGTGGGTGTAGGCGGGCTTGAAGCTGAAAGCGTTATGCTTGGCCGTGCTTCTTATATTCGTTTGCCCGATATTGTCGGTGTTGAATTAACAGGCAAGCGCCAACCCGGTATTACCGCAACCGATATTGTGTTGGCCATTACTGAATTTTTACGTGAGCAACGTGTTGTTTCTACTTATTTAGAGTTTTACGGTGAAGGTGCCGACGCGCTTACACTTGGCGACAGAGCAACCATTTCGAACATGACGCCTGAATTTGGTGCAACTGCAGCCATGTTTTATATCGATGATAAAACAATAGATTACTTGCGTTTAACAGGTCGCGAAGAAGAACAAATTGCCCTTGTAGAAAACTACGCAAAAACAGCAGGCCTTTGGAGCGATAGCTTAAAAACCGCAAAATACGAGCGCGTACTTAAGTTTGATTTATCAAGCGTGGGACGCAATATTGCGGGTCCATCTAATCCGCACCGCCGTGTATCGACAAGCGATTTAGCTAAAGAAGGTATTTCGGGCGTTGTTGAAAATGAAGAAGGCTTAATGCCAGACGGCGCGTGTATTATTGCTGCTATTACTAGCTGTACTAATACGAGTAACCCACGTAATGTAATTGCCGCTGCACTACTTGCCCGTAACGCAAATGCTAAGGGCTTAATGCGTAAACCTTGGGTTAAAACCTCATTAGCACCGGGCTCAAAAGCAGTGCAATCATACCTTGAAGATGCAAACCTACTAACAGAGCTTGAGCAACTTGGCTTTGGCATTGTTGGCTTTGCGTGTACAACTTGTAACGGCATGAGCGGTGCGCTTGACCCTGTTATTCAAAAAGAAGTAATAGATCGCGATTTATACACTACTGCGGTGCTTTCGGGCAATCGTAACTTTGATGGACGAATTCATCCTTACGCTAAGCAAGCATTTTTAGCGTCACCTCCTTTAGTTGTTGCATACGCCATTGCAGGTACTATTCGCTTTGATATTGAAAAAGGGATACTAGGGCAAGATCAACAAGGCAACGATATTACGCTTAAAGATTTATGGCCGTCTGACGAAGAGATTGATGCTGTAATTAAGGAAAGCGTTAAGCCTGAGCAGTTTAGAAAAGTATACGAGCCGATGTTTAATTTAACCGTAGATTACGGTGAAGATAACGACCCACTTTACGACTGGCGCCCAGAAAGCACCTACATTCGTCGCCCTCCTTATTGGGAAGGTGCACTTGCGGGTGAGCGCACAATGACCGGTATGCGTGCGCTTGCAGTGCTTGGCGATAACATCACAACGGATCATTTATCGCCATCAAACGCGATTATGGCAAGCAGTGCCGCTGGCGAATACCTAACTAAAATGAACGTACCAGAAGAAGACTACAACTCGTATGCAACGCACCGAGGCGATCATTTAACAGCGCAGCGCGCAACCTTTGCAAATCCAAAGCTGCTAAACGAAATGGTGCTTGATGAAAACGGTGATATTAAACAAGGTTCATACGCACGATTAGAGCCACAAGGCACTAACACACGTATGTGGGAAGCAATCGAAGCCTACATGGAGCGTAAACAGCCGCTTATTATTGTAGCCGGTGCCGATTACGGTCAAGGTTCGTCGCGCGATTGGGCGGCAAAAGGTGTAAGGCTTGCTGGCGTCGAAGTAATAGCAGCAGAAGGTTTTGAGCGTATTCATCGTACTAATCTAATTGGGATGGGTGTTTTACCACTTGAATTTAAAGCGGGCACAACCCGTAAAACTTTAAAGCTGGATGGCAGCGAAACGTACGATGTAGCGGGTGATTTAAAACCAGGTGCCACCGTTAATTTAAGCATTACTCGTAAAGATGGGGAAGTACTCACTGTACCTATGAAGTGCCGTATCGATACCCAAGAAGAGCTTTCTATTTACGCGGCTGGTGGTGTGTTACAACGCTTTGCACAAGACTTTTTAGAAGCAACACAATCTGCATAAGGGCAAGCATTATGTTTAAACCGCAAATTAAAGTGCCTGCAACCTATATGCGTGGCGGCACCAGTAAAGGTGTTTTTTTTAATTTAACTGATTTGCCAAAGCCTGCTCAAGTAGCAGGCGAGGCGCGCGATAATTTACTACTGCGCGTTATTGGCAGCCCCGATCCGTATGCCAAGCAAACGGATGGAATGGGCGGCGCTACATCAAGTACTAGTAAAACCGTAATCCTAAGTAAAAGTGAGCAAGCTGACCACGATGTAGATTACTTGTTTGGTCAAGTGGCGATAGATAAACCTTTTGTAGATTGGAGCGGAAACTGCGGCAATTTAACGTCAGCAGTCGGTGCTTTTGCCATTAGTAATGGTTTGGTCGATAAAAACCGAGTACCTAATAACGGTGTTGCTATTGTGCGTGTGTGGCAGGTTAATATTAAAAAAAGCATATTAGTGCATGTCCCTATGACAAATGGCGAAGTACAAGAAACCGGCGACTTTGAGCTCGATGGCGTCACTTTTGCTGCAGCTGAAGTAAAACTTGAATTTATGGACCCCGCTGATGGCGATGGCGCGTTATTTCCAACAGGTAACGTAGTTGATGACTTAGAAGTACCAGGTGTTGGTACTCTAAAAGCCACGATGATAAATGCAGGTATTCCTACCATATTTATTAACGCCACTGATATTGGTTATACCGGCACAGAGCTGCAAGACGATATAAATAACGATGTTGCAGCGCTTAAAAAGCTTGAAACCATTCGTGCTTACGGCGCAGTTAAAATGGGCTTAATCACTAATATTAGTGAAGCGCAAGCTCGGCAACATACGCCTAAAGTTGCGTTTGTTGCATCACCTTTAGATTACAAAGCATCTAGCGGTAAAATTATTGAAGCTGCAAATATCAACTTGTTAGTACGCGCTATGTCGATGGGTAAACTGCACCATGCCATGATGGGTACAGCTGCGGTTGCTATTGGCACGGCCGCAGCAATTGAAGGCACACTCGTAAATATAGCCGCTGGTGGCGGCGCATTAAGTGAAGTTAACTTTGGTCATCCGTCGGGCACGCTAAAAGTAGGTGCAGAGGCTAAAAGTAGTGCAGGTAATTGGCTAGTTACCAAAGCAAGTATGAGTCGAAGTGCACGGGTATTAATGGAAGGGGTTGTAAGAGTCCCTCAGTAATTACTAAACATTTACTTTAGTTGAGTAAACAAGTTTTATAAACGTTTGCTTAGCTAAAGTACATTCAACTAACCCTCCATATAAACAATCCTTTTTTATTAATTTTTCGAATTATCCTCTTTTTTAGCTCTCATCCATCGCATTTACTTGAAGAATATAATTAACAAACTAAATTGTATGTAATATTCATTTAATAAAGTGAATATATTGTATCAATATGTGCTGGTTCTTTATGAGTGTCTATAGGTTGTTGAATAATAGAGATGCTGATAAAGAAGTAGCTCATAGAATAAAGATAAATACTTCTATAAAACGTATAAATATGTAGCATAACTATATAGCTTAATGGTATTTTTAATGTTCTGGTAACAAAGGTTATGATTGTGTACTTTTTTAATGCTTTTTAAACATAAAAGCTTACACAAGCCACTATCAACTAAACTAATTTCTGATACTCATTCCAGGCTATCAAGGAGAAATAAATGGTAAAGCGTACGATCAAATTTACACCTATTGCAGCTTCAGTTGCACTTACATTAGGCTTAACAGCATGTGGTTCGGACAATGACAGAAACATTCCTGTTACACCTGTAGAATCTTTTACTGCAACAGGTGATGCACAGTTCAACATTGAAGTAACAGGTAAAGCTGTTAAAGGTTCAATGAAAAGTGCAGTAGTAACTGTAATGACTTTAGATGCATCTGGTCAAAGCGTTCCTGTTGCGTTTCGCTCAGCTGCTTCAGCAGAAGCAGAGTCTTTTTCTGAAGAAGCATTATCACAAAGTGCTGCTGATGCTGCAGTAGAAGCAAGTAAAATTGCTGCTAACCCTGAAGTATTAACTGATGAAAGCGGCCGTTACAGCATCTACTTAGATGATGACTTTACTGGACCAGTTTACATTACTGTTAAAACATCAGCTGAAGGCGATGATAGCTTTTTACGCTGTGATGCTTATATAGGTTGTGGCGATTACGATGTAGCGCCAGAAGAAGATGACGTAAATGATGGCGATACTGCGATTGAGTTTGGCGAATGGTACAAAACTGACCTAGAGCTTTCAGTTGTTAAATTTGTTCCAGCTGTTGAAGCAGATACATCTGGAGTAAGTGGTTCTGCAGGCGATGCTAATGTAGAAGCTTCTTATAAAGCTAATGTTACTTTCTTAACATCGTTAGTGGCGGCTCTTCTTCTTGACTCAGGTTCAAGTGTAGATGAAGACGCAATTGCTAAAGCAAGCTTAGATACTGTTGTACAAGTAATGGGTCAAGACGCTGCACTTTTACTTTCAGCTATTATTGGTGATTTATCTAACGGCGGCGCTGTAGATTTAAGTGATGTTGATGGCGAAGAAGAACTTACTGACGGTATTTTAGCAATTGCACAGCTTTCATCTTCAATTCAAGGTTTACCTTCAATTGGTGATGTAATGAGCAGCATTAAAGCTGGTATTAAATCAGGCCAGTTTAAAGGTAATGCTGATGCTAGCATTGCAGCAATAGCGACAATGTTACAAACAGCTATTACAAATACTGCAAATGTTTTTGTTGCCATTGCTACTGGTACTGAAGATGACATTAAAACTGCATTAGAAGCCGCTTTCGCAGCAAAAATTCCAGCTCCTACTGCTGGTGAGATAGTTGCATTCGCTGCTAACTCAGCTGATGTTGCTAAAAAAGCAAAAGCTGCTAAAGATAAAGCTGTTAAAAATGGTGCAGCAACTGATGCGAGCCTTGCAGCCGCTGCAGTAAAAGTTAAAAAAGCACTAGAAGTAATTGGTTGTACTGGTGCAGAATGTACAGTTGGAGATGATTTTTATACAGCTCTAGCAGCTGCTTTAACAGTAGAAGTTACTGCTTCTCAAACTGCACTTACTGCATTAGAAATGAGCATTGAAACAGCTCAAAGCTCACTTGCAGATGTTCAAGCAATGGGTGGCGATGCTCTTACAGCTGATAACGCAGCTGCATTTGTAAGCGCTGTTACATTACTGAAAAATGAAGCTACTACGGCTGATTTAACAGCTAAAGCAGACTCTATTTTTGTTAAATCACAAGGCTATGTAACTGCTGCAAAAGCGTTAGTTACTCAAAGCTCTGATTACCAACAAGTTCTTGATTCTGCAACATCGTTGCAAACAGATGCATCTGTTGCTGTAACTGACACCGCTGCATACGACGCGGCACTAGCTGCACTAGTAGCTGAAGCCGAAGCAGCGATTACAGAGTTTGATGTGGCTCTTGCTGCTGCAAAACTAGTTGCTGAAGACACTGCAGACGTTGCTGATGAGAAAAAATCAGTAGCAGACACAGCTGAAGCGGCTTCTACTAGCGCACTTGCTAACGCAGAAAATGCAATGGTAGATACTGCTGCAAACGCTGCTGAAGCAAAAGAGCTTGCAATGACTGCCGTTACTGCTGCGTCTGATTTTGCTGCTGCTGTTGATGCACTTGAAATTGCTATTGAGCAAGCACTTGTTGCTGCTAATGCCTACCTAGAACTTGAAGGCGAAGGCGCACAAGCAATGATTGATGCGCTTACAGCTATGCAAACAGCTGCTGTAGCTCAAGGTGAACTAGCTAGCGAGCAATTTGTAACAGCTTATAATCTACAGCTTGCTGCTGAAACTGCAGTTGCAAAACTTGAAGTACTAACTTCTGTTAAAGCTACATCAGAGTCTTTAGCGACAATGACTGTGCTTACTAACACTGGTGGTCAAGCGGTTATCGATGCAGCAGACGTTCTTGCCGACGTAATTGATGAATTAGCTGAAATGGGTAATAACTCAGGTACAGGTACTTCAACTCGTAATGCTGATTGGGATTATGCTTATAATTTAGATGATCTTACGCTAATGCTTAGCAATGCGACTACAGGTGAGATGATCAGCGCAGCTGCATCTTATCAAGACAATCAGCTTGTTGTTGCTTGGGGTGCTACGCTAGTAGGTGAAAATGACGCTTCAGTTAAGCTTGTAACTGCTGATACACAAACACAAGCACTTACAGATTGTGTTGAATTTGCTGCAGGTACAATTGATTCTACTCAAATTGATTCATGTTTAATATTCACATTTGATGGTGCAGTTGATAAAGATACAGTTGATGATGCTGAAATTATCGATACGCAAGCTTGGAACCACGTTGAAATTATGGACGGTGATTCTGGTTTCACTGGTATGCTAAACCTTACTGCAACTGAAGAATCAGATTCTTCAAGTATTACACTTGAAGGTATGTCTGGCGACTTAGACTTTAAAGTAATGGGTATGGTTGACAGTAGTGGTGATGAAGATGAAAGTACATTAGAAGTTATGGTTAAAGGTGACGCAGCAATGGGTTACACATTATCTCTAACTGGTATGGAATCTACAGGTTACACTGGTGATGTTAAAGCTATGTACAATGGCGAAATGATGTCATTTGGTACAGCTTCTAAAGTTACTAACGGTGTATCTATCACTTACATTGATGGTGATGTAGTGCCTTACACTGATGTTGATTTAATTGATTCATCTAAGTAATATTTAAACTATAAAAGGGGAAAGCAGCGCTTTTCCCTTTTTTTATAGAAAGCGATTAAATTATGAAAAAAAAAATTCTCTTGTTAGGATTTTCAACAGCTTTTATTTCTCCTCTTGCTTCCGCAGATAACCAATTTCAAATTTTTACCCACTTTGACGCAGAAATTTATACTGAAGCACAACCAGTACAAGCTTTTGTAGATGATTTTGATGCTCCATTAAAATCGGGTGACAGTGCATTTACCTATAATATATTTGAAGTAGGTGTTGGCTACGGTAATTTTAAGGTAGGTTTACAAAGTCGTTACGACTATGTCCTTAACTTTGATCCTGATACAGCTAAATATACTCATACCGAAAAAAATGATCTAGAGTTTGAAGATAGATTTTATACATATTACCTTGATGCTAAACAAGCAACGTCTAACGGTGTATTTGTATCTTATGATTTTAAATTTTTAGATAAAAATGCATTAACAATAACACCTAAACTTTCTGTTTTTGCCAGCTCACACTATCAAGATGCCACTGTAAATGGTGAAATTTATAGTGATGAAGTTGAAGGCGCTGTAACTGTTGATTACAACTTTTCAAAAGATATATTATTTAAAAAGTTTTCACCTTCAGAAAAGCCTGAAGGGCTTGGCTATAGCCTAGATATTTTTGCTGATTGGCAAGTAAACGATGAGCTTCAGGTTGGCTTTAGCGTAAAAGATTTGCTTTATAAAACAGAGTATGAAGACAGTGGCTCCGTAAAAGGTCAAACTACTGAAATTCCATTTAGCGAAGATGACAACGGCGATATTATTACTCAGCCAACAGTTTCATTAAAAACATCTGCATTTGGAAATACGGTATCTCATGATTTAGAAATGGAAATGCGACTACAAGCATTTGCCGATTACAGAATAAACGACCGATTTTCGACTCAGTTAACTTTAAAACGTTACGACAAAGACACGTTCAGCCAATTAAAAGGCCGTATACACTTTTGGGATCATTGGAAAGTACAGGCAGGCTATGAGACAAAAAGTGAAGCATTTTTAGTTGGTATAGAAAACGAGTATTTTGGTCTTAATTTACAAACTGATAGCCTAGATTTAGATAAAGCCTATTATGCTAATGTGAATTGGTACGTGAACATTAAGTTTTAAGGAATGAAGATGTTAAAACAAATTATACCCTTAGGGGTAGCTATTGCATTGGTAGGTTGTGGTTCTTCATCAGACAGTGACAGTTCAGAGTCTGTTGCAGTGAGTGAGATTGCTACATCTTCTTCTGTGAGTTTTTATGTATCTAATTGGCAATCACCACAGGGCACGCTTAATGTTTTAGATAGCGACGGGGTGGTGCAAGAATCAATTGAAGTTGAAAACATCAATACTGCGAGTGTAAGTGTAACTCCACTTACTTTTAATAGTTTTGAGTTTATACCGAGTGATACTGCTCTACCTTGTCCTCGCTTTACAGGTTGTGGCAGAACAGTTCGTGGTGATGTAAATGACTTAAACGCAAACCGTTTAATAGACTACCAAGAATTGACAGCCGTTACTCTTAATTACAAAGCAGATGCATTTAGTGCACCAGGTGTAAATACGGTTTATTTATCGCCATTGAGTAAAGCAATTACAGATGAAGGCTTTAGTGCTACGCAAGCTAGTTTATCAGCCACGCCTTTTTATCATTTAACGCACAGCAATTTAAATGCAAGTGTTGAAGCAGAAATGGTTACTAATGCATTTACTTACGCGGCAATTTTAGCTGGTGTTGCTGATAGTTCGTTTAGTGTTGAAAGTGCTTTTAATGCATTTACTAACTTGGAGACTGACCAACAGGCATGGCAAGATTATAGCGATTTAGCAGCGCAGTATGTTACAGATAACTTATTTAGCGACCAAGGTAATGCTTTACTGCAAAATGTAGCTGGTCAAGTTAAGCAAACGATTGCAAGTGTAACTACATTTACAAATTGGCAGGCTCGCTCAACAGAAGTTCAAAGCTTAGATTCAAGAGAGTTACTTGTTGATACACGAAATATTATAGGTGCGGCAAGACTTCAAGAAAAAAGCTATTCAGATGAATTAGACGTAAAATTTGCTGAGCTTGAAGGTGCGTTTGATGAAGACACACAAAGAACACTTGATGCACTTACTAATGCTTTAAACGAAGTTATTACAAATTATTCACCACTAGCTGATGGCTCTACACCATCAGGACAATATAAACTTCGTGACTTAGATATTGATTACAGCCAATCACCTTATACTTGGGCTATAACTGGCACATATGATGATTTACCTATAACAATTGATTTATCAATTCCAACATTTAGAGTAAGTGGTGTATTAGGTAATAAAATTGAAGGTGTAATGAGCGCAACGATCACAAATGGTGCTACGGTTTTAAGTGTAGATGTAAGTGAGTTGCTAATTCAGTTTGATGGTATAGATGCTCAAAGTGAATTAAATCCAGAAGCCGACACAGGTATTACACAGGTAACTACCAATGTAATTATCAATAAAGCCGCTGGTAAACTTGAAGGTGACTTATCACTAAACTTAAATCGCTTTGTTAATTCATTAGGTGAAGAGTCTACGACGTTATCTACTTTTGATTTTAATGGTGATTACGTAAGTGACATTCAAGACACTGCATTTCATATCACTGCAGTAGAGGCTTCGCCTTTTATTGGTGAAGATAATGACGATTTAGCATTTACTTTTGAATTAGATTTTCCGTTGAGTGGTGCAAGCGATTTTAAGTTTGCTTACGTGGGCGATGTTGAAAACTTATCAGAACTTACCTCTACAGATATATTTGTTAGCATAAAAAACCGTGCGTTAGATTTACGTATTCGTGATGTTAGTGGCAACATTAATCTAATAGCGAAAGGCGAAAATGGACGTTGGTTAGATGTAAAGCAAAAGGGCCGTAATTACAGTGGCGGTTTATATTTTGGTGATACTAAACTAGCTGATGTTACTGCAGTACGTGGTATTCCTGGTGTTCTATTTCCAAATGGTGAGTTTGAATCGTTATTTTAACCATTAGTTAAGTGGTTTTAGAAATATTCAAAATCCGATATTAGTTTTCTAGTATCGGATTTTTTAATGCTTGTTATATTAGTTTAATGCGCCTGAATCAAGGTAGCTGCCGATCCCGAGTGTAAACATCCATATCCCCCATAAACTATGCTCAATAACACACACGACGGTTGAGCGGCTTTGTGCATAGGTATAAGCAAACAGTAAGCCACCTAAAAATGCTAAGGCTACTGCAATCCAATTTGCATACACAATATGAGCCAATGCAAATACACTCGCACTAACTATAATACGCACTGCTTTTTTGGGCATGATGCGTTTATAACGATGAAAAAAATACGTTCTGAATATTAACTCTTGAGGAATAACCGACAGTATTGGGTAGAGCAACAACAGTAAAAGCCAATCATTAAACGAGTTGCGGGGAAGGGTAAACCAGTTGCCCTGATGAATAATCCCGTAAAACATACCCGAGAACAGCGCACCTAAAAAAAAGAAGCTAAACAAACGCTTTTTAACAGCAGAAAATTGCCCAAGGCTTGTGAGTCTAAACCGTTTAAAATGGGGATCGCCCAGTAGCAACATACAACACACACTCATAAGTATAATAAGCGCAGGAATAAGCCAGTTAGCTAAATGCTCACGTAATCCAAAGCCCAATAAAGGCAGAAATACAAAAATGAGGGTAAATTCAAACCAGCGGTATTGATTAGCGTTCAAGATCGTCTCAACTTGCTTTTTTTAATAAGCTAACAAGCTAAGACGACACTTTTATGACGAGGGGGCTTACTTTGCTGGTTCTTCTTCACTAGGGAGGTATTTGTACAAGGCAATAATAGTGGCAAAAATACTTACAAAGGTAATACCCATTAAACCAAACACTTTAAAGTTAACCCAAAAGTCGAGCGAAAAATTATATGCAATATAAATGTTTAGTGCTGCGATGCCAGCAGTAATTACAACCCACATTAGGTTAAGCTTATTCCATAATGGTTCTGGGACAACAATGGCTTGTTTTGTATCGTTAGCGTTTTCGAGAATTGAGCTAAGCGCTTTTTTAACGAGATTTTTCTTAAGTACATAACGGCTAACAAGTAACGTTAAGCTTAAACCTGCGTATATGAGTGTTGCTTTCCATTTTATGTATTGCTCATCATGAAGTACCAGCGTTAACGTACCAAACACAGCAGCAATGCCAAAAAATATCCACTGACGAGTAGGCACAGAGCCATGTTTAAAGTAGCTATAAGCAACTTGAATGAGCGTAGTGGCCATTAATAAACCGGTAGCCCAGTAAATATCGACTAGCTTAAAAACTGCAAAAAACAGTATGAGTGGAATGTATTCAATTAATGCGTGCATATACTACCTAAATTATACAAAAAAGAGTCAAAGGCTTTTTACCACATAAAGCTTAGCAACTACAAGGTTGACTTGTTGCCCTGTAACCCTTAGCCTGCGTGGCTTTATTGCCAATTTGGTTTGGTATTTTATATATCATCATATTCCCACGCTTAACCAACACTGATTTGGCGTGTATTTAGGAGCCTAAAATGAATAAAGCAGAACTCGTTGCTGCCATTGCACACAAAAGTGAATTAACAAAAAAAGATTCTCAAGCGGCACTTTCAAGCTTGCAAAAAGTAATTACTAAATCACTTTCTGAAGGTGATCAGGTTCAAATTAATGGCTTTGGTACGTTTGCACTAAGTTATTACCCAGCGCGCACTGGGCGTAACCCGCAAACAGGCGCAGCAATTGAAATAGAAGGCGCTAATAAAGCGGTTTTTAAACCGGCTAAGGCGTTAAAAGATCTGCTTTAAATTTATTTAAGGTTTTAAACCCCGTATTGATAGATAAGTTACATGAGCTCGAAGTAAATTCGCACCTACGGGTATATGTTGTAGGTGAGGTTTTATACCTCGCGTTTGGTGGCTTTAAATTATATGAGCTGGAAATAAATTCGCACCTATGTAGATTATTCATAATCTCTAAATGATTTACATGGCATTATAAATCCCACTTACATTAAATCCTTTATTTTCAATTACTTGTTATCGGCATGCATTATGCTGTTTAACTGTGTGTTTCGAATATATTTTTCAAGAAAAAGGAGATCTCAATGAGTACATTACAAACAAGCACACGTTTACAAGGCAAAAAAATTGCAATTTTAGCCACTGATGGGTTTGAGCAAAGTGAGCTTTTATCTCCACGCAGCGCATTACTTGATGCCGGTGCAAACATCGAAATAGTATCAATTAAAGAAGGCCAAATTACGGGCTGGGATGAAGATAAGTGGGGCGATAAAGTAACAGTAGATAAACTAGTTACAAACGCAGACCCCGCCGATTACGACGCGCTTATGCTCCCTGGTGGTTTATTTAACCCAGACAGTTTACGCCAAGATAAAGATGCTAAAGCCTTTATTGATGGCTTTTTTGGCGCAGAAAAAAATAAACCCGTTGCTGCAATTTGCCATGCTCCGTGGTTGTTAGCTGAAATTAATAAATTGCGCGACCGTACCATTACCTCTTTTCCAAGTATTAAAAGCGATTTAATTAACGCAGGTGCCAATTGGGTTGACCAAGAAGTATGTGTAGATAAAGGCCTAGTAACAAGCCGTAGCCCAGCCGATTTAGAAGCATTTAATGCTAAATTTATTGAAGAGATTTTAGAGGGTAAACACCAAGCTCACTAATTTTCTTTTTAAAACGTTTGGATATTGATACAGCGTTTGATTTTAAAAAACAAAAAAGGGCATTTTAAATGCCCTTTTTTTAATGCGTATAAAACACGCCCTAGTTAGCTTATAGCGATGTAGCTGCTTTCATATCAGCTACAAATGCTTTTAGTTGCGCGGTCATTGTTGGTAAATCATTAAGGTTAGCTTCAATAATTTTAACCACAGCAGAGCCTGAAATAGCACCGGCTGCTCCTGCATTAAGAGCCGCTTTTACATCATCTGGCGTTGAAATACCAAACCCTAAAAGAGCAGGGGCTGCATGGTATTCTTTTAATTTAGTAACAATATTACCAGCAGGCATTTGTGCTTTAGTATCGGTACCGGTAACACCTGCGCGCGATAGTAAATACGTGTAACCACGACCGTAAGAGGCGCACTGGCGAAGTGTGTCGTCATCTGCATTTGGTGTTGCAATAAAAATTGGGTCTACACCGTTATCCATTGCTGACTTTCTAAACATTTTAGATTCATGCAGAGGCACATCAGCCACTAAAATTGAGTCTACGCCTACTGCTTTTGCATCTTTATAAAATGCTTCTATACCGCGTTTAAACACAAGGTTTGAATACAATAATAAGCCAATTGGAATATCAGCATTATACTCACGTATTTCTTTAATAATATCAAAGCAATCTTGTGTGTTAATGTGCACATCGAGGGCGCGAATATTAGCTTTTTGAATTACTGGACCATCTGCAATTGGGTCAGAAAACGGAATACCAAGCTCAAGCGCATCAGCGCCGCCGTCAATTAGACTTTTAATAATCGCAATACTTTGCTCTTTACCTGGGTCGCCAATCGTTACAAATGGTACGAACGCACCTTGTTTTTGCTCGTTAAGCGCTGCAAACATTTTTCCGTAACGATCCGTTTTTACTTGGCTCATAGCTGACCTCTTTCAGTTAGTACATTGTGAACGTGTGCTAAATCTTTATCGCCACGACCACTTAAATTAATCACTATAACACTCTCCTCAGTTAGCTCTTCTGCGTACTTAAGCGCATAAGCTAGCGCATGGCTTGATTCAAGTGCCGGAATAATACCTTCATTTTTAGCAAGCGATTGAAATGCATCAAGCGCTTCTGTATCGGTAATACCCACGTATTGAGCGCGACCAGTTTCGTGTAAAAATGCATGTTGAGGACCAACAGCTGGGTAATCAAGGCCCGCTGATACAGAGTAAGACTCTTCAATTTGGCCATCGTCATTTTGCATAATATACGTATAAGTACCGTGTAATATGCCTTTAGTGCCTTTACAAATTGTTGCACCGTGCTCATTTGTATCAAGACCTTTACCAGCTGGCTCAACACCAATTAATTTAACGCTTGGTTCGTCAATAAAGTCGGTAAACATACCAATCGCGTTTGAACCACCACCAACACAGGCAATAACAGCGTCAGGTAAACGACCTTCTGCTTTAAGTACTTGTTGTTTGGCTTCTTCACCAATAATTTTTTGATACTCGCGTACAATTGTTGGGAATGGGTGAGGACCCGCAGCTGTACCTAGTAGGTAATGTGCGTCTTGGTAATTTGCTGACCAGTCACGCAGCGCTTCATTTACTGCATCTTTTAATGTGCCAGAACCCGCTGTTACCGGAATAACTTCTGCGCCCATTAACTTCATTCTAAATACGTTAGGTTGCTGACGTTCAACGTCTTTTGCGCCCATATAAATACGACATTTTAAACCCAGTAAGGCACACGCTAGCGCTGTTGCAACACCGTGTTGACCGGCACCTGTTTCAGCAATAACTTGTTTTTTACCCATACGCTTAGTAAGTAACGCCTGACCAAGTACTTGGTTCGTTTTGTGTGCGCCGCCGTGTAATAAGTCTTCGCGCTTTAGATACAGTTTTACTTTTGGGTTTTTAACTAAATTGCGCGTTAAAGTAAGTGGGGTAGGACGACCCGCATACTCGTTTAATAATTTACTTAGCTCTGCCTGAAACTCAGGATCTTTTTGTGCTTTGTTAAATTCATTTTCTAACTGCTTAAGCGCAGGGACAAGTAACTCGGGTACAAACATACCGCCAAACTCGCCAAAATAAGCTGGATTTTGCATTTTAACCTCAATAATTTCTGATGCTTGTGAAAGCATTATGTAATTTGTTAGGGCACTTTTTACCCGCAGATTCTTCAACGCCTGAGTTTAAATCAAGGCCTAAGGCACCTTTAAAAAGCGCATCTTTAATATTGTCTGGATTTAAGCCTCCAGCGAGCATAAATGGTGTAGTTGCGCCGCTAAGCACCGACCAATCAAATGCTTTACCAGTACCGCCAGCTTGTGTATCACTGTGCGTATCGTAAAGGTGTCGATCAACCCCATTTACAGGCGTTGGCAATGCATCTTTTATTGCTTGGGCTTTCCAAATTTCGCAATTAGTTGGAAGTTGTGTACGCAGCGCAGCAATGTAATCGTCACTTTCTTGGCCATGTAATTGAACTGCCGCTAATTTTAGCACACTTGCGTATTGAGCAACTTGCTCAATGGGGGCATCTACAAATACACCAACAAAGTTAAGTGGTGCGCTTTGGCTCAGCTCTCTTGCACAATCTAAATCGACATAGCGAGGCGATTTAGGATGAAAAATTAAACCACCATAAACAGCACCGTTTTGATATGCCGCTTGTGCATCTTGGCTACGTGTTAAACCACATACTTTATTGTCACCTAAAATAACACGGCGACATGCTTGCTCTAAATCACGCTCGCCCATAAGTGAGCTGCCAATTAAAAAGCCATCGCATAATGGAGCTAAACGTTTTACGTCTTGATGGGTGTAAATACCCGATTCCGAAATAACCACTTTATCAGCCGGAATAAGCTTTCGTAGTTTTTCAGTAGTGGCTAAATCGGTGCTTAAATCGCGTAAATCACGGTTATTAATACCAATAATTTGTGCATTAAGCGCAAGTGCGCGGTGTACTTCTTCTTCATTACTTACTTCGGTTAAAACCGACATATTAAGTGAATCGGCAACAGCATGCAGTGCTTTATAGCTTTCGTCATCGAGTACCGAAAGCATCAGTAATATAGCGTCACCGCCATAAATACGTGCCATATACACTTGGTACTCGTCTATAAAAAAGTCTTTACAGATAAGCGGTTGTTCTACTTGGCTGCGCACAAATTCAAGATAATCAAAACTGCCTTGAAAATATTTAGCATCAGTTAACACACTCATGCAGGTTGCATATTTTTTATAAACTGAGGTGATTTCAGTTAAATCAAATGGGTTTCTAATTAACCCTTTTGAAGGCGATGCTTTTTTACACTCTAAAATAAACTGTGTGCCAGGTGCTGCAAGTGCTTTATAAAAGCTACGGCTTGTAGGCACTGCAAGATGCTTAAAGCTTTCAAGCGGGCGCGCAGCTTTTCTTTCAATTAGTTCTAATTTTTTATCAGCAACAATTTTGTCTAATACATTAGCCATTACTTACCTCAATAATTGCACTTAGTGTGTTCATGGCTTGCCCTGAACTTAATAATATTTGTACTTGTTTTGCCCCGTCTTTTAACGTTTCTACTTTACCTGTTAGGTATAAAAGGGCAGCTACGTTAACCACAATAGCAGCATTATGTGCATCTGTGCCTTTGCCTTGCAAGATGGCGAGGCTAGCATTTGCGTTGTATTGTGGGCCTTCACCAGCGAGTTGTTCAAGTGAATAGTTTGCAAGGTCGAAGTCGCTTGGGTTTAGTGTGTACTGCGTAATCTCGCTATTATTTAGCTCAACTACCGTTGTTGGGCCGTGTAGGGCTATTTCGTCAGTGCCCGAGCCGTGAACAATCATAGCGCGCTTTGTGCCAAGGGTTTTAAGTGTTTGTGCCATTGGCATACACAACGTTTCGTTATACACGCCGAGTAATTGCACTTCAGGTGCCGCTGGGTTAGCAAGAGGGCCTAAAATATTAAAAATAGTGCGTGTTTTAAGCGATGTTCGTACGCCCATCGCATGGCGTACGCCACTGTGGTAGTGCGGTGCAAACAAAAAGGTAAAGTTAGTCTGCTCAAGACATTTTGCTGCTTGCTCTGGGCTCATATCTATATTAATACCCAGGGCTTTGAGTAAATCGGCTGAGCCTGAATTACTCGATACACTGCGATTACCATGTTTTACCATGTTAATACCGGCAGCAGCGGCAACAATTGCAGCCGTTGTACTTATATTAATTGTGTTTGAGCCATCGCCACCAGTGCCACAGCTATCGGCAAGTTGCGTACTGCTGGTAGTAAAAGTAACGGCGTTTTCGCGCATTGAGGCTGCAGCGCCTGCAATCTCGTCGCTTACTTCGCCTTTAATTTTAAGGCTTATAAGTAGGGCGGTTAGCTCAATTTCACTCATATTACCTTGCATTATTTCATCAAAAAGCGCTTTGGCGTCTGCGTAGTTTAATGATTGCCCAGTAATTAGTTGCTCAATCGCGTGTTGAACATTTATGGGTTGTTCTGGTTGTGTACTCATAATGTCCTCTTTTATTTAGCGCGTGTTAAGTAAGCGACACTTTGCTGAAGTAGCATTGCGCCGTTTGGCGTTAGTATTGATTCTGGATGAAACTGGTAACCCAATGCGTTTTCATCATGATGATAAATAGCCATAGGGATATCTTCGTACTGGGCAATAACCTCAATATTATCAGGCACTTTTGTTGCCATTAATGAATGGTAACGTGCCACAGGCATTGTATTGCCCATTCCATCAAATACAGGGTGCTCGCCTAAATTAATAATTGAAGACTTACCATGTACGGTTTCACCCGCGTGACCGATTACTCCACCGTAACTTTGTGTTAATGCTTGTTGGCCTAAACAAATGCCTAGCATTGGGAAGTGGCCTTTAGAGAGCTCAATAAGCTCCATTAAACAGCCCGCATCGCTTGGTGTGCCAGGACCTGGGGAAAGTACTAATAGCACTTGGCCTTGCTCTTGGCGCATTTTGTTAAAAATAACCTCAGCGCTAATGTTGTTTCTGTAAACAACCAGTTCGCAGCCAAGCATCGTAAGCTCATCAACAAGGTTATATGTAAATGAGTCAAAGTTATCTAAAAAATAGATTTTGATAGGATTCGCTTTACTCATTTTATACCGCCTTATACGTAGATTTTATGGCGGTGATAACCGCTTGTGCTTTAGCGCGAGTTTCGTTTGCTTCTGAAATAGGATCTGAGTCAAACACCACACCGGCACCTGCTTGCACATACGCTTTGTTATTTTTAACAAAAGCTGAGCGAATAACAATACAGCTATCCATTGCGCCATCACCGGTTAAGTAACCTACTGCGCCGCCATAGCTGCCACGGCGCTTACCTTCTGTTTGACGAACAAGCTCAGCAGCACGAACCTTTGGTGCACCAACAAGCGTGCCCATGTTCATACACGCTTGGTAAGCATGCAGTGCATCAAGCTCGGGTTTTAGTGTGCCAACAACGCGTGAAACTAAATGCATTACTTGTGAATAGCGGTCTACTTTTAATAGCTCTTTGGCAAAACGAGTACCTGCAACACTAATGCGGGCTACGTCGTTACGGGCTAAATCGACAAGCATTAAATGCTCGGCGCGCTCTTTTTGATCGTTTCTAAGTTCAAGCTCAATGCGGCTGTCTAGGTCTGGATTTATTTGCCCATTAGCAAATTTGCCACGTGGGCGAGTGCCAGCAATTGGGTATACTTCAACTTGCTGAGATTGCACTGTGTATTTAAGTGCTGATTCAGGCGATGCGCCAAATAAAGCAAAGTCTTCATCGCGCATATAAAACATATACGGACTTGGATTTTGCTTTTTAAGCTGGCTATAAGCATGCAAAGCGTCAGGACAAGGTAGTGAAAATGTACGCGATGGCACTACCTGAAAAATATCACCGTCTACAATATTCTTTTTAAGCTTAACTACTTGCTCGCAGTAAGTGTCATCGTCTATATCAACGCTTACCTCACATTCGCCACTTTGCATATCTGCACTAAATTCTGAAGCGTTATCGCACAGTGTATTTAATCGCTCTAGCTCTTTACCTACTTCAAAGCAGTTAGCGTGTACGTCTGGGCCGTTAAATACATTACCAATGAGTTCGGTTGTTTGTTTTTGATGATCAATAACAACTAAGGTTTCGGCTAAATAAAATACGTAATCTGGGCAGGTATTTTCGCCATCAGGTACATCACTTAACTGCTCAAAGTTTGCTACCATATCGTAGGCAAATACACCGCCTAAAAATAACGAAAATGGATTGTTAGTTGTGCTTTTTATACTGTTAATACAAGTGCGCAGAGCGCTAAATGCATTATCTGCAATTAGTTTACTCGCTTCGTCAGTATCGCCGCTAGTGTCTAAATAACACAGGGTAAGTGTTGCGCCGTCTAAAGTAGCGTCACAGCTTTTAACATTTGCCTGCAAGTAGCTTAGAAGCTGTTGCCCATTATTAGATTGAGCAGTAATAGTAACTGTTTTACCTTGGCATACAATGCGCAGTGCACAGTCGACTAAAATTAAACTTTTTACACTGTCTTTAGAATCAATCTCAGCCGATTCAAGCAGTAGTGAGTTAGGCTTATCAAGTGCCGCGTATAATGCAAGAGGACTACTAATATAGTCGCGTACTTGCGTAATGCTTGTTACTTCGCCTGGTGTGGTAGTTATATGACTAAAAATCAAACCTCATTCCCTCAAAAAATTAAACCCCGCAATGCTTTAGCAGTGCGGGGTTTGAATAACGATATCTAAATTACAAACAGATCATTACCGTCCCGCTATATCAGGCGCCACCACCAACGATGTGTAAGAGTAAGACCGTTATTCATGTTTTTCTGCCTCAAAATTTGTTAAATATTTTTAACGTATACGTTTCGTAAAATTTAGTTATAAAAAAACCCGCATAGTTGCGGGTTTTGAATTTTTGTTAGACACGACAATTCATCACCCGATAATTACGAGTGCCACCACCAAATAGTGTTTAAGTTTGAATTGATCATTATTGTTAATTCTTAATGTGTCTGAAAGTGGCTACAGTAAAACGTATCTTATGCTTTTGTGTCAAGTGTTTATTTAAAACAATTTAGTCAAAAAAGTTGTTATACTTACATAAACACCAGTAACCCTTAATTTTAAGCAGTTTTCTTTTGATAAAATATGATTTACATAGCCATACCACACATTCAGACGGGCGTTTAACGGTTGAAGAATTATTGCATCGCGCTGTTGATAAAAATATTGATGTGTTTGCTATTACCGATCATGACACTGTGGCGGCTATTAAGCCTGCGCAGCAATTTATTAAAACCGAAAACTTACCGCTTTCATTGATAACGGGTACCGAAGTGTCTACTAAATGGGAAAGCTTCGAAATTCATATTGTAGGTTTAAATATTGATATTAATAATATTGACCTTACCTCTTTATTATCAGCTCAGCAGCAAAAGCGAGAAGAGCGTGCACTAGAGATTGGTGTTCGCCTTGCAAAAAATGGCTTTGATGGCATTTACGAGCAAGCTAAAGAGCAGGCAAAAGACGCGCAAATAACGCGTGCACATTTTGCACGCGCCCTTATTGAGCGCGGTGTTGCTAAAAATTTCCCGGGTGTTTTTAAAAAGTACTTAGGGCGTGGCAAAACAGGCTACGTACCAAGTTGCTGGTGCACCATGCAAACCGCTATTGAGGCCATACATGCCGCTGGTGGTGTTGCTGTACTAGCGCATCCAAGTAGCTATCAAATGTCAAACAAGTGGCTACGCAAATTATTAGTAGAATTTAAAAGTGTAGGAGGGGACGCAATGGAAGTTGCACAACCTCAACAGGCGCCAAGCGAACGTCAATTTTTAGGTGAACTCAGCCGTGAGTACGAACTACTTTGCTCGCAAGGGTCTGATTTTCATTTTCCGACAAGCTATTTAGAGCTTGGCAAAAATTTATACCTACCAAAAGACTGCCAAGGTGTTTGGCAAGCTTGGGAAGGAGAAGAAGGGGCATTAACATGAGTCAATTATTTCATATTCATCCTGATAACCCGCAACCGAGACTAATTAGTCAAGCCGTTGATATTATTAAACAAGGCGGCGTTGTTGTTTACCCAACAGATTCGGGTTACGCCATCGGTTGTAACATTGGTAATAAGCAAGCCAAAGAGCGCATAGAGCGTATTCGTGGTATTGAAAAAAACGATAATTTTACGCTAGTTTGTCGTGATTTATCGGAGCTATCTACTTACGCACGTGTAGATAATCAGCTATTTAGGTTAATAAAAAATAATACGCCAGGGCCATATACCTTTATTTTTAAAGGCACAAAAGAAGTCCCTAAACGTTTATTAAACGACAAGAAAAAAACCATTGGCATGCGTGTAATTGAGCACCCAATAGCCTGTGCGTTACTTGCCGAACTTGGTGAGCCGTTAATGTCGTGTTCTTTAATTTTACCAGGTGAGCAGTTTACAGAATCAGATCCTGATGAAATATTAGAGCGATTAGATAAACACGTTGATTTAATTATTCACGGTGGCCACTTAGCCGAGCAAGCAACCACGGTAATCGATTTGTCGGAAGATGAAGTCAAGATTTTGCGTGTTGGCTGTGGTGATACAAGCCCGTTTGAGTAATAGCGAGTGAGCGAAAGCACTGCGAATACAAAAAATAGTGAAAAGCCAGTGCAGCAAAAGCTGCCACTGGCTTTTTTGCATGGTAAAGCGGTTGTAGACAAACCAGAAGATTTATACATTCCACCTGACGCGCTCGAAATAATATTAGAAACCTTTGAAGGCCCGCTCGATTTACTGCTCTATTTAATTAAAAAGCATAAGCTTGATGTACTCGAGCTTTCTATTTTTAGTATTACAGAGCAGTACGTAAGTTATGTAGAAATGATGACCGAGTTTCAACTCGAACTTGCTGGCGAATATTTAGTAATGGCTGCGTTACTTGCGCAAATTAAGTCTCGCTTATTACTCCCTGTACATGAAGAGCTTGAAGAGGAAGAAGATCCTCGCGCAGAGCTTATTAAACGCCTGCAAGAGTATGAGCTGTTTAAACAAGCCGCCGAAAACCTCGACGATATTCCCCGAGTTGGTCGTGATATTTTTATAGCGCATGCCGCTATGCCAATAAGTGAAGATACAAGTCAAAATCTCCCCGATATTGAACTTAAAGACTTAATGCTGGCGCTGAGTGATGTAATGGCGCGTGCAAAAACCTTTGAGCATCATCAAATTACTGCTGAAGTACTCTCAACCCGAGAGAGAATGAGCCAAATATTACAGCAACTATCGCAAGCAAACTCGGCAGTGGTATTTAATGCGCTTTTTACCCCAAATGAAGGGCGAAGTGGTGTAGTGGTTAGTTTTATAGCTATGCTTGAGCTTATTAAAGAAGGGCTTGTTACCTGTTTGCAAGTGAGCCCTGAGAGCTTAATTTATGTCAGCTTAAGCGAACAATCCACCCTATAAACTTATCTGTTTAATCATCTATTTGCAAAACTGACTTTAAATAATAAAGTTCTGTGCGTATACGCACATAAAGTGTTTGTAAATGTTATTTTCATTTACGGCTGTGCACTATATTGTAACGTCATAGCATTATAGGACGTTACACATGTTTAAAAATACACCTTCATCTTACGGACTTGTCGCCATTATTTTACATTGGCTCATGGCGCTGACTATTTTTGGCCTGTTTGGTTTAGGTTTATATATGGTTGAGCTTACTTATTACGATAGCTGGTATAAAGGTTCACTCGATTTACATAAGAGTATTGGTATTACGCTTGTGGCCGTATTTTTATTTAGAGTTTTATGGCGTGCTTTATCTACACAACCTAAGCCATTAGGTGAGAGTAAAGGCATGAACCAATTAGCGCATACGGCGCATATTGCTATGTATATTATTTTGGCTGTTATTGTTGTTGCAGGGTATTTAATATCAACCGCAGACGGGCGTCCAATAGAAGTATTTACTTTATTTAATGTATCAGCGCTTGATTTTGCCTTTGATGACCAAGCCGATATTGCAGGAAAAGTACATTATTACGGCGCGTGCACATTAATCGGGTTTGCAGTATTGCATGCACTAGGGGCGTTAAAACATCACTTTATCGATAAAGATAAAACCTTAATTAGAATGATCAAACCATTAAAGGATGATTAAAATGAAAAAATTATTAGTAAGCACAGCCGTTTCGGCTGCAATGATGTTATCGGCAACAGCCGCCAATGCAGCTGATTATGTAATTGATACAAAAGGCGGGCATGCATCTGTTAACTTTAAAATTAAACACTTAGGTTACAGCTGGTTATATGGTCGTTTTAATACTTTTGACGGCACATTTAGTTACGATGCTAAAAACCCTGATGCGTCAAAAATTATGGTAAACATTGATACCACAAGTCTTGACTCTAACCATGCAGAGCGCGATAAGCATTTACATGGTAAAGATTTTTTAAATGTAGATAAATACCCAAAAGCGACATTTAAAAGCACGAGTATTAAATTTGATGAAGACGGCGAAGAGGCTGATGTAACCGGTGAGTTTACGCTGCACGGCGTAACAAACACTATTACCTTTGAAATAGATAAAGTGGGCGAAGGTAAAGATCCGTGGGGCGGCTACCGCGTAGGTTTTGAGGGCGAAACCAGCCTTAAACTTACCGATTACGGTATTGATTACAACTTAGGACCTGCATCTACTCATGTTGATATTATTTTATCAATAGAAGGCGTTCGTCAGTAATACCATTATTAAATATAAAAACGCCACTTACTGTGGCGTTTTTTTTGCTTAACAGAAACTCAAATTAAGCGACTTCGAATTTGCTTATTTTGCGCTATTAATACGTGACTGTAATAGCGGCCTTAAATGCTCGGGCAACCAGCGCATGAGTAAATCATTATAAGCCTGCGTTTTTTTAATAACTTTAAGCTGCTCATTAAGAATAGCAATGTCTTCTGCGCCTTGCTTGTTTTTAGTACAGCCAATAAAACCATAACTTAACGCAGGTGATTCGGTTAATGGACGCTGCGTTAAGTTCTCTTCAAAGTGCATTGATTTAGCTAAATAGTAATGCTCGCTTGGGTAACCCAGCAAAATATCAATTCGTTTTAGGTTAAGCATATATGTGAGGCTCGCTAGGCTATCGCGAGTGGGTCTAATTACTAAATCTATATTAGGCGTACTGTTTATCAATGTATCTATCTCTTGGCCATAAGAGCGGCTCATAGAGATCCCAAGAGTTAGTTTTTTATCTTGTATTAAATCTAATAGTGATACTTCTTTTGATTCCGCTATATTTAGCGCTTTGGCGAGTCTTTTGTGCATTGCTATTGAAGGCGAGAGGCCCGTTGTTGAGCTCTCCTCTGTAAAATAAATATGCTCTTTTCTGTAATCATTTTTATAAAGCGATAACGCACAAACATTATTTGAAGTATTAGATAGCTCTTGGATTACTTTACCTGAAGGGATAAGCATGCGGTTAAAGGTAATATTAGGAAGTTGTTTTTCAAGTAATGAAATTATGCTTTCGTCACGGCCTTGGTGTTGATATTGACCATTTAAAATATAATAGGGTGCAAAGTCGTGCGCTAGCCAGTTTATGGTTCTAGCATTGCCTATTGAGCTCAGACAGAAAAAAAGTAAGAAAGTTAAAAATATACGGAGCATTACAACAGCTGCCAGTAATTATTATTGTAAAACTATTGTAACCAATAAAGAGCTAAAAAGTAAAATGCCAGCAACGAGGCTGGCATAATATCTTATCAATAATTGCAATAATAAAAGGGCAATTAAAGTTATGTGTTGCTTAGTTAGCTTTTAGCCACTTAACAAACTGGCGTGCATCACTCGCTTTTTGAAACAATGCATTTTTTAAACCTTGTGTATCACTAAAGATTACACGATGTTTGTTTACTGAAATTGATTGCACTGGATGTGCGATTTGGATCATAGACCCATTATATTTATAAGACATAATAAAACTCACTTTATTCTTGTTATTTATTCTGCGCTATATTTTTATAGCAAATTGCAGTTAATAAATTAACGATGTTGTGTTTAGCTTCATTACAGTGTTGACGATCTTTATGACACTTTTGCGATGATAGTAAAAAATCATCTCGGTATTATTCAAGGGGTTCTCGCCGTACAATAACTTAGCTTTCAAATATACGTTTTGCGGGGCTTACTGGATCAGGGTAAATGGTTAACCGCGGCGGTTTCTTTAAACCAGAGAGGGAAGGTAACTTATATATAAATTGTGTGCAAGCTATTTTTGTAAAAATATTTATAATAAATCTTATCAACTGCTTACAAAGCCCATTTTTAGTTACCAAAGGATAAGTATGAATTACCTAATAGTGAGTGATATTTATGGTTTAACCCCTGCTTTAAGGAAGTTATCACAGGCAATTAGTTCAAATCTAGTGATTATTGACCCTTACAATAACAAGTTTCAAGCTATTGAAAGTGAACAAGATAGTTACAATAATTTCATACAGCACTGTGGCCATGATAAATACACCGACAAACTTCAAAAATGCTTTGAGAGTTTAAAATTGCCAACGACGTGTATTGCTTTTAGTGCAGGGGCAAGTGCAGAATGGCGGGCACAGTTATTAACAGGCAATACACACCTTAAAAAGTTAATTGGCTTTTATCCGTCGCAAATTAGACATAATTTAAATTTAAGCGCAAAAGTACCCTGTGAGTTCATATTTCCAGAAAGTGAGAGTCACTTTAATGTTGATGAAGTTATTAAAGCTTTAAGCACCAAAGCGGATGTTAAGTGCTATAAAACCAATTTTTTGCATGGTTTTATGAACGAGTACTCAACCAATTTTAACGCGCAAGGGCTTGTTGAATATAGTAACTATATAAAACAGAGCAGCCGTTAAAGCGTGTTTAGCTGCTCTTTACTAATATCAGGAAAATCGGTGCGGGTATTATATTTTGCATACAGCGCTGTAAAAACGCTACTACCGGATAGCTTATCTAACTCTTTTATAAAGGTTTTCGCACTAGATCGAGCGGGTCTACAGCATACTTGATACTGTTTTATTATACCCGCGACAGATAAACCTTGTTTTTGTAGCTCCAAATCGGCCTGTGCAAAAAAAGCCGCACCCGTCCAATAAACACGTTGCTGGGCTCGTTGTTTCCACATATCGGCAGAGAGCTTATTAAGTGGCTGTGTTTTAGTTTTAGTTTGCATGCGGGCACGATCAAACCCTGCATTTAAACGTTGTACAAATTGCGGCTGGGTAATTATACCGCTGTCACGCATTATTACGTTTTGCATATAACTGGCAAAACCCTCGCTAAGCCAAAAACCGGAGTAGGGAAGTAGCGGCAAATATAAATGCGAAAGTTCATGGTATAGCGTCCAATCTTTAGTGAATGCATTTAAACTGGCATAGCGATCTATATGTAGTTCAAGCCCATCGGGGTTATTGCGCTTAACTGTAGCCCACGGTACAGGCTCAAAAGCAAAGTATTGCGGTTTTAAATAAATAGGCAATGTGGTTTGTTTTAAAGGTCCCAGTGTATTTTGTGTTTTTTCAACACTTTGATTAACCCATATAGACACCGTATTTTGAGCATTACTTGAGAGCGAGCTAAGGTTATGTATGACTACTTCAACGGCTAATGCGTTAAAAGAGCTGATTAATAGTAGCAGTACAAAAAAGAATTTCATTAAAATGCTCCACTGTAATTTAATAATTGGTACGAAAATTCTAATATACAAGACCAACTAAATGGATAAATAATCACGCCTAATTCTTTATTTTTTAAAATGATAGTAACTATAAAAGTACAAATACAGACACTCCTAGCTAAGCATGGTTTAATCAATTAATCGTTATTTTAAGTTAGGTTTAGCCATGACGTATCAGCATATTCAAGTTCCTGAGCACGGCCAAAATATCACTATTGATGCACAAGGACACTGGCAAATACCGTTAGAACCTATCATTGCTTTTATTGATGGCGATGGCGTGGGGCTAGATGTTATGCCGGTAATGCGCCACGTTGTTGATAGTGCAATTGAGCATTGCTATAAAAGCGCACGGAAAATTCATTGGATGCAGGTTTATAATGGCGAGCAGGCCGCAAAGCTGTATGACGGTGATTGGTTTCCACAAGAAACAATTAACGCGGTACGTGCCTGTAAAATTGCCATAAAAGGGCCGTTAAC
Organism: Pseudoalteromonas sp. NZS11; assembly: GCF_015864765.1. Classification (NCBI taxonomy): domain Bacteria; kingdom Pseudomonadati; phylum Pseudomonadota; class Gammaproteobacteria; order Alteromonadales; family Pseudoalteromonadaceae; genus Pseudoalteromonas; species Pseudoalteromonas sp. NZS11. The sequence continues at coordinate 216,627 of NZ_JADYWP010000006.1, read as the reverse complement.
CACACCACTAGGTGGTGGTTTTCGATCTCTTAATGTCGCACTCAGGCAAGAAATGGATTTGTTTGTAAATATGCGCACTATAAAAGGCTTTAGTGCACTCCCTTCTCCTTTAAAAAACCCTTTTTTAACAAACATAACAGTGCTTCGTGATAGCAGCGAAGACGTGTACTCAGGTATTGAGTGGCAAGCAGGCAGTGTAGAAAGCGAAAAAATGCTCGATTTTTTATGTGAGGAAATGGGCGTAACCCGCCTAAGGTTTTCACAAGAGTGCGGAATTGGTATTAAAAATATATCTAAAGAAGGCTCTGAGCGACTAATGCGCTTTGCAATTAACTATGCACTTAAAAACGATAGTGAATCATTAACGCTAGTACACAAAGGTAATGTACTTAAATTTACCGATGGTGCATTTAAGCGTTGGGGGTTTGCACTTGCACAAAACGAGTTTAATGCCACTGCACATGAAAATGGGCGTTGGTTGCAAATAGAGCGAGCACACCAAGCGCCCTTAATTATTAAAGAAGTCATAGCTGACAACATGCTGCAACAATGTTTAATGCATCCAGAGCAATTTGATGTAGTGGTGACTACTAACCAAAATGGTGACTTTTTAGCGGATATGCTGAGCGCACAAGTTGGTGGTGTTGGTATAATGCCCGCTGCAAATTTAAATAACGATGTCGCATTTTTTGAGCCTACACATGGCACGTTTGAACGTATAGCAGGGCAAAATAAAGCAAACCCCAGTAGTAGTATTTTAAGTGCGGTATTAATGCTTAAATTTATGGGGTGGGACGAGGCCGCATTACTCATAGAAAATGCGTTAGAGCAAACATTTAAAAGCGGTGAAGTAACCTTTGATTTAGCGCAAGAGCAGAGCGATAACTCAAGTATTCATAACTCGACAACCTTAACTTGTACTGGCTTTGCAAAGAAGGTTATCGAGCACTTTTAAATACATTCATTATTAAGCTGCTGAGGCAGTTTTTACTCTGTGCATACAAGGGCGGTTGGTTAACTGCGCTGCACGATGGTAAATCTCATGTGCTTGGGGTTCATCGCACTGTGTACCACTAAGCGTATCCATTAACGCAACAACAATAATTGCAGGAACCTGGCAGCAATATTCGTCTAAAACGGCTTCCGTAGTTTGTGCATCAACATGGCAAAGTGGATGATTTTTAAGTTGGTATGCATTTAATAATGTATCAACTTCTAATACATCATCTGGTTGATGCTTTGTTTTACGGCATTTACAACCAAACTCATCAACTAAAGTAGCTAACGCTTGGTAAGTTTCAGTGGTGTTAGCTTTAGTGCATAACTGCTCTTCAATGAACTGATGCAAGTTAGCATCGATGAATAATCCGTCTTGGCGTGTGAAAGAAGCTGTTGTCATAATAATTACTCTTAGTTTGTTGGCTTAACTTCACTCTAGCGCTAAGTGTAATATTAATAAAATTGTTGTTTTCAATAACTGATATTGATTTTATCAATAGTAAGTTTTAAAACTAAATAAAAAATAGAAAACATATCTAAATAATACTAATTGATTTGGTGCAATGCGGTGAACGTGTGCACAAAAATGGAACAAGGGGAGGAGTTGAGGAATAAAGAAGGAATCTTAGTTAATTGTTTTTATTGAATTTTAATTATTTTATGAAGTTGGTACTAAGCTTGCTAATAATACGCTGTAGGTAGATTCCTATATCGACGATTTCCAAAAGCGCCACGGTATTTTCCCAAAGTTGAATACCGTGGCGCTTTTTTATTTTTCGCGTGTATTTTATTTAGCCGTCACAATAGCAATAACAATAGTAATGTTAAATTTTAATAAAGTAGGGAATAGCCACTAAAATACCGCCTACAATCAACAGCATGCTAACACTGGTCATAAAGTACGGAAAAACCAATAATGACAAACCAATACAAAGTGGCACTACGGCTTTTTTTCTTCGCCCGTAAGTAAGGTAGCCAATACCTATGCCGCCGAACAAAACACTCCACGCAATTATTGATGCACTATCCATTTATAAATTACCTATTTTGAAATACTGATTTAAATTACGACCGACATAGCCAGGTTTTCAATACCATGTGAAGGAGTCCATCTTTTAAATTCCACGAAGCCATGCTTTTTATATAAATTTATTGCAGGAGTATTAGCAACCGCAGTCTCCACTATTGCATGAGAAAAATCATCCATTGCTAAAACATAACTTATTAGCTTACTTGCGATACCTTTTTTAAAATGACTAGGATCAACGGTTAAACTACAAATATCTAAACACTCGTTGTTTGTATCTACTTCAATAACAGCTACTAAACATTCTTTTTCGCTGTAGCCATAAAAAGTTGTTTCTGACTTTTTTATACCTTTAATATTACGCGCTAAAGGAGGGAAGTTATGCGCGCCGATCAGTTTAGCCTCAATAGCATAGGATTTTTGAAAGACAGCAAAAATTTTATTTGCAGTATCGTTATTCTTATTATTAAGTTTGTTTATCATTGTCTTCTTTTTTAGAAAATAAAGCATGAATACCATATGCCGTAATAAAACCTCCGGCACTAATTGTGAAAAAAAGAAATAAATAAAACTTTTTCGGGTTATTTTCTAAAGATGCCACTGCCGGCTCATTGTATCTCTTATAAATGACACCACTTTCGTAATTAAAATAGCTGCGCAAAAGAATAAACAAACCTAAAACAATACACAGGAGCGCTTTACTTGTTTTCTTAGTGTTCTTTTTAGCTATTACTATTTGTTGCGCAGCTTTTGGCTCGTTACGATTTGGTTTAGCTAATTCATCTTTAAGGCGTTTGTAGTTCTCTGGATATTTATGTGAGTCAATACTTTCAATTGCTTCGTTTAATTCACTAAGTGAATAAGCAGAGTAATCAATATTTATAATAATCTTCCTTAAAAGGCTCTTAAATAACACTTACACAGCAAGGTTTTTAAGTTGTTGTTATTTAATGATATTTTTATAATCCGATTAAGTTTATTTTAATGTAGCAAAGACTTGAGGTTAGTCACTTTTACTTTCATATTTAAACTCGAATGAAACTATTGCAGCCAATATACCTCCAGTCGCTAATATAGCAGCGCTAAATAACATCTCCCATAATAATTTTTTCAACAGTAGAGTCTGATGAATATTTGTAAATATTACGCTCCAAGTTTGTTCAAAGTTGTATAAATTAACAACTTCATGAACATCATATAAAAAAGTACCTAACCCATTCAAAAAGTATGCAAGAGCTATATAAACAAAAAATCGTGCAGTAAATAAGAGGGTTTTTAAATTATCAGTTTCAACTTTAGAGAAAGGAAGAAAGCTAATTTTGGTGACCTTGCTCATTATAAGTGAACACTTCAAATATAGGTATTGGTACATAAAATTCCATTTTTTAATATGTCTTAGGTTATTGATAACGAGTATCTAAAGTTATTGACTTTATATCACTAATTAAGAATAACGCAGTACCTATTTTGATTCAATTCTTCAGCGAACACTGTATTTGAGTTCTAGCTTTTTCATTAGATAGTTTTTAACTCAATGTATTTAAAATGCTAACCAAGCTATTAGCTCAAAATAAGATGATTCAGTACATAGCACAGGCACTCGCATTAGGCTCTTGAGTACTAATCAAAGGTTTGCTCTTAATTACCTATCTGCAATCGTTTTAGCAAACGCTAATAATTCACGCCTTAACCATTGGTGTGCAGGCGCGTGGTGTAGTAGCGGGCTCCATATCATTTTTACCTCAATAGGCACTATTTGAAATGGTACAGGGCTGATTACTAAATCAGTATGAGAGGTTAACAATTTAGCCTGCCTGCGCGGTAGGGTGGCAATAAGTTGCTCTGATTGGCAAAGCAGGCTTGCGACCATGTAGTGGCGAGTAAAAACACGTATTTTACGGGTTTGTTCTAGTTGCCAAAGGGCTTCGTCTACCCAGCCTAATTTTTGCTTACCTGATTTATTAGTAACAGCGGCCTCCGGCCCCCAACCTGCACGGTTTACCCAAATATGTTCTTTTTGTAAGTAGTCGTCTAACCCTGAATGTTGTAAAAATGTATTTTTAGGATGCGTTAAACAACAGTAGTTATCGCGCCAAACACTGGCCTGATGAAACGAGCGAGGGAGACCGTTAAAGCGGTTTATAGCTAAATCAATAGTGCCTTTTTCCATATCTTGTAGGTTTACGTCGCTTGGGCTCAATACATCAAAATTAATACCGGGGTTTTTACTAAGCTGCGCCGTTATAAAAGGGGCTATTAAGGTCGACTCTATATAGTCGTTTGCCATTATTCTAAACGTAACTTCAGCGGTTGTAGGGTTAAACTGCTCACTAGGCTGCGTAATAGCTTCAGCCATTTTTAATAGGGCCTCAACTTCAGGCTTTAATGCAAGTGCCTTTGCCGTTGGCGTCATAGAGCCTGCGGCACGCACAAGTAGCGGGTCGTCAAATAAATCGCGCAAACGTTTTAGCGCATTACTCATAGCTGGTTGCGTAAGAGCAAGTTTATTTGCAGCTTTTGACACACTTTTTTCATCTATTAACACATTTAAGTAAACGAGAAGGTTAAGATCGACATTTCTTATATTCATATGGGCGTGTTGGCCTTTCAGGGTTGAAATTTGTTCAATCTAGGGGCGATTTAATCGCGGCGCGAGGTTTGCCACCTAGTGGGCTAAGTAAAAATCGAGCAAAGCTTCCGCGTCCTGCTCACGCCCCTTACCTACATCCATGTAGGCAACAAAGAGTTAATCGTCCCTAGAAAGAACCCTATGGGCAGTGTGTATTTGGCCTTTATGCAGCGTTAAAGTACATTTATGGGGAGTCACCACACTACATGTACTTTGCCTTGCTTAAAAACCAAATACACGGCTGCAAAATTAACCTCGAAAGGTCAATACGCCCAATAAATTCTATTTATATGCTTTATTAATTATCTAAATTAAAGCCTGCTTGCTAAGGTGTAAACCATTAATAAAAAATAACCGCCATAACTGGCATCAATATAAGTGCTGTATTTATGCAAAATAAGCTAACAAATCAATCTAATAATGCGCTACAACACGTTGTAGCCAGTAAGCTTGCACGATCTGTTTTTGCTGGATTTGAGGCGATGTTTTCGCAATTTTTAAATATTACACTGGGTGCACAAAGCCGTTTTGAACAACGACAGTATCACAGTGTACAAAGTGCTATGCGTGAACGTTTACAGGTGTATGAGCGCGAAGTTAAAAACGTGAGTGAAGCCGTGAGAGTTATTGCTTATGCTGAACTTACTTGCCCGCAAACGTGGCAGTTAGCTAAAAATATTTACGGCGATATGGTAGAAAATCACGAAAATAAACCTATTGCGCATACCTTTTTTAACTCAACGTTTGGCGCAATTTGGGACGATAAAAAAATTCGTACTGTGCATTTGTTTGTATTAAAAGCAAAGTATCGTAGTGAGCCGCGCTCTTATGAAAGCTTAGTGAGCAGGGTATCGCTACATAATGGGTTTAATAACGCCGTTAAAACGCTTATCACTAATCAAGTATTTAGAGTGCCGTTTAGTCATTTAGAACGCGATGTAGCCACATTACAAAGTACGTTAATGCAAGGCGCTAAGCAGCAATGCAAACAGGTGTACGAACTTATAAATTTAAACGATGGGTATATTGAATACGCCAACTCATTATTTTTTAGAAACAAAGCCTGTTATTTAATTGGGCGCTGCATTGCTAAAAATGGCGACAATATGCCTTTTGCTATCGCTATTTTAAATACCGATGAGGGATTAAAGCTTGATGCTGTAATGATGGGCGCCGATCAATTAAGTTTATTATTTGGTTTTGCACGCACCTATTTTATGGTTGATACCGATAAGCCCGCTCGTTATGTAGATTACTTAAGTGTGTTAATGCCACATAAACAACGCTTTGAGTTATTTAACGCCATTGGTTTTATAAAGCACGCCAAAACTGAGTTTTATCGGCACAAGGTTGATACGACTAAAAATAGCCCAGCCAACTTCAAGTATGTCACAGCACCAGGGACGCCAGGTATGGTAATGCTGGTATTTACTATTGAAGGGCTAGATTACGTTTATAAAGTAATTAAAGACAAATTTAGTGCGCCAAAAACAGCCACCAAAGCACAAGTGAAAGAAAAGTATAACTTTGTAAAACAAGCCGATAGGGTTGGTCGTTTGGTAGACACACACGAATTTAGATATTTAGCGTTTGATTTAAGCCGTTTTAGCGATGAACTGCTTGAGCAGATGAAAAGCCAAATTGGCAGCAGCATGGTTATATCTGGCAAGGCACTTATTTTAAAGCACGTTTATGTTGAGCGTAAAATGACCCCGCTTAATTTATATATTACCCAATGCGATAACAAAACCTTAGAGAGAGTTATGCATGATTACGGTAAAGCAATTAAAGAATTAGCCGGTGCTAATATATTTCCGGGCGACATGCTAATGAAAAACTTTGGCGTAACGCGATGGGGGCGAGTGGTGTTTTACGACTTTGACGAAATTTGCCCACTAACCGATTGCAACTTTAGAGAGGTGCCACAAACCCAAAATGCACTTGAAGAGCTAAGTAGTAACTCGTATTTTGATATAGCTGAAAACGATATATTTCCGAGCCAATTTAAGGTGTTTTTTAGCGCCAACGAGATTGCGTTTAATTATTTTAATAATGAGCACAGTAACTTGTTTTTAGCGACGTTTTGGCAAGGTTGTCAGCAACAAGTACACAATGGTTATCTACCCGATGTTTATCCTTACAAACAAAGTTGGCGCTTTTGAGGTTGTTTGAATCTGTGTTCATCCCCATCTATATGTTATTACAGTTTTTAAACTTGGAGCAACAATGAAATATATTTCTCATGAAGATGGTAATCTTGCATTTAGTGAAACCGAAAAACCGGTTTTAAAGAGCCATGAAGTACTTGTTAAAGTTGCAGCAATAGGTGTAAACCGTGCAGACAGTATGCAGCGCCAAGGTAAATACCCGGCCCCTGCGGGAGATAGCCCTATTTTAGGTTTAGAATGTGCCGGTGTTGTTAGCGATATTGGTGGTAAAGTTGATAGAGTTTGGCTTAATAAACGTGTTTTTGCTTTGTGTTCTGGTGGCGCTTACAGTGAATATGTAGCCGTTGATGCAAAGCAGCTTATGGAATTACCCGATGATGTAACAATGGCTGAAGGCGCAGCAATAAGCGAAGTGTACCTAACAGCATTTGGCGCGTTATTTGAGCTTGGTAAATTGCAAAAAGGGCAAACAGCGCTTATTCATGCAGGTGCTAGTGGTGTGGGCGGTGCAGCAATTCAAATGGCTAAAAGCGCAGGTGCTACCGTGGTTATTACCGCAGGTACGGATGACAAATGCCGACACGCAAAAGAACTCGGTGCCGATCATGCAATTAACTACAAAACCACCGACTTTGTAGAATATATGAAAGCAAATGAGTTAACAGCAAATGCAATTGTAGATCCTGTTTCGGGGAGTTACTTAAATAAAAATGCCGCTATTGCAGCGATGGATTGCCAAATTGTAATGCTTGCATTTTTAGATGGACGTTTTGCAGAAGTTGATTTTGCCGCGCTTTTACGCAAACGTATTTCGTTTCATGCCTCAACGCTTAGAAATCGTAGTATTGAGTTTAAACGCCAGGTGCGCGACGACTTTGTAGCGCGTTTTTACAATGATATTGCCACTAAAAAGTACGACTTTAACCTGTACAAAACATTGCCTTGGAGCGACGCAAACGAAGCTCATGCTATTTTAGAGCGTAATGAAAATGCTGGTAAAGTTGTTTTACTTGTAGAGTAACTCTTTAATTTTAGGGTTTAGCCCATATACTAAGCCCTATAAAAAACACTTAAGGTTTAATAATGAATCCAATACTAGCAATACTTAAAGAGCACAATGTAAGCGACGAAAAAGTAAAAGCATTGTTTGAAGCGTTTACTCAAAACCCAATGATGGCAATGGCGCTTGTTCAAGAGCTTGGTATTCCGCCAGAAAAACTACAGCAACTAATGGCAGTCGTAATGACTCAACCGCACCTTATTAAAGAAGCGACTGACGAACTTGGTTTAGATTTTGAAAAAGTAAAAGAAGCGAAAGAAAAACTAAATCAATAATTTTTTATGTGATAAAACATAAAACATAAAACATAAAACATAAAACATAAAACAATAAAAAAGCATAAGTATTTACTTATGCTTTTTTATTTGGCTTATTCTTTTATGACTACTCTTTTGGAAGTAGTACTGTGTCGATAACATGAATTACGCCGTTGCTTGCTTTTACATCAGCTTTTACAACTTTAGCGTCATTTATCATTACGCCCATGCTGTCGGCTTTAACCATAACTGATTGGCCTTGTAGTGTTTTCGCACTGTCTACATTCATTACATCGGCTGCCATCACTTTTCCAGACACTACGTGATAAGTTAATACCGCCGTTAGCTTGTCTTTGTTTTCAGGCTTGAGTAGCATTTCTACAGTGCCTTCAGGTAATTTAGAAAATGCAGCATCTGTTGGTGCAAAAATAGTAAACGGTCCTTTACCTTGCAGCGTTTCAACTAAACCTGCGGCTTTAACAGCAGCAACAAGAGTAGTGAACGAACCATTTTCAACGGCTACTTCAACAACGTCTTTTTTCATACCATGATGATCAGCATAAGCCATTGTAGTAAATCCAAGGCTTGCAGTTGTAAACAATAATGCAGTAGTAATTTTCTTAAACATTTTATTTTCCTTTAAGTTAATACCCGTTGGTTTCGTTAAATGTTACGACGCTCTAAATTTAATCGATCAATTAAAATTAGTAGTCAACATGTTTTGTTACATCATTGATTGAACTGCAGCTAATTAGCAAAGTCATATAAATAGTTACTCAATTAAAGACTTGTTCAATTGAAGGGAATAGGCATGAAATTAGTTTATAAGTTTTGGAAAAATAACCGCTCTCTTATCGTATTTATTGCACTGATGAGCGTATTTAGAAGCGCTGTTGCCGATTGGTACGAAGTGCCAACAGGCTCAATGAAACCGACCATTCAAGAAGGTGACAGAATACTTACCGATAAAATGGCCTACGATATTCGCGTCCCATTTACGCACATAAAATTACTTAAATTAGCGGATCCACAAGCTGGTGATATTATTGTTTTTGACTCACAAGCTGCCGATAACCGTTTAATTAAACGTGTAATTGGTGTGCCAGGAGACACCGTTGCGCTTGAAAATAATGAGCTCATTATTAATGGTAAAAAACTTAATTATGCAGATCAGCGAAGCAACATAGACTCGCTTGATAAAATTGAAGATTTAAACGGATTAGAACATTCGATAAGAGTGGCAAATATTCCTTCACGTTTATCGGGGTTTGATGCAATTACAATTCCTGATGATTATTACTTAGCAATGGGCGATAACCGCGACAATAGCGCTGACTCGCGTGTAATAGGTTTAATTCCGCGTAACGAGTTATTAGGAAAAGCAGAGCGCGTTATAGTGTCACTTGATTACGATAATTATTACCTACCAAGAAAAGATCGCGTATTGAAAAAGCTGAATTAATTAGTAGTAATTAATTTTGTATAGCGCCCAATCAAATTTTATGAGCACACATTTGGCTATTTTATAAATAAAATAAACTGCCTATTTAGGCAGTTTACTTATATAGTTTTTTACAAGCTTGGTAAGGTGGCTACGCTCTTGTTCGGTATTTAATACCTTACAAAAATCGCCACTTACTGCCGCGCCACAAGCACCTGCTTCAAACCATTGTGATAAATTATCTAAATTCACACCACCAACAGGTATTAATTGTGCTTCTGAAAATGGACCTGTTAATGCTTTAAAGTAACCAACGCCCATACTGCCCGCAGGAAATACCTTAATAATATCTGCCTTATATTCAATTGCATTTGCTACATCGGTAGGTGTTAGCGCGCCCATTAATACTGGTAACCCGTGCTGGTGGGCAAGTTCGACAACCGATTTGTTGGTATTTGGCGTTACAATAAACTGCGCGCCTGCATCAATTGCTTGCTGAGCAAGGGTGGTGTTAATTATTGTGCCTGCACCAATAAGTGCGTTTTTATGAGCTGCACGAGCTTTTGCTATTTCTTGCTCAAAGCCAGGCGTGTTTGAAGTGATTTCGAGTGCGTTTATGCCTGCATTAACTAAGCAATCAATTAATGGAGCTACGTCGCTTTGTTGTTTTAAGCGTAAGATTGCGAGTAACTTATATTGCTTGATTAGCGCACTGGTATTTAGTCTTTGGGTATGAAGGTTGCTGGTCATGGTTGTTGATCTAAAAAATATTTTAATACACTGATATTATTTAAATAATGCTTATAAAGCAAATAGGGAAGCCCATAAAAAAACCGCTGATGTATCAGCGGTTTTTATTGTATGAGTAATATTACATTACGCGCATACCAGGCTCTGAGCCGTCATCTGGGTTAAGAATATAAATTTCTTTTCCGCCAGGACCTGCTGCTAATACCATGCCCTCAGACATACCAAAGCGCATTTTACGAGGCTTAAGGTTAGCGACCATAACGGTTAACTTACCTTCAAGATCCTCTGGTGCGTAAGCTGATTTAATACCTGCAAACACTTGGCGAGTTTCGCCGCCTAAATCAAGTGTTAGCTTAAGTAGTTTATCAGCGCCTTCTACGTGCTCTGCTTTAGCAATTTTAGCTACGCGTAAGTCTACTTTTGCAAAGTCATCAAATTCTATTTCGTCGCTAATCGGCTCTTTTGCAAGTGGGCTGTTAGGGTCAATAGTTACTTTTGGCGCTAAGCTTTCTTTAGATTCTTCAACCATTTTATTTACTTTATCCATTTCAACACGCTGCATTAACGGTTTAAATTTATTGATAGGGTGGCTTACGAGTGCATTTTGAACGCCGTCCCATGCAAGGTCGTCATTTAAAAATGCTTGTACGTTGTCGGCCATTTCTGGTAGCACTGGTTTTAAGTAAGTAATTAAAACGCGGAACAAGTTAAGACCAAGAGAACACACTTCGTGTGCTTCTTGTTGCTTAGTTTCGTCTTTAATTAATACCCAAGGTGCTGCGCCATCAATAAATTGGTTTGCTTTGTCGGCAAGCGCCATTATTTCGCGAATTGCACGGCTGTAATCGCGGTTTTCGTAGTGTGTTGTAATGCTAGGTGCAGCCGCTTGAAACTCTGCTAACAGCTCTGGTTGCATAATTGTGCTGCTTAGCTTGCCATCAAACTTTTTAGTAATAAAGCCAGCACAACGGCTCGCTATGTTTACTACTTTACCTACTAGGTCTGAATTTACGCGTTGTGCAAAGTCTTCTAGGTTTAAATCAAGGTCAACAATACCGCTGCTTAATTTTGCTGCATAGTAGTAACGTAAGTACTCTGGGTTTAAGTTATCTAAATAAGTACGCGCTTTAATAAACGTACCCTTTGATTTAGACATTTTTTCGCCATTTACAGTAACAAAACCATGAGCGAATACGTTAGTTGGCTTTCTAAAATTAGCGCCTTCTAACATTGCTGGCCAAAATAAGCTGTGGAAATAAATGATGTCTTTACCAATAAAGTGATAAAGCTCAGCGTCTGAACCTTCAGCCCAAAACTCATCAAAGTTGATGCCTTTTTTATCACATAGGTTTTTAAAGCTCGCCATGTAACCAATAGGTGCATCTAACCAAACGTAAAAATATTTGCCCGGTGCATTTGGAATTTCAAAACCAAAGTAAGGCGCATCACGGCTAATATCCCACTGCTGCAGGCCATCGGTAAACCATTCGTCTAGCTTGTTAGCCATTTCTTGTTGAATAGTGCCCGAGTGTAACCACTCTTTTAGCATGCCTTCAAATGCTGGCAGGTCAAAAAAGTAATGTTCAGAATCTTTAAGTACAGGCTCTGCACCTGACATTACAGAACGCGGATTAATGAGTTCGGTAGGGCTGTATGTAGCACCACACGAATCACAACTATCGCCGTTTTGGTTTTCAGACTTACACGTTGGGCAAGTACCTGTTACAAAACGATCGGGTAAGAAAATACCTTTTTCTGGATCGAATAATTGCGAAATAGTGTGCTTTTTAATATGACCGGCATCGTTTAGGCGGTTATAAATAAGTTCGCTTAATTCTTTGTTTTCTTGGCTGTGCGTGCTGTGGTAGTTATCAAATTTGATATTAAAGTCAGCGAAGTCGCGTTGGCGCTCTATGCTCACTTGTTTTACCATTTCTTCAGGCGTGATCCCTTGCTTTTGCGCATTAAGCATAATTGGTGTGCCGTGGGCATCGTCTGCGCAAACATAATAAGCTTCGTGGCCCTGTAGTTTTTGAAAACGTGACCAAATATCAGTTTGAATATATTCCAATAAATGACCTAAGTGAGTAGGGCCATTTGCATAAGGTAATGCGCTGGTAATCAGGATCTTTCGCTGCGTCATAATCATTCCGAATTGAGGATAAAACGCCGTTTTTATTATACAAACGGCAATTATCATTAATTTATCTACAAGCTATCTGCTTAGAGTGCGCACAGCTTATGGATTTTTATTAATTGACTGGTGTTAATGCCCTGAATGTTACATAATTCCGTGGCACTTTTCATCAAAGAAACGCTATTTAATTGCTATGTTTGGACTGTCGAAACTATTCTCTTCTAAATCGGTGCAAAAACAACCGATAATTACTGCCTTAGCGGCATATCGTAGTGCGGCTTTTGCCGTCGGTATTGACGAAAGCTTCATTGATACTATTACTCAAAATGACGATAAATCACTACACATTAAATTAACCCTGCCATTTGCTGGGCAATCAGAAATGCCTTTAGTTGAGCAACACGTAAGTGAAAGCTTGAAAGTGCCTGTAACAATTAGCGCCAAGGTTATCATTAAAGAGGCAGCTAAGTTTAAGGCGATTAAACATATTGTGCTTATTGCCTCAGGCAAAGGCGGAGTAGGTAAGTCGACTACTGCCGTTAACTTGGCGGGCGCGCTTAAAAATGAGGGCGCAAAGGTCGGTATTTTAGACGCTGATATTTATGGCCCATCTATTCCAATGCTTTTAGGCTTGGTAGGCGCAGAGCCCGTCACTAAAGATAATAAACAGCTACAGCCTTTTGATGCAAACGGCATTAAAGCGCAGTCAATTGGCTTTTTAGTCCCAAGCGATGACGCCACTGTATGGCGCGGACCAATGGCGTCAGGCGCACTTAGCCAATTGCTTAACGAGACTGATTGGGGTGAGCTTGATTACTTAATTGTGGATATGCCACCGGGCACCGGTGATATTCAACTAACAATGAGCCAAAAAGTACCCGCGAGCGGCACTGTTATTGTCACTACGCCGCAAGACTTAGCTCTAGCCGATGCGCAAAAAGGCATTGCTATGTTTAATAAAGTAAACGTGCCAGTACTGGGCTTAATTGAAAACATGAGTTATTACATTTGCAGCCACTGCGGTGAAGCTAACCACGTATTTGGTAAAGACGGTGCACAAAAACTGGCGCACAAGCACGGCGTGCCCGTACTTAGCCATATTCCTCTTGCAATCGATATACGTGAGTATTCTGAGCAAGGAAAACTTATTGCCAACGATAACGACGCGGCGATAAGCAAAACATACAGCGCAGCAGCGAGGCTTATAGCCAGCACGCTCTATTATCAACAGCATCACAATGCAATTGAAATTGTGATTACAGAAGATTAATAAATAATGAGACTTTCAGACACACATATTAATGAATACCTAAGCGATGGTCGCATTGTTATTGAGCCTGCGCCAACAAGTGACATGATTTCAGGCGTAACTGCCGATTTGCGATTAGGTAATAAATTTAGAACTTTTAATGCGCATAATGCAGCATACGTGGATTTAAGTGGTCCAAAAGATCAGTTAAATAAAGCCATGGAATCAATCATGAGTGAAGAAATAGTGCTTGATGAAGGTGAAGCATTCTTTTTACACCCAGGTGAACTTGCACTTGCTATAACACACGAAAAAGTAACTCTGCCAGCAGACATAGTAGGGTGGTTAGATGGGCGCTCATCGCTAGCACGTTTAGGTTTAATGGTGCATGTAACTGCGCACCGAATCGACCCAGGCTGGAGCGGTAATATTGTTTTAGAGTTTTACAACTCAGGTAAATTACCACTGGCGCTTCGCCCACTGATGAAAATTGGGGCTATGAGCTTTGAAATGCTATCGGGCCCGTGTGAAAACCCATACAACATCCGTAAAGATGCAAAATATAAAGATCAAAACAGTGCAGTAGCAAGTCGTATTAGTGACGATAAGTAATCACCAAATATAGACATTACTCGTCTATTTTATGAAGCGCATAGCCCAGTAATTCAAAATACTGGTTAAGCGCTTCATTTGCTTTATTAATATGCTCAACATTTGGGTATATTAAATTACTGCTTTTTAAGCCTCCCACTAAAAAACTATTTTTTATATTTGAATGCTGCTCAATACAGGCTTCAAAACAACGTGCGGCAAGCTCCTCTGGCATACTCATATAATTCATATTGTGAGCTTTATCGTGTTCTATGCATGTTTGTACAAAGTTATTAGCATCAACGCTGTGCTCATCTAAAAATACATTTTTATAAAAACTGTTCAAAGCATTATTAAGTGGATGCGATAAATTAGGCGTGTTTGAAAGCCATAATTTTGAGGCAAAACCAAATCGTGGTTTTGCTGCAAATAAATGCTCGCTTATATGATGGTCAAACGCATGAAACCATTCGTGAGCAAGTGCACCACCGCCTGCATTTTTTGCAAGGGCAAGCGTTTGAGAGGCTGCATTATAATGCGCTTGTACACCTTTTTGACCACCATGACCAAATGCAAAATTAAGTTTGCCACGAAGACCAATAGCTTTGGGCGGTAAATGCAGTATTTGTGCAAGGTCGGCCAGTGCATCGTAAATTAAATTAGCGCTAATGTAGCGCTCTTCTTTAGTTACCCATTTACCGACGACCATTGACCTAAAGCCAAAGGTATCTCTTATATCGCTAAAGTCGACTTGGTCGTCAAAGCGATAGTCGGGGCCTTGGCGAGTAAAGCCACGTTTTAGCCTGTTAGGGTAGTTACGCATTGCAAGTTTCATATAGTAACGAATTTAATCTAAGTAACGTGCTTTTACGTGCTCGGGCATGTGATGGGTTTGTTTTTGTATTAATTCATCAAGCACATTATAAAGTGGTGCAGGATTTAACTGCTCTATTAAAAACAAACTATGCGCTACGGCTTCAAGTGTGGATAGGCTGTCGGCCCTAGGGGCTTTACGAATAGCATAACGATTTTTAGGTAACTGTTTAAAACTGACCGTTTTGAATTGATTTAGCAATGTGGTGAGCTGCAAAATTTTGTAGGCTTTTTTCCATGTACCATCAACCACGATTAAATGGGTGATGTTTTTTATATTAGATTGCTCAGCGCTATCGTCTAAATTTACAGCGTGTTCGTTAGGGTAGAGCAAAACAGTTGAGCTTACTGGCAGTGATTTAAGAATAGAAAAGTCGTCATTATTTTCGCCTTTGACTATTTGGCAATCAGTTAGACACAAATTGAGTAGTTTAGCGGTATTTTTTGCTATTTTTTCTTCGCTTGGGTGCTGTAGAATAATAACCTTAACTTTGTTGTTTATATTTGTAATTGCGCTGCAAATACAGGTGTTAAGTGCAAAGTTACAATGATTACAAAGTGTGCGTGCCATTTAATAAACTTTTTGTTGCCAGTATGATCCTCACAATTATACATTTATAAGGTAATTAAGTTGGTTTTTTTTACGCATCAATATAAAGTAGTACTATTAAACTGTAATTTACATGGATTGTTTTAAGGGCTTAAAATATGACAGAAATAAATATTGATACATCAGCATTAGAGAGTATGGAATCGTTATTGGGTGAGCAGTTTGCTGATACACTTGATTTTTGCTGCTCGGAGTTTGAGCGTTTAGGCTCTGAAGTTTTAGCAACCATTGGAAAAGACAGAGAAGCGGCGATTCGTCATTCTCATAGCTTAAAATCTAACGCTGCGCAGTTTGGTGCTTCAAGCCTTGCTGAAGTATCTCGCGTTATTGAACAAAATTTAAACCTAGATAACTTAGCTGAAGCCATCGACGCATCTAATAGCTTAATGGCTCAAGTAACAGGCTCTCAAGCTAAGCTAAATGAATGGTTAGCATCTCGTTAATTATTGAAACTGAAACGTGAATTTATTTCAGTATTAAGCGTTTAAATAGGCTGGCATTTTACGCCTTTACTAGGTTAGTCTAAAGACTCACTAGTCGAGGTAAAAATGTCTGATATTAAAAAGAGTCACAAATTAGAAGGTGTATGTTATGACATTCGTGGGCCGGTTTTAGCGCAAGCTAAAAAAATGGAAGACGAAGGTCAAAAAGTATTAAAATTGAATATAGGTAATCCGGCTGCTTTTGGTTTTGATATGCCAGAAGATATGCACCGCGATATTATCCGCAACTTATATTCAGCCCAAGGTTACTGTGACTCTAAAGGCCTCTATTCAGCCCGTGTGGCTATTTATCAGCATTACCAACAACGTGGATTACATAATTTAGATGTAGATAACATTTATATTGGTAATGGCGTAAGCGAACTTATTCAGATGATCACCCAAGCGCTATTAAATAATGGTGACGAAGTGCTTATTCCTGCTCCAGATTATCCACTTTGGACTGCTTCGGTCACGTTATCGGGTGGTAATCCGGTACATTATTTATGTGATGAAGAGCAAGATTGGTTTCCGGATATTGCCGATATAAAAAGTAAAATCACGTCTAAAACTAAAGCTCTGGTATTAATTAATCCTAATAATCCTACTGGTGCGGTTTACAGTGATGATTTGTTAATGCAATTAATTGATATAGCGCGTGAACATAAACTGCTGTTATTGAGCGATGAAATTTACGAAAAGATTTTATACGATGGTATAACGCATACTTCAATCGGCTCACTTTGCGACGATGTGCCTATTATTACTTTTAATGGTTTAGCTAAAACCTACCGTGCAGCGGGGCTGAGAATGGGGTGGATGGTTCTAAGCGGTCGTACCTCGGTAATGGATGATTTACGCAAAGGCCTAGAAATACTTTCATCTATGCGTTTGTGCGCAAATGTACCTGCACAGTATGCGATTCAACAGGCTTTGGGCGGCGTGCAATCAATTGATAGTCTAATAAACCCGGGTGGTCGCTTGTATGAGCAGCGTGATATTGCATGGCGCGGATTAAATGATATTGAAGGCATTAGTTGTAAAAAACCTAAAGGCGCACTCTATGCGTTTGCCAAAGTAGATACAGCACTTTTTAACGTCAAAGATGATGAAAAGATGATGTACGATTTGCTAAAAGCCGAAAAAATATTACTTGTACATGGCAGGGCGTTTAATTGGCCAGATCCTGATCATTTTAGGTTGGTCTTTTTACCAAGCAAAGATGATTTATCGGATGCGATGTTAAAAATGAAGCGGTTTTTTAAAGACTATCGCCAAGTATAGTTATTAAAAAATAATAAAAAAACGAGCCAAATTTGGCTCGTTTTTTACTTTAGTCATGAATATATTAACAGGGCGTGTAGATCTTTGTGGATTGAAATTTGTTCAATCTAGGGGCGATTAAATCGCGACGCGAGATTTGTAACCTAGTGGGCTAAGTAAAAACCGAGCAAAGCTTCCGCGTCCTGCTCACGCCCCTTACCTACATCCATGTAGGCAACAAAGAGTTAATTGCCGCTAGGCAGAATCCTTCGGGCAGCGCATGTTTGGCATTTATGCTGCGTTATCGCCTATTTATAGGGAACAACCACAGTTCATAGGCTCTGGCTTGTCTAAATACCAAACATTCTGCTGCAAATTCAACCACCAAAGTTCAGCACGTCCTAGTACGCTTTATCTACACGCACTGTGTTGTCGTTCAAGTACACTAATCTTACGTTATCGCCTTTGCTAAAACGCATTGATTGGTCCTGATCTTGAACAACCATAAACTGGTCGCCATTTTCAACTTGTATTAATAACTCTACAAAGTGATTTTGCTGATAATGACTTTGCTGCTGCCTATTATGTGCAACACTGCCGCCAATTACCGAACCTAATATTGTTGCTACTGTGCGGCCGCTACCACCACCAAACTGGTTGCCTACTACGCCACCGAGTAATGCACCGCCGAAGGTTTTCCAGCCGTTGTTTTTGTCTTGAATGATTTCTTGTTCGGTAATATTGCGTACCGATTTTACGTCACCAAATAAAACTTGCTGCACAGGGACTGCTTTATTGCGCTCGTATTTAGCAAACGTAGGCGCGCTTATTGTAAGTAAAGCGCACATAATTACAGTAATTGCTTTCATAACTTGCTCCTTTTATATCAACCTGCATAAATCTTTGATCAATTTAACGAATTAAATTGCGCTATAACGTCGTTAAAAATTTTTTATTTAGAACAACTAAATACAAAAATTTTTGCCTAGTACTAGCGTAATTTTCTTAACGTTAAATAGACCCCATATATAAGCAGATTGGTATTGGCTACCAGCCAAAGGTTGATTTTTCTTTAGTTTTACGAATTTCAGTTTCGTCTGCCCACTCAACTAGGCCGCTTTCCATATCCATTAAACGCATTGTAAATTTGTAGTATACGTCTGATTTGTCGGCATTTGATTTAACAATACTTGATAAGTTTCCATATAACATATATTGCGCACCAATTTGTTTACCAAATGCAACGGCTGTTGCAGGGTTAACAAGAGCATCTTCATTTTGAAACGTTAATTGCTCACGTACTGACTCAACACGGGTCATATCTACAAAACGGAACTTACCGCTGCGTAGCATTTGTGTTGAGATTGAATCGGTGATTGATTCTGTATCAATGTGCTCGCTGGTTTTATTTTTAATACGCTCAACAAATACTACAGGGCGTTTATTAGCGGTCATTGTGCCAACAACAGGTGAGCTGAGTAATGAGTCGGTCATTTGGCTCGCTACTTTTTGTAAGTCGGTAGAACCAAAATTAATATCTGTTGTTTCTACTGCTTGTGCATCGCCATAACTTACTACGGCTTTATTAGCACAGCCACTTAATACTAAAGCGCTCAAGCCAACTAAAGCGTAAGTTGATGCTGTTTTAAATTTGTTACTGGTGATCATGGTTGTTTCCTTTAATCTTTAAATTCTTGTGATTCGGTAGACACTTCTCTTACTGCTAAAGAAAAGGTAACCGCATCAGAGCTAGGTGCTAAGCCCGGTAATTGTGTTTTTGCAAAACCAAATAAGGTGAGTGCTTGCCAAGGTGAATGATTGCCTTTAATAACAAAGCCGTCTTTATCAAACCAATTAAATTGATACTGCAAATACTGTGATTTTTTATACTGGCTCGAAAGTGTCACTACTACATCGGTCAACTGGTTGGTTTGACGTGTTTTAACATCAGTAATGGCCAGCTTTTTACCGAGCTCTGGGTTATCTACACGTAATTGCTCATTAAACTGATTTTTATTTTGTTCAACAGAAATACCCGATGTAACCGGTTTGCTGGAACATGCACTGAGCATTAAGACTGCTAATAATGGCGCTATGTATTTCATGATGGCTCCTGGGCCTATTGACCTTTGTGGATTAAAATTTATTTTATCTAGTGGCGATTTAATCGAGGCGCGAGGTTTGTAACCTAGTGGACTAAGTAAAAACCGAGCAACAAAGAGTCAATCGCCCCTAGGACGAACCCAAAGGGCAGCGCATGTTTGGCATTTATGCTGCGTTATCACCTATTTATGGGGAACAACCACATTACATAGGCTCTGCCTTGCCTAAAAACCAAACATACTGCTGTAAATTTAACCTCGAAAGGTCAATAGGCCCTATAGTTGAACTACGTGGTAATTAAAGTAGTTATTAACGGAGGTTAAGTAAATTAACGTTAACCCTTGCTTACTAACGGTAAAATTTATAGGTGCTTGTGTGCCTATATGCAAAGAATGCTCACCTGTATTTAGGCTTTGCCTTGCAACACTTATTTGATTTGGAAGTGTAAGCCAGCTACGTGTATCAGCTTGCTCAGACGCCAAATTATAAATATTAGCAAGTATGTTACCTACATCACCGGCACTGCGAGCAAGCTCTGCGCGGACTTTTTCTTTAGCTACTAATCTAAGCACTTGGCGAGCTACTTTTGCAGGTATTTGATCTTCTAATGTTTTTGCTGCAAGTGCTTCAATGTGTACTAATGGGCTCAGCTCTAAGCTTTGTGCATCTAAGTTTATATTATTAAGGCGGCGCACATAGGCATTATCTTTATATACTGGCATTGCAAGGCTGTAAAAGCGTGCATCGCCGCGTGATGAATAAATTGGTAAGCGCAGTTTAAATTCATCTTGTTTTGGTACTAAGCCTTGTTCAAATAAAACAATTACTTCGCCTTGTGTTGCAGAAATAGTGGGTGCATCACTAAAACGTTTTTTAAATTCGCTTAGGTCTTGGTCAAACCCTTGTTTTTTAGCAAGGCGCATTACGTCCTGCTGTAAATAAATATTGTTAGGTTGTATAGCCAGTGCTTTTTTATAATCAATATAAGCATCGTCATACTGTTTAGCACTTTGGTAAAGCAAAGCAGATAAATAAAATGTGTAGGCATTTTGAAAGCCATTTTTCACGTCTCTGGTCACATTGCCCATGCTAGGGTAGTGCTGCTGCGCTTCCTTAACTGTTGAGTCGCCATCTGTTTTATTTTCGCTTAGTGCATCAACTTGTACTTTATTAGCGCGGCGAATTTCGACCAAAGCGCCTTCTACATCATTTTTATACACGTAGTTAAGTGCTTTATAACTATGAAGCATACTCATTTCGTAAGCCGGTGGCACATAAGTTATGGCTGAGTCGTTAGTAAATAACGCATTGCTTTGCTCAAGCCCCGCACTTACTTGTATTTTGGCGGCTTCACGTTTTTTTTGCATTTGCGTATACACGTTCTCAAATTTACTTTGTGCCTCTTGTGGCTTATTGGCAAAGTCGTTTAAGCGAGCTTGCTCAAGTTGGTTGAGTAAGTAGCTGCTGTGCATGGTGCTATTATTGGCAATAAGGGATTGCGCTTCTTCGATATTGTTTTTCTCGATCGCATTTCTTATTGGTGTCATTTGCGTGGCATAGTCATTAAATAGGTCATTAAAGCCCATTGTGCTACACCCACTTAAAATACAACAAAAGCTTAAAATTATACTTAGGCGCACTGCGCACTCCTCTCAATTCACCTGTATACATTAACATATTATTTTTAGCTAAATGTGTGAAATATTGTAAAAAATCGTAGAATAAAACTGCCTGCTAATAAAGAAATATAAAATGACATTGGTGAACAAAGTGTGAATTTTCTTGTTGGGTAACAATATTGAAATGCTTAAGGTACTTTATTGGTCTTATTGAATACAATGATCTCTAAAGCGTAACGATAAATGAATTTTTTAAATGAAGTAATTGCTATTCACTAAGTCGTATACGAAAAATACTAAAAGGATATCTTGTGTTGTAGACACCGTATTTTGCAAATGCGGCTAAGATTTGAGTATAAATGATCTAATTTATTAAAACTAAATACTCTCTTTGCACAGTTATACCAATCTTGTT
Source organism: Pseudoalteromonas sp. NZS11 (assembly GCF_015864765.1). Lineage (NCBI taxonomy): Bacteria > Pseudomonadati > Pseudomonadota > Gammaproteobacteria > Alteromonadales > Pseudoalteromonadaceae > Pseudoalteromonas > Pseudoalteromonas sp. NZS11. The sequence goes on along the minus strand of NZ_JADYWP010000006.1, from coordinate 194,954 downwards.
TAAATGTGCTGCTCAGTAAGCGGTTTTATAGGCGCTTATGACAATATTTTGAGCTTAGTAGGTTAATTAGTTGATTAATTGAAATAACGCTGTAATTCGTTTTTATTGCTAAGGAATTTTTTTTGAAAGCTACGTTGTACACAATCATTGCTTTAATTGCGTTTGCTGCAAACTCTCTTTTTTGCAGAATGGCTTTAGCCGAAGGCTATATAGATGCTTGGAACTTTACAGTTATTCGCTTACTCAGTGGTGCTGCGTGTTTGGGCATTATAATGGCTATTTATACTCATAATTTAAAACGAAAAGGCACTTTTAACCCCGCTATTTTAAGCGATAAAGGAAGCTGGCGAAGCAGTATAAGCCTATTAGTTTATGCACTTTGTTTTTCGATTGCATACGTAGAGCTAGATACAGGCACCGGTGCACTGATTTTGTTTTCAGCCGTGCAACTCACTATGATTGGCTGGGGTATATATCAAAAAGAGCAGTTGAGTGTGCTTCAGTGGTGCGCGTTTATAGTGGCGCTAGGTGGGTTTGTATATTTAATGCTGCCATCTGCTGCTGTACCTTCATTATTAGGTGCATCACTTATGGCACTCAGTGGTGTGGCATGGGGTATTTACAGTATTCGCGGTAAAGTGTGCGTATCGCCACTGCGTACTACGGGGTTTAACTTTATAAGAAGCTTAGTGGCTATCCCTATTTTATTACTTGTTGGTATGAGTTATTTAAAAAATATGAGTATTGAAGGGGTTTTGCTTGCGTGTGCCTCGGGTGCGATAGCTTCTGGAATTGGTTACAGTGTTTGGTATGTGGCAATGCCGCTGCTTAAAAGCACCCAGGCGGCTGTTGTGCAGCTTTGTGTGCCGGTACTTGCAGCCATTGCCGGGGTCTTGTTTTTATCAGAGCAGGTAACAATGGAGTTTATAGTTGCAAGCTCCTTAATATTAGGCGCTGTGCTGGTATTTATTTTAAATAAAAAGAAGGCTTAATATTATTTAAGTTAACCTTCTTTTATGGTGGACTCACGTTTGTTACAAAGCGTTTATAAATAGCAGGTAAGTTATCAAGTATTGCCTGCTTACCCTGTAGTTCACTATTTTTTATGCATTCAAAAAGTACTTGCTCGCTAAGCGTATTCACTAACAATTGTGATTGCTTGATATGGCTTATATGCCAAAGCTCAGGTGCGACGCCGCCTAAATCATGTTGGTAAGGGCGATAAAAACCAAATTTAACCAAGTGAGTATCAAGCCAATTACTTAAAGGCGCAAACGGCCCACCTTGCAGGTATTCATCAGGTGTTAGCTGTAGTTTATAATCATCACTTACTGCAGCTTTATCAAACACGTCTAAATCGGTGCCTAAATGGTGCCTGCTTGCCCCAGGTAGTGCAGAGAAGAGCATTATTGCTATGCATTTATCTACATCATTTAATTTAGTTAAATCTACAACCTTTTGTTGTTTATTAAAAACAGATCGAATACCTAAAAACTTATTATTCCAAATAATTGATTGACGATTAAAGTCGCGAAAACTTGAGGCAATAGTAAGCTCAAATCCCGCTTTTTGTGCTGCACTTTGCAGCGATAAAAAATCGCTAATAATAGCGCTGTGCAAGCGATGATTTTGTATATCAGTTAAATGTGTATCACTTTGACCTGTAATACACTGTACTGATGTGGGTTGAGTGACATCCATTATGTTAAAAGTTGCTCTAATATTTGCTCGTAAATGTCGGTAAGGGCAATTAAATCATCGGTACTTACGCATTCATCCACTTTATGAATAGTGGCGTTACGTGGACCAAGTTCAATTACTTTAGCGCCAGTTTGAGCAATAAAGCGACCGTCAGATGTACCACCCGTGGTTTCTAGATTCGTGGTTAAACCGGTTACTGATTTAATCGCTTTAACTGTGGCATCAACAAGCGGGCCGTGCTCGGTAATAAAAGGTAAGCCATTTACTATCCAGCTTAATTCATAATTTAAGTCATGCTTTTGTAGAATGTCATTTACACGTTGCTGTAATTGCTCATACGTTACTTGCGTGCTAAATCTAAAGTTAAACTGTACTTCGAGCTCACCCGGAATAACATTACCCGCCCCCGTGCCACCATTAATATTAGAAATTTGAAAGCTGGTAGCAGGGAAGTACTCATTTCCGTTATCCCACACCGTTTGGCTAAGTTCAGTAAGTGCTGGCGTCGCTAAGTGAATTGGGTTTTTTGCTAAATGCGGGTAGGCCACATGACCTTGTATACCCTTAACGGTTAAAAAAGCGGTAAGTGAACCTCTGCGACCATTTTTAACCACATCACCGAGTACATCGCGTGATGAGGGCTCGCCTACAAGACACATATCAATTTTTTCACCGCGTGCCTCTAGCGTATCAATTACGCGAGTAGTCCCGTTTACAAACGGTCCTTCTTCGTCAGAAGTGATTAAAAAAGAAATCGAGCCTTTATGATCTGGATGTTTAGTAACAAAACGTTCGGTTGCTACAAGCATTGCGGCTAATGAGCCTTTCATATCGGCAGCGCCACGCCCGTGCAGTAGGCCATCTTTTATTAATCCTGAAAACGGCAGGTGTTGCCAATTTTTTTCAGGGCCTGTTGGTACAACGTCGGTGTGACCAGCAAAACAAAAATGCGGCGATTGTGTGCCTTTTCGAGCCCAAGTATTAAGTGTGTCGGTAAAAAATAATGATTCTATATTAAAACCAACCGCAGCAAGGCGATCGTTCATCATTTGTTGGCAGCCGGCATCTTCGGGCGTTACCGATTCACGTTGGATTAGCGCTTGGGCGAGTTTAATTACGTCATTAGTCATTATTTAAAAATCTCGTCGTATTGGGCTGCCTTAAAACCTAAATGGTAACTGCCATTGTTTACCAGTACTGGACGTTTGATCATGGCAGGTTGTTCAACCAACAATGGGATAGCACTTTCTTTAGTTAGGCTTTGTTTTTGCTCATCAGTTAATGCGCGATACGTTGTTCCACGTTTATTAACGAGTTGTTCCCAATCGAGCTTGTCTGCAAATTCACTCACCATTTGCTCATTTACGCCATCTTTGCGGTAGTCATGAAACGTAAATTCGATGTTGTTATCAGTTAAATGTTTTTTAGCTTTTTTTATCGTATCGCAGTTGCTAATGCCGTATAGAGTGATCATAAATCTAGTTCTTCTTAATAATAGTTAATAGTGTGTCTTCACCCGCATTTACATGCGAATGCGAGTAATGAAATGTGCCAAGGTTATGGCCGTTTAGTAAAATTAAACTAGCAAGCATTGGAGTATCAAGTTCTCGTAAATCAAAATAAGCAAGGCGTTGACCTTTGCATATTTTGCTACCATTGAGTTGCGCAATATGGGTATGCGTAATTGATTGCGAATCAAAAATAGTTAAGTTAATCAAGACTTTTAGACCATTATTAGCTTGTAGAATAAACTCAGTACCTGCATTTTTTACTTGTAATAAAGTTCCATCAAACGGTGCTAAAATTTTATGACTTGTTAGTTGCACCATAATACCAGGGCCCAGAGTGCCAAAACGAAAAAAAGGTTCTGGGTGCTCTTTCAGTTCAATTACTTTACCTGTAAATGGGCTGGTAATATTTATTGCATTAAGAGGCGTTTTATTTTGAGCTAAATAGTCAATTTTTTGAGCTTTCATAAGTTAATTTACCACCACGTTATAACCCTCTTTTTTTAAAGCGGAAATAGCATTTTCTGCAGTGTGTTTTTTTATGAGAATATAATCAGTATCGTAGGTTGAGATTGAAAAGATAGAAATTTTAGCGCGCGCTAATACCCCTGAAATATTAGCCATAATTCCGGTTAACGAAAAGCCAAGTGGACCTACAACCTCTAAAGCTTGCCAGTCGGGTTCGGTATCCAGGCTTTTTACTTCAAAATCGCTTGGGCATACAATTGAAAGTTCATCATGGGTTTTAGAAATAAAAAACAAAGATTGCTTTAAAAGTGCCGCAGGTATGTCGGCATCTACATCTAAACTGTGTATAGATAAAATGGTGCTGTGTAATTGTAATGTTTGTTTTGACATTAAAAGCCTGCGAACAGCAATATTGATAGCTTTATAGTATAGATTATTGGCTTTAAATTAAAGGTGTAACAACGACTAACTCAGCAGTAAATAAGTAGATAAAAGAAGGGAGTAAAAACTTACCCACAATTTCTGTGGATAAGTATGGGGGTTGCAGGGTATAAATAACCTAACTAGTTAATTATTAAATAAATAATAGCTAGGCTATAAAAAGCACACGTTACGTTTAATGAGTAATTAGCGCTTCTGTTTGAGCTGCCTGAATGGCAGTTAAGGCGATTGTATACACAATATCATCAACTAATGCACCACGGCTTAAATCGTTTACAGGTTTACGCATACCTTGCAGCATAGGGCCAATACTTATCAAGTCGGCACTACGTTGTACTGCTTTATACGTGGTATTACCCGTATTTAAATCTGGGAATATAAATACGGTCGCTTTACCGGCTACAGGGCTGTTAGGTGCTTTTTTAAGTGCTACGTTTTCCATTATAGCGGCATCGTATTGTAGTGGGCCGTCGATAATTAGATCAGGACGTTTTTGTTTTGCAATTTTTGTGGCTTCACGTACTTTTTCAACATCGGCACCTGTACCAGAAGTGCCCGTGCTGTAGCTGATCATGGCAACACGCGGCTCTATGCCAAATGCAGCTGCAGAGTCGGCAGATTGAATCGCTATGTCTGCAAGTTGTTCAGCATTAGGGTCTGGGTTAATCGCACAGTCACCGTAAACTAACACTTGGTCAGGCAGTAGCATAAAAAATACAGATGATACTAGTGATGACCCTGGTGCTGTTTTAATCAATTGCAGTGGTGGGCGAATTGTATTTGCCGTAGTGTTTACTGCACCCGATACTAAACCGTCTACTTTACCTTGCTCAAGCATCATTGTACCCAGTACGACGTTATCTTGTAGTTGCTCTTGTGCTACTACGGCAGTTAGGCCTTTGCTTTTACGAATTTCGACCATAGGCGCAATATAATCATTAATAATACTTTTTGGCTCGATAATACTTACATGTTCGTTTAGCTCAATACCTTGCTGCTGTGCAATACGCATTATTTCTTCGCGATCGCCTAGTAATATAGTTTTAGCAATTCCGCGTTGACCACAAATAGCAGCCGCTTTAATTGTACGAGGTTCATTACCTTCTGGTAGAACCACGGTTTTACCTGCTTTACGCGCTTTAGTGGTAAGTAAGTAACGAAATGCGGGTGGTGATAACTTACGAGTTTTACCTACACTTTTAGCTAGAGTATCTAGCCAGCTTGAATTGATATGCTCTGCGTTGTGATCTTTTACTTTTTCAATACGTTGGTCATCATCATTTGGTACTTCCATATTAAAGTTATGCAGTAGTAATGATGTACGCCACGTGTCTGCATCGGTTGCGAGTATTGGTAAGCCGGTTTGCATGGCTTGCTCACACAAGGCCATAATACGTGGCTCTGGCTCAAAACCACCGGTGAGTAATATAGCGCCAAGTTTAGTGCCGTTCATAGCAGATAAGCACGCAGCAACAAGTATGTCAGAGCGATCGCCCGGTGTTACTAATAAAGCGCCTGGCGTAAAATAATTTAAAATATTTGAAACCGTACGAGCACAAAAAGTAATACGGCGCAGACGACGATGAAGCATATCGCCTTCGTTAATAATCGTGGCTTTTAAGTATGCGCTTAAGTCTTTTACGCGCGGGGCTACTAAGTCAAAATCCCACGGGATTGCACCAAGTAACATAAACGGATTTTTTTTAAAAATAGGCAGGGAGGCTAAACGATTTAACTCGTTTTCAAGCTCTTCAGGTTTATAGGCATCGACTAAATCGGCGCGTGCACGACCTTCTTCATCAAGTGGCGCATTTACTTTATTAAAAATACAGCCCAGTACGCGAGGATGATCGATACCACCGTAGTTACCTGCTGCAATTTCAAGGCGGTCTTCTATTTGAGTAATGGTGTAATTACCTGGGGTAAGTACAAATACAATTTCGGCGCCGAGTGTTTGCGCAATTTCGCGGTTTACACGCCCAGCATAAGGTTGGCGACGAGTAGGTACCATACCTTCAATAATAGCGACTTCGTCGTCGTTTATTTTACTTTCAAAGCGTTCAACAATTTCCTCTAGTAGGTCATCACCTTTACCGTCGCCAATCATTTGCTCAGCATAATCAAGTGCAAAAGGCATTGGTGGGTTAATAGGTGAGCCTTGAGTGACTATTTGCGTTGATTTTTCAGGGCCTGTTTCACCTGAACGTGGCTGAGCTATTGGTTTAAAAAAGTTAACTTTAACTGTTTTTTGTTCAAGTGCACGCACTAAACCAACTGATACCGACGTTAAACCCACACCGGTAGAAACAGGAATTAACATAATACGACGTGCCATATTAAAGCTCCTTTACAATATTTGCAGCATCAAGGGCAATAACCCATTCTTCATTAGTTGGCATTACTACTGCTTTGACGTGTGAATTTTTACAGCTAATAACGCCTTCTTGACCAAAGCGCGCATTGAGGTTGGCTTGCGGATTACAATTAATACCTAAAAAGGCAAGTTGTGTAATTACTTTTTCACGAATAATATCTGAGTTTTCACCAATACCACCAGTAAATATAACAGCATCAAGGCGCTGTAATGGCACCATATACGCCGCGATTTGTTTTGAAAGTCGGTAGCAAAACATTTCAATTGCGAGTATCGCTTTTTTATTCCCGGCCAAAGCGGCTTCTTCAATGGTACGGCAATCGTTAGAAAGCTCGCTAATACCTAACAAGCCACTTTTTTGATTTAGTAGGTTATCAATTTGCTGGGCTGTGTAATCAAGTTGAGTGGTTAAAAAGTTAAATAAACCAGGGTCAATATCGCCGCTACGTGTGCCCATTATCAGCCCCTCTAGAGGCGTTAGTCCCATGCTGGTATCAACACTCTTACCATTTTTAATAGCGCATACAGAACAGCCGTTGCCTAAGTGGGCACTAATAAAATTGCTTTGCTCGATAGGTTGCTCAAGTAACTTTGCTGTTTGCCCTGCAACATAAAAATGACTTGTGCCGTGAAAACCATAACGCCTAACACCAAACTCGGTGTACAACTTATATGGAAGAGCGTAAAGAAAGGCAACTTCATTCATAGTTTGGTGAAATGCAGTATCAAACACCGCGACTTGTGGCAAACCTTCAAACGATGCCTGCGCCGACGATATACCTAGTAAATTAGCGTGCCCATGAAGCGGCGCAAGCGTTGCCGACTGTGTAATGCCTGCAATTACTTTTTCGTCAATCAATACCGATCGCGTAAAGTGCTCGCCGCCATGTACAACACGATGGCCCACTGCGATAAGTTGCTCGTCTAAGTTGTGATCTTTTATTAAGCTTACAAGCGTATTTATAGCCTCAGCATGTGCTTGATTAGCCGCTAAGTCGATAACTGTTTTAGTACCATTAAATTTGTATTTAATAGAGGGTGCTTTAGCGCCTAAGCGTTCAGCAAGACCTGAAATGATTTCGTGACCATCGTTCGCATCAATAATGGCAAACTTTAAGCTAGAGCTACCACAATTTAAAACTAAAACGTGTTGTGATTCAGGAGGGGTTGTTGGCATAGATTCAATTTCCATAAACAAATTTAGTAAGTAAACGTTAATACGTAATCGTTACACTTACGGTATTAAATAAAGCTAAAACAATTGAATGTTCAATTGCAAAGTGGTTAACGCAATGTTAATTACTTTACCTTAATTAAGATGTTTAAGTTAGGATTGTTCGCCATTAAAAGGTAAATTTAAGCTGTTTTACTGAGAAAGTGTAACTCTTTCATTTTGTGTTACACTTTGCGTACAGCTCGTTTTTCCATTGTATTTAAAAGCAGTATCTGTGAGGAGTCATGATGCAAAAAAGTGTGATGTCACAATTACAAACTGGCCGTTTGTATGGTAAAAAATGGCCAATGCGCAAAGAGCTTGCGCCTTTGTTTTTAGAGTTTAGAGTAATTAGAGCGACTGAGCTTGCCATTACAGTAATGCCAATCTTAGCCATGCTAACATTGTTTTTTCAGCTAAATTACTTGGGTTCTGATTTTTTACCGCAAGCCATTGCAAGTGCATTATTTTTTATATCGCTACCATTACAAGGTTTATTTTGGTTGGGTAAGCGAGCGCAAACGCCTTTAGAGCCTGCGATGCAAAAATGGTATAACGAGCTGTACACTAAAATGGCAGCTAATGGATATCAAACGCAGTTAAGTGAAAACAAGCCCCGTTATATGGAGCTTGCCAATTTACTTAAAGATATGTTTGATAAAATGGACAGGGCGTTTACTAAAGAGCAGTTTTAGAGAGTTACATCATTATCTATTTTGGTAAACTGAGTAATATAAAACGATAAGGTGACAGTGTGTTCACCTTTTTCTTCGAGTGCTGTCCAGTGCTCGGGTCTAAATTTCCATGCAAATGGCGTCATCATTATTAAGTTTTTAATATCAGTAAAGCTAAGCGCTATATGCTCTGTTAAAAGGATCTGCTCTGATTTTCGAAACCCTTTTGGCGTGGCTATTTCAGTATGCTCGTTTACTTCTGAATATATATACGATTTTAGCTCTTTTAAATGATAAGGGCCTGGGCTTGCGACCACTAATGTTGCGTTTTGATTTGCTAGGCGTTCAAGCTCTTGCTCAAATAAAGGTGCAAATACGCTAACAAGTACATCAGCAAATTGGCTTTTAAAGGGGGCTTGGCTGATTGATGCCACACTAAAATGGCAATTAGGGTAGCGCTTTGCTGCATATTTAACCGCTGATTTTGAAATATCGACACCGTATACAACAGCATTTGTTTTATTCGCGATTGCTTGGGTATAAAACCCTTCACCGCATCCTAAATCAATAATAGTATTCGCACTTATATTACTGATTATATCACTAAGGCTTTGCTGTAAAAAACGATAATACCCACGCTCTAAAAATGCACGTCTGGCTTGTACCATTTCAAGTGAATCACCCGGTTGTTTTGAATTTTTCTGTTGCACAGGCAATAAATTAACATAGCCTTCTTTAGCAAAATCAAAGCTGTGGTTGTTAGCACAACGAAGTGTTGAATCAGTTTTCAAAAGTGCTAGGTTACAAAGCGGGCATTGATATTCAAGACTCATGAGCCTAGGTAGTCCTTATCGTAAAAAGTTTTTACCCAATGCGGGCGATAGGTGATCATAATTGTTATAGCCATGCCGTTGAGCATTGCTTCAGGAAACCAAATTATGGCACTTAAATAAACGTAGTTATCTGCAAGTTCTTGCCAATTGTATTGCCCTATAGCTAAGTAAAATAAAGCACCTAGGCCTATTTTTATACAGGCTATAAATCCTGCGGTTATAAACGCACAAACAAATATATAAACAAAAAAATGACGAGGTAAATATTGGTAACTAATTATAAAGCCAAGATAGCTCAATAAAATAGGAATAAACGCACCAATAAGCAGTTGTACTGGTAACAGCTCAAGTTCAATTTGACCAAAGGCAGCGAGTAGGGCTGTGGCAAGTAGGCTACTTAAAATAGTCAACCGCCAGCCTAAAATTAATGTAGCAGCCGTAACACCTAGTATGTGTAAATCAAGGCCAGTTAAAATGCCAGCCTTTATTCGCCAAAGCACTGCAAACACTAACGCACACGCAAGTACGCCAGTTTGACGGACTGGCGTATTAAGCAATGTTTTATATGTTTTTTTATCAAAGCTTAATAGAGCAATAATAATTACAAGAGCCCAAAGTAGCCCCTGCATTGTTAGGCTGAGCATAATAATTACTTAAATGTTGACCATATAGGGGCATGATCTGACGGTTTTTCAATACCGCGAAGTTCGTAATCAATACCTGTATCTATGCAGCGTGCTGCAAGCTCATTGGTTGCAAGCACTACATCTATACGAAGTCCTCGATTATCTACAAACCCTTTAGAGCGATAGTCAAACCATGAGTATTGATCGTCTGTTTCGGGGTTTTGCTCTCTAAAGGTGTCTTTAAAACCCCAATTGAGTAATGTTGCAAGCCATTCACGCTCTACCGGTTGGAAAGAACATTTACCCGTTTTTAACCAACGTTTAGCATTTACTTCGCCAATACCAATATCTAAATCGGTAGGTGATATGTTGATATCACCCATAACGATGACGTCTTGATCGGGTGTGTGATTGGTTTCAAGGTGTGTCATTAAATCTTTATAAAATTGACGTTTATAAGGGAATTTAGTTTCGTGATTAATATTATCACCTTGTGGGAAATAGCCATTCATGACAGTAAGGTCGCGACCGTTTTCTTGTTCAACAGTGACGCTTATCATGCGTTTTTGCGATTCATCTGTATCGGTGGCAAAACCTTTTAAGACCGATTTAGGCTCTTTTTTGCATAACATAGCTACGCCATAATACGCTTTTTGACCATGAAAGTAGACGTGATATCCCATTTTTTGTACATCTTCTAATGGGAATGCTTCGTCGTGAACTTTAATCTCTTGCAAGCCAATAACGTCTGGTTGATGTTTGTCGATAATTGCTTGTAATTGGTGAAGACGAGCACGCAGACCATTGATATTGAAAGAAATCACTTTCATAAAATTTACCTTAAAATTGGTTCTATTTAATAAATTAAATTGTATCAGTAAATACGCGTACATAACATGACTGAATTGAGATAATAGCTGCGCAAATGTTGATCAAATGATGGGTAAAGTTTAAACATTGTGAATACAATATTAATTATTTAAATAAATAAAAAATTCAATTGAACTTAACTTTATTGAATATATAATGCGCGAAATTCACTTGTTTAGCTCGTTCAAATAGGATCTCTCATGAAAACTCAACTACTTTTAGCCACTGCTTTACTAGCATCTGCAACTGCGTCAGCTCAAAGCAATACTTACTTTAGCCAAGATAACAAAATTGAGTCTAAGTTATGTGTACTAAGTGCAAACGAAGGCTTTAGCGTTGCTCGTAAAGAAGCTGCCCAGCACGGTGTTTACCTATCTCGTTTTTCTAAAAGCATTTTATGTAATGGTGAAGATATTCGTGATATTGCTAAAAAAACGACATTAAGCAACGCATCAGTTGAGAAAGTAGAAGTATTTGCAAAAGACGCTCAACAAGAAACTCAATTATGTATGACGGCTTTAAAACAAGGTTTAGCACCTGTTCGTCAAAAAATTGGTAACCTAAACTCATTAAAATGTAATGGTCAAAACGTTACTGAGTTTGTTAAACGCTACCAAAACGCAGCAATCTAATTATTAGCTTAACTATATAAGTAAATTTGAAATGCCTGGTTTTTACCGGGTATTTTTTTGCAAAAATTACAAGGTTGTTTGCAAAGCTTGCAAGCTTAACTTATTGAAACTGTTTAATAAATATACCGGATGAGATTAAGTTATTGATTATTATAAGTTAACTGTTATTGGCATTGGATTTGTATTAGTTAAAGTGACATTTAATTAATTACGAAGGATACGTCTTATGAAAAAGTTAACATTAGCAGCCACTATTTTAGCATCATTAAGCCTAGCGGCTTGTTCATCTAATCAAGGTCTTGAAAGAATAGACAGTGACTTTGCAAGTTTAGATAATGATAGCGATGGCTACATCTCAAAAGTTGAAGCTGACGACGATAGCATTTGGGGCCATTTTTCAAATATTGACACCAATATGGATAACGAAATTAGCCGCAAAGAATTTAACACTTATATGAAGTTAAACAATGGTAAAGTAGCCACTGATTCTGAAGTAAGTGAGTCGGCATTTAAAGCTGAAATTGCTAAATTCGATAAAATTGAAAGCAGCTTTGCAAGTCTAGATAACGACAGCAATGGTTATATCTCGGTAGTTGAAGGTAACGATGATGATATTTCAAATCATTTTGGTTACATGGATAATAACCAAGATAAGCGCATCAGTAAAAGCGAGTTTATGGGTTACATTAAAAAATACGGTAACGCAGTAGCTGAAGATGATGCATTAGAAGCTTTTAAAAGTAACTAATAGTTACCATTTTAGTAAGTAAGATTAAAGCCAGTGCTAGTCACTGGCTTTTTTGTGTTTTAAATTTAGTTATTTGATAGATATATTTTCCTAGTTTGGTGTTGTTCTGTCATAATAGATGGCTGTGTATTTTTATTTGTTAAGAGTGTGTATGGCGGGTCGGCGAATTAGTGATGAACAACTAGTTGAGATCATTGAAGCAGCTATTTTTGTTGCAGATAAGCCTGTTAGTAAACGCCACCTTAAAGACATCGTATTAATAGATTTAGCTATTTCTATGACGCGAATAAATGACGCAATAGATACAATACAAGAACATTTTCAAACTCGTGGTATTCGCTTAGTTGAAGTGGGTAGTGGGTATCGGTTTCAGGCATGCAGTAGTTTAAGCCCTTGGTTAAATAACTTGTGGCAAGAACGCGCACCAAAATACTCGCGTGCTTTACTGGAAACATTATCACTTATTGCATACAGGCAGCCCATTACACGCGGCGAAATTGAGCAAGTAAGAGGTGTTACTACGGGTTCGAATATTATTAAAACCTTACTCGAAAGAGAGTGGGTTAAAGTGGTAGGGCATAAAGAGGTTCCGGGAAAGCCGGCTTTATATGCAACTACTAAGCAATTTTTAGATTATTTTTCGTTAACTGGACTTGAAAATTTACCTGCGTTGCCAACAGAGCAGCAAAGTAAAATTAACCAGTTATTGAGCGATCCTTCTGTGAGAGAACCATCCGAATGAGTATTATACAAGGTGAAAAGTTACAAAAAGTCTTAGCCCGTGCAGGCGTAGGCTCACGCCGTGAAATGGAAAAATACATTGACGCAAACCGCGTTAGTGTAAACGGTAAAGTGGCAAAGTTAGGTGACCGTGTTGAAGAAACCGATTTGATTCGTGTTGACGGACACAGTGTAAAAATCGAAGAAAAAGCAGACCGAATCTGTCGTGTGATTATGTATAACAAACCGGAAGGTGAGTTAAGCACACGTAAAGATCCTGAAGGGCGTCGTACTGTATTTGACCGACTTCCTCGTATTGATGGCGATCGCTGGATTGCGGTTGGTCGACTAGACGTTAATACATCGGGTTTAATGCTTTTTACAAACGATGGTGAACTGGCAAACCGTTTAATGCACCCAAGCTATGAAGTAGAGCGTGAATACTCTGCACGTGTATTTGGTGAAGTAACCAACGAGACGGTTAAAAACTTACTACGTGGTGTTGAACTTGAAGATGGTCCAGCCAAATTCACGACTGTAACCCCTATGGGTGGCGAAGGCGTTAACCGTTGGTTTAACGTAACGTTAAATGAAGGGCGTAACCGTGAAGTTCGTCGTTTATGGCAGTCTCAAGATGCGGAAGTATCTCGTCTTATTCGTATTCGTTACGGTAAATTAGAGCTTGATAAGCGCGTGCCACAAGGTGGTTGGATGGAGTATGATTTAGAAACAGTAAACTACTTGCGTAAAACCGTTAAATTAGGTCGCGAAACACAAACTAAGCTTTCTGTTATGCCTGAAAAACGCAAAGATAAACGCGCCAAAATTAACCAAATTCGTAAAGCAGTTAAAAAACACAATCAGCGTGTTAAGCCGACTAAACGTAAATAATCAATTAGTTATTTATTTATTGAACACAAAAAAGCCGCTAATTGCGGCTTTTTTAATGTACTGTTTAAATTATTTAAACTCTAAATTACTTTTTTACTTGAGCATCTAACGATTCGCCATTCACTTCACTAGAATCGTCACTCATTAGATATAAATATGTAGGCATTAAATCCTCTGGTGTAGCAAGTGCGTCTCTATCTTCACCTGGATATGCAGCAGCTCGCATTGAAGTGCGAGTAGCGCCTGGGTTAATACAGTTTACACGAATATTCGTTTTACCTACTTCACATGCCCATGTTTGCATCATACCTTCTACTGCAAATTTTGAGATGGCATAAGGCCCCCAAAATTCACGGCCTTTGCGGCCTACACCTGATGATGTAAATACTATCGATGCATTATCAGACTTACGAAGAACAGGAAAAAGTGCTTTAGTGATCATTGCTTGTGCAGTCACGTTTACTTTCATTATGTTTTCGAACGTAGATGAGCAAAAATGTTCAAGCGGACCGAGCGACCCTAAAATACCGGCATTATTAAGCAACCCATCAAGGCGCCCAAACTGATATTCGATTGTTGCAGCAAGGTCACGGTAGTTTTGTTTAGTTGCGCCTTTTAAGTCCATGGGTACAATTGCAGGTTTAGGGTAGCCAGCATTAACAATTTCATCGTAAACACATTCAAGTTTATTAGTTGTTTTTCCTAATAAGATAACTGTAGCGCCGTATTTTGCATACGTAATTGCTGCAACTCGGCCAATACCATCACCGGCGCCTGTTATTAAAATAACTTTATCTTTAAGTGCGTTTTCAGCTGCTTGATATGTGTGCATAAAAGTACCAATTCATATAATTTTTTTGATTTTAACATAGCGAAACGTGAAGTAATCGAATTTATTGTAAAATTAGGTGGCGAAAATAGAAACTTTACGTTAAGTTTAACTGGTCTAATGTCTCATTAATAACCTGATTACATTGTTTTAACTTAATACACTGATTAAACACACTATAAAAATAAAATACGTGCGGAGCCAACAATATGAAAAAAATGCTACTTTCACTCTCGGTTACAGCTGCTTTAGCAGGTTGTGGCGGTGGAGAAACGTTAACAGATGTCAAAAACGACACAGCACCAGTTATCCCAACAGCAACAGTTACATTTGATCCAGCAGCAGGTATCTTATCGGTACCCAATGATTTATTAATGAGTGGCACTCAAGACGGTACACTTAATATTCCTGGTGAATTAGATGACAACAATGTGTCTATTTCGCGCGCAGCTTATGCAAACCCTCAGCTTGCACTAGGTGCACTTGATGGTTGGTCTTCGCAGGTTCCTTATAAAATCGATTTAACATTCCCACCAAATGTGAGTTTAGATGAAGCGTCTGCTGGGACCCCTGGTACAGTAAGAATTTTTGAAGTTGTAATGGGTGCAAGTTTAACTGATGCAGAATGTTCAGTTGTAGCTGCCGGTACTGCTTGTAAATTGGTTGGTGAGCTTACTTTTGGTGTTGACTTTGTTACTCAAGCTTCAGGTGATGGCGTTGCAATTATTCCTTTAAAACCATTTACGGCAGGTAGCTCATACATCAATGTATTAACTACTGGTCTTAAAGATTCATTAGGGCGTTCTATTGAGCCTTCTTCTACTTATGGGCTGGTTAAACAAGAAGCGCCATTAATTACAGAAGCTCAACTTGGTTTGCAGGGTGCTGTTAACAGTTACGAAAATGTAGTTGTAAGTTCAGGAGATATCGCAAAAGAAGATATTATTTTTTCTAGTGCGATGACTATTCAATCAGCAGGCCCGGTACTCGGGACAATTAAAAAATTGCTAGCTGCAAGCTTGCAACAGCCTGCGTTACCAACTCCTGCGCTTCAAGTTCCTGAACAGCCTATGGTAAATGTACAACAAGTATTTGCTTCTCAGGGTGTAGAAGTCTCTGCTGCTTTCTCTGGTGTGCAATATCAAAAAGGTAGCATTATGTTACCGATGTATTTAGGTACGCCAACGGGTACTGATATTAGTGATTTAAGTGATACATATTGGCAAGGTATGTGTGATAACGCGGTGGCAATAATTGGTTATAAGGCCGTTGCAGGCGATGCATTTCCGACAGATCCTATTAGTGAAAATGATGGTTTATGTTCTGCATTAAGTGACGGACAATTACGTGACTTAGGACTAGACAGCACACGTCATTTGACAAAATACAACTCAATTCCAAAAGTACAAAGCATGGCAAATGTGCCAGTGCAAGTTACTAAACCTATTTTACCGATAATTAATGGTGTCCGTGCACAGTTACAATTAGATCCTATCGCAATGCCTGAAGGTGGATGGCCTGTTGTGATTATGCAGCACGGTATTACAACACAAAAAGAAAGTATGCTTGCTTTAACTGCGCAGCTTTCTATTCAAGGCTTTGCAACGGTTGCTATTGACCATCCAAGACATGGTGAGCGCGGAATAGATGTTGATGGTGATGGAACAGACGACTTTAATGCAACAACGGGTTCTGTGCTTAGTTACATGAACTTAAGTTCATTACTTGTTGCACGTGATAGCTTACGTCAATCGGCTGCTGATTTATTAGGCCTTCGTTTAGGCTTAAACTTTATTAACGATACAACTATCAATAGTAAAGACGTTACCTACATTGGGCATTCGCTAGGTTCTATTGTTGCTCCAGCATTTATTGCTCAAGCTAATACGCCAATGGCAGAAACGCTTGATCCGCTATTTAATGTAAACACGGTAGCTCTTGCAAGTGGTGGTGGCGGTATAGCAAGCTTCTTACTTGAATCTGCTGCGTTTGGTCCATTTATTCAAGGTTCAGTACTTTCACAAGCGGGTACAACAGAGGCTGATGAATTTACTGCATATTTACAAGGAGATGCAGTTTCTAACTGTGGCTCATTAATACCAGACATGGAAGCTTACTTGACATGTGGTTACAACGAATATATTGCATCACTTACCACTGCGGGTGAAACGACTAAACTTACTAACATTCAAGGTGTATTTACACAGTTTGCTTTTGCGGCGCAAACAGCGCTAGATAGTGGTGATCCAACGAACTACGCAGCCACTGTGAAAGCATTAGGTACTCCTGTTTATACTAATGTTGTTGTGGGTGATGGTGTTGATAACAAGCCTGACCAAGTGATACCACCAATGGCAGCTAATAATCCTATTTCTGGCACAATTCCATTAGCTAACTTGATGGGTCTTGAGACAGTAAGTTCTTCGCAAGCATTGAGTGAAACACCAGCAAGCTACTTAGTTAAATTTACTAAAGGGCATCATGGTTCTATATTAACACCAGCTCAAGATGCTGCACAGGCTGCAACTGTTGAAGGCAGTGCTGCCGCTAATGCAGAAATGCAGTTGCAAGTAGCTACTTACTTAGCTGCTCGCGGACGGATGTTATTAGTTTCCAACCCTGAGGTTGTGACTGATTAATAACCAGTAAAATAATTAACCTTTAAAAGCCACTGAAAAGTGGCTTTTTTTGCTTTAAAGCATGCTAAATTAGCTGAAATTTATAAATGGAGAAACCAGTTGGAATTTTTATATGAATACGGTTTGTTTTTTGCCAAAACAGTTACTTTTGTTATCGCTATAGCAGTTATTTTAATGCTAATAGTTGGCGCTGCGGTTAAGCCAAAGGCCAAAAAAGGTGAAATACAAATTGACGATATATCAGAGCAGTTAGTTGAACTTAAAGAGAGTTTTTTACAAAATACGTTGGGTAAAAAAGAGCTTAAAGCGCATCAAAAACAACTTAAATCAAAGAATAAAAAAGCAGATAAAGATGAGCCTAAACCTCGTTTATATGTAATTGACTTTGTGGGTAGTATGGACGCTCACGAAGTAGAAAGCTTACGAGAAGAAATAACGGCTATTATCTCTATTGCCGATCCAAGTAAAGACAAAGTACTTATTCGTTTAGAAAGTGGTGGCGGTGTTGTACATGGCTACGGACTTGCTGCATCTCAGTTACAGCGTATTAAAAGTGCGGGTATTCCTCTAAGTGTTGCAATTGATAAAGTGGCAGCAAGTGGTGGTTACATGATGGCGTGTGTCGCGGACGAGATACTTGCAGCGCCTTTTGCAATAGTTGGATCTATTGGTGTGATAGCTCAAATACCTAACTTTAATAAAATATTAAAGAAAAATGATGTTGAATTTGAGCAAATAACAGCAGGTGAATTTAAACGCACACTTACTTTATTTGGTGAAAACACAGATAAGGCCCGTGAAAAATTTCGTGAAGAAATTGAACAAACACATGGTTTATTTAAAACGTTTGTAAGCACTCAACGTCCAAGCTTAGATATAAACTTAGTTGCGACAGGTGAGCATTGGTTTGCAACTCAAGCAATTGATAAAGGCTTGGTAGATGTTATAAAAACAAGTGATGATGCATTGCTAGAGCAGCAACATGAGCGCCAAATTTATAAGATTAAATACAAAGTTAAAAAAGGGTTGAGCGATAAGCTAGCTCTTGGCTTGAGTAGTGGTGTAAATAAAGTGGGAATAAACTTACTTTCTAAGTTTAAGTCGTTAAATCCTTAGATTAGAATCTTTTTCAGGATTCAGTTAAATTATTTTTACTCGAAAAAAACCTTGATGGATTGCATCAAGGTTTTTTTATAGCTATATAAATGTAGCTTATGAGTCAATAGATTTATGATAATCTTCTAAGTCTTTAGCTGCATTAGGGTCGTTAAAGATGCTCTCATCTAGCTCACCTTCAGACTTGGCAACAACACAGGTAACCATACAATCGCCGGTTACATTAACTGCTGTACGTGTCATATCAAGTAATCTATCTACACCGATAATAATTGCAATCCCTTCTACAGGTAAGCCAACTTGGTTAAGTACCATTGCCAGCATTATTAAACCAACACCAGGTACGCCTGCTGTACCTACAGAGGCAAGTGTTGCTGTTAATATAACCATTAAATAATCAGATATTGTCAAATCGACACTAAACACTTGTGCAATGAACACGGTAGCCACACCTTGCATGATGGCAGTGCCATCCATGTTAATGGTAGCACCCAGTGGGATAGTAAATGAGGCAACCGAGTTATTAGCACCTAACTTTTTAGTAGCAGTTTCAAGTGTAATAGGCATAGTTGCGCTTGAGCTCGAGGTACTAAATGCAAATAAGCATGTGTGCTTCATTTTTGCTAAGAAAATAAGCGGGTTTAAGCCCGTTAATATTTTTAAAAGCAATGTGTAGTTTACAAAAGCATGTAATAACAGTGCAAGCACTACAACGCCAAAGTACTTCGCTAAGCTCACAATTAAGTTAAGCTCAATTGTTGTAAACAGTTTTGCCATTAAAAAGAACACACCATAAGGGGCAATATTCATTAAAAGCGTAACTAGTTTTAAAATCACAGTGTTTAAATCTTCAAATACGGTAGCAACACGTTTTCCTGCTTTACCACTTAATGCCATTGCTACACCAAATAAAAGCGCAAACACAATAACTTGAAGCATATTGCCTTTGGCCATCGCTTCAAAAGGGTTTGTAGGAAACATATCTATAATTACACGTGCAAGGGTAGGTGCTTCTTTAGCATCGTAGGTTGCATTAGATGGCAAGCTTATACCTTCACCAGGGCTAAATAATAAGGCAAGTGTAATCGCCACTGTTATAGCAATAGCTGTAGTTAATAAATATAAACCAATAGATTTACCACCTAGGCGGCCTAGTTTTTTAGGGTCGCTTAAGCTACAGGTACCACAAACAAGCGATACAAAAACAAGAGGCACAACTAACATTTTCAAGCTGGCAATGAATATTTGACCACCGACATGGAAAATACCATCAACAAAAAAGGCTTTAATTGGCAAAGAGAATAACCCAAGTGGTATTAGATAATCGTCTTCACCAGCTAATATAGCCTGAAATATAAAACCTACTGCAACCCCAAGCGCCATACCAATCATGATGCGAGTGGTTAAACTCATTGAACGGATTTTTGACATATTTCCTGATCTACATTTTATAAATTTGCCATAGACTACCAGCAAGGAAATATTTACTACAGAAAAAGTTAGTATTTATTTAAAAATATTTTGCACAAAAAAGTAATAAAAAACTGTGATTTTAGACTAAGTTATAGGTTAATATTAAGTGTAAATTAATTTTAATTATAATAACAACGCTAGGGAGAGGTTCATGCCTTTAATGCGACTGCTCGGCATTTCATTGCTAAGTTTTTTACTCACAGCCTGTGGTGGCGGTGGGTCACTTGAAAAAGACGGTTCTATAAGTGATGGTGATTCCACTACAGAGGCTGCTACATACTCGGTTTCATTAAATGGGTATTCTCAAACAGACGCAACAGAGTCAAATTCTGTTACCGCTACCTCCTCTTTAGATTTACGCGCAATTCTTACTCAAGACGGGGTAATTGTTGCGGGTAAGCGCATTACGTTTACATTAGAAGATGAGATTGGTGAACTGTCTCCATCAAGTGCATTAACCCAGAACGATGGTATTGCAACCGTTGAACTTACAGCCGGTGCTCAAGCCGGTGCTGGAGAAGTAACCGCTACTTATACAGTCGATGGTGAATCTTATACAAGTACTTTTGCTTTTCAATCAAGCGGTGGGCAGGGTGATGATACTGGTGTTAGTGGGTCAACAACTCTAACAGTAAATATTGTCGATGAAAATGGTGCTAAGTATTCGGATACAAATCCGGTTACAACTGACAACTTAGGCACGGTTACAGCGACTTTAAAAAATGATGGAGTTGCACTTAGCGAGCAACTTGTTACATTTACTACAAACTTCACAGGTAAAATAACGCCAGACTTAGGAACTGCAATTACAAACTCAGCGGGTGAGGCAAAAGTGACTCTCTCTAGTGGTAGTTTTAAAGGCGCAGGTCAAGTTGTTGCAACTTATAATCCTACGAACTCAACAGAAGTGAGTAATACAGCTGTATTTTATTCATCAGGTGATTCTGCACCAGTTGATTTGGCACAATTCTCTATATCAGTAAAGCTCTTAACAGGCTGTAACGCAGGCTGGGACGATAATCGTTCTAGTGTAAAACTTGACCCTACACAAGCAGCATCGAGTTGTACGGTAGCTAATACAATCTCTTCATCAGAACTAGGTGAATTATTTGTTGAAGTCATTGATGAGCAAAGTGGTGAAGGTAGTAAAAATTCGCTTGTTAATATTTCAACAAATTTAGGTTCTGTTCTCCCTTCATCTGGGACAGCCCTTACCGATAACTTTGGTATTGCTTTACTAAAATTGCAGCCTGGAAATACTGGTGGCGCAGGTACTGTGACTGTAACGTCTGTAGGTGAAAGTAATTCAACTAATTTTGCTGTAGGTATTGCTGATTTAACCCTAGAGGTTGATAACGGGCTTAATAAAGATACTTCAGGAAATGTTATTCCTTTAAAAGCAGGTGGTAGTACCGTTATTGAAGTAACACTTTTAGATGAAGATGGTAATTTATACTTAACTCCAACAGATGTTGAGTTCAGCTCAACTTGTGTAATTAGTGGCGACTCAGTAATTGATGAATCAGTAAAATCATCAAGTGGTATCGCAACATCAACATACCGAGCTACAGGTTGTAGTATTGATGATGATATTAATATCACGGTTGAGACAGGTGGTAAAAACTTTACTGCTACTACGATTATTCCTGTGGAAACATCAGCGGTACAATCAATACAGTTTGTTGATGTCAGCGAAACATTTATTGCATTACCTCCAGGTGAAGGCGGCGCCCCGACTCAATCGATTGTTAGATTTAAGCTAATAGATGCGGATGGCCTTGCATCCACGCAGCAACGTATTGATTTCAAGTTAACAGATTCAGTGGGTGCAGCTAAACTGTCGCTTAGAACAAGTGATACAAATAATGAAGGCTTTGTTCAAACAACGGTTGAATCTGGCATAGTGCCTGGTCCATTAGTGGTAAAAGCGTGTTTTATTTCTAAAGAAGATGTTAATAATTTACCTGAAGGTGATGACTTAACATGTTGGGTTGATGATGTAGAACTGTGTACATCAGAACCAAACAATGAAATTTGTCCAGACGGAACACTTACTTTAGTACCATTGAGCGAGCAGATAAGTTCTGTATCGGCTCAATTAACACTGGCTTCGGGCGTAACAGACCAAAACAGTTTTGATGCAAGCCCAAATACGTTTAATACTAACTCACTTAATTATAACGGTGTTTTAAATGATATTACGGTATATTTTGGTGACCAATTTAATAATTATAACGGTGACGGTGTAGAAGCAACTATTTTAGCTGAAGCTGGTGTTATTGGCTCATCTAGCAATGAAGTTACTTGTAAAACTGACGATGCTACCTGTGTTGTAACCTGGCGCTCTCAAGGGGACCGTCCATTTTATGATTATAAGTGGGGTAACCGAATTGGCGATATTGATGGGGACGCAACAACTACTGAAGGTATTAATCCAAAAACAGGTATTATAAATTGTGACCCATATTTTGGTATTGCAGCTCCTTGTATAAATGGTATTACACGCGCTAAAAATAATGCTGATGGTGTTGTTATGGGAGGGCGTGTAAGTGTTCTCGCTGTCACTAAAGGACAAGAGAACTTTGTAGATGAGCAAACTACTGATGATGTTAAACGCACCAATGGCTTGTTTGATATTGGTGAATATTATACTAGTTACGATTTACCTGAAGCATTTATAGATCACAATGAAAATGCTGCCTTCGATAAAGCAAACTGTAGTGATGCAGATGCTTCAAATTATGACCCGTCTACGGATGAATGTTCTGAGTTAATTTCACGAGGTGGTCATAATGAAACATGGCGAGACCTAGATAATGACGGTATTTATGACTTTGCAGATGGTAAATATAATGGCTTATTATGTAGCGAAGCCGCTGAAAATGCAGGTGAGTGTTCTCGAGAGCTAATTGAGGTGCGTAAACAAATTGAATTGGTTATGTCTGGAGATAACCCATATGTTCGTTTTTCTGTGCTGAAAACAACGGATATTCTTGATGCGCCGTATCCTGTTTACGTACCAGCAGATTGCTCAAGCTCTATTGTTGCTTCTCTGGAAGGTTCTGATGTGCTAGAACGTTGTGATGCTGAATCTATTAATCTATCTACGGTTAACGTTATTATTGATAACCCAGATTATGATGATACGGATCCAGATGAAACAGATCCTGAAACACTTACTATTGATATAGGTCTAAGTGGTATTACAGTTCGTATTCACTACACAGATGAGTTTGGTAATCCACTACCAGCGGGTACAACTGTATCTATAGCCTCTACAAATGGTGACTTATCTATTATCGAAAATAACGCTATTATTCCAAGTACGAATACGGATAAACCAATGTATTCAGATGTTCGTATTTCTCGTGAAGCGGATGGTAATGATAAATTTGACGGTGTACTTTCAATAACATTTGAGTTTACTACTCAGGCTGGTGGCACTAAAACAGTCTCCAAAGGAATCGAAATTTACGATAGTAAATAAGGCTTTATTTTAAAAATGCCAACCTTTAGGTTGGCATTTTTGTTTCTGTTCTATATATTCCACATCAATTAATCTAAAAACACTAGTTTGTTTAATTTAACGACAAAAATTGTTCGTTTATTCAGTAAATACTGAAAAGTTTGTATTAAAAGCTTGTAACAACTAGTGTTTGTAGATATACCTATAAATATTCGCGCCGCTTATGTCGGCAAAACACATTTTTAATATTTGGTTAGAAATAGGCAACTATGGGCAAATCGCTAGTAATTGTAGAGTCTCCTGCTAAGGCTAAAACAATTAATAAATATTTAGGTAATGACTTCATCGTAAAGTCCAGTATTGGGCATGTACGAGATTTACCTACTTCAGGTTCGAGCAAAGCTAAAGTGCCGGCAACTAAAACGCCAGCAGAAGTTCGTAAAATGGAACCTGAAGAGAAAGCAGCGTATAAAAAGCAACGAGATTATACAAACTTAGTCGCGCGTATGGGTATTGACCCAAACCAAGGCTGGGATCCGCATTACGAAATACTGCCTGGTAAAGAAAAAGTTGTTCAAGAATTACAAAAGCTGGCTGAAAATGCAGACCAAATATATCTCGCAACGGATTTGGATAGAGAAGGGGAAGCAATTGCTTGGCACCTTCAAGAAATCATTGGTGGTGATCCTGCTAAATATAAGCGCGTAGTTTTTAACGAAATTACTAAAAACGCAATACAGCAAGCGTTTGAAACACCTGGCGAGCTTAATACTGATATGGTTTATGCTCAGCAAACACGTCGCTTTTTAGACCGTGTTGTTGGCTTTATGGTATCACCTTTATTGTGGGCCAAAGTGGCCCGTGGACTTTCTGCAGGACGAGTTCAGTCTGTTGCGGTACGTTTATTAGTAGAGCGTGAGCGCGAAATTAAGGCGTTTATCCCTGAAGAATTTTGGGATATCCATGCTGACGTTAAAAATACTGAGTCTGAATTACGTTTAGAAGTAGCCAAACAAGCAGGAAAGCCTTTTAAGCCTGTAAATGAAGCTCAGGCTAGCGCAGCGGTTAAAAGCCTTGAGAATGCAGAATACAAAGTAATTAGCGTTGAAGAAAAACCAAGTAAAAGTCGCCCAAGTGCGCCATTAATTACTTCAACCATGCAGCAAGCGGCAAGTACGCGTTTAGGTTATGGCGTTAAAAAGACCATGATGCTTGCTCAGCGTTTGTATGAAGGTGGTTATATTACGTATATGCGTACCGATTCAACTAATCTTTCAAAAGATGCCGTTGAAATGTGTCGTGAGTATGTAACAAACGAGTTTGGTGCTAAATACTTACCAAAAGATCCAATTAGCTACAGCTCTAAAGGCAATGCACAAGAAGCGCATGAGGCAATACGTCCTTCAAGCGTTACCGTGTTATCTGGTCATGTTGAAGGTGTAGACGCCGATGCTAAAAAGCTGTACGAGCTAATTTGGCGTCAATTTGTAGCGTGCCAAATGGTACCTGCTGAATACGATTTAACAACACTAACTGTTGCAGCTAACGACTTCCAGCTTAAAGCGAAAGGCCGTGTGCTCCGCTTTGATGGTTGGACAAAAGTACAACCTGCAATACGTAAGAAAAACGAAGAAGATCAATCACTACCGGCTGTTAAAGAAGGTGAAGTCCTTACTTTAATCGAACTCGATCCTAAGCAACATTTTACTAAACCGCCAGCGCGCTTTAGTGAAGCAAGTTTAGTAAAAGAGCTTGAAAAACGCGGTATTGGTCGTCCATCTACTTATGCGTCAATTATATCAACGATTCAAGATCGTGGTTATGTACGTGTAGAAAACCGCCGTTTCTTCGCTGAAAAAATGGGTGAAATAGTTACCGATCGCTTGGTTGAAAATTTCACTGATTTAATGAACTTTGATTTTACAGCTAAAATGGAAGGCCGTTTAGATGATATCGCTGAAGGCGAGCGTGTATGGACTCAAGTTCTAGATAAGTTTTATACTGATTTTTCAACGCAATTAACTGTTGCTAAAGACGAGCCAGAGAACGGTGGCATGCGTCTTAACGAGATGGTTGAAACCGATATTGAATGTCCTACGTGTAGCCGAAAAATGGGTATACGAACGGCATCAACTGGTGTTTTCCTAGGGTGTACTGGTTACAGCCTTCCGCCAAAAGAGCGTTGTACTACAACAATGAACTTGGTGTCGGGTGATGAAGCAGTTGCAGCTGATGTAGAAGATGTAGAAACTGAAAAGTTAATGCAGATGAAGCGTTGTCCTATTTGTGAAACTGCAATGGATTCATACCTAATCGACGAAACCCGTAAATTACATGTGTGTGGTAATAACCCGGCATGTAAAGGGCATATAGTTGAAGAAGGTACCTTTAAAATTAAAGGCTATGACGGACCAATTATCGAATGTGATAAATGTGGCTCTGACATGGAACTTAAATCGGGTCGTTTTGGTAAGTATTTTGGCTGTAATAATGACGAGTGTAAAAACACACGTAAACTACTTAAAAGCGGCGAAGCTGCTCCACCAAAAGAAGACCCTGTTCACATTACTGAATTAGAGTGTGAAAAGTCAGATGCGTATTTTGTATTACGTGATGGCGCCGCTGGTATATTTTTAGCTGCAAATACTTTTCCTAAGTCTCGTGAAACACGTGCACCTAAGGTAGAAGAGTTAAAACGCTTTAGAGACCGTATCTCGCCTAAGTTTTATTACTTAGCAGATGCACCTGCTAAAGATCCTGATGGTAATCTTGCTGTTGTACGCTACAGCCGTAAAAATAAAGCTCAGTATGTTATGACTGAAGTTGACGGTAAAGCTACTGGCTGGACTGCTCATTATGAAGCAGGTAAATGGACAGAAGAAGCGAAGAAAAAGGCAGCACCTAAAAAGAAAGCTGCTGCAAAAAAGGCACCAGCTAAAGCAAAGCCTAAAGCGAAAGCTAAAAAAGAAGATGAATAAGCACGTTATCGCTTATTCATAACTTTTTATAGGTTTTAAAAAACTATAAAAAAACCGGAACGCACAGCTTGTGTCTATTCCGGTTTTTTTGTGCCTAGTTAAATGTTTTCGCAACGGCTTTATTAGCAGTACATTCAACTAAGCGTATTGGAGATACCAATTTTATTAAAAAATGGTCATTATATTGCACTAAATAACCCACTCACTGCGTTAAAAAACATTCATATAAAACAACTATATGTCATGCTATTTCACTTGCTATTGAGCTGTTTTCTTAGCGCTAAAATGGCTCACTAATTTAATGCAATTGGTATGATTAAATCTTAACAGAAGATACTTTTTTATAGCCTTCAGATTCAAGCTCATCATTTACGCATTTTAATACGTAGGCATTTAGCTCTTCATTGCTTACGTCATCATCTTTAGCCCAGTTAACACACATTTCTGTGTATTCTTTTACCATTTCGGCTGAAGCTGTTGGCGCATCGTCTGCTACCGCGTAAGTCGCAGATACTGCAAATAGTGGAGCTACGATTAATGCTAGCAATGCTTTTTTCATTCGTTTATTCCTAAAAAAATGGTGTGATGACTGATTTACCCAGTTTAAGATTAGGTTTAAACCAGTAGTGCCCAATCCAGAACAACTCTGTTGGTACACTGATTTTTAAACGAAAACGAAATAAAAGATAACGAAATTTTTTTATCGTGAGGATGAGTAATTTACTTGTCAGGATTTCGCAGCATTGTGTTGCAGTGGTTTATAAGCTAAGGTCGCTTTTTTTAATTAAAAGACAAACCAATGTCATCACACACCCCTAATAAAAAACCACGCCAAGCTAATAAAGTAGAGCATGCATTAGAATCTTTTATTTTTAAAGGGCGTTGGCTACTAGCCCCATTTTTTGTGGGTTTACTATTTGCAGTTGTACTGTTGTTAATAAAGTTTTTTAAGCAGCTTTATTTAATGGGTATTGCGACATTTACAGCAACCAATCAAGAGTTACTTGTCGGTATTCTAACTTTAGTTGATACGGCATTATTAGCGGGGTTATTGCTGATCATTACATTTAGTGGTTACGAGAACTTTGTTTCTAAGCTTAATATTGATAATCACGAAGACAGACCATCTTGGATGGGAAAAGTTGGTTTTTCAGGTCTAAAGATGAAATTAATAAGTGCGATAGTCGCTATTTCGGCTGTTGAGTTATTAAAAGTATTTATAAACTCAGGCGCATATCCAAGTGATGAGCTACTTTGGAAAGTGACTATTCATGTCACGTTTGTAATGTCAGGCGTTTTATTTGCTTTAACTGACTACTTAAACAGTAAAACCCAAAGTCATTAGAAAAATTAAACGCATAAAAGAGCCCAAGTAATTTACTTGGGCTTTTTATGTTTAGAGCTTAGCTGTAATATTAAGTGTAATTATTGATGTCATTAACACTTTGCATAAAAGCAAGCGAAAGGCTCAAGTGTTAGTGTGTCTTGGCTTAATTTTGCGCTGTGGTGGCTAAGCTCATTGTATTCTTTAACGATTGATGTTGGCATATCAATACTTGTTTGTTGAGAGCTTAGATTAAACATGCACAGCATTTTTTGCGGTCCAAGCGTTCTATAAAAAGCAAGCACAGGCTCAGGCGTTTCAATAAACTCAATATCACCCTCAAGTAAAACAGTTTGGCTTTTGCGCCACGCCATAAATTCACGGTAGGCGTTTAAAATTGAGTTGCTATCATTAGTTTGCACAGCGACTGATTGCTGTTTGTGTGCATTATCAACGGGTAGCCAAGGTTTTACATCACTAAAACCGGCATGAGATGAATCAACTTGCTCCCAAGGCATTGGCGTTCTACAGCCATCACGCCCTTTAAAGTTAGGCCAAAATGTAATGCCGTATGGGTCTTGTAAGTCTTCAAAGGCGACAGATGCTTCACCTAAACCTAATTCTTCACCTTGGTACATACACACACTGCCACGAAGGGAAGCAAGTAGGGCGGTTAGCATTTTACATTGCTGAGGGTTTATTTCGCCATTTTCGCTCCAGCGACTTGCTACGCGCTCTACATCATGGTTGCTAAATGCCCAACACGGCCAACCCTCAGTCATACGTTGTTCAAGAGTTTGAACCGTAGTTCTAATATATTCACTTGAATAATCATTTGTTAAGAGCTCAAAGCTATATCCCATGTGCAGCTTATCGCCACCTTGGGTGTATTGCGCCATTGTCGCCAATGAATCTTCTGATGAGATTTCGCCAAGCGATACAGTACCTGGGTATTTATTAAGTAATGTGCGAATGTCTTGCATAAACTCAATATTTTCTGGCTGAGTGTTGTTGTAGTAATGATACTGAAATGCGTATGGGTTATCTTCACTAAAACCACGACCCTGGCGCTTATCTTTTGGTTTAGCTGGGTTATCGCGAAGTTGTGCATCGTGATAACAAAAGTTAATAGCATCTAATCTAAAGCCATCAACACCTTTTTTAAGCCAAAACTCTACGTTATCAAGTACAGCTTGTCTTACGTCAGGATTATGAAAGTTTAAATCGGGTTGTTCGGTTAAAAAGTTATGCAAATAATATTGCCCACGGCGAGGTTCCCACTGCCACGCGCCACCACCAAAAATAGACAGCCAATTATTAGGTGCTGTGCCGTCATCTTTAGCTTCAGCCCAAACATACCAATCTGCTTTATCGTTATTTTGATTTTCGCGGCTATCTGTAAACCATTGGTGTTGATCTGATGTATGGCTTAGTACTTGGTCAATTATAATTTTAATATTGCGATCATGGGCTTGGCTAATAAGTTCATCAAAATCGTTTAAATCACCAAAAAGCGGGTCAATGTCACGGTAGTCACTAATATCGTAGCCAAAGTCTTTCATCGGCGATTTGAAAAAAGGTGAAATCCAAATTGCATCAACGCCTAAGCTTTTAATGTAATCAATACGATTAATAATCCCTTTTAAGTCACCAATACCATCGTTGTTGCTATCTTGAAAGCTACGCGGATAAACTTGATAAATAACCGCACCTTTATACCACTGCTTTTGGG
Organism: Pseudoalteromonas sp. NZS11; assembly: GCF_015864765.1. Classification (NCBI taxonomy): domain Bacteria; kingdom Pseudomonadati; phylum Pseudomonadota; class Gammaproteobacteria; order Alteromonadales; family Pseudoalteromonadaceae; genus Pseudoalteromonas; species Pseudoalteromonas sp. NZS11. The sequence goes on along the minus strand of NZ_JADYWP010000006.1, from coordinate 165,698 downwards.
TCATGCTTTTCTCCGTCATTCCACACAGTATTTAGACTATTCTTCATTGTGATTACGATTAATCACGTTATTTTCAAAAAGCATACGTGAAGCCTGTAATTCTGTAAAAAGTCTGCATACGTATGCACTAAAAATAATGCAATAAAATTATTTAAAATAAGCGCTTAGCGCATCTTTAGCGGTGTTCGTTTTGTGTGTTTAATGTTTACCAATTATGTTATTCATTCATTTTTTAGTTAAATTTAACCTAACAGTTTGTACTATAAAGGAAATATACCCTTGGTTTTACTAGAAATGGTCTGACCAATTTAACACTTAGTAAATGTGCAATTATTTAAACGTTATATAACAGCGCTAATTAATTTCATCTTGTTTACATTCAAGTAGGAAGGCTATTAGTTTTCTACAGAATAGATTTAATCTATCATGCCCTTTCAGTGTTTTTTGTTTTGTTTATTTTTAATAAAATCATATGGTTAAAATTATATGCGTGTAATGTATGTTAATGTTAGGCTACATTGAAATTGTTGAATACGTATGCATAAAGTTGTTAATAAAATAAATCTGGCGTTAATATTCATCCTGACAACAAAATTAGCTCGCCTTGTTTAACTATCACTTAAACATTGAACGCGGGTATCACAATATGGGTAACGGGAAAACATTATGTCTATGTTCAAACCAAGTATATTAACTTTAGCATTAACAGCTGCAGGCTTATCAAGCTTTGCTACACAGGCTGCTCAAGAAGATACAATAAAAAAAGATGATGTAGAAGTTATCGAAGTTAAAGGCTTTCGTGGCAGTGTTGTAGAATCAATCAACACAAAACGTTTTTCTACACAGGTTGTAGAATCTATTTCTGCAGAAGATATAGGTAAGCTGCCAGACTCTTCAATTGCTGAATCGATTGCGCGTTTACCCGGTTTAACCGCACAGCGCTTAGACGGCCGAGCAAGTCGTGTCTCTATTCGTGGTTTTGGCGAGAATGAAAGTGGCACAACGTTTAACGGTCGTGAGCAGGTATCGATTGGTGATAACCGTGGTGTAGAGTTTGACCTTTATCCATCAGAAATAATGAGCGGTGTAACTGTTTATAAAACGCCAAATGCAAGTATTGATGCTGAAGGTATTGCCGGTGTTATTAATATGCAAACCGTGCGCCCTTTAAGTAAAGGCGAGCGTGTTGTGCAAGTAAATGGGCAGTATGAGCAAACCAGCTTTGGTAAATTAAATCCAGACGGTAATGATGACGGTTACCGAGGCACTATTTCATACATTGACCAGTTTGCTGACGATACAATTGGTGTTGCCTTTGCTTTAAATACAATGAGTTCACCAAATCAAGAAAAACGTTGGAACTCGTGGGGCTACCCAGAATTCACTGAAAATGGTAACGATTATTCAATTTTAGGTGGCGCTAAACCATTTGTACGTTCATCTACACTTGAGCGCGATTCTGCAATGCTTGTACTTGAAGCCGCACCTACAGATAAATTAAACATGACGTTTGATGCGTTATATGTAGATTTTACAGATGAAAAAATTCTACGCGGTATTGAAGTTCCGTTTGCATGGGGACAAGGTAGTATTGATGCAAATAGTGTTGTAGTTGATGAAGCATCTGGCTTTATAACTAGTGCAGTAACACAAGGCCAACGTGTAGTAGTTCGAAACGATTATGAAGAACGCGAAGCGGAACTTACAGCTTTTGGTTTTAATACTAAATATGATATTGACGATTCGTGGTCAGTAGAGTTTGACGCAAGCTACTCACAAGTAGACCGTAAAATCTGGAGTGTTGAGAGCTACTCAGGTACAGGGCGTGGTGATGCTCGCGGTGTTGCAGATAACTTAGGTTATACATTTAATGGTGGAAACACCGGCGCAAGCTTTACTCATGACTTAGATTATAGCGATTATGGTTTAATACAGTTAGGTGGCCCGCTATCGTGGGGTGCAAGCTCTGCACTTAACGATAAATATGGTTTAACTGGTACTGAGTATGAAAACCAAGCGCAAGATGGTTTTATTAATGCACCGACCATTGAAGATGAGCTGTCAACATTAAAAATAGCGGCTTCAAAGGTATTAGAAAACGAGTACATAAGCTCTATTGAATTTGGTATGTTTTACAAAGAACGTGAGAAAACAAAAGATTCAGAAGGTTACTTTATGACGTTATCTAGCTTTTCGCTTGATAGCCCAGGCATGCTTAATGTGCCAGAACAGTACCGTAACGGAAGTGTTGATTTAGGCTTTATAGGCATGGGCGATATGATTGCTTATGACGTAAATGGCTTAGTTAACGACGGTTATTACGACTTACTGGCAGAGAGCTTAACAAATACAAGTCATGCGACTAAATCGTGGACTGTAAAAGAAGAAATTACTTCTGCATTTGTTCAAGCAAATATTAATGCTGAAGTAAGCGGCCTTGCATTAACGGGTAACGTGGGCGTGCGTTATGTACAAACTGATCAATCATCACAAGGTAATGCATTTAGTACTGTTGATGGTGTGGTTGTTACATCACCGACAAACATAAGTCATGATTACTCGCACGTATTACCTAGCTTAAACCTGTCACTTGCGATTGATGAGCAACAAACGATACGTTTTGGTGCTGCTAAAACAATTTCTCGTGCACGCTTAGATGAAATGAATTCATCAGTTAATGCTTCATATAATCAAACACCTGATGAAAATGGCAACTATTGGTCTGTATCGGGTGGTAACCCAAATTTAGAACCTAAAGAAGCAACCGGCTACGATTTTACTTACGAGAATTACTTTAGCGATGAAGGTTACTTCTCTGCTGCGTTTTTCTATAAAGATTTAACTCAGTGGATTTTTGACGGCACGTATGCAATTGATATGTCAGGCGTAGCTGACCCTTCAACAGGTGAAGTTCCTGCAACAGCATCAGGTACAGGCAGCGGTAAAATAAATGGCGGCGGTGGCGATTTATATGGTTACGAGCTTTCACTAGCGTTACCATTTAAAATATTCCATCCATCTCTTGAAGGTTTTGGTTTAATTGCCAGCCATACAGGAATAGAGTCTGATATAGAGGATCAAAACGGTAACGATTACGAGCTACCAGGTCTTTCGGATAAAATTCAAAGCTTAACAGTTTACTACGAAATGCATGGTATGCAATTACGTACCAGTATGCGCAAACGCAGTGCCTTTAAAGGTGATGTATATGGTTTAGGTTTTAACACTGAACAAGTTGATATTTTAGGTGAAACTATTTGGGATGTTCAAGCTGGTTATGACTTCTCTGAGGCCGGTATTGAAAGCCTTGAAGGTTTATCTGTTCAGTTTCAAGTACAAAACTTAACTGAAGAACCGTTTACGTCACTTTCTGGCGATAATGCTCTACAAGTACGTGACTACCAAGATTACGGTCGTACTTACTTGTTAGGCTTTAGTTACAAGCTATAATAAAAGTTGTGTGTAGAAGCCCTTGTGATTTGTTTTACAAGGGCTTTTTTATAGCTAGTTTATCAAACACTGATTAATACCAATTCGCTTAATTAAGTTTATTGAGCGCTGTATTAAAGCGTGGGCAATAATATGAAACCAATAAAACATGTCGTAATTGCAGGCGGTGGTACCGCAGGGTGGATAACAGCAGCACTGCTTAATAAAGTGTTAGGTAAAGTAATTAATATCACACTAATAGAATCATCAGCTATTGGTACGGTAGGAGTGGGTGAAGCAACGATACCGCCCATTATGCAACTTAATAACGCGCTGGGTATAAACGAGCAAGATTTTATTAATGCCACTAATGCTTCAATAAAATTAGGTATAGAGTTCGAAAACTGGAAAACGCCAGGGCATAGCTACATGCATGCGTTTGGCTCGTTAGGTAAAGATTTTCCCTTTTGCGATTTTTATAACTTTTGGTTAAAAGGTCAAATTACGGGTTGCGAAGACGACTTATGGGATTTTTCACTCAATTACCAAGCGGCTAAACAGCATAAATTTGCACCCCTCAATACAATTCCTAATACCCAACTACCTGGGCTGAGTTACGCATATCATTTTGATGCGACGCTTTACGCTGAATACTTAAAAAAGTTGGCTATATCGCGCGGTGTTAAACACATAGATGCAAAAATAAGCCATGTTGAACAATGCGATACAGGCAATGTTAAAAGCCTAGCACTGGATAACGACAGTCAAATTAGTGGGGATTTATTTATAGATTGCACCGGGCTGCGTGCACTATTAATTGAACAAACACTAAATACAGGGTTTATTGATTGGTCTCATTACTTACCATGCGATAGTGCAGTAGCCGTACAAACAAAAAGTACTCATGAGCTTAAGCCCTATACGCGATCTATTGCACATAGTGCTGGTTGGCAATGGCAAATACCACTGCAAAATCGTATTGGTAATGGCCTTGTTTATTGCAGTAGATACTTGTCAGATGATGATGCTAAGCAGTTACTGCTAAAAAGCGTACCCGCTGAGCCAATTACAGAGCCCCGTATTATAAAATTCAAAACAGGACGGCGTTTAAAGCAATGGCATAAAAATGTGGTGTCGGTTGGCCTCTCAAGTGGTTTTTTAGAGCCGCTAGAGTCAACCAGTATTCATTTAATTCAAACTGCGGTTACGCGTTTAATTAAGCTATTTCCACACAACGGTATTAGCGATGCGTTAGTAACGGAGTTTAATAAACAAAGCGTTATTGAATTAGAGCACATACGTGATTTTATTATTTTGCATTATAAACTCACCGAGCGAGAAGACTCCCCGTTTTGGCGTCAATGCATGCAAATGGATATACCAAATTCCCTTACCCATAAACTGAATTTATTTAAACACACAGGCAAAGTAATACGTGAAGATGATGAACTATTCGCCGAAGTTGCTTGGCAGCAAGTCATGATAGGGCAAGGGCTTATCCCTGATGACTATAACAGTATTGTTGATTCACTAAGTGATGATCAACTGAGCGATTTATTTTCTACTTTAAAAACGTTGATCAGCTCAACTGTAACGCAATTACCAACTCACCAGAATTTTTTAGCCAGCATTAAAAAGGTATAACAATGCGATTTTTAAACACACTTTTACTAGTAAGTGCATGTAGCTTACCAAGCTTTAGTTATGCACTTAGTGTAGAGCCTGCCAATTGGTGGGTCGGCATGAATAAAAATAACATTACAGTACTCGTGCATGAGCAAAATATAGCTAACGAAGAATTTAAATTAGATAAGTATAAAGGGGTTGAACTTAATAACGTAACACGTACCGACAACCCTAATTATGCTTTCCTTCATTTAAATATTAGCGATAACGCCAAAGCAGGAACGCTCAAGTTTAACAGCACTAATACAGCGCATAGCTTTGAGTTTCCTTTATTTACCCGAGATAAAAATAGCGCGCAACGCCAAGGTTTCACAAGTGCAGATGCTTTATATTTAATTAACCCAGATCGCTTTGTAAATGGCGACTCCACAAATGACACTGTCAAAAGCATGCTAGAAGCTGTAAATCCAGGTTTTAAAGGCGGGCGACATGGAGGGGATATTCAAGGTGTTATTAACGCATTACCGTATTTAAATAATTTAGGTGTAACACAGCTTTGGCTTACTCCAGTGCTTGAAAACAACATGCCAGATTACTCTTATCATGGTTACGCGATTACAGACTTTTATAACGTTGATCCGCGAATGGGATCAAATAATTTATACAAAACGTTATCAATAAAGGCTAAAGAGCAGGGCATTGGGCTTGTTATGGATATGGTGCTTAATCACTTTGGTGCTGAGCACCCGTGGATGAAGGATAAACCAACTCAAGATTGGATTAACTTTAATGGGCAGTTTGAAAATGGTAAAAATGCCACAAGCCATGCGCGCCAAACAATTCAAGATCCACACGCAAGTAACTACGATAAACGCCAGTTTAGCGATGGTTGGTTTGTCGCTAGCATGCCCGATTTAAACCAGCGCCAACCATTATTAAATGAGTATTTAATTCAAAATGCAATTTGGTGGATTGAATACGCAGATTTAAGCGGTATTCGAGTTGATACTTACTCTTACTCAGACAAAGCATTTTTAAGTGATTGGACCAAGGCCATTATGGATGAATACCCACACTTTAATATTGTTGGCGAAGAGTGGACTTCAAACCCTGCAATAGCGTCGTATTGGCAGCGCGGTAAAGTAAATCAAGATGGGTATGTGTCAAGCTTACCCAGTGTGATGGACTTTTCGTTGCAAGAGGCGGTAATTCGAGCTTTAAATGAAGACGAGGGTTGGAGCACAGGCTGGGTTAAAGTATATCAGTCATTAGCTAACGATTTTTTATACCCAGACACCAATAACATTATGGTGTTTGCTGATAACCACGATATGAGCCGTTTATATACGGAATTTGGGCAAGACTTAGCTAAAACTAAAATGGCGATGACTTTGTTTTTAACAACGCGCGGCATTGCTCAAATATATTATGGAACCGAAATATTATTGGATAATACGCCGAGTAAAGATCATGGTGATATACGAATTGATTTTCCAGGTGGGTTCAAAAATCAAAACGCTAATGCGTTTACTGGAGTCGGGTTAAGTAAAGATCAGCGCGATATGCACGAAACTATAAGCACGCTACTTAACTTTAGAAAGCAAAGCCCGGCGCTTGCAAAGGGTAAGCTCGTTCATTTCAGTCCGAACAATGGTGTTTATAGTTATGCTCGCGTTAGTGATACGCAAACAGTATTAGTTTTTATGAATAAAAACAAAGTAACACAAAAGCATAATCTTGATTACATGCAAGAAGTTATACCAAAAAATGCCAATGCGCAGGCATTATTCACACAACACACTTTTAAACTAACTAACAGTATTAACTTAGAGCCAATGACTGCTACGGTATTAGTGATTAATACGCCGTGAATGTTTAAGTGAATACGTATGCAGCAACTGTATGCTTGCTGCAGATATCTTTAGTATAAAGCTATAACACTACTGACAAAAAGACACACAATGAAAAAATCAGTTTATGTACCCGCATTACTGTGTAGCGCACTTATAACAAGTGGGTGCTCAGACAATAATGAAACCGAACAACAGCAAGCCCCTAAACAGGCGCAAAATGAGTTAACAAAGCCTGTTGTATACCAAGTATTTACACGCTTATTTGGTAACACACAGACCGCGAATGTGCCTTGGGGTACAAAAGAGCAAAATGGCGTAGGTAAATTTGCCGACTTTAACGATGCTGCACTTAAAGGTATTAAAGAATTGGGTACGACCCATGTTTGGTATACCGGTGTTTTACATCATGCGCTAGTGGGCGATTATACCGAGTATGGGATTACGCAAGACGACCCTGATGTAGTTAAAGGCCGTGCAGGTTCACCTTATGCAATAAAAGATTACTACGACGTAAACCCAGATTTAGCCATAAATGTGACCAATAGAATGGGTGAGTTTAGTGATCTGATTGAGCGCACTCATGAGCATGGCATGAAAGTGGTTATAGATATTGTACCTAACCATGTGGCTCGTAATTATAAATCAGTAGCAAAACCCAAAGGAATAAAAGACTTTGGTGAACAAGACGACACCAGCAAAGAGTACGATAAAAATAATAACTTTTATTATGTACCAGGCCAGTCTTTTCAGGTTCCGACATCACAAAGCTATACAGTTTTAGGGGGTAATACTCACCCTTTAGCTGACGTTTTTTTTGATGAAACGCCAGCAAAATGGACGGGTAATGGTGCGCGTGCACCCAAGCCAGATATTAACGATTGGTACGAAACCGTAAGAGTGAATTATGGCGTTAAGCCTGATGGCAGCTATGACTTTCCTGTATTACCTAAAGAGTTAGAAAACCAAGATTATCGCGCTCATTATGCGTTTTGGCAAAATAAAGAGCTTCCTAATAGTTGGTATAAATTTAGAGATATCACATTGTACTGGCTCGACAAAGGCGTTGATGGTTTTAGGTACGATATGGCCGAAATGGTGCCGGTTGAATTTTGGAGCTTTTTAAATTCATCAATAAAAATGCAAAAGCCCGATGCGTTTTTATTGGCTGAAGTTTACAACCCACAAATGTACAGAGCGTATATTCAGCAAGGAAAAATGGATTACTTGTATGACAAAGTCGGCTTTTACGACACATTAAAAGCCATTATGCAGGGTAAGCAAGCTGCTAATACTATTTTTGCAGCCCAAAGCCAAGTGGCTGATATTGAAGCGCACATGCTGCACTTTTTAGAAAATCACGACGAACAACGCATTGCTAGCCCTGATTTTGCAGGTGATGCACGCTGGGGGAAACCAGCAATGGTAGTTTCTAGCTTAATGAGTCGCGCACCTACTTTATTATATTTTGCCCAAGATGTGGGGGAGGACGGATCTGAAAACGCAGGTTTTGGCACATCTACTCGCACCAGCATTTTTGACTATATTGGTGTACCAGCGCATCAAGCATGGATGAACAACGGAAAATTCGACGGCGCTAACTTATCGAGCGAGCAAGCATCACTTCGTGATTATTATAAATCAATAATGGCTCTTAATCGTTTACCCGCTGTTGTAGGTGGAACCATGTCAGAGCTTTCACTTAGCAATAGCGAACGCGTTGTTGGTTTTGTACGCTCGCTGGGACAGCAAGCTGTTTATGTTTTTAGTAATTTTAGTGAGGAGCCACAAACGGTATTAATTAATTTAACACCAGAGCAAGCAAATACCTTTGAGCGAAATAAACCGCTACACGACTTACTTGAACAAAACACGGTAAAGATCATCACTGACAAAGAAGTTACAAAGCTTATGCTTTCGCTAGATGCATTTAGTAGCGCAGTTTTAACTAATAAGGCTAATCATGAATAATCAAAATAATAATTATGACAGCAACAAACCAAATCTAAGTTTTTGGCAAATATGGAATATGTGCTTTGGCTTTTTAGGTATTCAATTTGGTTTTGCACTACAAAACGGCAATGTGAGCCGTATTTTTCAAACCCTAGGCGCACAAGTTGATGATATTCCTATTTTATGGGTTGCAGCACCGCTAACGGGCTTAATAGTGCAACCAATAATTGGTTATTGGAGTGATAAAACATGGGGACGTTTTGGTCGTCGTCGTCCATTCTTTTTCATAGGGGCGGTACTTACTACTATCTCACTCTTTATCATGCCGCATTCACCAACCCTTTGGATTGCTGCAGGTATGTTATGGATTATGGATGCCTCAATCAATGTCACTATGGAACCTTTTAGAGCACTTGTAGGCGATAACCTGCCAGAAAAACAACGCGCTACAGGTTACGGGTTACAAAGCTTTTTTATTGGTATTGGTGCGGTATTAGCCTCAGCGCTACCATGGATGATGACCAATTGGTTTGATGTAAGTAATACCGCTGCGCCAGGGCAAATCCCTGAATCTGTTAAATATTCATTTTATTGGGGTGGGGTCGTATTGCTAGTCGCAGTTCTTTGGACAGTTATGCGAACCAAAGAATATAGCCCTGAGCAATTAGCTGCTTTTGAAAACCACACTGCCAAACCGACTAACACCGCATTAGTAGATATCAACTTCAATAAAGGTGCCATTATTTTTGTGGTGCTAGGTTTAGCAACCCTTGCATTAGTAATGGGTTTATCGCTTGAAAAAGAGTTATACCTACTTGCTGGTGGCTTACTAGCGTTTGGTATTGTGCAGTGGATAGCAAGCGCATTAAAGGCTGCTAACAAAATACAAGGCGGTTTTTACCAAGTAGTACAAGATGTATTTACCATGCCAGAGGCAATGAAGCAGCTTGCTTGGGTGCAGTTTTTTAGCTGGTTTACGTTGTTTGCTATGTGGATATACACCACAGCCGCAGTAACAAGCTTTCATTACGGCAGCAGTGATGCAACAAGTAAAGCCTTTAACGATGGGGCTGATTGGGTCGGTATTTTATTTGCAGCTTACAACGGCTTTGCGGCTATTGCCGCTATGTGTATTCCATTTTTAGTTAAAAAAATGGGCTTAAAAGGCGCACATTGCTTTAACTTATTACTAGGCGCATTGGGCCTTGCGAGCTTTATGTTTATAACAGATCCAAAAATGCTCCTTATTCCAATGATAGGCGTTGGCTTTGCATGGGCTTCTATTTTATCGCTTCCTTATGCAATGTTAAGTAACGCACTACCGAGTAATAAAATGGGCGTGTATATGGGTATTTTTAACTTCTTTATTGTTATACCGCAATTGCTTGCTGCTAGTATTTTAGGGCTTATTTTACGCCACGTATTTTCTAACCAGCCTATTTACGCATTATTAATTGGTGCTGCATCATTCGTTGTTGCTGCGATTGCTGTAATGCGCGTTAAAAATTCAAACTAAGGGTCACACAATGAAAAAATATAACCTTATTACTACCGCTCTTTTAACTTTGGGCTTAACAGCCTGTGGTGCACAAAATACGAATAACGAAAATATTGATGCTACAGTTTCAGCAGCTCCTGGCGCACCAGGTGCTGAACCATATTGGGCTTACGCGGGTAAAACCGGAATTGGTACTTCTTTTGAGCAATACCAAAACGGCCAATATAATAACAACGCTGCGACAGGTGAAGTATCAAAAGTATGGTTTTCAATTGCCAAAGGTATGATCACCGAAACTATGTTTGGACTCATTCACCAAGCTCAAATTAAAGATATGCAGTTTGTAGTAACCGGTAAAGATTTTACAGTCACTGAAGCTGACGACTTAGACGTTACAATTGATTACTTACATAAAGACGATAAAGGCAGACCACTATCGCTTGCTTACAAAGTAACAAGTACAGATAAGAAAGGGCGTTTTACCCTCGAAAAACACATATTCACCGACCCTGACGGACAAACATTGTTTGTACGCAGTATTTTTAATACATCACTTAAAGGCGTGAAAGCGTATGTTGCTGTTAATCCTTATATAAACAACAACGGCTTAGGTGATTTTGCAAAAACCACTGAGCAAGGCTTAGTAGCATGGGAAGATGATAATTTTTTAACGTTGCAATCATCTACGTCATTCAAAATGCAAAGTGTAGGCTTTACAGGTGTGAGCGATGGCATCACCTCACTTAAAAAACAACACACACTAAGCAAAAAATATTCAAACACAGGCGATAAGGCCGGTAATGTCACTCTGCTGGCAGAGCTTGGTACTATCTATAGTAATACCACATTTGATTTAGCACTAAGCTTTGGTAAAACGCAGCAGCAAAGCCAGCAACAAGGTGCACAGAGCTTATCTAAAGGTTATCAAAATGTGCTTGATGCCTACAACGGTAAAGGTGAAGCGCTAGGCTGGGAAGATTATTTACAAAGCCTTGAGCCATTAAATACAATGGTTAAGCAAACAGCCGATGACGGTAAGCTACTTTACACCAGTGCAATGGTACTAAAAGCGCAAGAAGACAAAACTAATGCGGGTGCGCTCATTGCCTCACTTTCTAATCCTTGGGGTGAAACTGTTTCAGCCAAAGAGGGTTCGACTGGTTACAAAGCGGTATGGGTTCGTGATTTTTATCAAGTAGCTATGGCATTTATGGCCTTAGGCGATACCGCCACTGCAAAAACGGCCTTCGAATACCTTGAAAAAGTACAAGTTACTAGCATAACCCCCGGTAACAATGGTGATACAGGATGGTTTTTACAAAAAACACATGTTGATGGTGAACTTGAATGGGTAGGGGTACAGCTAGATCAAACAGCTATGCCAATTATGCTCGCGTGGAAGTTACATCAAGCAAACGTACTAAGTGATAACGAACTTAAAGATTGGTATGCACGCATGCTAAAACCGGCAGCTGACTTTTTAGTTGATGGCGGAAGAGCTAAAATTTTATGGAACGACATGCAAATCACTCCACCCGCAACACAGCAAGAGCGCTGGGAAGAGCAAAGTGGTTATTCTCCCTCTACAACGGCTGCCGTTGTTGCTGGCCTTATAACAGCCAGTGACATAGCAACACTCAGTGGTGATACTCAAAATGCAGATCGTTATTTAGCAACGGCTAAAAAGTACAACAGTGATATAGAATCGCAAATGTTTACCACCGAAGGTAATTTAAAAGGTGATAGCACCGATGGCGAGTATTTTATTCGTATAGGTCAAGACACCGACGCTAACTCTAATACTAAAATTAACGCCAACAATGGCCGTGAAGGTTTTAACAAAAAGCAGATTTTAGACGGTGGTTTTTTAGAATTAGTCCGCTATGGAGTAAGAAGTGCCAACGATTCAAGTATAGTTAAAACCCTGCCTGAGTATGACGACGAAACGCTTGAAGATAACTTACAAGTTAAATACAGCTTTAACTTTACCGATGGTAGCGGCACATTTGCAGGCTATCGCCGTTATGGCAACGACGGTTACGGCGAAGATGAAACCACAGGTACTAATTACGCCGAAAGCGGGAGCAACACGCCAGGCCAACGTGGTCGTGTATGGCCATTTTTTACAGGCGAACGCGGACACTATGAAATAGCGGCCGCAAACGCAAATAATACGCTAGATGATGCAAAACAAGCGGACATTAAAAATAGCTACGTAAAAGGCTTAGAGCAGTTTGCTAATAGCGGCATGATGCTACCTGAGCAAGTATGGGATGGCGTGGGTGTAAATAAAGCAGGTTATGTGTTAGGCGAGGGCACAAACTCAGCAACACCTCTAGCTTGGACACATGCAGAATACATTAAGCTTGTACGCTCACTCAGTGATAAACAAGTTTGGGACTATTATCCGGTGGTTGCCGAATCGCTTAAAGACTAATATATAATACCAATTCGCTTAATTAAGTGAGCTATTTTGAGGCAGGAAAAACGTGTTGTTAGCTAGGCAAAAAATTCGCTATTTAGTTGTTCTAAATAAGAATTTTTTAACGCAGTTAGCGACACGTTTAGCCCCGCAAAATGATTAAGTATTATTGCGGATTGGTATAAAATGCTGTAGTTATTAAAAAAGGCTTCTAAATAAATTTAGAAGCCTTTTTGTTATGTACTCACTTAATATTAAAACAAAAGAATGCTCTTCAAATAAAATGAATGTCACTTTTTAGTTACATTATTTGAGGCCACACTTATTATCAAACCATGATAACAACTCGGTATAAAATTCTTTTTTATGATCGTAGAAAAGCGTATCAGAAAAGTGATCGGCATCTTCAAGCTCAATATATTTAAAGTCTTTTTTGTACTTTTCAAGCTCAGATACGAAGTCTCTACTGTGTTTTACTGGAACACGACTGTCGATATCACCATGTACAACCAGTATAGGAATATTTACTTTATTTACTTGCTCTACAGGAGAGACACCTGTAATCGTAGGGCGTTGTAAAATACTTAAAAAGCGATTTTCGTTAAGAGTTGCATTAATACGGCTTAAATCACTTACCCCGGCACCGGCAACAACACATTTGTATATGTTGTTTTCACGCATAGATGCAGCAAATGCAGCGTAACCACCATAACTCCAGCCAAATAAAGCGAGTTTATCTTTTGTCGCTAAGCCTTTATCTATTAAATATTGTGCGGCATCGTCTAGATCATCTTGTTTTTTCAAGCCCCAGTTATTATCACCGGCTATCCAATGTTCTAAACCGTAACCAGTAGATCCCCGATAGTTTGGTTGAATAACGACGTAACCATGATAGGCGAGTAACTGCGCCCAGTCATCAAATACAACAGAGTCACGCACCCAAGGACCACCGTGAGGAAGTATTATCGCAGGGTAAGGACCTTTAGTCGCAGGAATGGTTACATACGCTTTTATTTTGCGTCCATCTCTTGCTTTATAAGAGATATATTTAACGGATCCTAATTTACTTTTATCAATAAACGGAAGTCGATCACCAATTTTAGTCAGCTTCTGTTTATTAGTAACAATGTAATAGCTGCCAGGATTATCGTCAGCAGATACTCTCACCACTAATACGTTATCGTTATCAGAGCTACTAATGATTTGTACAAATTTATCTTTAAATAAAGAAGCAACAGATTCGTTAAGTGCTTGAAGGTTTGGGTCTGTGAAATAAAACTTAGGCTGCTTGGTTGTATAGCGAAAGCCTTGTAAAGTACCGTCTGTATCAAGTATAACACCGTCTGTATCTACAGATTTAAGACCAAATTGACGTTCAGAATACTGACCTGTTTTAATATTGTAAATATAAATGCCAGTCGTATTTTCGCCTAAGTTGGCGTTAACATAAACTTCGTTAGGATTACCTTTTGCAAATCCTAATATCTCAAAGTTTTCACGCTTTTTAGGACTAACTTGCTTAATTACTTTCCAATCATCATTGCCTTTATCTCGGGCATAATAATCGATTGCGTTATCAGATTTATTCCAACCTTGGGCTATTCTTATTTCACCATCGTAGTCAGAAACAAACGAGCCTGATACTTTTTCATTTCCGCGCATTACAGTAACGCTTCGTCCAGTGTTAATATTAAATCTCACTACATCTGGAATGTAGTTATTATTAATATCAACCTCTACAAGTACTTCATCTTTTTTGTCTGGAAGTATATTTATTATATTAAATTGAACATTTCGCTTTTTCTTAAATGGTAATAACCAGTCGCCTTTACCATCAGCATCAGTTATTGCAAACTTATTAACCCAGTATTTGCGACTTCCATCTTCTAGTATTTGTCTAAACATAACGCCAATTTTTTCATCGTTTAACCATACGATGGAAGATATCAGCATTTTATCAGCGCCCAACCTTACGGGGTCTGCTTCTAGGTTATTTGGATCTCTTATCTCAATTATATAGTCACCATTTTTGGTAGTCGCTCTTAAAATAGCAAGCTTCTTACCATCAGGTGATGCTACAACACTACGGATAGCCGATGACATTGAGAAAGCATCGATACTGCTTACTTGTGTCGCATCTTCAGTTTCGCTATTAGCGAAAGAAGATAGGCTTAGTAAGGTAAATCCTACTAACATTCTTTTTTTAAGTTTCATTTTTTATTCCCTCAAAAAAAATGGCCTAAAATTTTAGGCCATCTGGATTGAATATATACTCAGCCAATTCTAATTAAAAAGAAGCTGTAAAACTGATGTATGGGCTACGTCCTGATGTATCATAACCAACACCTAGAGGGATGTTAGTATTTGAGAAAGAACCATTTGGATCTACTTTTGGTGGAGCTTCATTAAATACGTTACGTACACCAAAGTTCACTTTATACGCATCGTTAGACCAAGTCATACCGATGTTATGTACAAAGTAGTCATCAGTGAAACCAACAGGGCGACATTTAAGTGGAGCACCATTTGCGTCAGTTAAACCACGACAACCTGCAGTACCTTCTTCGAATTCACCTAAATCATCTTCATCTTCACGACCTTTACCGATGAAACGTGTTTCCCAGTTAAACCTAAAATCAGAATATTTAAGTTGTAAGCGTGCTGTACCGCGCCATTCTGGTGAATCTGGCTCACCCATATTGTCATCAATAGTACCAAGTACATCAAAAACTTGCTCTGTCATACGCGTAGCTTGAAGGTCTAGTGTAATACCTAAGTTTTCTTCTGCAATTACCGTATCTGTTTCAAAGTAGATATTGTAATCAAAACCTTTAGAAGAGATTAAACCAATATTGATAAAGCTAGCATCAACTAAATCAATTTGACCATTTTCGTCACGGCCGATACGGCTACAAAAAGCATCATTACCATCAGCAGAATAACACTGACCAATACTGTAGAAAGCACTTGGCTCTGCAATACTATTTGTTACTTCAATATCAAAACGAGTTAATGACATTGTTAAATCAAATGCATCAGTGAACGGTTGTTCAAAGATAAAACCGTATGTTTTAGCCACTGATGTTTCAGCACTAAGTTCAGTTGTACCGCCAGTTTCAATCTCAGCGCTATAAGTTCCAGTATATGAATCAGTCCCACCTTGACCTAAACCAAGAGTAGTTGGATCAATACCTGATGCTTGACAAGCGTTTAGTACCGCTGTATCGCGTGTTTCTTCAGCTGCATTATATGTAGCTGCTGAACCTGGGTTCAATGGGTCAATATTACGAGCATCTTCCGGAACAACACATGGATCGGCAACTGTATTAAAACCAGACGTACCGTTTAAGAAACGTTCACGTAAGTTTGGCGCTCTATAAGAAGTACCTTTTGTAGCACGAAGAGTAAACCAATCAACAGGACGGTAGATAGTTTTAAGACTATAAGTTGATTCAGCATCGTAGAAAGATTCTTCAGAAACACGGCCAGAAGCTGTAAATGTAAGTTCTTCAGCACCTTTAACTCCTTTAAGTAAAGGGAAGTCAACTTCTGTGAATATTTCTTTTAGATTACGAGAACCATCAGCGCCTTGGTCAGCAAAGTAGCCCCATAGTAAGCCTTGTGATGCTGCTGCATTAGGATTTGATTCAATCTCATCACGACGATATTCAATACCAACGATACCTGCAACAGTTTCGTTATTCCATGGTAGTGCGAAGAAGTCACCACCCATGAATGCATTAAAAACAAACTGGTTTACTTTAGTTTCGATGTCGCGGTCAATAAATAAATAGGCCGCTTCTTCAGGTGAAAGCGTACCGCCACCTTCTTGGTAAATACTATCTGCAAATAAATTAACAGGAACACATCCATCAGAACCGGTACCACAGGTAACAGTACCATCATCATTAAGAACAGCGGTTTCTAATGAGTTAATTAAGCGTTCTTCATCAATACCAACACGGTGGTCAGTACCTTTAGATGCGCTGTACGATACAGACGCGTCGTAGTACCAATTGTCTAAACCAATGTTTTCGAACATACCAAGATTACCAGTAACACCGGTAACTAAACGATATTGTGAAACTTCAACTTCAGTTTGATCACGGTCACCACGAATATTGATGATTGGCTGAACGGCCTCAGGTCCACCAGGGCCCGCACCTAACACGCCAAAACAGTCAATACCGTTTGTTCCACAAGGGTTATATGGGTTTGATGCCGCTACTTGTTGAAATATTTGTGCACCAGGGCTAAAAATTGGTGATTTACGACTCGCATATAAACCTTCGTAGTAGAAAGTTGTATCGTTATCATCTTGGAAGTTATATTCACCATTAAGCATTAATGAAATACGTTCATTTTTACTTCTGTAATCACCACTTTTGTAGTAATCAGATTGTTGGAAAGCGTATAGAGGGTCTTGGAAATCAACGTCACGGAAACCATCTCCGTTACCATCAACAAATACACCATCATTAATACCATCGCCATCGAAATCGCCAGCTACCCATGAAGGTAAAAATCCTTCAAGACTTGATGGTACAGTTGATTCGCTGAAGTTTGGAATACCAGTGTTTGTAAAGTTAGGAGTGTAATAAACACTACCAAAGAAAGAAGGTACGCTAATACGATTTGTTAGAGGGAAAATATCACATGAATCTTCACCACTCGCCACAGGACCATAGCCACTGTTTCTCGTTACGATACTGCCATCTTCAGCTTCCCAAATACGCTCTTCACACCCTTTAACAAAAGGGTTACCAGATAAAGATTGAGATTTTTGTTCTGAATATTCAACGCCTACAGTGATAAAACCATTATCCATGGTTTTGCCCCACATACCCGAAAGTACAGTTTCTTCACCGCCTTCACCTTTAGGTTGACGATAAGATGCATCAAAAATAAAACCTTCAACATCTTTTTTCAATATTACGTTAGCTACACCCGCTACCGCATCAGAACCATAAACGGTTGATGCGCCATCAAATAAATTCTCTACACGCTCAATCATTACGCCAGGTATTAAATTTAAATCAGGGGATGTTGGTGCACCACCAACGCCAGCAGGAGCCATTCTTCGGCCATTAATAAGCACAAGAGTTCGTTCAGCACCTAAACCACGAAATCCGATTGTTGCAGCGCCCGGACCGTTATCTAGTACAAAACCACCAAATGTATTATCTATTTGAGCACCAGCCGCTTGGCTGGTCGATTGAAGCATTGAGCCTGCATCAAATAAACCCATTTCACGAGATAAGTCGCCATTGATAATTTGAATTGGTGATGCATTTGAAAATTCAGCTTTTCTTATACGTGAGCCTGTTACAACTATTCGTTCAGGTGCTTCTTCTTCTAATTCTACGTCTGAATTCAAGTCGTTTTCTTGAGCTAGCGCGTTAGGCGCTAAGGCTACAGAGCCTAGCAATAAAGAGTACCTTATTGCATTTGATAGAGCTTTAGTTTTAAACATATGTAAATCCCTGAGATATTATTGTTATTTAAGCTATAAAGTTACAGAGTAAGGTTATAGCGGCACAATAAATTTACATTACAGAAACAAAATAGTAAATACAGTTAACAGTTTGCTGTTGCTAAGGAATGTGTAATTGATGTTTTTTTGATGAAAAAGTATAGTTTTTTGGGTGGTGTTTTTTTTAATTTATTGTTTATTATATGATTTTATTGTTTGTAAATGAATGTGAACAGATGTAGCCGGTGTTTGCTTAAAAAATAAGCTCAGCTTGACCTTCTAGGAATGAGAATAGGAGCTAATAGGGTACTTTGTACTTCTTCACCACGTATCAGCTTTAATAAGTTCTCTACGAGCATTTGCCCTGCAACAGTGGTGTTTTGCTCTATCGTCGTCAGCGGTGGGTTTACATAACTAGCAATGGCTATGTTATCAAAGCCGACTACCGCAACATCTTTTGGCACGTTAATATTTGCTTCTTTAAGTGCACGTATAGCCCCAATAGCAATTAAGTCGCTTGCAGCAAATAAGGCGTTAAATTTAATATTATTAGCGATAAGCGAACGAGTGGCGTGATACCCAGATTCTTCAGTTGATATAGCATTAGCCATTTTACGTTCGTTTATTTTTACGTTGTTAGCTAATAGCTCATCTTTAAAACCCTGAAAGCGACTAAAGAATTCAGGGCTATGATCAGATGCATCACCAATAAAAGCGCAATCAGTTCTGCTGTGTGCAATAAAGTGCTCAGCGGCGAGCTTACCGCCACCGTAGTTATCACAACAAACAGTTAAATCTGGGCGATTATCAACCGTTGCACCCCAACAAACAAACTTAGTGTTTTGTTCAAGTAAGGTATTAAATTTTGGTTGGTAATCAATGTAATCGCCATAACCGAGTAAAATAATACCATCGGCTCTGTGGCTATCTTCATAGTCTGCTTGCCAATCAGCACTGGCCGATTGAAATGATACTAATAAATCGTAACCTTCTTTAGCGCAAGCACGGGTAATGCTGCCAAGCATGGCTAAAAAGAAAGGATTAATTTGTGACTCATCAGAGGTAGGGTCTTCGAAAAGAAGTAATGCAAGTGTGCTGCTTTGTTGTGTACGCAAGTTGCTGGCATTTTTATCAACTTTATAATTAAGCTTTTTAGCTATATCGAAAACACGTTTACGTGTTTCTTCATTAACAAGATGGCTGTTACGTAAAGCGCGAGATACAGTTGATTGAGATACCCCTGCATAGTGGGCAATATCAAATGAGGTGGCTTTACCTTTCATTGTTACAACTTAATTAATTTGATAAATAATTGTGCCATTTTCGGTTATTAATGAATAATTTCAAGCTTTTTGTGAATTAACGTATATTTTTATTGATAAACGGCTGACACCGGTGTCATAATATAAATGTTTTATCATTTTGTTGTCAAAACGTATTCGCTGTTTATATATTTTATAGGCAGCATTTTTTACTGTGATAGCTACTTTGAGGTGATAGCTCAAAGTATAAATAACAATGGTATACCATTGTAAAATAATAAGCACGAGTCGCTTAACAAAAGAGATAATACTATGAGCCTAAACTCTTCTGCCCAATTTGATCCCATCTTAGTTGCTGATGTTGGCGGCACCAATGCCCGCTTTGCTTTAATAACTGCTTTTAATGAGCACACTAACCAATTTGTAATAGAGCACATTAATATTTTTCCTAGTGCTAATTTTGGTTCACTTGAAAGTGCGCTTGAGCAATATTTACAAACAGTCTCGCATATTACACCCAAACGCGCATGTTTAGCCGTTGCAGGTCCAATAAAAGCTGGGCAGGTACATTTAACCAATTTAGGTTGGCATTTTAGTGTTAGTGAATTTAAAACTCATTTTGATTTACAGCAACTAGAAGTCATTAACGATTTTGCTGCTTTTGCATATGCGGCTCCTTACTTAGATCCTAAACAAAATGTCATTGTTAAATCAGGTCAAGCTGATGATAATGCAAACATTGGTGTTATAGGTCCCGGTACAGGTTTTGGTGCCGCGTGCTTAGTTAGAACGTCGCAATCTACCGCTGTTTTAAGTTCAGAAGGGGGGCATATATCGCTTGCACCTGTTAATGAACTCGATACTTTACTATTAAATGAATTACGTAAAGATCATCCCCATGTTTCTATTGAAACTGTATTTTCAGGCCCTGGCATAACGCATTTATACAAAGCGATGTCTGCGGTTAAGGGTGTAACAGCTAAAAATTTAGATGCTGCGCAAATAAGTAGCCTAGCAAATAGCGGTGAATGTGTTGTGTGCGATGCAACTCTTAATCAATTTTGTGATTGGATCGGCAGTGTAGCTGGCGATTTAGCCGTTGTTTACGGCGCTTTAGGCGGACTATTTATTGGCGGTGGAATACTGCCTCGTATGCAAGCAAGACTTCTAGAGAGCCGTTTTGTTGAACGATTTTCGCAAAAGGGTATTATGTCGCAATACGCAGGGCAAATTCCTGTAATACTTGTAACACAAGATAATATTCCACTAATTGGTGCCGCAGCGTGTTTGCACAACAGCAAATAAGGAGCTTTCCTTGTTCGCATTTGGAAAAATAGAGTGATGAAAAAAGTAACAATAAACAGTGTGGCAAGTCATGCTGGTGTTTCTAAAAAAACCGTATCACGCGTTTTGAATAACGAGCCTAATGTTAGTGCTGCAACCCGAGAAAAGGTGCTTGCGGTATTTAAAGAACTCGATTACACCCCAAATCCAATTGCACGAGGCCTTGCACAAAATCGTAGCTTTATTATTGGGTGTCTTTACGATAACCCGAGTAAAAGCTACATTACTCGCGTGCAAACGGGTGCTTTAGAAGCATGTAAAGAAAATAACTATAATTTATTGATACATCCTTGTGAGTTTCGTGGTGAAGCCCTTATAAATAATATTGAGCAATTACTACAGACTTCTCGATTAGATGGCATAGTGCTAACACCTCCTTTTGGTGATTTTGCTGAGCTTGTTGCTTTTTTAAAATCTAAAAAAATCCCTTACGCAAGAGTTGCGTCAGCTTTACTTCAAGATGATTCTATTTCAGTTCGTAGTAATGATGAGCAAGGCGCATTTGAAATTACTGAGCATCTAATTAGCCTTGGGCATAAATCTATAGCGTTTATTAAAGGGCACCCGGATCACAGTGCCACTCAACAACGCTTTAAAGGCTACAGGCGTTCACTTGCAAGCCATGGAATAGAGTTTGATGAGCGCTTGGTAGAGGAGGGTAACTTTAGTTATCACTCAGGTGTAGATAGTGCACGCAGTATTTTAGATTTATCTCCTAGGCCAACAGCTGTATTTGCATCAAACGATTACATGGCGGCAGCGGTATTAAAATTAGCTACCCAGCGCCAATTAAAAGTGCCTGATGACATTTCAATAGCCGGCTTTGATAATGCACCCATTGCACGTCATATTTGGCCTGGTTTAACGACTATTGCACAGCCCGTTGAAGAAATGACTAAACAAGCCGTAACTCAACTTATTTCACACATAGCTCAACCGCAAGAACAGCCGTATCAGGTAACGCTTGAGTCACGCTTGATTACACGCGAGTCTACCTCTGCGATAAAATAGTGAGTTAAAAACACTTTCACAGTAGCCCGAATATGAGTGACGCTTATTCGGGCTTTTTTTTGCTCTGAACTTGCTAAAATATACTTTGTGCCTAAAAATCAATTAGGTCATTATTCGGTCATGTTAAAATATTAAACTATTTTTGTTACCCGGGGTTGACACCGGTGTCATTGCTATGCGTTAATACAGTGACACCGGTGTCAGGGCTGTTGTGAGAGGCTCCCTGGTAGCGTACCTTTGAACGGGTAAATCAAAGATGCTCAGTACAGTTATTTACGTGGAGTCTGTAGTTGCTACTGAGCCTTTATCCTCTAACTAATAGAGATGAGTTAAATTATGTTACATCCTCGTATTCAAGAAGTTACCCAGCGCGTTATCGAACGCAGTAAAAATACCCGTCAAGATTATTTAGAACGTATTTCGCACGCAAAAAAACAAACAAGAGTTCGTGCCGGTTTAGGTTGCGGAAATATAGCCCATGTTATGGCTGCATGTAGCAGTGATGACAAAGCGCGCTTAAAGGCTGATGAGCAGCCAAATCTTGCTATTATCAACTCATATAACGATATGCTATCGGCTCATGTGCCATACAAAGACTACCCAGATTTAATTAAAGACATTGCTACCAAATACGATGCTACAGCACAAGTTGCTGGTGGCGTTCCTGCAATGTGTGATGGTGTTACGCAAGGGCGTGACGGCATGGAACTTTCGCTTTTTTCTCGTGATGTAATTGCTATGTCTACGGCAATATCGCTTTCTCACGATGTGTTTGATGGCGTTTTTTGTTTAGGCGTTTGCGACAAAATCGTCCCGGGTTTATTAATTGGTGCATTGTCGTTTGGTCATTTACCTGTGTTCTTTTTACCAGCAGGTCCAATGCAGTCAGGTATTCCTAATAAAGAAAAAGCACGTATTCGTCAAAAATTTGCACAAGGTTTAGTAAGTCGCGAAGACTTATTAGAGGCTGAAAGCGCGTCTTACCACAGCGCAGGTACTTGTACGTTTTACGGTACTGCAAACTCAAACCAAATGTTAATGGAAATAATGGGCTTACACCTTCCTGGTAGTTCGTTTATTAATCCTTACACTGAGCTTCGTGATGGTCTTACAGGTAATGCTGTAGAAACTATGCTTAAGCAGCTTACAGATGATAAAGAAAGCCCGTGTTTGGCCGATGTGATCAGCGAAAAAACGATTATAAACGGTTTAGTAGGCCTGCTTTCTACAGGTGGTTCTACTAACCATGCAATTCATATTGTTGCGATAGCAAAAGCTGCCGGCATTCAGGTTACGTGGAAAGATATGTCTGATTTATCAGAAGTTGTACCACTACTTACACGTATTTACCCTAACGGCTCTGCAGATGTAAACCACTTCCAAGCAGCTGGCGGTATGGGTTTCTTAATGCGAGAGCTAGCAAGCGCTGGTTACTTACACACAGACGTTAAAACAATGCTAGGCGATGGTTTAGCACCTTACATGACAGAACCTCGTTTGGATAAAGACGATAGCCTGATCATGAGCAACTCAACCGGCCCAACTAAAGTTAAATGGGTAGATTGCCCAGCAAACTCACATGATGAAGAAGTACTTCGCCCAGTGAGTAACCCTTTTAGTAAGCAAGGTGGTCTGCAACTTCTAACGGGTAACTTAGGTAAAGCTGTTATTAAAGTGTCAGCTGTTGCTATCGAACATCAGGTTGTTACTGCTCCTGCAAAAGTATTTAGCTCACAAAGTGCTCTGCAAGATGCATACACGCGTGGCGAATTAAACCAAGACTTTATTGCCGTGCTAAAAGAGCAAGGCCCTAAAGCGAAAGGGATGCCAGAGCTACATAAATTAACGCCAGTAATGGCAACGCTTCAAGATGAAGGCTTTAAAGTAGCCATTGTTACTGACGGTCGTATGTCGGGTGCATCAGGTAAAGTACCAGCTGCTATTCACTTAGCACCAGAGGCAGTAGAAGGCGGCATTATTGCTAAAATCCGAGAAGGTGATTTAGTGACACTTGATGCGCCAAACGGAATATTAAAAGTACACGTTAGCGACGAAGAACTTGCTAAACGTGAAGCAGAACTTAGCCTGCCAAGTGCAACATTTGGTACAGGTCGCGAATTATTTACTGGATTTAGAAATATCGTAAGCAGTGCCGATTTAGGCGCGAGTGCTTTTGGACTTGAATAAATATTAGCCATACTGGGTAATGAGGAACAAGTAATGAGTATTGAAAAAATCTTAGCATCGGCACCCGTAGTGCCAGTGGTTGTAATCGAAAAATTAGAAGATGCAGCACCACTTGCAAGAGCGTTATATAACGGTGGCTTAAAAGCCTTAGAAATAACACTACGTACACCTATTGCTGCAGAAGCTGTAAAGCTGATGAAAGCAGAAGTACCTGAAGCCTATGTAGGTACTGGTACGGTAGTAGATAAAGCAAGTTTTGATCTTTCGGTTGCCGCAGGTGCAGATTTTATGGTGAGTCCAGGTGTGAGCGATGAGCTTATTGCTTTGGCTAAAACATCAGATATACCATTTTTACCAGGCGCTGCAACTGCAAGTGAAGTTATGCAACTTGCGTCGCATGGTTTTAAGTATTTAAAATTCTTCCCTGCAGAAGCAGCAGGCGGAACAGCAATGCTTAAATCAATTGGTGGCCCATTACCACATATTACTTTTTGCCCAACTGGCGGCATTAGCCTAGCAACTGCACCGAACTATTTAGCGCTTAACAACGTTATTTGTGTTGGTGGTACGTGGATGCTAGATAAACAACTAATTGAAAATAAAGACTGGCAAGCAATTGAAGCGCTTGCTCGCCAAGCAAGTGAACTTAAATAGGAGTCTAAAATGATTAATGTAGCAATTAACGGTTACGGCCGTATCGGTAGAAATGTTTTACGTGCACTTTATGAGTCAGCTCAAAACAGCGAAATTAAAATTGTAGCAATTAACGATTTAGCACCAGCTAACGTTAATGCACATTTAACGCAGTATGACTCAGTTCATGGTCAATTTTCTAAAAAAGTAACACTTGAAAATAACACCATGTTAATTGACGATGACGTAATTACGTTAACGCAAGAACGCGACCCTGCAAATTTACCGTGGAAAGCACTAAACGTCGATATCGTTTTAGAATGTACTGGTTTTTTCACTAAACGTGATGACGCAGCTAAGCACATTACAGCGGGTGCTAAAAAAGTAATCGTTTCTGCTCCAGGTAAAGATATGGATGCAACAGTGGTTCATGGTGTAAACAGCGATGTAATCAACGCTGATAGCCAAATCATCTCAAATGCATCGTGTACTACTAACTGTTTAGCACCACTTGCAAAAGCAATTAACGACACAGTAGGTATTGAAAAGGGGAGTATGACAACGATTCATTCTTATACGAATGATCAAAACCTATCTGACGTATACCACCCAGATCTATACCGTGCTCGTAGTGCAACTCAATCTATGATCCCAACTAAAACAGGTGCTGCGGCAGCTGTTGGTTTAGTATTACCAGAACTTGCTGGTAAATTAGACGGTATGTCGGTACGTGTACCAACAATCAACGTATCTTTAGTTGATTTTACGTTTATTACTAAGCGCGATACGACCGCAGAAGAAATCAATGCAATCATGAAAGAAGCGTCAACGGGTTCAATGAAAGATATTTTACAATATAATGAGCTTCCGCTTGTTTCTATCGACTTTAACCATAACCCAGCGTCATCTATCTTTGATGCAACGCAAACTAAAGCCGATGGCAATCTAGTTAAAGTAATGGCTTGGTACGACAACGAATGGGGTTTCTCAAACCGCATGTTAGACCAAGTTAAAGCATTAGGTGCGTTTTTATAATACAGCCCTAATGATGTAAAGTTTTAGCTTTATCCAACCAAGCCACGCATTGCGTGGCTTTTTTGCGTTTGGTTTATCTGTATATTTGCAACTCAGACTATGGAGGGAACTATTTGTATTTTTTATACCCTAAATTTTGTTAATATGTGGGTGTGTAAATCAATGGAATTTCGTTGTATTTAATCAACTCAACGAAGCAAGGAATAATAAAAATGATCAGAGCTTTATCACGAAAGGTATTTCGCACAAATCATCTTCAGATAGGTGAGGGCAACATAAGTGGCTACATAGCCTGCTTTTTAGCAATACTGAGTTGCTTAGGCGTATTAGCGTTTCACTTTCCTGAATACTTAACCACACCAGAACTACGCAAAAGCTACAGTGTCGACTTTTTACGTCAGCTTATGTTTGCATCATTATTGGTCTCGGGCAGTTTAGGACTACTTAACTTTGTACGCAATACCAATAAGCGCTTAGGAGCTACAGCGTGGTTTTTTATTTTACTCGCTATTATGTTTGGCGGACCAAACGTTGAGGTAAATGAGTTTGCTAGCGACACACCTTACATAGGGCTCGATTGGTTTATTTTAGATTTACTAGGCTCAACACTCATATTTATTGTTATTGAAAAGCTGCTACCCCATCGAAAAGAGCAAAAAATATTACGTAGCGAATGGCGAGGCGATTTAAACCACTTTTTCGTAAACCATTTAATTATTGGTTTTGTATTACTCGTTACTAACCACTTTGTGCATTATGGTTTTGGCTGGGCTGTATCATCTACAGTACAAGGTTATATAGAGCAAACACCATTTGTAGTGCAGTTGTTTTTAATAATACTCGTGGCTGATTTAATGCAGTATTGGGTGCATCGTGCTTATCACGAAGTCCCTTTATTATGGCGCTTTCATGGCGTACATCACAGTGCTAAAGAAATGGATTGGTTAGCGGGCTCTCGCCAACATATTCTTGAAATACTCGTAACTCGCAGCTTAGTGCTCACACCCATATTTGTACTTGGATTTTCACAGCAAATAATTAGTTTATACGTAATAATTGTGGGTTTGCAGGCTGTGTTTAATCATGCAAATGTACGTGTTAAATTTGGTTGGTTAAAGTATTTTATGGTTACACCGCAGTTTCACCATTGGCATCATGCGTCAGATAAAGCTGCGATTGACCGCAATTACGCTGCGCATTTTTCGTTTTTAGATTACGCGTTTGGTACTGCTGTTAAAGGCCAAAAAGAGTGGCCACAAGCGTATGGCGTAGTCGGGGATTACATGCCGGTAGGTATGCTTAAACAACAGGTTTACCCGTTTAAGCGCACTAAATGAGCTCGATTAATTCAATAAACATAAACTAAAAAAAGAGCAACGTGTTACACGTTGCTCTTTTTTATGACTCTACTCAATTATATATTTAGCTCTTCTAATAACTCAGTAAATGTAGGTCTTTGATTTAATGAAGGTTGCATAGCACACTTTGCCATATCGGACATTTCACCAAATAGCTCACTTTGCCTATCATCACCGGTTACCGTGCCTAATAAGTCTTCAATTAAACAGCCCAGAGCTCTTACTTCTATCCACTCTAGTTGTTTTTGTTGATACTCACTTAGCATCGTTAAATTAGTTGCAGCACCAAAATCGCCAAATAAAACATCAGCATCTTTGTTTATCATGGTGTTATGCGCATACACGTCGCCATGGCTTACTTTACGAACATGCAAGTGATGTAAGGTATTTACCATTTGCTGTGCAATTTTTAAAATAGCTTGAGTTGAGTAATGGCAATCATTGTTAAAGGTATCACGCGTACAGGTTTCAAGGCTTGGAGGCAGACCTAAATTAGCAAAGCTTTTATCTATTAGCTCCATCACTAAACCCAACTGATCACTTTGATCAATGTAGGCAAGTACTTTAATTAAATTAGCGTGATCGCCTGCTTGTAAGCAGCAATTTACTTCATCAAGCGGGTAGCCGTCGCTGGTAATTGCACCTTTAAATAATTTAATCGCTACAGCGCTATCAGCAGCTTGTGCTAAATGAATAACGCCCGATGCACCTTGGCCAATAACATGACTAAGCGTGTAATCGTTAAGAGGTTTATTTTCTAAGCTGCACTTTGTAAGGCACTGGGCTTTATTAAAATCGTTACCGGCAAACGCAAGCCAAGCAAGTTTAGGCAGTTCAAACAGCCAGTCGTCTACGTGTGTTAAGTTATTAGCAGAGAGCCTAACAAGCTCGAGGTTTTTACACTGCGCCATGCTACTTGGCAGTTGCTTAAGTTGATTGCCCGCAAGCGCGAGCTTTTTAAGTTGGGTGTAATTACCAAAGTCTTCAGGCAATTCGCTTAACGTATTATCGGTGAGTATGAGCCACTCAATATTTTTTGGCAGGCTGTTTAAAGCAAACTCAGAAATTTGGTTACCCTTAAACGCGACCATAATTAAAGCAGGGCATTTAGCCAGCACAGTAGGAATATGCTTAAACTGATTAAACGATAAAAATACTCGCTTCAGGCGTGTTAAACAGGCAAATTCATCAGGTAGTGTTGATAAGTTATTATTTGATAAATCGAGTACTTCGAGCGTGTCAGCTAAGCTAAAAATCTCTTCCGGGAATATTGTTAACTCTTCTACTAATTGCAGGTGAGTAGCACCAACAAGTTTGCCACTTTTAAGCTCCGTAAGATTATTCATATATTTATACCACGTTCTAAAAATGAAAAAGCCAACATAGCTGTTGGCTTAAAGTCGTTCTAACTTAGTTAACTAATTTTAGAATTGCGCGTTATGGTAAACGTTTTGTACGTCGTCGCAATCTTCTAGCATGGCTAAAAAGCGTTCCATAACTTCTACGTCTTCGCCTTCAATAGGCGTTTCAATTTGTGGCACAAAGCTAATTAGGTCTTCGTCAAATTCAGTCACGCCCATTTCTTCAAGCGCTGTACGTGTGTTGTTGTACTCTGTGTGAGGAGCAAAAACAGTAACTTTACCATCATCAACTTCTACGTCAGTTACATCAACATCAGCCATCATTAGTGCTTCAAGTACTGCTTCGTCGTCATCACCGTCAAATACAAAAATAGCAAGGTGATCAAATAAATGTGAAACAGAGTTTTGAGCGCCAATTTTAGCATTTGCTTTAGTAAAACAAACACGTACATCAGCAAATGTACGTTTGTTGTTATCTGTTAAACAATCAACAATAATCATACAGTTACCTGGGCCGTAACCTTCGTAACGTGTTGCTGAGTAGTCTTCGCCGCCGCCGCCTTTTGCTTTATCGATTGCGCGGTCAATAACGTGTGCTGGCACTTGGTCTTTTTTAGCGCGTTCAATTAAACGACGTAATGATAAGTTACCATCTGGATCTACACCGCCGTTTTTAGCACAAATATAAATTTCTTTGCCGTACTTAGAATAAACTTTAGTTTTAGCACCCGCAGTCTTAGCCATTGAATCTTTTTTGTTTTGGTAAGCTCTTCCCATCTGCGTTTCGCCTTAATATATGTAAATAATAGAATAAAATTATAATGCGTATTCTAAAGGTAAATGCATTCAAGGGCTAGTAAGTATTAAAGCCGATTAAAACTGTAGCGTTTAAAGTCCATCTAAAGTGTATTTTATTGAGGCGTTTTGGCGCTGATTTAAAGAGGATTTTCAGAGCAAATTTAATCAAATAAAAAGGCAACTTATTTAATGAGTTGCCTAATTGAGTAATAAAATTAAACGAGGCAAATTAATAGCCTCATATATTACTTACCAAATACGTACACGTTCATCTTCAGGAAGGTATAACTCATCGCCTGGTTTTACATCAAACGCTTTGTACCATGCATCGTGGTTACGCGGCGCTTGTGCTCTAAAGCGACCTGGGGCATGTGTGCCACCACGCAGTTGGTTAAGCATGCTTTGCTCAGTACGTTTTTCTTTCCATACTTGTGCCCACGCAAGGAAGAAACGTTGATCGCCAGTAACACCGTCAATAACAGGCGCTTCTTTACCATTTAAACTAAGTTTGTAAGCGTTATAAGCCATTGATAAACCACCCACATCACCAATGTTTTCGCCAAGGCTATTTCGACCATTTACAAAGTTACCTTCGATTGGCTCGTATTTACTGTACTGGGCAGCCAGTTGATCGGCTTTTTCGTCAAATGCAGCGCGATCAGCATCAGTCCACCAATTACGTTGCACACCGTTCTCGTCTGATTTTGAACCTTGATCGTCAAACCCATGACCCATTTCGTGACCAATTACAGCGCCAATACCGCCATAGTTTACAGCCGGATCGGCATTTGGATCGAAAAACGGCGGTTGTAATATCGCAGCCGGAAATACAATTTCATTAAACGAGCTATTGTAGTAAGCGTTTACGCGTTGTGGCGTCATGCCCCAGCGATTTCGGTCTGTTATTTGTAGCTCTTTTCCAACACTTTCTGCGTGGAAAAACTCACGCATGTTTTTCACATTACCAATTAAATCGTTTTTAGTAATGCTTAAACCGTCATAAGACTGCCATACATCGGGGTAACCAATTTTTGGTACAAATGCAGCCAGTTTAGCGCGCGCATTTACTTTAGTTGCATCGCCCATCCACTCTAGGTTATCAATACGTTCACCAAGGGCTGTACGAAGGTTTTCAACCAGCTCTGACATTTGTTGTTTTGATGACTCAGGGAAGTAACGCGCTACGTATATTTTACCAATAGCAAAACCAAGCGAACTTGTGCCTGACATTTCACTTATTGCACGTTTCCAACGAGGACGAGGTTCTTGTTGTCCGTTTAATTCTTTACCAAAAAAAGCAAAATTAGTATTAAATACGTCTTCTGATAGTAAACCTGCGTTACCGCTAATAGCGTGATACGTTAGGTAGTCTTTCCATACTGCAATATCTTCTTGATTGATTAGCTCAATCATCGCTTTTATTGGCTCAGGCTGAGATACATTTAACTGAGGTACTTTATAACCTGTTTGCGCAAAGTATAAATCCCAGTTAAAGCCAGGGTAAGCAGTGCTTAAATCGGCACGTTCAACTTGGTTTAGGGTTAAATCGCGATTACGGCGCTTTTCACGAGGCCAGTGACCTTGTGCAATTTTGGTTTCAAGGTCAAGAATAGCTTGAGCGCGCTCAGTTGCATTTTCAGTGCCTGCAAACTCAAGCATGTCAGCAATGTGAGCAACATAAGCTGTACGGGTTTTTACAAAGCGCTCAGCGTCTTCAAGGTAGTAAGAGCGATCTGGTAGGCCTAACCCACCCGCACCTAGTGACATTTCATATTTGTTAGGGTCTAGGCGATTAAACCACATGCCGCCGCCCAAAGGGGCTTTATTACCGGTTAACCAAGACTTACCAAACATCTCAGCTAAATCGTCAGTTGACGCTATATCACTAATTTCACTTAACAATGGCTTAATAGGCGCTACACCGAGTTTATTAAGTGTTTCGGTATCCATATACGCATTGTAAAAATCAGCAACGAGTTTTTCTTCTGCGTTTAAATCTTTACGTGCGGCTATTTCTTCAATAATAGCTTTAACATCGTCTTCACTGCGCTCAGCTAATCCTGAAAATGCACCGTAGCGGGTTTTATCTGCAGGCATTACGTAGTTGTCATACCACGTGCCACTGGCATACATAAAAAAATCATCGCCTGGTTTAACGGCTTCGTTGCGGGCTGTTAAATCAACACCAAAACTACCTAACTCTGCTTTCTCTGCTACTGCTGCAGTGGCTACTTTAGGTTGTTGCTCGTCTGTTTTTGTTGTTTGCGGCTCTGAACAACCGGTAATAAATGTGGCAGCTAATGCTGCGGCAATTAAACTCTTTTTCATTACTTACTCCTGAGTATCACTGATTGAATTAAAGCAGCAGTGAATCATTTTTATTGTTACGAATATTTAACTTATCGATTGTTATTGATATTAATCAGACAAACAAACCTTTTGAGGTGAATCACCACAGTGCTCGATAAAACTAATATAGAGGAAAAGAGAAAGGCTAATAGGCGCTATAAAAGCTTTATTTAGCTCGAATACTTGAAAGTATCCGAGCTAAGAGGGGTCACACACTATTTATTTTTTATGCTGAAGCTCCCACATACGGGCATATTCTCCGGCGAGTGTAAGTAACTCATCGTGCTTACCTTGCTCAATAATTCGTCCGGCTTTGAGCACAATAATGGTGTCTGCATCGGTAATAGTAGAAAGGCGATGGGCAATAACAATACTCGTATGGTTACTGGCAACTTCACGCATTGCAGCAAGTATTGCTTGCTCAGAATGAGAGTCGAGTGCAGATGTTGCTTCATCAAAAATTAAAATAGGGGACTTTTTCAAAATAGCACGTGCAATGGCAATACGCTGTTTTTCGCCGCCAGATACTTTTAAACCACGTTCACCAACCAGCGTTTTATCGCCTTTATCGAGTGTTGCTATAAAGTCTTTTAAATGCGCCATAGCAATGGCTTCGTCAATTTCTGCATCGCTTGCTGATGGTCTACCGTAAGCGATATTTTCACGAATCGTGGTGTTAAACAACACGGTATCTTGCGGGACTATTGCAATGGCTTTTCGTAAACTATTAAGTGTTACTGAGTTTATTGCTTGATTATCGATACTAATTTCACCAGCGCTTACATCATAAAAACGATAAAGCAGTCGCGCTAATGAGCTTTTACCAGCACCACTCGCACCAACAATGGCTACTTTGCTGCCTGCTTTAACGCTAAAGCTAAGGTTATTAAGAATAGGGCGGTGCGCATCGTAACTAAAATTTACATTATTAAATGTTATTTCACCTTGGCTAATATTGAGCTCTTTAGCATTAAGTGCATCGGTTATTTGTGGTTTTTTGTTAAGTAGCCCAAGCATGTTTTCAAGGTCGGTTAGGGCGCGTCTTATTTCGCGGTACACAAAACCTAAAAAGTTAAGTGGTAAAAATAGCTGAATCATATACGCGTTAATCATCACAAGTTCACCAATAGAGAGTGTACCTGCAACTACCTCGGTTGAGCCCAACCACATTAAAGCGGTAATAGCACAAGCGATAATAAGTGCTTGGCCTGAGTTAAGAGCGAGCAACGACATTCTATTTTTTAAACGGGCTTTTTCCCAGTTTGCTAAAAAGGTGTCATACGTTTTAGCTTCAAACTGCTCATTATTAAAATACTTTACAGTTTCATAATTAAGCAAACTGTCTATTGCGCGGGTATTACTTTGATTGTCGGCAGCGTTTGCTTCTCTAATAAAGCGGTTTCTCCACTGGGTAACCACCACAGTAAAGGTAATATAAATAGCAACTGCCAATAATGTAATAAGCGCAAACCAAACAGAAAACAACGTGCCAAAAATAATCGCAACGGTCAGTATTTCAAATAAAGTAGGCACAATATTAAACATTAAAAAGCGCATTAAAAAGCTTAAGCCACTCGTACCGCGTTCTATATCGCGGCTAATGCCACCGGTTTGCCTATCTAAATGAAAAGCCAGCTCAAGTGAGTGCAAATGCTTAAATACTTTTAAACCAATATCACGCATGGCGTGCTCGGTTACACGAGAAAATACAGCATCCCTTATCTCACCTAAAAATACACTGGCAAAACGCAGTGCACCGTACATCAATAACAATAAAGCGGGAATAACCAACAGTGGGTTAATCGACTTATCTATCGAGTCTATAATTTCTTTAAGTGCCCAAGGCATTAAAAGCGTGGCACCTTTTGCGCCTATAAGCGCCATAAGTGCAATAAAAACACGGCCTTTAAATTTTGTAAGGTAGGGCCACAGTGTTTTTACACTTTGGCGTAAATTCATGGCGTCTGGTCGTTTTTCACTGCTTTGTCTGGGGCGCATTCAGTATCTCAGAGTTGGTATATGGGTAAATAAACTAACTTATAAGCTAACAAGCTCAGTAAATTGAAATAAGGAAAGGTATTAGTTTAATTTTAAACATTAAAATGGAGTTACCAACTTAATGCTTTCTAAAATAGCAGTATATATTTTCCGGTAGAATATATCGCATATAACGTTTTCTGAAACCAGCTTTCCATAATGATTTGCTATAGGCTTGCTTAAACTTAATCGGGTTAAGAAACATTTTTAATGGATCGGACGTTTTAGCAAAGTAACTTTCATGGCTATTTGCTCCGACATACTCAGAGTGTTTTAGATTACCAAAGTTTACGGATTCGCTATAAGTAGGGGTTTTTAATAGTCGAGATATAGGTTTTATAGCTGTTTCAGGAGCGATATTTATTTTTTTATAGTCCCTCTCAATAGCCATAAAATCAGAAATAAAGTCCATAGCCCCTTTTTGAAATTCGTTTATTGTATTTAGCTTATCGTTAGAAAAGTCATTAGGTTCGAATATAGCTACTATGTCATCATTTTTTTTATCGAATTTAATTACAGAGCCGTGAGGTGCCGAAAAAATAAATTCGAGCATATGCACACCTTCCGATAATACTTGAAAATTATTTTTAGGTTCTGAAAAGTTACACATATAGCCAGACATCGGAAACCCTTTTTCAGCAAACTTCATTGCAGTTTGAAATGTGCCTAGGTAATAACCATGAATATCTATTTCATTATTTTCTAATAGCATTAGCTTATTCAGTGAATTCTGGATTGTCCCTTGCCATCCAATGTCAACAATCGCGACTTTTTTGGTATCCATAAACCCAATTTGATCCAGGTAAGTTAATAGGTTTTCTCTTTCGACCGCTGCATTACTACATATATCATCAACTAATAAATGAAAGAGTTTTGCTAATTTATCCTTATCGCTATCTGTTTCTATTGTATGATTTTGATCAGAAAAGCCTACTTTTTTTATTTTTTCAATATGTTTTTCCGCTTCTATATCAACTCTATCAAGGTAGTTTACGACGCTCAAATTAGGAACAAAATGACAAAGTACCTTTATCGAATATTCATCGATGCCATTGTATATAGTGGGGATGTTTATAGCTCGCCTTGATGCATACATATATTTACTAACAGGGGTTTTAATTCCTTGATTCATAAGGCTATACACTTTATGCATAATATAGCCGTCGCGCGCAAGGAAAAATATATGTTCTATTTCTTGATGTATTACCTGACTAGTAAGCCAGCGAGTTAAGCCAAAATATATTATTCCACAATAAACATAACCGAAGTCGTACCAAATATTTTCATTGTTATTATTTCTTTGGGTAAACGTTTTGTTGATGATAGTCGCAAAATAAATAGATTCTTCTATAGAGAGTTTTGAAGGATATAGCTTCCTTAGCCTTTTAAATGAATGATGACTAAGCGCATATTCACTGGTTTTTTTGTAATAATAAGGTTTGATGCCTTCTTTCATCGCATTAATTACATCGGCGAAGTAATAATCGCCAATATGTAATAGCTTAGATGGTTTACAGGATAGTTCTTTAAGTATATGTGGATATAATCCACCTTTAGACTTTGATTTACGGATTACAGAAGATAAAAATAATTGATGGAATTTTGTATAACCATTATCGTAAAGAATTTTTTTTATCACATATTCTGGTAAGTACATGTCTGAGGTGAAAATTACCTTTTTATCACTATCAATACAGTATTGATAAAAAGAGTGCATATATTCATTTTTAACACAAAATTTTAATTCTATTTCGATTTCTAGCGCTTTCAATGTATTTATTGTTTTGCTGTCTAGATCTTGTGTTTTTTGTATGTGTGCATATATTTCATCCAAGCCTATGGATTGGGTACCATCAAGCTCAGTTAGTATCTTTGTCGCTTCTGGTTCTGCTTTGCTTCGGATACTTTTAAAATCTATGTCTAGCTTTTTATGTTCATCATTATATAAATTTTCAACTATTGTAAAAATATCAGCTGGTTCGAGGACTTTTCTGAGGATCACTGTATCGAAAATATCGAAAGAGACTATTTCACTGTTGTTTATTAGCTTTTTTAGGTCAGTGTCATTACTTAGGGTATTTATTAGCTTTAAGCTTT
Source organism: Pseudoalteromonas sp. NZS11 (assembly GCF_015864765.1). NCBI lineage: Bacteria > Pseudomonadati > Pseudomonadota > Gammaproteobacteria > Alteromonadales > Pseudoalteromonadaceae > Pseudoalteromonas > Pseudoalteromonas sp. NZS11. The sequence continues at coordinate 129,975 of NZ_JADYWP010000006.1, read as the reverse complement.
TATTGTAAAATTTTGCGACAATTTTACTAACTATGTTTTTTTTCATAATGACTTTCCCTGCCTTATTTACTATCCATAACATAATTAAGAAAATCAAAATTTAGCTATTTGTTTACATTTAATTATACTAATTTCGTATATCCGCTGCAACTTACGCATTTAATAGTACGAAGCATCATAGGTTACCTGTTATTTTACCAAAAAAAACCACTAAATGAATGTTAAATGAATAATAAAACTGCAAATATTAGATGGTGGGTAAGCCTAAATAATTACTCAATTTTCATTGGGTAAGGGGAAGGTATGTTGCCGAAGTAGTAGATTTAAACGTAACATATTTTGTAAATTAGATTTTCAAAAGAAAATTTAAATAATTCGCTCGATCTCAAGTAACTTTAGCGCTCTGAGGCGAAAGTAAAGCTATGGGGAAAGTTAAACTAAATACATAGCAGGCTATTGTATTTAAAATACTAGCCCTTATATACTACGAATCCCTTATTTTAGTTTTAAAACGTGAATGTTTAAATTTAGAGTGTTTTTAACTGCCTTTTTGCTACTTGCTGCACTTTTTAGTGTGCAGAGCAATGCTATGGGCGCCTCACAAAATTTAAATATCAATATTAGTACGCAGGTTTCGCTTACTGATATTGCCGATTTAACTAAAATACAGCCTATTAGTAAGTCTGTAGATACTTCGCAGCATAAAAAAACGCATCAAACCGATTTTGACGCGCACCAACCAAGGTTAACAGCCAATAATTCATCATTGTTTTTGCACACTGTTCAAAGTGAGCCAGAATACGATGTGGTTTTTGAATTTTTTGCTCAAAATCTTGTTAGGCATATATTCTTACGACCAAGAGCAATTAATCCTATACAGCCTTGGTATACGCTTGTAACTAATAGTAAAAAGTCGCGCTTGAGTGGCTGGAAAGACGTAAACTTACTCTACAGAGCTGTAACTACCTACCACGCTTAATTTTCCTTATTTAATTTTATTAGGTTTTAACTTTTAAAGTTTTAGCCTGCAGATTAATTGTGCTTTTAAAAAGCACGTTGCTAGCTTTGCTGGCAATAAGGATTCAACATGTTAAGTTTTAAAAAAGATAAAAAGCCGTCTTCGGCTAAGTTCAAATTAAGCTATATAGCCATGCTAATAGTATTGGTTTTATTAGCTATCAGCGCATTACCAAACCTATATCCAAATAAATCGTGGTTGCACGTAAGTAGTACGCCGCACAGCGAAACGCAATCTTTACCGAGCACTAAAACGCTAGTTACTTTTTTAAATAAACAAGGGCTAGAGGTTGAGCAGGGTTTAGATAAGCAATCGACTATTAATATACTTTTAAACGAGCCAACTAAAAGCGCTCAGGCGCAAGCGGCTATAAAAGCGCAATATCCAAACACGCAAGTTAAAATTGTTGAGCATGCAACCAGCCCAACATGGTTACAAGATTTTGGTTTATCACCAATAAAGCTGGGCCTTGATTTAAATGGCGGTGTGCTATTTGTACTAGACGTAGATTTAGATAAAGCCGTTGATGAGCAATTAGTCAGTGCGTATCAACAAGCTAAATCAATCATCATTAAGCAAAAAGCACATGGCGTAAAAGCGCAGCAAACTCAGCACGGGTTTGAAATAAACGCATTGCCTAATTCAACCGACAAGTTAACCCCAGTTATTGAAGAGCTACAAAGCCGATTTGCTAATTTAGCCGTTGTAACAAGCAATAACGGCAGCGTTAAAACTGCCAAATTTAGTTATTCAGAGCAAGGCCGCAGCAGCTTTGATAAAGAAGTAATGGGGCAAACACTCACAACCCTTCGTTCACGTATTGAAGAGTTAGGCATTACCGAAGCGGTAACACAGCGCCAAGGAAAGCACCGCATTCGTATAGAGCTACCAGGCGTGCAAGATCCAACCGAAGCAAAACGTATTATTGGTGCAACAGCATCGCTTGGTTTTTATCAATTAAAAGAAATTGGCGGGCAAACATTTAATATGCAATCGGGCGGAACCATAAAGCTCGATCCTGTGCCAATTTTTACAGGCGATCATATTAATAATGCAAACATAGGCCGCGACGATTGGGGTAAACCACTTGTACAACTAAGCCTAGACGGCCTAGGCGGGGATGCAATGTCGGCGTTTTCAAAAGCCAATATTGGTAAGCCAATGGCGACGGTTTACTCTGAGTACTCTCAAAATGCTAAAGGCGAAGTAGTTAAAAAAAGCGAAGTTATTAACGTTGCCAATATTGCTCAGCATTTAAGTTCGCGTTTTAGTATTACCAATATGAAAAGCCAACAAGTGGCAGCCGACCTGGCATTATTACTACGTGCAGGCTCGCTTACAGCACCCGTTACAATTGTGCACGAACAAACAATAGGGCCAAGCCTCGGCAGTGAAAACATTAGTAATGGCTTAGCCGCGCTTATGTTAGGTATGGGTATTACCCTTGCATTTATGGCGCTTTGGTATCGCCGTTTAGGCCTTATTGCAAATGTGGCACTTATATTAAATTTAACGTCGCTTGTGGGCTTAATGTCATTATTACCAGGGGTTGTGTTAACGCTTCCGGGTATTGCAGGTCTGGTGCTAACCATAGGTATGGCGGTAGACACTAACGTAATAATATTTGAACGCATTAAAGAAGAACGTCGCCAAGGCCGTGCACCATATCAAGCTATTCAAGAGGGTTATAAACAAGCCGCAAATACAATATTTGATGCCAATATAACCACCATGATCACCGCACTTATCTTATACGGCATAGGCTATGGGCCCGTTAAAGGTTTTGCCATTACACTCGCACTGGGGCTTTTAACGTCTGTATTTACAGGTGTGTACGTATCAAAAATATTGAGCCAAACGTTGTATTTAAAAATGGGTAAAAAAGTAGGAGAAAAAGCACATGCTTAATTATTTTTTGAAAGGTGAAAAGGGCACACGTTTACGCTTTATGGGTATGCTTTTAAGTGCCATTTTAGTGCTGCTATCCGTATTTACGCTTACGCAAAAAGGTCTAAATTTTGGCCTAGATTTTACCGGCGGTTATTTAACTGAGTTTACAACCAGCCAAAGTGTTGAACTAAAAGAGCTTCAATCGTTTATTGCTAAAAATCACAACGGTGAGTTTGAGCTAACCGCGCAAGGTAATAGTCATTTTCAATTAAAAGAAGCGCCAAGTGCATCAACTACATCAACAACAGCTAATAGCCCTGATTGGCAAAGCGCTGTTACACAAAACGATGATATAAACGCACAGGTATTATCGTCAGCTTATATTGGTTCACAAGTGGGCGATGAGTTATTTGATCAAGGCTGTTTAGCAATGTTTGCTGCAATGATTGCAGTAATGATTTACCTTGCAGTGCGTTTTGAATGGCGCTTAGCACTCGGCTCTGTGGTAGCGCTAGTGCACGATTTAATACTCGTACTTGGGTTATTTTCACTATTACAAATTGAGTTTAACCTAACCGTACTGGCAAGTTTACTGGCTATTATTGGTTACTCACTTAACGACTCAATAATAGTAGGGGATAGAGTACGTGAGCTTTTACGTGTTCAATCAAACAATGTACTTAGCCCAGCGACTATTATTAATAATGCGATTAAAAGTACACTAACACGTACCTTAATAACGTCAGGTACCACACTTGCAACGGTTGCGAGTGTTTGGTTGCTTGCAGGTGCACCACTGCAAGGCTTTGCTATTGCATTATTTACCGGCATTGTAGTGGGTACGTTCTCGTCTATTTGTATAGCGGCAACCTTGCCAGAGCTATTGGGCTTAAGCGCTAAAAACTACGAAGTTAAAGTAGATGCCCACACGCAAACATTATTAGATATGCCATAAGGTTTTTAATAAAGCACAAGCAAAGAGTAGCATCAACCAACCGCCCTTTGTTTGTTTAATGCAAATTTAAGTTCCGCAAGTATTCCCACCAAACTTGCGGGGTTTAAAACAATGGTTTTAAGCCCCGCAAAAATGTTAAACTAGCTGCCTTATTTTTACAGCCTGTATTGTACTAATCCCCATGAATAAAACCCACGTTATCGAACATCTTCGCTTTGCGCTAGAAGCGCAGCTTACAACAGCAAAAGTAGCGGCAAAAACTGCGCACGACACCGCCACACATGAAGAAAACATAGCCGAAAATAAATACGATACCCTAGGGCTCGAAGCCGCTTATTTAGCACAAGGCCAAGCCCAGCGCGTAAACGATTGCTATAAAAGTATAGAATTGTTCGAACCTGCCTTTAACGAAAAACCAACCGATAAAATAGCTATCGGTTCGCTGGTGTGTTTAGAAGATGATAACGCAGCCCAAAAATGGTTTTATTTAGGCCCCGCAGCTGGTGGTTTAACAGTAAACGTTAAACAGCACGCAATTGCTGTTGTAACACCCGGCGCACCAATGGGTAAGCAGTTACTAAATAAACAGATTGATGATGAAATTACGTTAACAATTGCAGGTAAAGCCCACGAATATGTGGTGGTAGAGATTTTATAAAGCTTTGGTTTTTAAGAGAAGCTTTTGCTGGCAGAGCTATGCCAACGTAATAATCGCTTATTTATATTCATAAATTAATTGTCGGATGGCATGTCTTCACCATTTATCCAACCTATAGCTATGTTTTTATAGCGTAACGTGGTGTGTATTTCAATTTCTACAAAGGCATATAATGAGAAGTACCTAATAGTTTAAAAGTGAGCAGGGTTGACGTTAGGTGCTCCCTTTTTAATTGATTTTAGTGGTTATACAGCCTCGTTAGTTGTATTTCCCAAGTTGGCTACTCGGTGCTACTATAGTGATACATTTGTTTGGGGATTATTATGAGAGTAGAACTAGTAACAACATTGAAGCGTCAAGCAACGAAGATATTATCTGAACTTCATTCCTCTAAAGAACCTGTGTTGATAACTGAACATGGACAACCATCTGCATACTTAGTAGATGTTGATGATTATGAATTTATGCAAAAGCGTATGCAAATTCTTGAGTCTCTTGCAAAAGGAGAGCAGGCAATAAGTCGTGGTGAAACCATGTCGAATGTTGAAGCTAAAGATAAAATGAATAAATGGCTGAAATAATTTGGACTAATCCAGCTTTGGATGATCTTAACGATATCGCTGAATATATCGCATTAAGCAATTTACAGTCAGCGAAAAAATTGGTTTCCAAAATATTTGAAAAAGTTGAACGTCTCGAACTCTTTCCTGAATCAGGTAAAAAACCAATTGAGTTAGCTAACCTAAATTATCTTGAACTGGTCGTGAATCCTTGTCGTATATTTTACAAAAAAGATAACGATAAAGTATATATTTTGCACGTAATGAGACAAGAACGAGACTTACGAAAATTTTTGTTGCTAACGCAATATACAGCTAACAAGTAGGTAATCCCTGAGTGAAATTAGTATGACTCCCGTACTAATTATTATAAAAAGCAATTATTAAAAAGCCATCCAAACATCTATCAAAATTCCAACTTAACCAATATAAGAACTAAATTATAGTTTGTTTATTAAAAAAATTGCTACACACATTCCTTAAGTGTTTAATATACCGTACATAAATAATATGGAGGTTGAAATATGAGACATAACAATTGGTCTTGCTCTAAGTTTAATAATAACGAATTTGATACCGGTGAAATAAGAGTTTCGGGTGGCTTTTGGTCAAGAATTTTTGATGTTCAAAATAAAAAGTACACCGCTGTGACATGCAGTCGATGTAGTTTTACTGAATTTTATAAAGGTTCATCATCAACACTTGGTAACGTATTTGATTTCTTTACTGGGTAATCAAAGCTTAAAAAGCACTTTAACTGAAATGTAAACTGATCAGTTCAATAGATACCTCCTCATTAAGGTGAGGAGGTTAAATGCTTAAATATACCTAAGCGATAATTCGCCTTATTAAATGTAGGTGGACCTTTAGATATACACAACTAATAGCAGTTAAACAAAATCTATTACACGCACTAATAATAGGCTTCAATAACAGACCATAAGGCTTGGATGAATTTATTTTTATGATTTTTCATCTAACATCCTATGTTTTAAATATCCAATTTTAGGTAGCTTTCTTCACAAATTTCGCTGTTACCATCATTTCGCCAATGCCATCTACTTTACAATCAAGTTCGTGATCTTTTTTATCAAGCACTCTTCTAACTACCGCTTTGGTGCCAATTTTAATTACTTGCGAGCTGCCTTTAATTTTTAAATCTTTGGCTACTGTCACTTTGTCACCATCATTTAGCAAAGTGCCATTGGCATCTTTAACTAAAATTGCGTGTTCATCGCTTGTATTATTAGGGTTCCACTCATGGGCGCACTCGGGGCAAACAAGCAGTTGTTGGTCCTCGTAAACATATTCACATTGGCATTTTGGGCAAGCAGGCAGCGACATTTTTAACTCTCATAAGGTATTGTTTTGCGTATTTTAATCTGCGTTATTAGTTAATCAATATTTTTTATCTTCACGTTAAAAATATCTCGTTTGTGCGTTTTTAAAAAAGGGCATATAAAGCACATGTCGCTTAAGCAATTTAAGCGCTAACTCGTACAGTAGGTACCTGTTAAAGCACCCATCATATTAAGTGATTCGCGCAATGCCCACTTAGTACGATGGGTGTTTCTATTTATAATGCTTAGTATTTTACTAAGCATGCTTTTTATATTTTGACTTAACTAGGAAAAGTCGTGTTTAAAACCTTAATTGTGGTTGATAACAACGAGCAAACGCTTGCTCAATCGTTCGAAAATGTAATTACGTTTAATACCTACTTACGTGATTACCCAAAACATAACGAACCAAAAACACGCATTATTAATCTGTGCGACTCAAGCCAATACTTGAGCAAAGGTTACTATTGCTCGTTACTTGCTGAGGCGCGCAAGCACCAAGTTTTACCCAGTGTAAAAACCATTAATGCTCTTCGTAGTGGCCAAGCACCTATGTTAAATGTGGGCCAAATAGATGGCACACTTTACTTTGGCAATGCCCAAAATGATTTACAATCAAAAGCAGCAAAGTCGGTATTTAAACAATACCCAGCGCCTATTTTATTTGTTGATGAGCAAGGCTTATTACAACAAGGCTCGATGTCGTCTTTAAGCGAGCAACAGTACAGCGAATTTGTAGCCAAGCTAGATAACTTTACTAAAACGCAGTGGCGTATTAGTTCGGTACAACGTCGTTTTAGATGGGACATGGCAATACTTGTTGATCATAACGAAAAAGTACCGCCGAGTGATAAAGACGCCATTGCACGTTTTATTAAAGCCGCGGCTAAACACGGCATTAATGCACAAGCATTAAGCTTTGACGAAATTGATAACATAGCCCAGTTTGATGCGTTATTTATTCGCCAAACTACAGCGATTGACCATCCAACGTATCGCCTTGCAAGCAAAGCGCAAAGCCTTGGTTTAGTGGTTATTGACGATGCTGAGTCTATTTTACGTTGTTGTAATAAAGTGTATTTACACGATGCGTTTAATTACCAAAAAGTGCCAAGTTTAAAAACGGTTGTAGTGGCTGATCAATCAAGTGAAACGCTTGAGCAGCTAGAAGAAGCGTTTACGTATCCGCTTGTTTTAAAAATGCCTGAAGGGTCTTTTTCAAAAGGTGTTTATAAAGTGTCAAACCGCGATGAGCTTGAAGCTAAGCTTACAGAGTTGTTTGAATTTAGCGCATTAGTGCTCGCGCAAGAGTACATGTATACCGAATACGATTGGCGAGTGGGTGTGTTAAATGGCCGTGCTATTTATGCATGTCGTTATTTAATGGCGCGTAACCATTGGCAAATTTATAACCACGACGCTAAACGGTTTTTCTCAGGTGGTTTTGAAACTCTGCCAACCTTTGAGCTACCAAAAGCGGTGTTAGATGCTGCATTAAAAGCATGTAAAACAGTGGGTAGGGGTTTATATGGCGTTGATGTTAAAGAGCATCAAGGCAAAGCATACGTGCTTGAAGTAAACGACAACCCAAGTATTGATCACAAAGTAGAAGACGGCTATTTAGGCGACGAGCTATACATGATCATTATGGATGAGTTTAAACAACGTTTAGAAGCACGAGGCCGTGGGTAATAACATGAGCAACCTTGTTATTCGAAAGGCGCTTAGCAGTGATTTAAACGCACTTATTGACGTTGAAAACGCCTGCTTTAATAACGATAAATTAAGCCCGCGTAGTTTAAAGCGCTGGCTAAGTGCAAAACACGGTATTTTACTCGTTGCTGAAGACGACGAGCAAATATGCGGCTATGGGCTAGTGTGGTGCCATAAAGGCACGCGTTTAGCGCGTTTATATTCGCTTGCTGTAAAACCCACAATGCAAGGTAAGGGGATTGCAAAAGCACTGCTTACTAGCCTAGAAAAAGAAACGTGTGAGCGGGCTCGTATTTACCTTCGTTTAGAAGTGGCTGTAAATAACGAAGGTGCGATTGGGCTTTATAAAAGCTTGGGTTACAGAGTGTTTGGTCAATACAGCGATTATTACGATGACCACAGTGACGCACTACGAATGCAAAAAAACATTCGACAAACGAGTGAGTTAAAAGTGGCGCGTTTAACGCCGTGGTATCAGCAAACTACCGAGTTTACGTGCGGACCTGCTGCACTATTAATGGCAATGGGGGCACTTGAGCCAACTACTGAGCTTAGCCAATCACATGAGCTAGCACTTTGGCGTGAAGGTACCACCATTTTTATGACATCGGGTCATGGTGGTTGCCATCCGTTTGGTTTGGCACTTGCCGCTCATAAGCGTGGTTTTAAAAGCGAAGTAATGGTTAATACCACCGAGCCTTTGTTTTTAGATGGCGTACGCAACGAAAACAAAAAAGTGGTACTTGCCACCGTGCATCAACAATTTGTAGATGGTATTGCACAAGCAAATATACCGCTTACACATAAAGATGTAGAGCTTGAGCATATTGAGCAGTGGTTAAGTAAAGGCTTTAGTGTGCTGTTATTAATTAGCACATATAGTTTTGATGGTAAAAAATCACCACATTGGGTGTGTGTTACGCACCTTGATGAGCATTGCGTGTATGTTCACGATCCGTTTTGTGAGCCCGGTAACGATAAACAGCTCGCAATAGATTGCCAGTATGTACCTATTGCACGAAGTGATTTTAGTAAAATGTCAGCGTTTGGTAGCCAACGTTTACGAACGGCGGTGGCTATAGCTAATAAAATATAAGGTTAACCGTGAATTTTTTAGATTTAATTGATGTAGCCCCGTATTCGTGGGCAGCTATTGGTACTGCAGCTTTTTGCGGTGCCATTATTGGTATAGAGCGCCAATTGCGCGGCAAACCTGTAGGTATTCGTACCTCTGCGTTAATAACCTTGGGTACGTATTTGTTTTTATCGACCGCGTTTAATTTACAAGGGGATGTAATAGATCATTCTCGTGTAGTTGGGCAAATAATTACAGGTATTGGCTTTTTAGGGGCTGGTGTTATGCTCGCAAAAGATGGTGCGGTAGTGGGTGTAACTTCTGCTGCAACCATCTGGGTGCTTGCATCAATAGGCGTTATGATAGCGACCGAAAACCTTGGCGCTGCAATAAAGCTCTCGGTGCTGGTGGTCGGTATTTTATACGGTGTAGACGTACTCGAGGCTAAATTTAAAAGCTTAAGCAAAGGCGTACACACTAAAGTAAAAAACTATCAAAAACGCTATTATCGAAAAGAATTTAACGACACAGAACGCCACTAAAAGTGGCGTTTTTTTAGTGTTATTGAAACAAGTACTAGTACTATTAAATATCGACTATCCAAATAACTTGCGTCTAACTACTTTTCTGTAACCACTGGGTGTTTGGCTTAATACTTTTTTAAACACGCGTGTTAAATGCCCTTGGTCGTTATATCCCACTTCTAAAGCCACTTCTTGAATTGATAAATTTGATGATGCTAATAACTCCTTCGCACCCTCTACGCGTAATTGTTGCCAATACTCAATAGGGCTTTGATTAGTGGCGGCTCTAAAACGGCGGGTAAAAGTACGGTAGCTCAAGCTAAATTGGGCAGCGACTTCTTGCAGGTTTAACTCGGTGGCTAAATTTGTTTTTAGCCAAAACTGAATTTGCGCAATTAGCTCGTCGGGATGACGGTCAACTGCACCTTCTAAGTAGCGTTGATCTTCGTAGGGTTTACGTATTTCGTGCGAAAAGTTTCGCTCTACATGTTGAGCGGCGGCTTTTCCATAGTACTGACTAATAATATGTACGATCACATCTGCAAGGGCATTAAGGCTTGCTACGGTGTACATGCGTTCTGACTGGGTTATAAAAAAGTCGGGTTTTAAACGCACTAACGGGTAGTCGTGGCTAAATTGATTGGCGTAGTGCCAATGGGTTGTAGCAGGGTGCCCATCAAGTAAGCCAGCCTCAGCTACTAAGCAGTTGCCAGTGCCTACACCAATTATATGGCTGCCTGCGCTAAAGCTCTCGCTTAGCCAATCAACTACGCCTTGATTTGTACGCACTACAGGGCGCGGGTTTCGCCAAATTCCGGGCACTATAATTAAATCACTGTAGGGGGCGTTAGTTGTTATGCAATCAGGAATTATCGCAAGGCCTGCGCGAGTGGGTATAAATTCAGCATTTTTAGCCACTAAATTTATAGCAAGCGGTCTAAAGCTTTGCTTATCAAGATGGCCTTTAGCAAAGGCCTCGCCGGCTCTTAACATCTCAATAGGCAGCGTTAAACTAGTCACTAATAAATGCGGATAAACCGCTATAGCAATGTTTAATGGTGGATTAGTGTTTTTTTCAGTCATATAAATGCTCCGACCAGTACGTTTTGGCCTTTTGTGCTGAATATTTGGCTATTAAAGCACAATGTATGGTACGTAATCCATTTAAACTGCGTGTTCATCTTATAACACGTTTTTTAAAGGTAAATTATGACTGCATTACCCGTTATAGTAGGCATGGGTGGCATTAACGCCGCTGGCCGTACTTCTTTTCATCAAGGTTATCGCCGTATCGTGTTAGATAGTTTAAACGCTAAAGATCGCAGTGAAACATTTTTAGGCCTCGCCACATTGATGAATCTAGTAAGCGTTGTAAACGGCCAATTACAAGATACACAAGGTAATAATGTTGAGCAAAGCGACATAGAAGCACGCTTTGGTGAGCAAATTATTGCCGGTACACTTATTCGTAAAATTGAAAAAGAACACTTTGATGCAGATGCCACACCGTGGCAGCAAAAAATGACGCTAAACGCATCAAGCGATAACGCTATTGTGTTTGAAACTCGCGCTCGCGACTTACCGGTACCTGTTCCAGCTAGCTGGCAAGTTGAAGAACTTGAAGGCAAAAAAGTGAAAGTAACTATTGCAGCCGACTTAGATGTTAAGCATGACTCAACACGTGATAATCCAATTAAATCTGCAGGGCAATTTCCGACTGGATTTGATCCGTCTGTTATGTATAACAGCCGCTATCAGCCTCGTGGTTTGCAAGCGACTATTTTTGCAGCTACCGATGCTATTAAATCAACAGGGCTTGATTGGCAACACATTATGAATAGCGTAGAGCCAGATAAAATTGGTACCTATTCAGCATCGGTAATTGGCCAAATGGACGACAAAGGCCTAGGCGGTTTAGTAAAGGCGCGCCAACAAGGCGACCGTGTTAGCACTAAGCAGTTAGCACTGGGCTTAAATACAATGTCTACCGATTTTATTAACGCGTATGTTACGGGCAATGTGGGAACTACGTTTTCGACCTCGGGCGCCTGTGCTACGTTTTTATACAACTTACGTGCAGCAGTAAACGACATACAAGCAGGGCGGACACGCGTTGCGGTTGTCGCAAGTGTTGAGTGTGCTATTACACCAGAAGTGATTGAAGGCTTTGGTAACATGAGCGCACTTGCAAACGTTGAAGGTTTGCGTCGTTTAGATAACTTATCACATGATGAAGAACCAGATTATCGTAAAAGCAGTCGCCCGTTTGGGGATAACTGTGGCTTTACATTAGGTGAAGGCGCACAAGTTGCTATTTTAATGGACGATGCATTAGCCCTTGAATTAGGCGCTGACATAATGGGCTCTGTGCCGGATGTATTTGTAAATGCAGATGGCATAAAAAAATCAATTACGTCACCTGGTCCTGGTAACTACATTACCATGGCTAAATCGGCTGCTTTAGCAACGAGCCTTTTAGGCAAAGAAGCTTTGCAAGAACGTAGCTTTATTTTAGCGCATGGCTCAAGTACACCGTTAAACCGCGTAACAGAGTCGCTGATATATCACAAAGTAGCACAAACGTTCGCTATTGATAATTGGAAAGTGACAGCGCCTAAAGCTTATGTTGGTCATACTATAGCTCCTGCAAGTGGCGACCAATTAGCGATAGCTCTCGGTGTATTTAGTCACAACATTATGCCTGGTATTACCACAATTGATAAAGTGGCTGATGATGTTTACACCGATCATCTTGATATTCGTAATAGCCATTACGAATGCAGTGAAATGGATATAGCTTTTATAAATTCAAAAGGCTTTGGCGGTAACAATGCAACAGCAATAGTACTTTCACCAAAAGTGACAATGCAAATGCTCTCTAAGCGCCATGGCGATGACGTTATTACTAGTTACGCTCAAAAAAATGTAGCAATTAAAGCCGCTCAACAAACGTACCAAACGCAAGCTGATTTAGGCCAGTATGAGCTAATTTACCGCTTTGGCGACGGACTTATTGATGACAATGACATTGTAATAGACGAGCAAAGTATTAAGTTACCTGGCTTTGAAAAAGCAATTACATTTAGCACAACAAATTCCTACCAAGATATGTTTTAAGCACACATACTTGTTAGCAAGGCGCTTTTTAAGCGCCTTTTTTAATGCCTAAAATATATGTAGCTATTAGATTATTTTTGTTATGGCCCAAATTTAGCTTATTAATTGAACTTATTTTTTGTGTTTACACTTGCTTTTATGTTGATCATTTGTTTCTATTATATAAACACTATCTAGGATGGATAAAACCGATGAAAAAACTCATATTAGCGCTTTCTTTAACTTCTGCTTTTACTCAACTCCCTGCTTTTGCAGACGACTTTGTTCCTGCAGAAGTGATTAATAAAAACTACGATCAGCTCACTAATACTTCCTCGCGCGCTTCGAGGTTAGAGGGGATTAACTTAAGCAGTTACGTGGTCGATAAAAGCGGGCAGGTTAGTGATATAGAAATTGTAGCTACGGTCGGGCAAAAAAAGTACCAAAGAGAAGTAATGGATTACGTATCTAAACTAAATTACAAAAGCGCAAAATTAAATGGTGAGACTATACCTGTAGCAAAAACTATTACTGTAAGTTCACAAAATTTACATGTTGGGTTTTCAAACGATAAGGCATCGCGTGGCTTTTTTAATGATTATGAGCAAGCTAGTAAATTAATCGATGAAAAGAAATACGATGAAGCTAAAAGTCTTATTGATGAACTAGAAAGTGAACATACCAAAAATACGGTTGAAATTGTTTTACTTTCGTGGCTTAAAAGCCAGCACAGTTATTTTGTGCAAGATTGGAAGAGCTTTGATCAGCATATCTACGAAGCGTTCTTATTTAGAGGTAACCTACCTGATCAAATTCAAAAACGTGTGATTAAAAATGCTTTACAGTGGTTTATATCAAAACAGGATTATGTACGAGCCTATGATGCAATAGATGCACTAGGCAATATTGAATCTATAACTTTTACAGATCAAAATAAGGAACAGTTGTTAACCCAAGTGAACGATATTTATAAAAACTCGGGAGATATTGAACAACAATTTAGTTTAGCTTCAGAGCAAGCTGTAATGCCTATGATGTCGAAGTCTGAGGTTAAATTACAATCAGAATTACCACTGAGCAAAGTGCAACTTAGATGCGAAAACAAAGTCGTTGACTATGACACTAATACAATTGATAAAATTGTTATTTCGAAAAATGATTTACGTTGTGGATTATTAATAAAAAGCGCTCAAGCACAAACAATTACACTTAAGCAAAGCGGTGAAAGTTTTTTATAAAAATGTAACTCCCCACATATAAATTATGGGGAGTTATCGTATTAATAAGTATTGGCTATTCAAACAATGCATTGAAATTTTGCTGCAATACTTATTAAAAAACTATCACTTAAACTTTTTTACATACCTAAGCGTTATAAAATTAATAATGGCAAGTAAAATGGCTATTTCGTAACGGCTATAGGCTACAGCTATACCAATTAAGCCCATATTCCAAATACTGGCTGCGGTTGCAGTGCCTGAGGTAGTACGGTTATTTTTTAAAATTGCGCCACCGCCAATAAAACCAATACCAGTAATTATACCTTGCAACATTTTAGATTGAGCTTCTGCACCATCTAAAACCGACATAGCAATAAGTGCATACCCGCATGATGCTACCGCAACTAGCGGAAAGGTTCTAAGCCCTGCGCCATCATGACTACGCTCTCTGTCGTATGCCATGGGTAGTGCAAGTAGGTAAGCAATACCTAAATGTATTAAATTATCGATGATTTCATTCCACTGTAAATCAATTTCCATTATTGAGCCTGTGCTGGTTAATTTTGTTAATAATAAGCAAACAGCAAGCCATGGTATAAATGATTAATAATCAATGGCTTATTTTTTATATCTGCATTTAATAAGAATTATTGAAGAAACTTTTACATGTTTTTATTACTATTTTACGCAATAGTTAATTTGATCTGAGTTTTAAAGCCTCGTATTCTTTTATCCAGACTAAAAGACACCTATGTGAATCTCTTGCCTTTAAATGGAACATTAAGCACACCCACTAAGCTTGAAAAAACAGCCTTACTATTTTGCGTTGGGTTATCTGTTATTGCTTTTTTATTTCCTGAATTACTCACAGAGGACTTACAACCCGCTATTAATAAAATTTTAGGTTATTTAGGGTCGCCATTTTTTATATTGGTAAACTTGTTACTTTTTTCTGTGATAGCTATTGCTATAAGCCCATTAGGGCAACGAAAAATAGGAGGAGCGCAAGCACTTGTTGAGTTTAGTACCTTTGGTTGGCTTTCTATGTTGTTTGCAGCAGGGATGGGCTCAGGACTTATATTTTGGGGAGTAGCAGAGCCTGCACTACACACGGTTAACTCGCCTTTAAAGCAAAGCTTGTATCCCAACCACCAAACAAGTGGTTTGGCGCTTACCTTAGTTAATTGGGGCGCGCATGCATGGGCGCTCTATGCAGTATTTGGCTTGTTATTAGGTGGGCTTACTCGTAATAGTGGTAAAGCGGGCGATATTAGTGCGCCTGTGATCAGTGCAACTAAAGGCGTTATTAATCGGGCTAGGCAGTTACAGCTGAGCTTTAGCATTAAATTAATTGCCATACTTGCAATATTTTTTGGTGTAGTGGGCACAATTGCTAATTCAACTTTATTACTGCGTAAAGGGCTCGAGCTTGAGCTAGGGGTTGAATCGGCTTTACTTTCGGGGTTTATTATTATTTTTTTAATTGCGCTGCTTTATACTACTTCTGCAAAGTTGGGGCTTAAAAAAGGAATTCAAACTCTTAGTAAATTTAATGTGTTTTTAGCATTTGCACTTATAGCATGGCTATTAATTTTTGTGCCTATACAGCCAATTATAGATATAGCAATAGGCGGTACATGGGATTACATTCAGCTCATAACCACAGGTACATGGCAGTTTGAAAGCGTACTTAATGACCCAGCATGGGCAACAGGTTGGACATACAATTACTATTTTTGGTGGTTAGCTTGGGGCCCGTTTGTTGGTGTGTTTTTGGCAAAAATTAGCCAAGGACGGCCGGTTTGGCAATACATTTTAGGTGTCGTATTTGTACCAACCTTTGTGACTATTATATGGTTTAGTGTGTTTTCGGGCTCTGCAATTGCGTGGGATCAAACTCACAATGCAGGCATTTTAGATGCTATTAAAGCCGATTATACGCAAGGGCTGTTTGTATTTTTCGAGCAATTAGGCTGGCAAGGCGGTCTATTAATTTGGTCAAGTTTATTACTTCTACTCATTTTTGTAGCCACATCAGCAGACTCTGCTGTTTTGGTTATTCGCCAATTAAGTGGTGCAAGTGAAGATCAAACATGGAGCTTGTATGCTTGGTCGTTTGCACTAGGTTTATGCGCTTTTGTTTTGTTAGTACAAAACAATGAACCATTAAACAGAAGCGTTGCTATTATTGGAGCGCTTCCTTTTTTAATTATATTTATATTGCAATTAATTGGTTTTATTAAAGAGTTCATACGTGAATTTAAGCACTAAGGCTTACATTTATTTACAATGCTATTTTTAAAATTGTATATAATTTAGGTAATTATATTGGTGGGGTTAATAATGCGTACTTTTTTGATTATTCTATTTTCAAATGTATTAATTGGTTGCGCTGCTGCGGGTATAATTTTAGATGGGGCAGCGCGCTCTCAACCTGGCCCAGTAAATGCGGGGCCTGTTGTAAAAGATAAAGAGGGCTTTAGCTTTACTAAACTCGGTGTTGAAGCCGATATGGCTATAGTTGAATTTATTAAAGGTAAGGGCAATAACAATACTGTACAAGTATGCAGGCAAGTGAGTAAAGTATTGAAAGAGTGTGTAGAGTTAGAAAAGTCATCCCTACACACTAATGAGCCTATGCAGTTAAAAACTGATGATGAAATAATAAGTGTTGGTCAATAAAGCTGCTTATAAAAAAGTAGCTATGATCGTAGCCTGCTTGCATTTCAAGTGTAAGCGGGTAGCCTTTTTTATCAGCAATAGCGACTAAGTTCTCTGGCTTAAGTTGCTCTTGTAAAAAGCCATCTGCATCACCTTGACTCACTAACATGGGTAAGTAATGAGCTTGCTCTGCGTTTTTCATCAGCTCGCAGCTATCATATTGTGCCCAAAGCGCCTTATCATTTCCTAAATAGCCAGTAAATGCTTTTACACCCCAAGGGCATTCAATCGGATTTACAATAGGGCTAAAAGCCGAGGCACTTACAAACGCAGTCGGGTTTTTAAGTGCAACCATTAATGCACCGTGCCCGCCCATAGAGTGACCACTAATTGCTTTTGTGCTTGTAATCGGAAAATGTTGTTCAATAAGTGCTGGTAATTCACTAACAACATAATCGTACATATTAAAATGAGTGTTGTAAGGAGCTTGCGTGGCATTTACGTAAAAGCCTGCGCCTTGTGCAAAGTCGTAGCTGTCTTCATTGGGGACGTTTTCGCCGCGCGGGCTAGTGTCAGGCGCTACAATAGCAATACCCAGCTCAGCTGCTTTTTTAAATGCGCCGGCTTTTTGCATAAAATTTTCGTCTGTACAGGTTAAACCTGATAGCCAATAAAGTACCGGTACTTTGTTTGTCTCACTTGCGCCAGGTGGTAAAAATACGGCAAAGCGCATAGTGCTATGTGTACTTTGCGAGCTGTGAGTATATTGTTTATGCCAACCGCCAGACACTTTTACACTTGAGATATTTTCTAACATACTTAATCCTTAAAAGCCGTAAACTTAAAAGTATTACGGCTTATTAATAAGCTATTTTACGAATGCAGTTTATTAGTAATGAATGACTGTACGAATACTTTTGCCTTCGTGCATTAAATCAAATGCTTCATTAATATCTTCAAGGCCCATTGTGTGAGTAATAAAGTCGCTAAGAGCAAATTCACCCGCCATGTAACGCTCAACAATTTCAGGAAGTTGTGAACGGCCTTTAACGCCACCAAATGCACTACCACGCCATACACGCCCAGTTACTAGTTGAAACGGGCGGGTTGATATTTCTTGGCCTGCACCCGCCACCCCAATAATTACTGACTCTCCCCAACCTTTGTGGCAACACTCAAGCGCTGAGCGCATTACGTCAACATTACCGATACATTCAAACGAGTAGTCAACGCCGCCGTCTGTCATTTCAACAATAACTTCTTGAATTGGCTTGTCGAAATCTTTTGGGTTAATTAAATCAGTTGCACCTAGTTTTGTAGCTAAATCGAATTTAGTGGTGTTTATATCAACACCAATAATACGACCAGCACCGGCCATTTTTGCGCCAATAATCGCAGACAAACCAATACCGCCTAAGCCAAATATAGCAACAGTGTCGCCAGGCTTTACTTTAGCTGTGTTGGTAACTGCGCCCATGCCTGTTGTTACACCACAGCCGAGTAAGCAAATCTCTTCTAGTGATGCTTCTTTATTTACTTTAGCGAGTGAAATTTCTGGCAATACAGTGTACTCAGAGAACGTTGATGTCCCCATGTAGTGATAAATTGGTTGGCCATCTTTAAAAAAGCGTGTAGTGCCGTCTGGCATTAGGCCTTTACCTTGTGTTTCGCGCACGGCTGAGCACAGGTTAGTTTTACCTGAAGTACACATTTTACATACGCCACATTCTGCAGTGTATAAAGGAATAACATGATCCCCAACTTCAACACTCGTTACGCCTTCGCCAACTGCATAGACAACACCAGCGCCTTCGTGACCTAAAATAGCAGGAAAGATGCCCTCAGGATCTTGGCCTGATAATGTAAATGCATCGGTGTGACATACACCTGTAGCGGTAATTTTTACCATTACTTCGCCTTTTTTAGGCATCATCACATCAACTTCTTCAACACTAAGTGGTTGATTAGGACCCCAAGCAATGGCAGCTTTTGATTTAATAAATTCAGACATGTGTTTTATTTCCTTTAACTGGCTATTAAAAAATAATTGTAGACCCAATTTGCTTGGGTGATGTGCTTATTGTATTTGTTTCTCAAATAATGATAATCTCAATTTTATTAAAACACTTTTACAGTATGGTAATAATGGCGCGTTGGAATGGAATAGATGAGTTTATAGCTGTAGGGGAGGAGGGCAGCTTTACTGCGGCTGCAAAAACGCTTGGGCTTTCGGTTGCGCATATTAGCCGCCATGTAACAGCGCTTGAGCAACGTTTAAATACACAACTATTAACTCGTACAACCCGTAAAGTGGTTTTAACCAAAGAAGGCGAAGTGTACTTACATCAAATAAAGCACTTACAACATGCTATGGATGAAGCAACTCAAGGCCTTGCTCAGCAACAAAGCAGACCTAAAGGTAAAATAAAGCTCACAGCACCAGTTATGTACGGAGAGAGCTTTATTATGCCCATAGTGCATAACTTTATGAAGGATCATCCCGAGGTCGAAGTTGTTGCCACACTAAGTAACGAACAAGAAAACTTATTAGAGGGCGGATTTGATTTAGCCATAAGGCTAGGGCATTTAAAAGATTCGAGCTTAAAAGCGCGTAGGTTAAGTGCGCGGCGGTTTATTATGTGCGCGGCACCACAGTATTTAACTCGATTTGGTGAGCCGCATACTTTAGGCGAGCTAAACAGCCATGAATGTTTAATTGGGAATAGTAGCTACTGGCGCGTAAACGAAAATGGGCGCGATAAACACATTAAAATTGCGGGGCGGCTACAGTGTAATAGTGGTTGGGCGCTGGTGGATGGCGCAAAAAAGGGGCTCGGTATTGTACAGCTCCCAGACTACTACATTGAAAACGAAATTAACTCCGGGCAATTGGTGCCTATTTTAACACCCTATCAACCACAGCAAGAAGGAGTATGGGGCGTATATCCACCAAGGCAGTTTGTGGCTACTAATGTACGGGTATTGCTCGATTATTTAGTCAACGGGCTTAAAGCTTAACCGCGAGTTAATGGTTAAATACATATTGCTGTAAATATAGCCAAGTATCAGATTTTTAAATTATTTCTTACATTTTACGCCATACCCAAAGGCACTTTTTTCGTGCTACTATTGCTCAATACTTTTATGATAAGTGTTAAAAATAATATGTTTCAACCGGTTAGCTTATTTATAGGGCTTAGATATAGTCGCTCATCTAAAGGAAATGCGTTTATATCGTTTATTTCGTTTTTTTCTATTGCCGGTATCGCTATTGGTTTAATGGCATTATTTACGGTAAGCAGTGTAATGAACGGGTTTGAAAATAGCCTGAAAACCAATATGCTTGGACTTATTCCGCATGTTGAAGTTAGCGCAGGTAAACACACTGCCACCCAAATGAACACCCTAAAAACCGACCTCGAACAATCTCCTTATGTTGATCATGTAAGCTTATATCGCCACGGCGAAGCTATTTTGCAAACAAATAAAGACTTGCACGGTGTTTTACTACAAGGCCTTTATAACGATAGTGGTTCTTTGTATAAAATTACCGATAAAATAGTGCAAGGCGATTGGAAAACTGTATTAAACAAAAATTACAACATTGCTATAAGCCGTTATTTGAGTCGTAAATTAGGCGTTAGCGTGGGTGATAAGCTTCGCGTTATTATGCCTAATGCTTCAACATATACACCTCTTGGGCGAGTACCCAGCCAGCGTTTATTTAAAGTTGCCGCAATATACGAAACCGGATCTGAGATAGATATGGCACTTGCGTTTACGAGTGGCGCTTCACTACAACGGGTATTAAAGCTGGATAAAAACACCGCCCCAAATTTAAGTGTTTCATTGCACGAACCTTTCGAACTAGATGAATTTATTGAAGCAAGCCAACGTATTTTACAAGATCATAATTATAGTGATTGGCGCAGCACCCAAGGTACTCTATTTGCAGCCGTTGCTATGGAAAAGCGCATTATGTCTATGTTGCTTGCCCTCATTGTATTGGTGGCTGTATTTAATATTGTATCGGCTTTAACCATGATGGTAAGCGAAAAACAAGGCGAGGTAGCCATACTACAAACGTTAGGTTTGACGCCTTCGCAAGTGCAAAAAGTGTTTATGGTGCAAGGCTTATATAATGGCGTAATTGGTACCGCAATAGGCGCATTTTTAGGTGTAATATTTAGTTTATATATAAATGAGCTACTTGCATTAATGGGCTTAAACTTATTGGCGGGTATAGAGCTTCCGGTAAAATTTGATATTTTGAGTTTAGTAATAATAGCGTTTGCCAGTATTGCTATGAGCTTTTTAGCTACCTTATATCCTGCGCGTAAAGCCGCAAAAGTAAAACCAGCAGAGGTATTACGTTATGAATGATTTAGTAATTAGTTGTGAAAATTTAAGTAAGGTTTATCAAGATGGCAGCAACCAAGTTGAAGTATTAAAAGGCGTTGATTTAGCGCTTCAGCAAGGTGAAATGCTCGCTATTGTGGGGAGTTCTGGCTCTGGTAAAAGTACGCTTTTGCACATACTTGGCACATTAGATACCGCAAGCTCAGGTAGCGCTAAAATTAAAAACCAAGAAGTTGCAAAACTTTCGCGAACAGAGCAAGCCGCATTTAGAAACAAAAATTTGGGCTTTATCTATCAATTTCATCACTTATTAATGGAGTTTAGCGCAGTTGAAAACGTGGCTATGCCATTATTAATTAAAGGCTTGAGTGCAAAAGAAGCCAAAGCTCAAGCGCTCAATATGCTCGAAAAAGTAGGCCTTGCACATCGCAGCTCGCATAAACCGTCTGCGCTTTCTGGTGGAGAGCGCCAACGCGTGGCTATTGCCCGCGCGCTGGTTACTAAACCTGCGCTTGTGCTTGCTGATGAACCAACCGGTAATTTAGATAAACAAAATGCAATTAAAATTTACGATTTAATAAATGAGCTTAACCAAAGCTTAAACACCAGTTTTGTGGTAGTTACACACGATTTAGAACTTGCCGATAAGCTGGGCAAAATAGCTTATTTAGACGATGGAAAACTAGCTATTAAAGAGTCGCAGCATGTTGCTTAGTGCATTTTTAAGTAAACGTTTTAGAGCCTATTCAGGCCACAAAGATGAAAAAAACGGCTTTGTTAGTTTTATCGCTAAAGCGTCGACTATTGGTATTTTATTAGGTGTCGCGGTTTTAATTGTGGCGCTGTCGGTAATTAATGGTTTTGAGCAACAACTAGTACATAGATTGCTAAGCGTTGTGCCGCAGGTGGAATATGTAGCACCAAGTAGACCCATCGCGAATTGGTCGCAAAAAGTTGAGGATTTACAAACACAACTGCATGTAACAGGGGCTGCGCCATTTATTGCAGTGAATGGGATGGCGCAATATAAAAGCCAGCTAAAAGCGATAGAAATTCGAGGTGTTGAGCCATCGCTAGAGAGTAATGTATCGGCGGTAAACCAGTTTACCAGTGGTAAATTGGTCAGCCAGTTAGGCCTTGACGATGTAATTTTAGGTAAGCAAATAGTAAAACAGTTAGATGCAAAAGTAGGCGACAACATTACGTTACTTATTCCGCAAATAGGCCAAAAAGGTCAGTCATTATTAGCGCCTAAACGCGTAACACTTAACCTTGCAGGTGTTATAGAAATGGGAGGCCCCATTGATAGTACAGCTGCATTTATACATCTTAATAAAGCGCAGCAAACATTGGGTTACGATGAAACTCAAGTAACAGGGCTGCGGTTAAGTGTTGATGATGTGTTTTCGGCGCACCAAATAGCGCTAAAAGTGGGCCAAACTATTGACGACTACGTGTATGTTTCCAGTTGGTTCAGAACCCAAGGCAGCCTTTATCAAGATATTCAAATGGTACGTACCATTGTTTATATTGTGGTGTTTTTAATTATAGCGGTAGCCAGTTTTAATATTGTGTCCTCCTTGGTAATGGAAGTACGCGAAAAACAAGGCAATATCGCAATTTTAAAAACCATGGGCGCGAAAGACAGTACTATTTTAGCCACCTTTGTAATGCAAGGCTTAATGCAAGCATTTGTAGGCGTGGCACTAGGAACACTAATTGGTGTGGTATTAGCGCTTAATATAAGTGAGCTTTTTACGTGGATAAGCCAATTATTTGGAGCCAATCCACTTGAGGGCGTTTATTTTATAGAGTTTTTACCAAGTAAATTAGTACTTGAAGACATTGGTATTACAGTGATTGTTACGTTTGTGCTTGCGATACTTGCCACTATTTATCCTGCATGGCAAGCAACGCGCGTAGATCCTGCCAAGGTGCTTGGTAACTAGGTATAAGAAGCTCAGATAAAAATTAATAGGGTGGTATTAGTAAACCTGTTAAACTAGGTGCTTATTTAAAATTAAGCAATAACTGCTTGGTTGCTATACCTCACTTTGGGATTTACTTTGACTAATAACGATATTTTACGCCGCATTCGCTACACTTTTAACTTAACTGATACTGCTATGGTCAATGTTTTTGCATCAGCAGAGCATACGGTCACCAAAGAGCAAGTAATTGCATGGTTAACTAAAGAAGGTGAAGAGGCTTTTACCCCAATAAGTGATACTGAGTTTGCTAGCTTTTTAAATGGGTTTATTAATACCCAACGTGGCAAACGCGAAGGTGAGCAACCAGAGCCAGAGAAAAAGCTAAACAACAATATTATCTTTATGAAGCTACGTATTGCTTTAAATATGAAAGCAGAAGATGTTATAGAAACACTTGCACTTGTTGATTTTGATTTAAGTAAACATGAGTTAAGCGCATTTTCTCGTAAAGTAGATAACAAACATTACCGTGTTTGTAACGATCAAATATTACGTTTGTTTTTAACCGGCGTACAAAAGCAGCACCGTCCAGAAGAGTCTGCTGAGTAACTGGTTTTAGCTAATTAGCTTTTAGTTAGTGGGTTTTTTGCGAGCGCAATGCAGTATAAAACCCATTAATTGTTATATTTTTAAACAAACCCATACCTAACCTAATACTTCTAAAATTCCCTTTTGAAAATATAAAAACTCGCTTGGCACTGTTCTAATTTTAAATCTGTGAATTTAAATTCATCTTTAATACATAAAAATCAAACTTCCAATCAAAAATAATTCACGCAGCACGCGTTAAATATCTCAATTTTTCATGCTAAGGTAATAGTTAATTATATTAAATTAAGACTTTAAAGCATGAATCATAAACTTGATCACGTTTACTTTAACATCTGATAAATACTTTTTATTATTAACACGGAAGAATAATTATGAATTATATCCATAGCACAATCGCACAATTAAAAAATAGTAGTCCTGCACAATGCGAGTTTTATCAAGCTGTTGAAGAAGTACTTGAATCACTCGAACCTATCTTAGAAAACTCAGAAAAATACAAAAAAAATGCCATTATACAACGCTTAGTTGAGCCCGAACGCCAAATTATGTTTAGAGTTCCCTGGGTTGATGACGAAGGCAATATTCAGGTAAATAAAGGCTACAGAATTGAGTTTAACTCTGCACTTGGCCCCTATAAAGGTGGCTTACGTTTTCATCCAAGTGTGAATGCCAGCATAATTAAATTTTTAGGGTTTGAGCAAATATTTAAAAATGCTTTAACAGGTTTACCGATCGGTGGTGGTAAAGGCGGGGCAAACTTTGATCCAAAAGGGCGCTCAGATGCTGAAATAATGCGTTTTTGCCAATCATTTATGAGCGAGCTCTATCGCCATATTGGCCCTACAACCGACGTACCCGCTGGAGACATTGGAGTAGGGGCGAGAGAAATAGGTTACTTGTTTGGTCAATATAAGCGTTTGACTGGGCGCTATGAAGGTGTTTTAACAGGTAAAAGCTTATTGTGGGGTGGATCGCTTGTACGAAAAGAAGCCACGGGATACGGCGCTGTTTATTTTGCTGACTACATGCTGCAAGCGCGCGGCGATAGCCTACAAGGTAAGCGCTGCTTGGTCTCGGGCGCAGGTAATGTTGCTATTTATGCTATGGAAAAGCTTTATCAAATGGGGGCAACACCAGTAAGTTGCAGCGACTCTCGTGGCACTGTGTATCATGAGTCGGGTATAGATTTAAATCTTATTAAATGTTTGAAAGAGCAATCGCGTGATTGCTTGAGCGTATATAAAAAAACTCACCCCGATGCTATTTATATTTCTGCAATTGACTACCCTAAAGATGGGCATGCTGTTTGGCGCTTTAATGCTGCCGCTGCTTTTCCGTGCGCCACACAAAATGAATTAACACAGGCAGACGCTAACGCATTATTATCCGGCGGTTGTTTATTAGTAAGTGAAGGCGCAAACATGCCTTCAACAAAAGAGGCTATTGATTGCTTTATTGCTGCAAAAATTGCGTATGGGCCAGGTAAGGCCGCCAATGCCGGCGGCGTTGCAACAAGCCAATTAGAAATGGCGCAAAATGCGAGTATGCAAAGTTGGACCTTTGAAGAAGTTGACGAAAAGCTAAAACAAATTATGAAAAATATATTTGTTACCGCCAACGACACTGCTACAGAATTTGGTGAGCCTGGAAACCTTTTATTAGGCGCTAACATTGCAGGCTTTAAGCGCGTCGCCGATGCAATGATTGAGCAGGGTGTCGTTTAATATTAAAGCTGAACAATAAGGCTTTAATATAATGTGATTTTAAAACTAGCCATAAAATTGAGTATATTATGGTTAGTTTTAAATATTAACGCCATTAGTGAACTATAACCCTATAAAGCTGGGCTATAACAGCGTAGGATCAAGTTACTTTCGAATGAAAATTAGGTTTGCACTTTAGGTGCATTAAGACAAAAAATTATGCAACTAACTGCAAAACCATCACTTCCTAATGCGTTACTTATTTCTATTAGTACACCACAATTTAAAGGTGACGAAGCAACAGAATCGCTTGCAGAGCTTGCTCGTTTGGTAACTACGTTAGGCTTTAAAGTAGTAGGTACACAATCGCAAAAGCAAAGTTCTACCCAAAAAGTTAATGTACTGGGCTCAGGAAAACTAGCTGAAATAGCACACCTTACCGGCAATAAAGGGATGGTTGAAAACGAGCAAGAAGATGATTTACTTGATGAAGACCCTTTAACAGAAATATCCTCAGAAATTCCATCAGACGAACTTGATTTTGCATGTGCCGATGTAGTGGTATTTGACTGTGATTTAACGCCTTCTCAACTACGTAATGTTGAGAACCAGCTTGGTGTAGAAGTATTTGATCGCACCGGTATTATCATTGAAATATTTAGCCGTCATGCGCGTACTAAAACTGCAAAATTACAAGTTGAAATTGCTCGCCTTAATTATGTAGCGCCACGGCTTCGTGAAACATCAACAGGTGATAAAGAACGCCAAATGGGTAAAGGTGCGGGTGAAACCACACTTGAGCTTAATCGCCGTAAGGTGCGCGATCAGTTAGCAGAATTAAAGCGCGAACTTGTTAGTGTTCAAGATGTAATGATGGACAGACGTACGCAGCGCTCTGAGCTATTCTCAGTGGCTTTAATTGGTTATACCAATGCGGGCAAGTCATCAATGATGCGCGCAATTACAGGTAGTGATGTAGAAGGTGAAAACAAACTTTTTGCAACGCTAGATACCACTGTTCGTGCGCTGTATCCGATTACGCAGCCTCGTATATTGGTTTCAGATACGGTTGGTTTTATTAAAAAATTACCTCATGATTTGGTTGCTTCATTTCATTCAACGCTCGCTGAGGCACATGATGCATCGTTATTGTTGTATGTTGTAGATGCTTCAGATCCTTCTTTTCGTTCACAACTTGAAGTAGTACATAAAGTACTGGCAGAAGTTGGGGTGGAAGGCAGCAAAAAATTATTAGTACTGAATAAGTCAGACCAATTAAGTACTGAGCAGCAGCAGTCGCTAATGGATGAGTTTCCTGATGCGATGATGACCTCTACGCGTAATCCAGATGATATTAGTAAATTGCACAAATATATTATTGGCATTGCTCAAGAGGACATGATTGAAGAAGAGATTGTTATACCGTACACAGCCAAAGGTATCGTGGGCGAAATCCGATCGAGTATGAGTGTTGTTAAAGAAGAATATGAATACAGCCATATTAAATTAACAGTGCGCTCGAGTGCGATTGATTTAGAACGTTTAAAAAAGAGAATGTTAGATTTATAATAAATTTAGTATACAAAAAGCACAGCCAATTGGCTGTGCTTTTTAATCGTTACTTGAGGTAGATTTATTATTCAGAGTTCAGATTTTTTGTAGAGAAAAATTAGGAGAAGGCTTTGTCGCTTAGCTCTTCTTGCATTTGCTCACGCATTTTAAATTTTTGCAGTTTACCTGTTACTGTCATTGGATAGTTTTCTACAAAACGGATATGTCGTGGCATTTTAAAATAGGCTAGTTTGTCTTTTAAAAACTCACGAATTGCTTGCTCATCAAGTACAGCGTCTTCTTTTGGTTGGATCCAAGCGCACACTTCCTCGCCATACCTTTCATCTGTTATACCAAATATGGCAGCATCTTGAATGCCCGGGTAGGTGTAAAGCACTTCTTCTATTTCGCGCGGGTAAATGTTTTCGCCGCCACGAATAATCATATCTTTAATACGGCCAACAATAGTGACAAACCCTTCTGTATCCATTACACCTAAATCGCCAGAGTGTAGCCAACCGTTGTCATCTATTGTGGCTTTTGTTTTAGCATCGTCATTCCAATAGCAGCGCATTATACCTGCACCTTTACTACACACTTCGCCAGGTTGACCAATTTGTTGAATGTTACCCAACTCGTCAATAATTTTAACCTCGGTATGGGCAAGTGCGCGGCCAACCGTCGTTACTTGCCGCTCTATTGAAGAGTCTGTTTCGGTAATGTTGTTTATGGGGCTGCACTCCGTTTGCCCGTAAGCAATCAGTACTTGATGCATGTTCATTTGTGTTTGTACTTTGCGCATTACTTGCTCTGGGCATGTAGAGCCTGCCATTACACCCGTGCGTAAAGTACTTAAGTCATAATCGTTAAAATTACTTAGCTCAAGCTCACTAATAAACATAGTAGGTACACCGTGCAGCGCTGTACATCCTTCTTGTTGAACTACATCTAGTGTGGTTTTTGCATCGAATGAATCGCCTGGGTAAATGGCTGCTGCACCTTTACTAACACACAATAAGCTACCCAATACCATTGCAAAGCAATGATATAACGGGATAGGGATACATAACTTGTCATCGCTCGTAAAGTGCATAGATTCGGCGACGAATAGCGCATTATTTAAAATATTTTTATGAGTGAGCGTTGCGCCTTTTGGGTTGCCTGTTGTGCCTGATGTAAATTGTATATTGATGTCTTGCTCAGCATTTAAGTTTGCACCTATTGCTTTTAATTCAAGCTCATGTGCCGGTGCTGGCAAGTTAATAACATCGTTAAAAGAGTACATACCAGGAGATGCTTCATCGCCGATGCGGATTATATTTTTAAGAGTGGGCAGTGCTTTTAAATTAAGTGTGTCTTTATCGCAAGTTGCAAGTTCTGGAACCAAACCATTGAGCATTTCTAAATAATCACTGCCTTTGAAGTTTGATGCTGTGATTAGAGTAGAGCATTCAACACTATTTAAGGCGTATTGTAATTCGTTAGGGCGATATGCAGGGTTGATGCAAACCATTATTGCGCCAATTTTTGCGGTTGCAAATTGGGTTAAGCACCACTCAATATTATTAGGAGACCAAATACCAACACGCTCGCCTGTTTTCACGCCAAGTGCCAGCAACCCCATAGCAAGTTGATTAACTTCTTTTTGAAATTCTTTATACGTTAAGCGAATACCCTGGTGATGAACTACAACAGCTAACGCCTCTGGATTTTTGTCGACAATAAAGTCAAAGTACTCGCCTATAGTTGAATTTGTTAAAGGTGTGCTTTGTATACCTTTAAAATAGCTTTGCGATAACGGTAAGTGATTTATTTGTTCTACTTCTTTTACCGCAATAGTGTGTGTGTGCATTGCTCTCTCCATGAAAATGTGTGTGAGTTATGTAAACTACAAAGTTAAAATAAACACATATTGTCGACAAAGAGAAGTGCAGTTAGACTAATGTATTATTAGATTAATAAAATCTAATCATGTTTTTAGATACAAAAAAACGCGTCTTACAATGTAAGTACGCGTTTTTAAACGAGTAATGAGTTTACATTTCGTCGCTGCGGTATGTTTTTTTCATTATGTAAACGTAAGCGTTTACAAATGCATTTTCTTGGTACTTTTTAAGACCTGTTTCTTCAAAATCAATAGGAATAGGATTACGCTTTACCTGTTCTTTAATTTCAGTTGTGGTAAATAAACGTACGTCTAAATTGTCGATTAATTGAATCGCAGTTTCCATTTTGAATCCCTTTGCGCTGCCAGCAAATTTACCTTTAGGCTGACGCTCACGGATTGCAACAGAATCAATTTGGTAATCTTGCATTAGTTTTGCAAAATCGAATTGAAATTTACGCATTACTTCAGTGTCGTTACCGTTACCTAAGGTAAAGCGTGTTTGGCGCACATCGCGAATATCAAATACGTCATTATCTTTACTTAAAATACAAAGTAGTACATCACTACCGGTAATTTCTACACCACATGTTCTCATGTCTATTCTCTAAAATAACTTAATTACGCAGTATTATACGCAACACACATTAAAATGCGAGTGTAGGTATAGTTGTAGGTGCGTAATTAGTGCGTTGATGCTTTTATATTTTAATGAAATGATTTTTTTTGCTCTAAAAGTTACATTTTGTGCTCAAAACGGGTGGATTTCACCCCTTAAAACTTGTAATTAAATGCGCAGCACGCGACAATATATCTTTGTAGTTGAATAGACTCTGCATCTACATTTATTAGTCAATGCTTATTCGTAAAAGCGTTGTCGAGTCATTCTCATTTAATTTATTAAAAATACACGTGATACATTGTAGGTGTCACCACTGTAGCAAGGATTTATAATGCCAGTTATTACTCTTCCAGACGGAAGTCAACGTAGTTTTGAAAACCCTGTAAGCACGCTTGATGTTGCAAACGATATTGGCCCTGGTTTAGCTAAAGCGACCATTGCGGGTCGTGTTAATGGCGACCGTGTTGATGCATGTGATTTAATTAGTGAAGACTCTCGTCTTGAGATCATTACCGCTAAAGACGATGACGGCCTTGAAATCATTCGTCACTCTTGTGCTCACTTAATTGGTCATGCAGTTAAGCAACTTTTCCCAGACGCAAAAATGGCAATTGGTCCTACCATTGATAACGGTTTTTACTACGATATCGATATGGAACATTCATTATCACAAGATGATCTTGAAGCAATTGAAAAGCGTATGTTGCAACTTGCAAAAACCAACTACGACGTAGTGAAAAAAACAGTAAGCTGGCAAGAAGCACGCGATACATTTGAAGCGCGTGGCGAAACATACAAAATAGAAATTCTGGACGAAAACATCGCTAAAGATGACCGCCCAGGGTTATATCATCACGAAGAATATGTAGACATGTGTCGTGGACCTCACGTTCCTAACATGAAATTTTGCCAAAACTTCAAAATAATGAAAGTTGCGGGTGCATATTGGCGTGGTGATTCAGAAAACAAAATGCTACAACGCATTTACGGCACAGCGTGGGGCGATAAAAAGCAACTTAAAGCGTATTTAAAACGCCTTGAAGAAGCTGAAAAGCGCGATCACCGCCGTATTGGTAAAGCGCTTGATTTATGGCATTGGCAAGAAGAAGCGCCAGGCATGGTATTTTGGCACAACGATGGTTGGAGCATTTACCGCGAGCTTGAAGAATTTGTACGTGAAAAGTTACGCGAATATGAGTACGAAGAAGTAAAAGGTCCAATGATGATGGACCGTTCACTTTGGGAAAAATCAGGTCACTGGGAAAAATATTCAGAAGCAATGTTTACCACTGAGTCTGAAAAGCGTGAATACGCGATTAAACCAATGAACTGCCCAGGACATGTGCAGATCTTTAACCAGGGTTTAAAATCGTACCGTGATTTACCACTTCGTATGGCTGAATTTGGTTGTTGTCATCGTAATGAACCATCAGGTGCACTACACGGTTTAATGCGTGTACGTGGCTTTACACAAGATGATGCTCACATTTTCTGTACCGAAGAGCAGATAATGGACGAAGTTTCAGCGTGTATTAAGATGGTTTATGATACATATGAAACATTCGGATTTGAGAAGATTGTAGTTAAGCTATCTACTCGCCCAGAACAACGCATTGGTGAAGACCATATGTGGGATAAAGCAGAGCTTGCTTTAGCCGAAGCACTTAAGCTAAACGATATTGAATTTGATTATCTTCCGGGTGAAGGCGCGTTTTATGGTCCGAAGATTGAATTTACTTTATACGATTGTTTAGACAGAGCGTGGCAGTGTGGTACAGTGCAATTAGACTTTGCATTACCGGGTCGTTTAGGCGCTACTTATGTAGCAGAAAATAACGAACGTCGTACACCTGTAATGATACATCGTGCTATTTTAGGCTCTATTGAACGCTTTATTGGCATTTTAACTGAAGAGTACGCTGGTTTATTCCCGACGTGGCTTGCGCCAAAGCAAGTGGTAATTATGAATATTACCGATAAACAGGCTCCTTATGTTAAAGAAGTAGTACAAAAATTAAATAAACTTGGAATTAGAGCCGCTGCTGACTTGAGAAATGAGAAGATTGGCTTTAAAATCCGTGAGCATACACTGAAGCGTATTCCATACTTGCTTGTTGTTGGCGATAAAGAAGTTGAACAACAAGAAGTAGCAGTGCGTACTCGCACAGGTGAAGACCTAGGCAAATTTAATGTCGATGATTTTGTAGCTAAAATTAGCGAAGAAATTAAAAATCGACAGTAAAAATCGAGCGTGTAAGGCATTAACAAACAGCCAATTACACGCTTATATTATTGATATTCTTGGAGGAACGTACTATTAGAGGCGGCAAGAAAGGGCAACAAACAGCTCAAAAAAATCGTATTAACGAAGAAATTACAGCGCAAGAAGTTCGTTTAATTGACATTGAAGGCGAACAAGCTGGAATTCAGTCATTACAAGACGCGCAAACTATGGCCGATGCAGCGGGTGTTGATCTTGTTGAGATCAGTCCAAACGCTGAGCCGCCTGTTTGTAGAATCATGGATTACGGTAAGTTCATCTTTGAAAAAAGCAAAGAACTAAAAGAGCAGAAGAAGAAGCAAAAGCAAATCCAGATAAAAGAAATCAAATTCCGTCCTGGTACGGATGAAGGTGATTATCAGGTTAAGCTTCGCAACTTACGTAAGTTCTTAGAAGCTGGCGATAAAGCTAAGATTACTATCCGCTTCCGTGGTCGTGAAATGGCTCACCAAGAAATTGGTATAGAATTATTAAACCGTATCAAAGCCGATTTAGAAGAACTTGCAGTAGTTGAGTCTTTCCCAAATCGTGTTGAAGGTCGCCAAATGGTTATGATGATGGCGCCTGTTGCTAAAAAATAATTTTTAAGCGATAATACGCACCGAAATTAGCTCAGGTCTGCAAGTAATATGCGAATATTCACCTGAGTTAACCGGTATTAAAGTAAGATTGCGGCATTTATGCTGGGTCTTCACCGGAACATGGCAGTAAGTTAGGCCTAAAAGTGGAGCTATAGAAATATATCTCACGCCTGCTTACTAATTTAAAAGCAATACAATTTGGAGTTATTGCAATGGCTTATAAGCTAAAAAGTCACAGTGGCGCTGCTAAGCGTTTCAAAAAGACTGCTTCTGGCGGTTTCAAGCGTAAACAAGCGCATCTTCGTCATATTCTGACTAAGAAAACTTCTAAGCGTAAGTTACACCTACGTCCTAAGATGATGGTTCATAAAAATGACCATGGTCTAGTTTCACGTATGTTACCGTTCGCTTAATAGGGGTTTTTAGAAATGGCAAGAGTTAAACGCGGCGTTGTCGCACGTGCACGTCACAAAAAAGTTTTAAAACAAGCAAAAGGTTACTACGGAGCACGTTCACGTGTTTACCGCGTAGCTTTCCAGGCTGTTACTAAAGCGGGTCAATACGCTTACCGTGACCGTCGTGCGAAGAAACGTACTTTCCGTCAATTATGGATTGCACGTATCAATGCTGCTTCACGTCAAAATGGTCTGTCTTACAGCCGTTTTATCAATGGTCTTAAAAAGACATCTGTAGAAATCGATCGTAAGATCCTTGCAGATATCGCTGTTTATGACCAAGTTGCATTCGCAGCGCTTGTAGAAAAAGCAAAAGAAGGCCTAGCCGCTTAAGCTTTTTCATATAAGTATTAAAAAGGAGCCTATGGCTCCTTTTTTTGTGCCTGTAATTTAATAACTTACACTTTTTTATAGCTGAGCTAAATCGGCTTTTTCAAATTAATACCCATCTGCTTATATTAGCTCTATTTATCGATAAAAAAATACGTTAGAGCAGGGCGAAATTCACTATTTAGTTGTTCTTGGCAATTGCTCCATCATTACTCACTCTCCTGGATCCATGCAGACGTATATCAGACATTTTTGGCGCTGTTAGCGTCAGATGTAATCCTTTAAATTGATTAAGTATTTTTACGAGTTGGTATAAATAGTAATGTAATGAATTACTGTACATTAATAACGTTATATAGCCTTAAAAGACAGGTGTGAATGAGTGACATGTAATTGGCTGCATTTTTTTGTTGAATCACCGCAGTTTCCTCATTATAAAAAATTTAGTTGATATAATTTATATAATTAAGGCGTTTGTTAGAGAATTTTATGTTTGCAAGTTTACTAGTTTTATCTGCAAGTGTGGCGTATGACGCACACTTACCTCCATTAATTGAGTGGCAGGGGAAAAGCGTAGAGCTTTTACAAAAACAAGGGCCGTTAACTACTGATTTTGAGTTGTCAGAAGGTGAAGCGTCGCCAGATTATGCAAATACAATGGCATTTGTAGATAGATTAGTTGCTGCAAACCCTACTCAGTTTCAATCTCAAACCATTGGCTATAGTAATAGCAAGCGTGCAATAAAAATGTTGATTGCCAGTGAACAAGGTTTTTTTGAAGCAAGGCAAATGGCTAATAGCACTAAGCCAACTATTTTTATTCAGGCAGGAATACATTCTGGTGAAATAGACGGTAAAGATGCCATGTTTATGTTGCTTAGAGATATAGCGACGGGTAAGCGCCGTGACATTTTAAAAAAGGTAAACATATTATTTATTCCTATTTTAAATGTAGATGGACACGAACGTAGCAGTGCATTCAATCGCATCAATCAACGGGGCCCTGCAAAAATGGGCTTTAGAACAAATGCTAATAACCTTAATTTAAATCGCGATTTTACTAAATTAGATACCCCAGAAGTTAGAAGTGTTTTAAAGGTTATTAACGACTACAACCCAAATTTATACATTGATGTACACGTAACCGACGGCGCAGATTACCAATATGATGTGACTTATGGCTACAATCCGGTATTTTCAAGCGAGTCGCCTGCGGTATCTGATGCACTAAACCAGTTTTTTAAGCCTCTGATTGACGATACGCTAGCTAAGCAAGGGCACATGCCAGGGCCACTTGTTTTTGTTATGGACAAGCGCGACTTTAAAAAAGGATTAGCGGGATGGGTTGCTACGCCGCGCTTTTCAAATGGTTGGGGTGATTTAAAGTCATTACCGACTATTTTAGTTGAAAATCATTCATTGAAGCCTTACAAGCAACGTGTATTAGGAACTTACGTATTTTTAGATGGTGCTATTACTGCGCTATCAAAGCACAGTCATGAATTAGCTAATGCAGTAAAAAAAGAACAGGAATTTGTTCCTAAACAGTTAATAGTAAAGCGTGGCTATGCCAAGCAAGCTGATACGATTGCGCAGTTTAAAGGTATTGAGTATTCATCAAGCATGAATGCGCTCTCAGGCCAAAATGAAGTGAAGTATTTGGGTAAAGCACATACATATACCGACTTACCTATTTATTGGCAAAAAGATGTACAACATACAGTTGAAGTACCTAAAGCTTTTTTTATTCCGCCTGTATATCGCAATATTATTAAGAAACTAAAGTTACATGGTGTCTCTATTAATAAACTTGAAGGGGCAAACACACAGCCTTTAAAAGTAGCAAAGGTGGCAGACTACACGTTTGATAAAGCACCCTTTGAAGGCCGTTTTAGAGTGTCAGCAAGTTTTGATTACGTCCCTGCTATAAATGTAGATTTAGATGGTTGGTATCAAGTCAATACTCAACAAAAAGCAGGTGAGCTTGCTGTGCATTTATTGCACCCTGAAGCACCAGATTCGTTTTTTGCATGGGGGGAATTTAATACTATTTTTCAGCGTACTGAGTATATGGAAAACTATGCACTAATTCCGTTTGCACGCCAAATGCTAAAAGACAATCCAAAGCTAGCGCTTAAGTTTGATGAAAAGCTTAAAGATAAATCGTTCGCAAGCGACGCTGATGCGAGATTAAACTGGTTATATGAGCAAAGTCCATTTTATGATCAAGCGTACTTAAAGTACCCAATATTGATGTCATTTGAAGAAGAAGTTGTTATCCCGGATCAAAAAAGTAAAGAAATCTAATATGCAAATTATAACCATACCCGTCACTGCGTTTGCACAAAATAGTCGTATTATTTGGTGTAGTGAAACTAAACAAGCCGTAGTCATAGACCCAGGTGGCGACCCTGATAAAATAGTAGCAGCCCTTAATGAGCATAAACTAGAATTAAGTGCTATTTGGTTAACGCACGGGCATTTAGATCATGTGGGTGGGGCTGATATTTTACGTAATCAATTTAACGTACAAATTATTGGCCCACAAAAAGATGAGTACTTCTGGTTTGAAAACTTACCTATGCAAGCACAAATGTTCGGGTTTAAACCCATTGAGCCTTTTTATCCGGATATTTGGCTAAACCATAACGACACCGTGAGCGTAGGTAAACTTAGCTTTTTAGTGAAGCATTGCCCAGGGCATACACCTGGTCATATTGTGTTTTATCAACAAGACTATGAATGCGTTATTGTAGGTGATGTTATTTTTAAAGGCTCAGTAGGGCGAACTGATTTCCCTAAGGGGAATAGCGAACAACTTATAGAGTCGATTAAGACGCATATTCTAACCTTACCTGATAATACTAAAATATTGGCAGGGCATGGGAGCGACACTACGGTTGGATTTGAAAAGCAAACAAATCCTTTTGTGAGTGGTAAGTTTGGTTAAGTTACTTATTTGAAGTTTGGGAAACTGCATAAAAATTAAAAATAAGCAGACTGAGTTTTAAAATGGTTGTATAATTTAACCAGTTTATTTGATAAATAAGAAATAAAATGTCTCTAAATCACGTAGATCGCCAAATATTGGCACTTTTACAACAAGATGCTAGTTTATCAACCGCAGAAATTGCTGATAAAGTAGGCTTGTCTCAATCTCCATGCTGGCGTCGAATTGCCAAGCTAGAGCAAGATGGTTATATAAAAAGCAAAGTGGCTCTTTTAGATGAGAAAAAACTTGGCTTTGATATGCTTGTATATGCACATGTGCGTTTATCAAATCACGGTAAAAAGAACCTTGCTGAATTTGAAAAACTTATAATGAGTTACGATCAAGTAACAGAGTGTTACACCATGGCCGGAACAATGGACTTTATGCTACGCATAATTTCACAAGGCATAGAAGGTTATGAGCACTTTGTACGCGATAATTTACTAAGCTTAGAGTATGTACAAGAAGTACATTCTAATGTAACAATGACATGTGTAAAACGTAGTACTTCCCTCCCTTTATAAAAGCACTTCTTTTAAAAGCTAAACCTCTTTTAGTTTAGCTTAACCATATAATGACAATTGTTAACTGAGCGCTAATTTGGTAGAATTTAGCGCTTTTTTGATACCCATTACACCATTTGAGGAACTCAATGTTTAACTTACTCAGTAGGGCGCCTAGCTCTGCTAAAAACGATATTCTATCTGGATTAACTGTGGCGCTAGCCTTAGTTCCAGAAGCTGTTGCGTTTGCCTTTGTTGCAAATGTAGAACCTTTAGTTGGTCTATATGCCGCGTTTATCGTTGGTTTAATTACGGCTATATTTGGTGGCCGCCCTGGTATGATTTCAGGTGCAACCGGTGCACTAGCTGTTGTTATGGTAAGTTTAGTGCTTGATCATGGTGTTGAGTATTTATTTGCGACCGTATTGCTCATGGGCATACTGCAGATACTCGCGGGTGTATTTAAACTCGGTAAGTTTATCCGCATGGTTCCTCATCCGGTAATGCTTGGTTTTGTAAACGGCTTAGCTATTGTTATTTTTCTCGCTCAGTTAGGACAATTTAAAGTGCCTGATGGTATGGGCGGACAAGAATGGATGACGGGTAACCCGTTATATATTATGCTTGGTTTAGTGGCTTTAACCATGGCTATTATTCAGTTTTTACCTAAACTAA
Source organism: Pseudoalteromonas sp. NZS11 (assembly GCF_015864765.1). Lineage (NCBI taxonomy): Bacteria > Pseudomonadati > Pseudomonadota > Gammaproteobacteria > Alteromonadales > Pseudoalteromonadaceae > Pseudoalteromonas > Pseudoalteromonas sp. NZS11. Next base: position 92,785 of record NZ_JADYWP010000006.1, on the reverse strand, counting down.
CAACGGCTGTACCCTCTACATTAGTCGCTATTATTACAGTGACCGCTTTAGTTATTGGTTTGGACTTAGAAGCGCATACTGTAGTTGATTTCTTGAAAGGAATGACAGGCGACGAAGCTGCAACAATTGCAGGCGGTTTACCTCAATTTCATATTCCTATGGTACCGTTTACTTTCGAAACGCTACAAATTATTTTTCCTTATGCACTTATTTTAGCGGCTATTGGTTTAATTGAATCATTATTAACGCTTAGCTTAATTGACGAGATTACAGAAACTCGCGGTCATAGTAATAAAGAGTGTATAGGCCAAGGCGCTGCAAATATTACTTGTGGTATGTTTGGTGCTATGGGTGGTTGTGCAATGATTGGTCAATCAATGATCAACATTAACTCAGGTGGTCGTTCTCGCTTATCGGGTATAAGTGCTGCATTGATGTTGCTTGCGTTCATCATATTCGCTTCAAGCTTAATTGAGATGATCCCACTAGCTGCACTTGTTGGTGTTATGTTTATGGTTGTATTAGGTACGTTTGAATGGGCCAGCTTTAAAATGATGAAGCGTGTGCCTCTATCTGACGCTTTCGTAATAGTACTTGTATCGGGTGTGACTGTTATTACCGATTTAGCGATTGCAGTATGTGTAGGTGTTATTGTATCTGCATTAGTATTTGCTTGGCAGCATGCTAAGCACATATACACAACTAACTATATTGATGAAGAAGGCGCTAAAGTATATGAGTTACATGGCCCGCTTTTCTTTGGTTCAGTTAAAAACTTTGCAGAGTTATTTGATGTTAAAAATGACCCTAAAAATGTAATTGTTGAATTTAAGCATAGCCGCGTATCTGATCACAGTGCAATAGAAGCAATTGACACACTTGCTGATAAGTACACAAAAGCAGGTAAACAACTTCACTTACGTCACTTAAGTAAAGACTGTACGCAGTTGTTGCATAAAGCACGCGATTTGGTTGAAGTGAATGTGATTGAAGATCCAACATACAAAGTAGCATCAGACAAACTAGCTTAATTTACACAAAGCTATTTATATTTAAAAAGCGAAAGGTGAATAACCTTTCGCTTTTTTAGTGTATCTACTATTTGTTTGCGGTAAGACTATTAAAAAGCAAGGTAGGCTGTAGTGCTATGCAAACTCATAAATCTATATAATAAGACTATCTAATTTTATTAAAATTAGCCCTACATAGGTAAAAATAATAAAGAATAACAAGCGCCTATTTTATGGAATTAGTCTTTAACTATACGGAGTAAACATCTATTTTGAACTGGCAATCTTTAGTCGATAACAGACAACGCTTTTTTTGGCTTTTGCAAATTGCAGGCTGGATTGGTTATGCGTTAGTAAATTATATTGGCTCTAAAGTATTTGAAATGCGTGATATATACGTATTTGTTATTTTATTGAATGCTTACGCTGGTTGCTTAATGACAGTACCGCTTAGGTATATTTACCGTAAAATTTGGAATGCCTCGCCTTGGGTATTAATGATTGTAGTATTTGGTGCCTCTTATATAACGGGCACTCTATGGGCTGTCGTTCAAAAATTTAATTTGTGGGAAATATACCGCCATGGTTATAGACCAGAGGAGTGGTTTTATTACCTGCAGCAAGGCTTAGATTCTGTATATATTATTTTATGTTGGAGTGGTTTGTACTTTGGTGTTAAATACTATCAGTTATTACAAAGTGAGCGACAAAAAGCACTAAAAGCCACAACTATGGCACACGAAGCGCAATTAAAAATGCTTAGGTATCAGCTTAACCCCCATTTTTTATTCAATACACTTAACGCTATTTCTACTTTAATTTTGGTTAAAGAAAACAAAGATGCTAACTTAATGGTAGCAAGGTTAAGTGACTTTCTACGTTATACATTAAATACCGATCCAATAAAAAAAGTACCGTTAGAGCAAGAGTTACATGCGCTCATGCTTTACTTAGAAATAGAACGTGTACGTTTTGATGAGCGATTAAAGGTAAATGTAGATATAAGCGAGCAAGCTAAAGAGGCTTTAGTACCGAGCTTAATTTTGCAACCTATTATAGAAAACGCGATTAAATATGCTATTGCCCATCTAACAGAAGGTGGAGTAATTGATATAAAAGCACAGGTATTTGCGAATGAGTTATTACTAGAAGTGGGCGACAACGGCCCAGGAACTGACATACTCGATGGCCAATTAGTTAACGCTCAAGGCGTAGGTGTCGCTAATACCAAAGATAGATTAAAAACGTTGTATGAAAATAATTATTCGTTTGTATTATCACATAATACGCCAAGTGGATTAAAAGTTAATCTGCGAGTACCTTTTGAGAAGGCTGTGAAAAATGACTAAAATAAAAACACTCATTGTTGATGATGAACCGTTAGCACGAAAAGGTTTAGCGGTAAGGCTCGAAGAATACTCTGATATTGAAGTAATTAAATTGTGTAGTTCAGGGGCTGATGCAATTGAAATGTGTCAAAGCGAGAAAATTGATTTGGTTTTTTTAGATATTCAAATGCCAGGTATGAATGGCTTTGAAGTAGCAAGAGCCCTTAGCGAAAGCTCAAAAGCATTACCAGCGATTGTATTTGTAACGGCCTTTGACCAGTTTGCTGTAAAAGCGTTTGAAATTCATGCTCTCGATTACATTTTAAAACCCGTTGATGATAACAGACTAAAACAGGCGGTAGAAAAAGTGCATACCTACTTAAAAACGCAGCAAGACAACGCCCATAAGAAAAAATTAGCGAGTTTTGTAGCCGGTATTACTGGTAACAATTGCGAAGAAATACTTAAAAAATTAGCCACTGGCGATATGCTAACAGACAGACGTTACCCAGAATCGCTTGCTGTAAAAGAGCAGGGTGAAATTATACGGGTACCTGTAGCGACTATCCAATGGGTTGATGCAGCAGGTGACTATATGTGTTTACACTGTGAAGACGGACAAACGCATATTCTACGTAAAACAATGAAAGAGCTTGAGCAAGAGCTCGACCCTCAGTTATTTGTGCGTGTACATCGCAGCGCAATAGTAAATACAAAACAAATTAGTAAACTGGTTACACAAGTAAGTGGTGAGTATTTATTAGTACTTGAAAATGGCCAAGAATTAAAAGTGAGCCGTAGCTACCGAGATAAGGTTAAAGCGGCATTAGCAAGTTAAAGCCAACGCTTTTATTACAGACACAAAAAATGCGGGCTAAGCTCGCATTTTTTATATTCGGCGTTTAATTACGCAACAGTTACAATTTTCATTGTGTTAGTTGCACCCACAGTTTCCATTGAGTCACCGTGAGTAATAATTACTGTATCGCCAGACTGTAAAGACCCTTGAGAAACTAAAGTATCAAGCGCGGCTTTTACCATACCGTCTTTTTCAGTTTTTGTAGAATCAAAAAATACTGGGTAAACACCACGATAAAGTGCTGTTTGACCTAATGTACTGGCATGACGTGAAAGCGAGTAGATTGGTAAGCCTGAGCTGATACGCGACATTAATTTAGCCGTACTACCAGATTCAGTGAGTGTGATGATTGCTTTAACAGAATCTAAGTGATTAGCTGCATACATAGCAGAAAGCGCAATTGATTCAGCATTGTTAGAAAAGCGACTATCTAAACGGTGTTTAGAAACGTGCGTTTCTTTTTGCGATTCAGCACCTAAACAAACGCGTGCCATAGTCGCAACTGTTTCTTCAGGATAATCACCTGCAGCTGTTTCAGCTGAAAGCATTACAGCATCTGTTCCATCAAGAACAGCATTTGCAACATCCATAACTTCTGCACGTGTAGGCATAGGGTTATCGATCATCGATTCCATCATTTGCGTTGCTGTTACTACAGTACGGTTTAATGAACGAGCACGACGAATAATTAGTTTTTGCTTGCCCATAAGAGCAGCATCACCAATTTCAACACCTAAATCACCACGAGCAACCATTACAGCGTCAGAGGCTAAAATGATGTCATCAACAGCTTCTTGGGTTTCAACGGCTTCAGCACGTTCAATTTTAGCAAGTAACTGTGCTTTTGAACCAGCCGCTTCAGCAAGTGAGCGTACGTAGCGCATATCGTCGCCACTACGTGGGAATGATACGGCAATGTAATCTACGTCAATTTCAGCGGCAGTTATTAAATCTTCTTTGTCTTTTTCAGTAAATGCTGGAGCAGTTAAGCCACCACCTAAACGGTTAATACCTTTATTGTTAGATAAAACACCGCCAACAGTGACTGTACAATGCACTAAATGCCCAGCTACTTCATCAACACTTAATTGAATAAGGCCGTCATTTAGAAGTAGTAAATCGTTAGGGCTTACATCGTTAGGTAATTCTTTATAATCGATACCTACAGAGTTTATGTCGCCTTCGCCTTTTTCCATTTTTGCATCAAGGGTAAATTTTGCACCCACAGCAAGCGTTACTTTACCTTCTTTAAAAGTAGAAACGCGGATTTTAGGGCCTTGAAGGTCAGCAAGTATAGCAATATGCTTGCCTAATCTTTTTGCAATATCGCGTACAGCTTGTGCACGGTCTTTATGATCTTGGGCAACACCATGTGAGAAGTTTAAACGTACTACATTAGCCCCAGCGATAATAATTTTTTCTAAGTTGTTATCTCTATCGGTAGCAGGTCCAAGGGTAGCGACTATTTTCGTGCGTCTTAGCATCAATTTCTCCTGTTTGCTTGGTGAAAGCATGTTGACGTTATTTTGTTGACTTAAAATATCTATATTAGAATAAAATATTTTAGTTATGTGCAAACTTCAAAGGTTTGCCACTATTTTATACAAAACTATTGTGTCATCATTATGACACCGGTGTCAGAATGCGTCAATGATCTTAATTTCAATTAGCTTTGCTTTTAGTCACCCCGAGACCATTGATGTTTGATATAATTACGTAGCTTATTTATCTGTAATAAAAAAGCATGTTGTATTGACTCATAATTAGTATTTTATGACTGTATGGGTATAATGCACGCGGTATTATTTAATTTATACACTGAATTTTCTAACCAAATAGTTGTTACCGAGGAGGACACTAGATGCAAGTTGCATTAGTAGGGTTAGGCGTTATGGGAAAAAATCTTGCCCTAAACTTGATTGAAAAAGGGATAACGCTAGTCGCTTATGACAAAAACCCACATGCGGGTGAAGAGTTACTAAGTTGTGCTAAATCTCAAGGCATGGCTGATAGGCTTCACATTGTCTCTGATTTAAGAGACATGGTAAGGCGTTTAGAGGCACCTCGTTCTATTTTATTACTTGTTCCTGCTGGTGAGTTAGTTGATACAGTTTGTAATGAACTTGTAGAGGCCGGCGTTAACTGTGACGATATGATTGTCGATTGCGGTAATAGTAATTATAAAGACGGTATAACGCGTAAACTTAAATACCAAAATAAATTTGAATTTGCCACTATGGGAATTTCTGGCGGTGCAGAAGGCGCTCGCCATGGTCCTGCAATGATGGCAAGTGGTTCTGAGGGTGGTTGGGAACGTATTGAGCCATGGTTTGAAAAAGTAGCTGCTAGCTATAATGGCGACTCGTGTTTTGCACGTGTTGGTCAATCAGCAAGTGGTCATTTTGTAAAAATGGTTCACAACGGTATTGAATACGCACTTATGCAACTTATTGCAGAAGTGTACCAATTACTTCGTTTAGGCACTAATCGTTCTCCAAAAGAAGTGGCTGAGATATTTAATGACTGGTCAGAAGGTCAATTAAATAGCTACTTACTGTCTATTTCTAGCCACATATTGTCACTTGAAAATCATAATAATGTACCGCTTGCGGACTTAATTGATAATAAAGTTGGCGCTAAAGGTACTGGTCTTTGGACTGCGCAAAATGCACTAGAACTTGGTATTGCAGTTCCTTCACTTGTTGCTGCTGTACAAGCTCGTCATTTAACTAATGCATGTAATACAACGGCTGCACAAGAGATGACGTATGCATCTAAACTAACTAACAATGTTGAAATTGATTTAGAAGAGCTAAAAGAAGCGTTCTTACTTGCAAGCTTACTAGCGTATCGCCAAGGTTTAGCGTTAATTAAAGGTGCATCACGTACTCATCAGTGGAAAGTTGATTTATCTAAAACGCTTCAAACGTGGCGTGCTGGTTGTATTATTCGTGCTGACTACCTTGATAGCGTTGCACAAGGTGTTGAATTTATTGATACCCTTGAGAAAGAGTCTAACTCTTTGCGCAAAATTACCGGCCAAGCAATAATGACTGGTTTAGCATTCCCTGTATTGGGTGCTACACAAACGTATTTAGCAACATTAACCACACCGAGTAATGGGCATTTAGTTCAAGCCCAGCGTGATTACTTTGGTGAGCACGGCGTTAAAACCCATAGCGGTGAAACATGCCATTTAACTGACTTAGTAGATATCGACGCTAAAGTTAGGTAATAAACAGTTGTTTAAAACGATAAAGGCACGCTATTTAGCGTGCCTTTTGTATTTTAGGCGCGGTGAGATTTAACGGCTTAATTCACCACGTAAATTGTCTTGCATTAAATGACGAATCGTCTCTACTTCTAGCTTTTGGCTAAATAAATAATGTAATTTAGTTAAACACGCTTCAAGGGTCATATCGTATCCACTAATAACACCAATATTTAACAGTGCATTACCCGTTGCATAGCCGCCCATATTTACATGGCCTTTTAAGCACTGGGTTAAATTAACAATAACGACGCCACGTTTACTTGCTTCTTCAAGTATTGATAAAAAGTTAGGATCTTGCGGTGCATTACCTACACCAAAACTAAGCAACACCAAGGCTTTAATATTGCCATTAACTAAGCTTTTAACCACTTCTTGACTAATACCAGGGTATAAATAAAGCACACCAATGGGTTGAGGTGTAATAGGAGTAACTTGCAGCTCATTTTCAACATAAGGACTAAGTTGGCCTTTAATAAGTTGAATACTAATACCCGATAACGCTAAGGGGTCAAGATTAGGCGACGCAAATGCATTAAATCCATCGGCGTGGGCTTTAGTTGCTCTGTTACCTCTAAACAGTTGGTTATTAAAAAATAGACTTACTTCTGCAATTGGATAATTTGCCGCTAAATACATTGCATTCAGAAGGTTTACTTGACCATCTGAGCGTAATTGAGAAAGCGGAATTTGTGAGCCAGTTACAATCACAGGTTTAGTTAGGTTTTCGAACATAAACGATAGTGCTGAGGCTGTATACGCCATTGTATCGGTGCCATGAAGCACAACAAAACCATCATAATCTTGGTATTTATCTTTAATGTCATCAGCAATAAGTTGCCAATGCTCAGGAGACATATCTGAAGAATCTATAAGAGGGCAGTATTCGTGAATATCAAACAAAGGCATTTCATCACGGTTAAACTCTGCGTTGTTCACTACGGTTTCTGTTAAAAAACCTTCAGCAGGAATATAACCTCGACTCGATTTTTTCATACCTATAGTACCGCCAGTATAAGCGATATAAATGCGTTTACGTTTCATAAAAAAAGCCCAGTAAAAAAACTGGGCTTAGTATAACGTTAAGTAACTTTAAATACAGCTGATTAGGTAAAGCTATGCACTTTTATTGTGCAACATTACACACTAAACAACGTGCATATACACCTTGTGGATCGTTGTAATCTTTAAGGTTTTCAACTTCAGTACTTAATTGGTTAATAACGCTTTGCAAGTTAGCTTGCGTTGCTAACACAGATGTTTTTTGTGTTTGTAAACCAAGCATCGATTTAATAGACGCGTTACCAAAAATGTTTTGAATCATTTTTTCTTGCGAGCTTAAATCTTGTTTAATGGTTTTAACTTCATAGTGATTAAGTTTTGCAAGTGCTGCGGCTGCTTTTATAGCATCTTGTTTATCACCAAGTTTGTCTACTAAACCCAGTTCAAGTGCTTGAGATGCAATCCATACGCGGCCTTGGGCAATTTTATCAACTTGCTCAGGCGTCATATTACGGGCATCAGCGACAACGTTTAAAAAGCGACCGTATGCTTCTTCAACGCTCATCTGAATTACTTGACCCATTTTTTCGTTTAGGGGACGAGTGATAGAAAAACCAGCCATTTCGGTTGTTGCAACGCCATCTGAATAAACACCAATTTTAGATAAGGTTTTTTCAAATGTCATAAACGTACCAAATACACCAATTGAACCTGTAATAGTACTCGGTGCTGCCCAGATTTCGTTTGCAGCAGAGGCAATCCAATAACCACCTGATGCAGCTACAGAGCTCATAGAGGCAATAACAGGCTTACCAGCAGCTTTAAGCGCTAATACTTCTGCACGAATAACTTCAGAGGCAAACATACTACCGCCACCTGAATCAATGCGCAGTACGACCGCTTTAACTTTGTCATCAAGGCGTGCTTTACGAAGTAGGGCTGCTGTAGAGTCGCCACCAATTTCTCCAGCTTTACGCTCACCATCCACAATTGTACCTTTAGCAACTACAACGGCGACTTTTTCGGTAATAGGGTTATCAAATTCAATCGGTGGTTTAACTAAGCTTAAGTATTCACGAAATGAAACTTGCTTAAATGTTTTGCCATCTTCTTGTGCGCCAACTAAATCAATTAATTGTTTGCGAACTTGTTGATTTGTTTTTAAAGAATCAACCCACTGGTGGTCAAGTGCATATTTACCTGCATCGCCATCTGCAGCTTTCATTTTTTCAAGATATACGTCCATTGTCTCGTCGAAATTTGACTCATCAAATGGGCGAACCGCAGCAACATCTTGTTTGTATTCGCTCCAAAGAGCGCCTAACCAAACACGGTTAGCTTCTTTGGCTGCTTCAGACATGTCGTTACGAATGAAAGGTTCTACTGCTGACTTAAATGTACCAACACGGAAAATATGCTGCGTTACTTCAAGCTTTTCAAGTGCATCTTTAAAGTAAAGCGGATACATGCCGTAACCTTCAATACCTACGCTACCGTATGGGTGCATAGCTATTTCATCAGCATGTGATGCAATATAGTATTGTGCTTGGGTATAGTAATAACCCGATGCAATCACTTTTTTGCCAGCTTGTTTAAATGCATCGATAGCATTGGTAATTTGCTTAAGTTTGTTTAAATGCGCTTTAGGCATTTCTTGTAAATCAAGCAGCATCACCGTAATGCGATCGTCTTTAGTCGCTTCGTTTATTACTTCAACAATATCGTCAAGTAATATTTCGCTTGGCGCTTCAGAACCAGAAGTAGCATCACTAATTGCAGCTTCGACCGGATCTATGTATGTTTTTTCTTCAACAATAGGGCCATTTAGGTTAAGCCTAAGCACAGAGCCATTTTCAACTATTATTTTATCGTCGTCACTTGAGAGTGACACTAAGAAAACAATTACCAGTAATAAAAACAGAATGTTGAGTATTAAACGACGAGAAAAGTTAATTCCAGCCCAAATACCTTTAAATACCTTTGCTATCAAAATAGCTCCTTAATTTGGTACAGTTAATACATTAGTTCCATCTTAGCCTAGAATAAAAATAAATTTAACTGCTAAATCGTAACGAAGTGTTTATGAGGTGCTATTAATACATGTTTTTATGGCTTTTTTTAATTAAATGAAGGCACATATTGCTTATTACTTGCCATTAAAGCAGAATTAGCTAATGTATACAGGTTAGACCAGTTAACGGGGCACAAGATGTTAGAACAACAATTACAACTAAAACACACACAATTACGTAACCGCTTAGTGATGGGCTCAATGCATACAGGCCTTGAAGAGGGATGGCATAACCGCAAACGCTTACGTGCATTTTACGAAGCACGTGCAAAAGGCGGTACCGCAATGTTAATTACGGGCGGATACAGCCCTAATTTACGTGGCAAATTAACACCTATTTCATCTTCATTTAATAGTTATTACGATGTATTTAAGCACCGCGCTTACACAGATGCTGTGCATAAACACGGCGGAAAAATTTGTTTGCAATTATTACATGCTGGACGTTATGCGTACCATCCATTCAATCAGGCACCAAGTGCAATAAAAGCACCTATTAATCCTTATAAACCTAAAGCGATGTCGCTTGGCTCGATTAAAAAAACAATTAAAGACTTTGCGCACTCTGCCTATATGGCTGAAAAAGCTGGCTACGATGGCGTTGAAGTTATGGGTTCTGAAGGGTATTTGATTAATGAGTTTATGGCGCCGCACACCAATAAACGTGAAGATGAATTTGGTGGCAGCCTAGAAAATAGAATGCGACTTGCGCTTGAAATAGTTAAAGCTGTAAGAGCAAAAGTATCTGAGCAATTCTTAATCATTTTTAGATTGTCGGTTATTGATTTAATCCCAAACGGTTCAACACCAGAGGAAGTTGTCATACAAGCTACCGAGCTTGAAAAAGCGGGTGTTGATATATTTAACACAGGTATTGGTTGGCACGAAGCGCGTGTACCGACTATTGCGAGTATGGTGCCGCCAGGTGCATTTAAAGAAGCATCAAAACGTTTAAAAGACGTGGTGAGCGTGCCAGTGATTGCGGTTAACCGAATTAATACTCCAGAAATAGCTAACGATATTTTAAATGCAGGCGAGGCTGATTTAATTTCGATGGCAAGGCCGCTACTTGCCGATCCAGAGTTTTTTAATAAATACGCAAATAATCAATCTAAGCAAATTAATATTTGTATAGGGTGTAACCAAGGTTGTCTAGATCACGTATTTAAAAATAAACGTGCTACATGTTTAGTTAATCCACAAGCTGCATTTGAGCTAGATTACCCGTTAGAACAAGCAACCAAAGCTAAAAATGTATTAGTAGTCGGTGCAGGCCCTGCTGGTTTATCGGCAAGTTGTTACTTGGCTCAAAAAGGGCATAACGTCACGCTAATTGACCAAAAACCGCAAATGGGTGGCCAATTTAATTTAGCTATGCAAATACCAGGTAAAGAAGACTTTAACCATACTCTTACTTACTTCACTAATGAGCTTGAGCGATTAAAAGTAACTGTAGAGCTTGGTAAAGCTTATGACGATTCAATGCTTAAAAACTATGATGACATCGTATTTTCAACTGGCGTTAGGCCGCGTGAAGCCTCTATTAAGTGTAGCGATGATAAGCGTGTATTTGCTTATGACGAAGTTATACGCGGCGAAGTAGAGCTGGGTAAATCAATTGCTATTTTAGGTGCCGGTGGTATAGGTTTTGATATGGTTGCGTTTTTAAGCGAACATAAATCGCAAACTATTAGCGAGTTTAAAACGCAATGGGGGATTGAGTGTGAAGCCCAACCTCATAAAGATGAACGTCAATTGTATATGTTAAAACGCAGTGCGGGTCGTTTTGGTAGCGAGCTTGGTAAAACAACGGGTTGGATACATCGCCAAGTTGCTAAGCAGCATGGCGTTAAGCAAATTGCTGATTGCCAATACCAAAGCTTTGATAAAAGCGGACTAACTATTAATGTTGCTGGTGAAACTCAAGTGCTGCCAGTAGACACGGTTATTGCCTGTATTGGTCAGGTTTCTAACAACGAAGTGCTAGAAAATTACACAGATAATGCAAAGGTACATGTTATAGGCGGAGCTAAACTAGCTGCTGCTATTGATGCTAAACGCGCTATTTTTGAAGCTCTTCAGGTCGCTAGAAGTATTTAACCTTTGTAAATAAATTGAAATAGTTTATCAATTCATGCGGTCTTTGCTGTTTATAGTCTATAACTTAATAAACAGTGAACACACAGGATACGCATGAACAAACTAACCAATCTTTATGATGCAATATTGGGTAAACTATCATTTTTAGATGGTTTACCTGCATTGCTATTTCGCTTGATTTTAGCCCCTGTTATGATCATTGCAGGTTATAACAAACTTGCTATAAGCGGTGAGACAGAAGGTTTCTTTGATAACTTTTTAGCATCTCCAGATGTAGTTCAATGGTTTGGTAATAATGAATGGGGTTTAGGATTACCGTTTCCTGACTTACTAGCTTTTTTAGCTGGCTGGAGTGAATTTTTAGGAGGTTGGTTTTTATTACTTGGCCTTTTAACTCGCTTGGTCAGTATCCCACTTATGTTCACAATGGTTGTCGCTGCAACCTCAGTGCATTGGCATAATGGTTGGTTTGCAATAGCACCAACTAATCCAGAAACAAGTGCTGCGCAAGTGCTCGATTGGTTATCAATTCCGGGCGCTAAAGAAAGCCTTGAAAACTCACTAGAAGTACAAGACCGAATAGGTAAAATTCGTGGCTTAGTTGAAGAACACGGGTTTCCTGATTATCTATACGAAAAGGGCAAGCCGTCTATTTTAAACAACGGTATAGAATTTTCGGCAATTTACTTTGCAATGCTCCTTAGCTTATTTTTTATGGGAGGAGGACGCTTTGTTAGTATAGATTACTGGTTAAGGCGAAATATTGTAAAAGAATAACGTATTCAATCTGCTTTACTAACGGCCGCATAGCTTAACCCTTTGCGGCCGTTTTGCATTTTAATTTCTCGGTATTTATTTTTTAAGGGTTTAAATGTTACTCTAGCGTTTTGAATTTTGAGGAATCGTTATGAACGCTATCGAGCTTTTACTTACCCGCCAATCAGACTCTAAACTAACAGAGCCGGGCCCTACGCCTGAGCAGCTCGACATAATTAAGCAAGCAGCATTACGTGTTCCTGATCATGGCTGTATAGCACCGTGGCAGTTCATTGTTGCTCAAGGTGATGCACGCAATAAACTGGGTGAAATTTACCATCAAAGTGCAGTGGCAGAGCAACAAGAAGAAAAAGTAATTAACCGTGCTAAAGAGCTTCCCCTTCGTGCGCCTATGATTGTAATAGCAATTGCTAAATATCAAGAACACCCAAAAGTTCCTCGAATAGAACAAGTACAAAGCGCAGGCTGTAGTGTATTAGCGATGCAACAAGCTGCATTTGCCCAAGGGTTAGGCGGTGTTTGGCGCACAGGCTACTTTGCACAAAGTAGCGCGGTTAAAAAAGCGCTTAACTTACATGAGCAAGATGAAATAGTAGGGTATTTATATATAGGTACACCCGAAGTCGATTGTAAAAAGTCGCCTCGCCATAAGCCAGAACACTATTTTAGTAATTTGTGAAATAGTATGAACTTTGCGCAACTTACATAGTCATAATTCATTAAGGTTACAAAGAGTATTATTTAAAAGTTAATGACTTGGCTGTAAGAAGCGCTTGGAAGCACTAAATTTACTAAATCTTCTTCAGTTTGTTTTTTAATCGGTTGTTTTTTGATACATTATGGAAAGTCTTAATAAAAATAACGATAAAGAAGACGAAAACTATGGGAAATTTATTTTTACGTGAAAAAGAGAATTGGCTAGCATGGTCAATTTGGGGAATCATTGGTGCTTTTGTAACACTGTATGTTGCAATGAGCACAAATGCATCACACTTTATAGCCGGTTCAGCGATGGGTATGCTTGTGTTGTTAACATGGTGGATGCACCAGTCCAAACGTTTCGACTTTGGGCGTGCATTTAAAGTATGTTGCTACGTTTTATCGCTTAGTGTGCTACCTGCTTTTATGTTTGTTGTAGTACCAAGTGATGATTTAAATCGATTCGATTTAATTTTTCAAGGCGTTACCTTTACCGCACTGAGTATATTGGCTTGTTTAATCTGCTCTTGGATTGCACGTAGACCTAAACAATATTATTAATGTGTTTAACTTTAGTCCATTAACTACACTTTTATTAAAGTGAAGAGCTTAACAAAAGAACAAAGTGGGTCTATTTTATCCAATATGTTAATATTTTATATTAATTTCTATTTAGCTCTTTACAAGTTATGTATTTAGCCATATTATTCGCGCCGTGCGGAGAGATGGCAGAGTGGTCGAATGCACCGGTCTTGAAAACCGGCATGGGTTTATAGCCCATCTAGGGTTCAAATCCCTATCTCTCCACCATTATTTAAAAAAAACCGCCTTATGGGCGGTTTTTTGCTTTGTGGAGTTTCTAAATGACTAAAGCAACAAACCTACCAACCTCGCAGAAATTAATAAAACATCTTTTATTATGGACGGTATTTGGTTACTGCTATCAAAGTGCTATTAGCTTATTAGTAAAAATGGCTATAGACGCTCAACCAGAGTATCCATTAATTACCGGTTTAATTTATGGTGTTGGTTTTAATGTTTTAGCTGCCCATCTTATTACCAAATACGATAAGCATTGGCCAGTTATTGGCTCTGTTTTTATTGGTTGTATAGGGCTGCTTGTAGTGCCATTTTTACTGTTTGGCGAATCAGGATTACTAACAATGCCTCTACTTGTTGGAATTTTATTCAGTTTGCCGCTTTGTAGTTATATTGTTGGCCTAATTAAGCTAAAACTCAGCAAAAACTAGCCCCAAACGCGGTTTATTTTGTGATAGCATAGTCGCGTCTTTTAACTAACAAAACGTGAAAAACACATTATGTCAGATAATTTTACTACAGATGCTGAAAAAGCAAGTTACGGTATTGGCTTACAAATGGGTGAGCAACTTAAGTCTAATCCTTTTGAAGGCTTAAACCTAAATTCAGTATTTGAAGGCATGAAAGATGCGTACGCTGGTAGCGCATTTCAAGTTGAGATCCCTGAGATCCAAGCTGCATTTGAAAAAATCAACGAAGAGATTCAAGCTCGTCGTGAAGAAGAGTCTAAAGTACTTTCTGCAGAAGGTATTTCATTCTTAGAAGAAAACGCAAAACGTCCTGAAATCACAGTAACTGAGTCTGGTCTTCAATACGAAGTACTAGCAACTGGCGAAGGCGAAAAGCCAACAGCTGAGTCTACAGTACGTGTTGATTACCACGGTACACTTATTAACGGTACTGTGTTTGATAGCTCATACGAGCGCGGTCAACCAGCTGAATTTCCAGTTGGTGGCGTGATCAAAGGCTGGACTGAAGCATTACAAATGATGCCTGTAGGTACTAAATGGCGTATCTACGTTCCTCATGAGCTTGCTTATGGTGAACGTGGCGCAGGTGCTGCAATCGCACCTTTCTCAACGCTTGTATTTGATGTTGAGCTACACGAAATCATTTCTTAAATTAAATAAATTTTAATTTAAGAATTTAAAAAGCCGTATTCAATTTGAATACGGCTTTTTTGTGTTTGTAATTTAAGAGTTTTATACCAATTAGCTTAATTAAGTAATCTATTTTTCGCTAAGAAAATCGTGTCGATAACAAGGCAAAAATTTCGTTATTTAGTTGTTATCACTAATTGCTCTTGCATTGCCTCCTGCCTCCATGCAGTCGTATATCAGAAATTCTTAACGCAGTTAGCGTCAGGTTTAATCCTTCAAATCGATTAAGTATTACTGCGTGTTGATATTATATATTCTAAAAATAAAAAAACCGCATTAATAAAATGCGGTTTGTAAAAATATAAACTAAAAACTGTTTTTAATTATTAAAAATAACCACGAACACCAAAGCGGAAGTTTCTGCCTGGTAGTGGGGCTTTATCTTTAATAAATGAGCTATGTACAAAACCTAACTCGTCGGTAATGTTATCTACATTTATATAAAGTTGTGCATCTACCGCACCTAAATCAAGTTGGTAATTAGCTTGTGCGTCAAATAACGTATAACCATCGGTTTGTGTTTCAAACGCAGTTACATCGTTTTGATCAAAGTAATGAGTACCTGTAAGCGTTAGTTGTAAATCACCTAAATCATACTGTAGCTCCGAGCCTAATTTATTGGCTGGAATACGCGGTAGGTTACCTTCATCATCTTTAAGTTTTGCACGAGTTGAGTCACCAAATACTTTAACCATAGCGCTTGATGTAATTTGATAGTGAGCATCAAATTCAATACCATATAGCTCTGCATCTTTGCTGGTAAACTGATAAACCGCAACGGCATCATCATGTGCACCAATAGCCGATTCTAAACCATCTTCTTCATCGTAAACTAAACCTGTATTTTCTTGGAAGTAGAAGTTTTTAATATCGTTATAGAAAAAGTTAACTGTGTAACCAAAATCACCGCTAAAACGTCTAAAGCTTAAATCTAAGTTAGTTGAAGTTTCTTGCTTAATATTTTCAGGCTCAAAATGCGCTTCATTACCTTCAATGTTGTAACCAAGGCCAAGCTCATAAGTACCTGTTGCAATGTGTAAACCATTTGATAAAAGCTCTGCCGAAAGTGGTGCTCGCTCTGAATGAGAAATACTTGTCGCAATACTATGGCCCGGTTTGTACTGCCATATTGCACCCGCTGATACACTTAAATTAGTAAAGCTTTTACTGTAACCAAGCGTTTCTTCGTCGTGTTCTTCTTCAGCTTCGTCATTGTCGTGATCATGACCATGCTCAACTTCCGAAATTTGGCTTTCTATTTTGTAATCTTCGATACGCGCGCCAAGTTCAACGGTTACATCACCAAATTCACGCTCTTCTAGTAAATATAATGCGTTAGTTGTAGTTACACTCGCGGGTGTAAATGCTTCTTCACCAATTGCATCGTAGTCAGAGTCGCTATAGTGATAGCCCATCATTCCGTGCCAATCAGCAAACTTATGCTCTACATTTAAACGTGCTTCAGTCGTTTTATTTTTAAAAGTAGTACCAATTTCGCCATCTTCAATTTCGCTGTGTGAATAATCTGTATAGCCAACACGTAGGTTGATGGTTTCAATCCAGTTATTATGAAGAGCGTAACTTACAAGCCCTTGCCAGCGGTCTTGCTCTAAATGTGCGTAAACAGGCTCTTCAGCAGCTTCATCTTCATGTTCAGCATGCTCTTCTTCAGTTTCACCTTCGTGATCGTGATGATGCTCATGCCCAGGAATACCGTAATCAGTCTCAATGCTACCGTAAGAAAAACCAATCGTTAAGTGATCGCCAACATAGCTGGTACCAAAGTTGAGTGTTTCGCTATCAATAAAAGTATTTTCTACCGAGCTTTCGGTTTCAACATCGCCATCATCGTCGGCAATAGTAAAGGTCGGTGTTTGGTAATCATCGCCGCTGCGCTTAGTACCATCAAAATGAAAGTTAAAGCCTTCATTACCTGTTTCAAGTTTTGCTGCTACGGTGTTTGAATTTGACACCGTATCGTGGCTGTATTCAGCAGCGCCTGTAAGCTCGTCGATATTGCTAGTAGGAATACGGTTATCAACCACGTTTACAACGCCACCAATTGCACCAGAGCCATAAAGTAGGGTACTTGGACCGCGCAACACTTCAATTTGCTCTGCCGCTAGGCTGTCGCTTGATGTCGCGTGGTCTGGGCCAATACGCGAAGCATCGCTGGCATCTAACCCATTTTGTGTAATTTTAACGCGAGGGCCATCTAAACCACGAATAATTGGGCTTGATGATACAGGGCCAAAGTAACTTGCATTTACGCCTGGTAAACCTTTAAGAGTTTCGCCAAGTGTTGGTTTAGATTTATTTCTTAATTCATCACCTGAGAGCACGCTTACTGGCGATATCATTTCTAGGCTGTTCTTATGAAGTGCAGAGGCATAAACAACCACTGTTTCAACCGATGTTGGTTTAAGTGACACAGACAGATTATTTGAAGATTCGGTAACAGCAATACGAGAGTCTATGTAGTTGTCTTTACTAATATGTAATTGGCTGTTTGCATCTATATCGATAGCAAACTCGCCTAAATCATTACTTTTAACACTTTGGTTTTTGCCATGCACATGGATAGAGGCATTTTTAATTGGTTGATTTTTATCATCCATTACTTTACCAGTAACGGTTGCAGCCAAAGCTGATTGAGAACATAAAACAGAAAAAATAGCAGAGGAGATTAATGTTAACTTTGTCATGGATATATTGGTTCGTGGTTATTATGTTGTGATATAATATAACACCGCAAAATTAACGAATCAACAATGTTATAGTATAACTTTGTATTTTGCGATGAATAATCTAAAAATGACGATTAAGCCAATATTATAGAAATTCAAATAATAGGTTTGTGAATAGAAAACTTATCCATATGGCCGAATAGCTCATAGCGCTAGCTGGTAAATCTATGTATTTAATAGCGGCTATCTATCATTATCGCATCTAGTTTATGCTGCGCTCTTGTCTGGTTTGTTATATCTACAGATTCAATCATTTCGCATTCGTCGCGGATCATCTCCGAAATAAGGCTAGGGTAGTGGCGGCAGTCTTCTGGGCGGTCGAGGTAAATGCTGCAGGTATACATGTTTTTAGCGAGAGGATCTTTTTTTTGCGCAATTTCTAAAAATGGGCACACTTGAAGTCTTAAGCCTGTTTTTGGGTCAAACCAAATTTCGTAGTTTTTAACGTATTCATAAATTTCGGGGTTAAAAAGCTCCCATAAATCTATTTCTTCTTTCGTTGCGCTTAAATCGCCGCCGCCATATTTAATACAGCATTTACCACACTGGTTGCATTCTTTCATAATTGGCTAATTTAGTTGGCTGTTAACGAATTTAAGTTATTTATTAGTGTAGCACCAAATTTATTATTAACGCTCTACTGAATTTACCTATCCTTTAATTTTTGGGTGTTTAAACAATAGTTAGATACAATAATTTGTTAAATCCTCTTGTTACATTTTATATAGTACAGGCTTTATTTAATGGTTTACTCTAAAGGTAGCGAAAAATGTTACAAACCCCGCTTGAGCAATTGTGTGATTGTTAAATGTTGCTGAGCGCAGATACCTAAGCAGGGCGTTATTATGAAAGAGGCTGTCACTAAGTTAAAAACAGAATTTAATGCAAAGTTATTGTATTGGAACAATCTTAAAAGTAGCAAAGCTAAAGCGGTAATCATCCTATTATTTACAGTTGTCATTGCACTCAAAGTGTTTACGACCATCTTTACGTTGGATTGGGTTGCAAGTTTATTCAGTGTGTAAGTTTACCAAGAGTAATTTCGATAAAGTTTAATTGCAGTGTGTTTAACGCCTACGCGATGTTCATTATTAATGTATTATTACGTTATACACCAAATTAAATAAATCAGTTGTTTAAATACATTTTATAATGACTGTAATGATACATTTTAGCTAAATTGAGTGAATAAATAAGTTTAGCTGCATTAAAGGATAACCAGTGATGATGAACACAAAAGTATATAAAGCGGTACACGACCTTGCAGAAGATTTAATGGCGGCGGCTAACAAAAATAACCGTGAAAAGTTTGAATCGTTATTTGCAGAGTTAAAAGCTATTTGTATTGAAAATGAAAACACCTCAAAAGATCACCCTGTACAATGGGAAACCTTAGCTGATTTTACCGAAGAGCTAGAAGATGCAATCACTACTTACGAAAAAGCATTAGAAAAGTCGATTGCGATTAATAACAAGGATCACATGTCGTCGGTTTCTTTTTCAATGGCTACATTACAGCTTGAGCTTGGCCAAAAAGATGAAGCTATTAAAAACCTTCAAAATGCTAAAGTCAGCGCCAATAAAATTGAAGACAAAGAGCTTAAAGCTGAAATACACGACCTACTAGAGTCGCTTATTGAAGAAGAAGGTTAAATACATAAAAGCATAACTTATCCATATTAAATGTGATTTTTGTGGATTTAGCTTGAGCTTAATAAAGCGCTGATGGTTTATACCCTCAGCGCTTTTTTATGTTTGCTATAAATACTAAACCAAAAGAAAAGGCTTACTATTGAGCTAGCTTATTCATAAAATCGACAATGTACTTTGCAATTTCTACTGGTTTTTCTTCAACGCTAAAGTGCCCTGAATCGAGTAAATGCAGTTCAGCGTTCGGTATATCTTTTAAGTATGCTTTAGCGCCTGCGGCTATAAACGCAGGGTCGTTTTTACCCCATACAATTAACGTTGGTGGTTGGTACTTGCGTAAATAAGCTTGCCACTTTGGATAGTCGAGAAGGTTGTTGTAGTAATCTTGTAGCAATTGCACCTGAATTAATCTATCGGATTTGGTTTGTAAAAAGTGAAGATCGTGCGTCCAGCTATCTGGGCTCATCACTTCTGGGTTACTTTGTACGTCTCGTAAATACTGCTTATTAATAATGGCTTGCTCGGATGTGAACGAATAAATTTTATCACTCTGCGCTTTTGAACTATCTTCATTCGCGGCTTTAAAAAATGCTTGCCTCGGTAGGGTTAGCCCCTCTAAATACGCATTACCATTTTGTACAATAAGTGCATCAAGTTTATTAGGATTATTTAACAACATTCTAAAGCCTACAGGTGCTCCAAAGTCTTGCATATATAGGCTGTAGCGCTTTACTTTAAGCGTTGTTAGTAACCCTTCAACGTATTGAGCTAGTAATTCAAAAGTATATTTTTGAGTTTCTGGGTTTGGGCGTTCGCTGTATCCTGAGCCTAAATAATCGGGTGCAATTACATGATAACGACCTGATAAAAGCGGGATCAATTCTCGGTAGCTGTGTGAAGACGACGGATAGCCATGTAAAAGCACAATGGTTTGCTTATGCTGGATGCCAGCTTCTCGGTAAAATATCTTTTTACCGTTTACATTTGCATATTTGTAAGCGGTTTTTGAAGGCCATACAGCATCAGCGGCATATATCTGAGCGGTAAGCGTAGACATTGAAACTAATAAAAACACAATAAATGAGACGATGTGAGCAGGTTTTACTTTAAGATTTTTTTGTATATCTGGGTGCATAAGTAAACTCGTTATTTTTGGTAATGACGCTTTATTAATTTACCAGACCCGTTATTTACACAATTGCATTCAGTTAATAATTACAAGTTACTACTAATAAGGACACAGTAACAATACCTGTGTTTTTAAAGCACATTACCAAATATATAGTTGATTAGAGGGTAAGTGGTTTTTTAGCAGCTTTTTGTACTTTAAAAAGAGATTCGTTAATTTACTTTTGTTACAATTGAGTTGTTGGCTTACAACATTTATACAATGTTAAGTGAGTATTTTGGAGGAAGGACGTGCTCGAACAAATAGAACAATGGATTGATGCAACAAATATTAAATATAAAACCCAAAGAATTAGCTGTGAGAAATTTGCTAGTGAGTTTGCAGGGTTTTATCCTGTCGAATTTTTAAAAAATGCCTTTTACGTTATTGTCGATGAAATACCCAAACCTAACTTTCCTTTTTTGCGTGAAATGGGATTAGACGATTTTATTGACATGGATGCCGCAGGTACTACATACAAAAACACTTATTACATGCTTCCTTACGTAGCTGATAATTTAGCTGTGCATTTTCATGAACTTGTTCACGTAGCCCAATGGAGTGAACTTGGTGCAGGGGCTTTTATGTTGCGTTACATAACCGAAATTCAGCAGGTTGGTTATGCAGCTGCGCCACTTGAAGTCATGGCGTATGGTCTTGATAAGCACTTGACAAATAATGGCAAGAAAATAAACGTGCCTGAACTCGTGGTTCAAGCGTTGTAGTTAATTAACATTTTCAAAGGATTGCATATGACACGCTTTACTGTTTTTTTACTGAGCTTACTTAGTGTAAATGCCTATGCGGCATCGTTTGATGACGATATTGTGGCTGCGTTACTTGAAAGAACAACACATAACGTTACCTACGATGGGTCTTATCGCTCTATTACTTATCCGGGTGGCGATGTGCCCGCTAATGTAGGGGTGTGTACCGATGTAGTTATTCGATCATATCGACTTTTAGGTATTGATTTGCAAAAGCTTGTGCATGAGGACATGTTAAAAAGCTTTGAGCTATATCCCTCTAAGCGTATTTGGGGTTTAACCAAACCGGATAAAAATATAGACCACCGCCGTGTGCCAAACTTACAGGCTTACTTTAAAAATCATGGCCAAGTGCTCGCTAAATCAAGTAACGTGAACGACTATAAAACGGGTGACATTGTAACGTGGATGCTGCCAGGTAATTTGCCGCACATTGGTATGGTTGTGAATGAGTTAGCAAAAGACACAGGGAATCCATTAATTGTTCATAATATTGGTCGAGGACCTGAAAAAAGCGACATGCTTTTCGATTTTAAAATTACGGGGCATTACCGTTTCGTCCCACAAGAATATAAATAACCAGATTATAAGTATGAGTTCTCTCATTTATTGATATTGCAGTATAAAGAAAAAGGATTTTGAACGTGAATACAAAAACCGATTCAAAAGAGGCTAACCCAAAAGAGGTTAATCTTAAACAAAGTAAACTCGCTCACAAAATAGCTAGTTTATTTATGAGTATTGCTTTTTCAGCCATAGGAACGGGTTTGTTTAGTTTGGTTGCAAGCTTACTTGGCAACGTAAATGTAACCGAAAAAACAGTTGGCAGTGTGTGGGTTTTACTGACCACATTTTTTGTTATTTTAAATGTATTTGGTGTCATTATTTGGCATAAACCGAAATGGTTAATTACTGCTATAAATAATGTGCTTAGGTTTGCTAAAGAGCGCAAAACAGCATTTTTTAGCGCCGTGCTAATGTTGATATTAATTATAGCAGGCTATTGTTTTTTTCTTTCCTTACCACAGCCAATTAGTTACAAAGCAACTCACTCTACACCTGCTGTTACCACTTTATCTGATGTTTTAAACCCTGAACCGCTTTATATTGATTTTACTCCCGTTTTAGATGATGTAGAAAACACGGATGTAGTGCCTTACTCTGTCGCAAAGCTTGCGCTTGTTGGCAAAGTGATTCCCACAGGTATAAAAGTCACGCCTGAGCTAATTGGACAGTGGTCTTGGAATAGTGAAAGCCAGCTTAAATTTATCCCAAAACAAGATTGGTCAGCAGGGCAAGAATATAAGGTACGTTTTGATTCATCTATTTTTAAAAGTGATATACATCTAAGCGATAATGAGCATGTATTTAAAACTCCCGATTTTGAACTAACGCTTAGCTCACTCGCTTTTTATCAAGATCCTAACGTTAAAAAAAGTCACAAGGTGATTGCAACATTAAAAGCGACTCACCCAACAGATATAAGCACCATAAAAAATAATTTAAAGCTGACTCAATCGCTTGAGCAAGATGGCAAAAACGAACTAGCACAATACAAATTTGATGTTACTTACGACAAGCATCAACGAGAGATTTACATTACTTCAGAGCAAATACGTATTCAAGATACCGAAAGCTATCTGTATTTTGTTCTTAATAGCGGTGTAAAGCCGGTTATGGGTCCTTCTCAAACAACAGTAGAGATTAAAGACGCCGTGTTGATCCCAAGTGTAAATAGCTTTTTTAGAGTAAATACTGCCAATGTGTTGATGGTAAAAAATACGCAAGGGGAGCCCGAACAAACACTTGTTTTAGACTTCACAGATGATATTTCATCGCAAGATGTGGTTAGTAAAACAGTTGCTTACGTATTACCGACTAAAGATTCAAAAGGTAATTATAAGTACTTCGGTAGTCCACGAGAGGTTACTGATGCAGTGCTTAAGCAATCTCAAAAAGTTAAGTTAAATGCGATTCCTACCGCGCAAGATACCGCTAAGTTACACAGTTTTACGTTTGACGCCCCTCAAAACCAGCAAGTTTATATCGCGATTGATAAGGGATTAAAGTCGACGGGTGAGTTTAGGATGGTGAATAAATACGACACTATTTTAGATACGCCGGCTTATCCGACACAAGTAAATATTATGTCTAAAGGGTCTATATTATCAAAAAATGGCGATCATAAATTGTCATTTTTGACCCGCGGTGTAAACGCACTTCAAGTTAAAGTAGGTAGGGTAGAAGCCAATCAAATTAACCACCTTATAAGTCAAACCAGTGGTGATATTTCTAATCCAGAATTTAATAATTATTACTTTACAGAAGAAAACATAAGTTCAATTTTTACCAGACAAGTTAATTTAAAATCGGAGCACCCTAAAAAAGCGGTCTATTCATCTATTGATTTGAGTAGTAAGTATAATGAGTCAGTTGGTTTAGGCTTATTTTTTATAAATGCTCAAGCGTTAAATACAGAAGATAATTACGTATATGGCCCCCAAGAAAAACGACTTATCCTTATTACTGATTTAGGTATTTTGGTAAAAAATAATGCAGATGGATCTCGCGATATATTTGTCCAATCTATTGAAACAGGAAAACCGTTAGCAAAAGCGAAGGTGTCGTTATTGGGTAAAAACGGATTAGTTATTTTAAATGCTAAAACAGATTCTGAGGGGCACGCATTTTTCGACAACACAACGTGGTTTACTGATGATCAAACTCCCGTTGCTTTTGTAGTCGAAACTAAAAGTGACATGTCTTTTATTCCTTATAATCGCTATGCTCGAATGGTTAACTACTCTCGGTTTGATACCGGCGGTGTAAGTTCTGGGCTCAGTGGTAGTAATAAAATAGATGCGTTTGTTTTTTCTGACCGTGGAATTTATCGACCAGGCGATAGTGTTAAACTTGCCACGATTGTGAAGCAACAAAACTTTGCAAAACTGGGCGATATACCGCTTGAACTTATAATTACCGATCCTAAAGGGACAACTGTTTATAATAAACGAGTGAGCTTAGATAAGTATGGATTGCTTGATTTTGACTTTAAAACACAAAATAGCGCCAATACCGGAACGTATTATGTATCGGTCCAACTTATTAAAAATAATAATAGCCGCGACCAATTAGGCAGTACTCAGTTTAAAGTTGAAGAGTTTGTACCCGATAGATTGAAAATTAGTAGTCAATTTTCTCAATCATCTGCAAAGGGGTGGGTAAACAGCTCAAAATTTAAAGCATTGGTGAGCCTTCAAAACTTATTTGGTACACCTGCTCAAAATAGACGTGTTACTGCTGATTTACATTTATCTCCAGCTGGTTTTTACTTTAATGAATACAAAGATTATGTGTTTTCTGATCCCCACAGTGAAGGAAAAAATATTAGACACAGTTATGAATCATTAACCGAAACCAAAACTGATGAACAAGGCAAGGCAGAATTTGATATTGACTTAACTCGCTATGAGGCAGGTACTTATCAGTTAAATTTTGCAGTACAAGGGTATGAAGAAGGCGGTGGTAAAAGTGTTCGTGCAAGCAGCTCGGTGCTTGTTTCACCCGTTGAGCAGTTAGTTGGTTATAAAGCCGATGGCGATTTAAGCTACATATCAAAAGAGTCAAAACGTGTTGTAAAATTTATTAATATTAATTCAGAAACTGAGCAAGTAGCTCGTGATGATTTATCGCTAAATTTAATAGAACAACAATATGTATCTACGTTGGTGCAACAAAATAACGGCACTTATAAGTACCAATCGGTTAGAAAAAACAAACAGATATCAAGCAACCCGTTTTACATTAAACAAGATGGCGCAAACTACGAATTACCCACTGCTGAACCAGGTGATTACTTAATAGAACTCGTTGATGGCAAAGGGAATACCGTCAGTAGGGTATCGTTTACGATAACCGGCACGGGTAACTTAGCGGGTAAGCTTGAAAAAAATGCTGAACTGCAAGTTCAATTAAATAAACCGGATTACAAACCTGGCGAAACAATCGAAATAAGTATTGTAGCGCCTTATGTTGGCTCGGGTTTAATTACAATTGAAACCAATAAAGTACACGCTTTTAAATGGTTTGAGAGTAAAACAACAAGTAGCATACAAACAATAACGTTACCTCAAGGGATAGAAGGCAATGCGTATGTTAATGTTTCATTTGTTCGAAGCCTCGAATCGAAAGAAATATTTACAAGCCCATTAAGCTACGCAGTTAAACCATTTGCGATTGATCGTAGTAAACGCGCAATAGATTTTGACGTAAACATACCTGATAAAGTAAAACCAGGTGACGATTTAGTCATTTCATATAGTGCCAAATCACCTTCACGTGTTCTGTTATTTGCTGTAGATGAAGGTATTTTACAAGTGGCGAATTATCGGACGCCAAAGCCGTTAAATCACTTCTTACAAAAACGTGCTTTAGAAGTTAGTACTATGCAAATTGTTGATCTTATTTTACCTGAATTTAAACTAGTGCAAGAGCTTGCAGCTGCGGGTGGTGGTTATGCTGACTCAATGGCAATGAACCGCAAGAGCAAGCAACTTAACCCGTTTTCTCGTAAGGTACAAAAACCAGTCGCATTTTGGTCTGGTATTTTATCGGCTGATGCTAAAACGAAAAAACATACGTTTACTATCCCAGATACTTTTGCAGGTCAGGTACGTGTAATTGCTATTGCCGTAAATGACGAGGGTGTTGGTGTTAAAGAAAGTACAACACTTGTGAAAGGGCCCTTTGTATTAACTCCTAATGTATTAACGACAGCAGCACCAGGCGATGAGTTTAATATTGTACTTGGTATTGCTAATGGCGTTGAGGATTCAGGTAAACAACTGCCAATTACGGTAGAAGCGCTTACTTCAAGCAACATTGAAATAATAAGCGATAAAAAATTAACGCTAAATATTGATGAAAAATCAGAAGACACATTAACGTTTAGAGTGAAAGTGCTTGATAAGCTTGGCGCTGCATCAATTACATTTACTGCGTTATCGGGTGATAATGTTAGCCAACGCACGGCAACGTTAAGTGTGCGCCCTGCGGTTGCATTTGTTAGTAGCTTTGAAAGTGGCTTTAGTGAATCAGGTAAAAAAGAAATAGCGGTTTCGAGACAGCTATATCCTAACTTATCACAAAATAATATTACCGCTTCACAAAGCCCGTTAGCGCTTGTTGATGGTCTTATTAATTATTTAGATAACTTTCCTCATATGTGTACCGAGCAAGTAGTGAGTAGTGTGTTTCCGGTGCTGAGTTATTTAGAACACCCAAGTTATATGGGCGATGTATCTTATAAACATGAGCGTATAAACAACTTAATAGATACCCTTCGTCAACGTCAGTTACCTGATGGCAGATTTATGTTATGGCCGGGTAATTCTAGTGCATCTATTTATTCTTCTCTTTATGTTATGCATTTTTTATTAGATGCAAAAGAAGCGGGCGTAGCAATACCTTATGATATGTGGAGCAGTGGTTTTGAAGGTGTGCGCAGTATAGCGAGCGGATCTTTAGAGACGAATGACAGAAACCGCGCTTATGCCATTTATTTGCTAACACGACAAGGTGAGGTAACAACTAATTACTTATCTGATTTAGAAAAAAGTGTAAATGCGAGTAATAGCAAAGTATGGCAACAAGATATAACGTCCGCGTTTATGGGCGCAACTTATCAGCTATTACGTGCAAACGACAAAGCGCAAGCACTGATCAATAGCTATAAAATTGGGCAAGATACCCAACACGATAATTGGGGCGCTTACGACTCACGTTTAGCTCACGACGGACAGTATATTTATTTGTTATCAAAACATTTTCCTGCTCGCTTAAAGCAGTTAACTAAAGATGATTTGTTTAATGTCGTTGACCCTATTTTTAAAGGAGACTACAACACGTTGTCGTCTGCTTGGTCTGTACTTGCTATGACGGCATACTCAAAAGTTGCGTTATCACAAGCCCAGCCTGAAGATGTAAAAATAATGGCAACAACGACAATGGCAGAAAAAAAGGCATTAGACGTAACCTATACACCTTATCCTAAAGCCTCGTTTTTAAATGACGTTAAAACGCTTGATGTATTAGCGCCACCTCGCTCATTTTACATGATGAGCCAAGCTGGTTTTGATACAAACGTGCCACAAAAGTCATTAAGTAATGGTTTAGAAGTTGTCAGAGAATACCAAGACGATAAAGGTAATGTGATAACCACCGCTGTTCAAGGTCAAGAACTAAACGTTGTATTACGAGTGCGTAGTACAACGGGTAAAAATATTTCGGATGTTGCTGTTATTGATTTACTACCTGGTGGGTTTGAAGTACTCAGAGACAGCGTTCGCAATAGTTATAATCGCTGGACCTCTGATTATAAAGATATACGAGAGGATCGCGTTATATTATATGGCAGCTTTGGCGATAGCATGACTGAGCTTACTTACAAGATTAAGGCTACTGCATCTGGCAGCTTTGTAGTGCCATCGGCTTATGCTGAATCTATGTATGATTTAAGTATTAAAGCGCACTCAAAATCGGGTCGTTTTGATGTTACCGCCGCTAAATAAAAAGTTTAGTTTTATAATAAAAACGGCTTTTTTTACAACAGCACTGCTTGCAGTGCTGTTGTATTTGTTTACTCCAAAGCCTGATATTACCCAGCCCAATGCTTACTCAACGGCTTTTTACGATAGCAGTGATAAATTACTTCGTTTAAATTTAGCCGCAGACGATAGATATAGATTATGGACGCCAATAGATAAAATCCCTTTGAGCATTCAACAAGCTACTTTACTGTATGAAGACCAAGACTTTTATGAGCATATTGGTGTCGATTTTATTGCTTTAATAAATGCGTTTTATACTAGCTATATTAAAAGAAGTCACCGAGTCGGTGCGTCAACAATAACAATGCAAGTAGCCCGGTTGCACTTTGGGATGAACACGCATGTTATTTTTGGAAAAGTAGAACAAATACTTCGAGCGTTACAAATTGAGCGACACTACAGTAAAAATCAAATACTCGAGGCGTATTTTAACTTAGCGCCTTATGGATCAAATATTGAAGGTGTTGGTGCAGCCAGTTTAATTTATTTTAAGAAACCAGCTATTGATCTTAATTTACCTGAGTCATTATTACTTAGCTTAATCCCGCAAAACCCAACCAAACGAAATCCCATTAAAAAATCGGCTAAACTCGTATTGCTAGAAACAAGAAAAAAACTGTTTACTCGTTGGCTTGAAAAGTACCCAGACGATAAACACTGGCTAGCAGCTATGCAATTACCGATAAAGGTATATGCCTCTTCAGACTTGCCTTTTGAAGCCCCACATTTTATTGATAATTTACAAAGCGAGTACCCGCACCTAAAGCATGGAGAATATAAAACGTCGATAGACCTTAATTTACAAAACTTACTTCAGCGCCATGCAAGAAATTACATTAATCGCAGGCATAGAGACGGGCTCAGTAATACGTCTGCTATTTTACTAAATTATAAAACTATGGAAGTAGTTGCTGAATTAGGCTCTGTGGATTTTTTTAATAATGACATTAGCGGTCAAGTAAATGGTGTAAGAGCTAAACGTTCACCAGGTTCAACCCTTAAACCATTTATTTATGCGCTTGCTATAGAGGAAGGGTTAATTCATCCATTAACGCTTGTAAAAGATGCCCCCAAACGCTTTGGAGGATATACACCAGAGAATTACGATCAGCAGTTTTTAGGGCCTATATCGGCTACTGAATCGCTAGTGCTGAGCCGTAATGTGCCTGCTGTTAATTTGATGTATCGCTTACAAAAAGTTGGGCTATACGATTTACTCGTTGCAGCCGATGTTAAAAAGCTTCAGCCCAAAGAGTTTTATGGTTTAGCGCTTGCGCTGGGCGGCAGTGAAGTAACGATGCTAGAGCTCGTTAAGTTATACGCTATGTTAGCTAATTTAGGGGTGTATAAGGATGAAGTTATATTAAAAAAAGACGCCACTGTTATTAACGAAAACAACCCAAATAATCAAAACAATCATATCAAGCAACTCATCAGCCCAGAGGCAGCCTACCTGACTTTACAAATGCTAAGTAAAAATAGTGCAGTTGATGAAATTTCATTTCAAAAAGAAAGAAGACAATCATATCCTGTATATTGGAAAACAGGTACTTCATTTGCTTTTCGCGATGCATGGTCAGTAGGTATTGTAGGTCCGTATGTTTTAGCTACATGGGTGGGTAATTTCTCAGGAGAAGGGCACCCATCTTTTATTGGGCGACAAGCAGCCGCGCCTTTATTTTTTGAAATAATACGTTCATTAGATAGTTATGGCTTAATCAAAGGCAATATAAAACCAGGTGGTTTAAATATTACAGAAGTAGATATTTGTTCAACAACAGGTGATTTACCTAATGTGCATTGCCCTAAAACAGAAAAAGGGCTTTTTATTCCAGGTAAGTCGCCAATTAAAGTGTCCGATGTACATCGTGAAATTTATATTGATAAAGTATCGGGATTACGTGCTTGTCAGTATGTTGAATCTACAACTACAAAGGCAGTTTATGAATTTTGGCCATCTGACTTAGTCAGATTATTTAAACAAGCAGGCATTGTTAAACGCCAGCCTCCACCTTATTTAGATTCATGCTTAATTAATGACACGAGTACACGAGGCTCAGCACCGAGTATTACATCCCCGAGTAATTTAATTAGCTACACGATAAGAGCCAGTAAATTGAAAAAAGAAGGCCTGCCTTTTAGCGCAATCACAGATACAGATTCACGTATTTTATATTGGTTTGTAGATAACAGCTTTGTTGGTAAAGTAGAGCGAGATACGCCTTTTTTCTGGCACCCGCAAGTAGGCGAATTTGACGTAAGAGTGGTTGATAATTTAGGGCGTAGCGCATCAGTTTCAATGCGTGTAAAGCTCGTTCAGTGATACGTAAATAAGCTAAAGAGCTAGTTATCGGGTATTAAACAATTAGATTGGCGTTTATAAACTGTATTTAGCGTTTAGACTACTTTAAATTAATACTTACATTGCCATTGGGTTTACAGCAGCACAGGAGTATTTCGCCTTCGCGCACAAATGCAAGGGGCTCTTCGTTATATTCAACACTACCTGACACTAACGTTGCTCTACAAGCGCCGCAGTAACCTTCACGGCATTGGAATGCGACGTCTATTTTCATGGATTCTAAGCAGTGTAAAAGAGAAGGGCAGCCAGCGGTAAACTCTATACACTGGCTGTTTTCTGCAAGTGTTACACTTGCAGTAGACTTGTCACTCATTATAAATCAAAATCACCAAATTCTGATGCATCAACTTGCGAGTCTATTTGACCAACAAGGTATGAGCTTATTTCTGCTTCTTGTGGTGCTACTTGCACGTTATCAGACACTAACCACGAGTTTATCCATGGGATAGGGTTACTGTTATTTTCAAACTGTGCTGGCAAACCAATCGCCGTCATACGCGCATTGGTAATGTATTCAACGTACTGACATAAAATATGCTTATTTAAGCCAATCATCGAACCATCTTTAAATAAGTATTCGGCCCACTCTTTTTCTTGCTCTGCTGCGTCAACAAACATTTTAATAGCTTCATCGCGGCACTGGGCAGCAACAATCGCCATTTCTGGGTCGTCTTTACCGTCTTGCATAATGTTTAAAATATGCTGAGTACCCGAAAGGTGAAGTGCTTCATCACGTGCAATTAGCTTGATGATTTTAGCGTTACCTTCCATTAGCTCGCGCTCAGCAAACGCAAACGAACATGCAAAGCTTACGTAAAAGCGAATCGCTTCAAGAATATTTACCGACATCATTGCAAGGTAAAGTTTCTTTTTAAGCTCAAACAAATTCACGATAACAGTTTTACCATTAATCTCGTGTTTGCCTTCACCGTATAAGTTGTAAAGCGAAACAGAGTTAATTAAGTCATCGTAGTATTTAGTTACGGCATCAGCACGTTCGCTAATTTTATCGTTGCTAACTATGTCATCAAAAATAAGCTCAGGTGCTTGTGTTACATTACGGATAATATGCGTGTATGAGCGGCTGTGAATCGTTTCACTAAACGCCCATGTTTCGATCCATGTTTCAAGCTCTGGTAGCGATACAATTGGAAGTAGGGCAACGTTTGGCGAACGACCTTGCACACTATCAAGTAGAGTTTGGTATTTGAGGTTACTTAAAAATATATGCTTTTCGTGATCGGGTAACGCTTGAAAGTCTAAACGGTCTTTACTTACATCTACTTCCTCAGGACGCCAAAAGAAAGACAGTTGCTTCTCGATTAATTTTTCAAAAATAGGGTATTTTTGTTGGTCGTAACGAGATACGTTTACAGTTTGGCCAAAAAACATTGGCTCTTGCATTTGGTTATTATGGTTTCGGCTAAAAGTAGTATAAGACATGTTTATCACTCAAAAAACTATCAGAAAAAGCGGGCTAAATGCCCGCTTAAAATAAAAATCAGCAGTTATATTTTACACGCGCCGCCTTCACAATCATCATCTTCCACTTCTGGAGTATCTTCTTGCATATCTGAGGCACCATCACGAGTATTGTGGTAGTACAAGGTTTTAACACCTAGTTTGTACGCGCTTAGTAAGTCTTTTAATAAGACTTGCATAGGTACTTTACCGCCTTCGAACTTGTTTGGATCATAATTTGTATTTGCAGAAATTGTTTGGTCTACAAATTTTTGCATTATACCAACAAGCTGCAAGTAACCATCGTTTGATGGAATGTCCCACAGTAGCTCGTATTGATCTTTTAAACGCTCATACTCAGGAACAACTTGCTTTAAAATACCGTCTTTACTTGCTTTAACGCTAATATGTCCACGTGGTGGTTCAATACCATTTGTTGCATTAGAGATTTGCGACGATGTTTCTGATGGCATTAACGCACTTAGTGTTGAGTTACGCATACCGTGCTCTTTAATATTTGCACGTAGTGTATCCCAATCAAGATGAAGTGGCTCATCACAAATTTTATCTAAATCACGTTTGTACGTATCTGTTGGCATAATGCCTTGTGAATACGTTGTTTCGTTAAACTTAGGACAGGCACCACGCTCTTTAGCAAGCTCGTTTGATGCTTTCATCAAGTAGTATTGAATCGCTTCAAATGTTTTATGAGTCAGTGCATTTGCGCTGCCATCTGAATAACGCTTACCGTTTTTAGCTAGGTAGTATGCGTAGTTAATCACGCCTATACCTAACGTTCGACGACCCATAGTTGCATTTTTAGCAGCCGGTACTGGGTAGTCTTGGAAATCAAGTAAGTTATCAAGGGCGCGTACTGCAAGTTCAGCTAGCTCTTCAAGCTCGTCTAGTGATTCTATTGCACCTAAGTTAAACGCAGACAGTGTACAAAGGGCAATTTCGCCTTCTTCGTCATTTACGTTATTAAGTGGCTTAGTTGGCAATGCAATTTCTAAACATAAGTTAGATTGGCGAATAGGCGCAACTTTAGCAATGAACGGGCTATGTGTATTACAGTGGTCCACATTTTGTAAATAAATACGACCTGTACTTGCACGCTCTTGCGCAAACATAGAGAAAAGCTCAATCGCTTTAATGCGTTTTTTACGAATCGATTCGTCTTGTTCGTATTTTACGTAAAGCGCGTCAAACTCAGCTTGGTCTTCAAAAAATGCATCGTAAAGACCAGGCACATCTGATGGGCTAAATAACGTAATGTAGTCGTCTTTAATTAAACGAGAGTACATTAGTTTATTAAATTGTACGCCGTAATCTAGGTGACGAACGCGGTTGTCGTCCACACCACGGTTATTTTTAAGTACAAGTAGGTTCTCTACTTCTAAATGCCAAAGCGGGTAGAACAATGTTGCAGCGCCGCCACGTACACCACCTTGCGAACAACTTTTAACAGCTGTTTGAAAGTGCTTATAAAAAGGAATACAACCAGTGTGGTACGCTTCGCCGTTACGAATATGGCTACCTAGCGCACGAATTCGACCAGCATTAATACCAATACCTGCGCGTTGTGAAACGTATTTAACAATAGCTGACGACGTTGCATTGATTGAATCAAGGCTATCGCCACATTCAATTAATACACACGAGCTAAACTGGCGAGTAGGTGTACGTACACCCGACATAATTGGCGTTGGTAGAGATATTTTAAATAACGATACTGCGTCGTAAAAGCGCTTAATGTAAGAAACGCGTGTTTCACGTGGGTAGTCAGAGAATAAGCTCGCTGCTACTAAAATATATAAAAACTGTGCACTTTCGTAGATTTCACCCGATACACGGTTTTGAACGAGATACTTACCTTCAAGCTGTTTTACAGCCGCGTAGCTAAAGTTAAGATCGCGAGAATGATCAAGATATGCATCAAGCTCGTCTAATTCTTGCTCTGTGTAATCTACTAATAAGTGAGCATCGTAGCGTTTATCGCCAACCATTTTTGTTACGTGGTCAAATAAACGTGGTGGCTCAAATTGACCGTACGCTTTTTTACGTAAATGGAATACAGCTAAACGTGCAGCTAAGTATTGATAATCAGGCGATTCTTTTGAAATCTGATCCGCTGCTGCTTTAATGATGGTTTCGTGAATGTCTTTAGTACGAATACCGTCGTAAAACTGAATGTGCGATTTTAATTCAACTTGCGAAACCGAAACGTTGCTTAAACCTTCGGCGGCCCATTCAATGACGCGATGGATCTTATCCAGATCAAGAGGCTCTTTGCGCCCGTCACGTTTGCTTACAGATAACTGTTGGTTCATTTGCCTGTATTCCTTGGGAATTATGTATTTTGACCAATGCTTTATGCCTCGCCGAAGCAAGGTACATACTCATTTATTATAGGTTTCACCGTATTGGCGAATTTAATTGAATAACATTTGGCCACAATATCTGGTGTTGTTCAATTTAGAGATCACAAGATAGTGTGGTCTGAGTTGTTTTGCAAGGGACATAATTGCCCCTGTTTGTGGATAACTTTGGGATAACGCATTTGTGTTAGTAGACACTCACCTTCGAACAATCATTTAAGTTGAAATATGCAAAAATCAACTAATGATCTGCTAAATTTACTCATTTTAAAAATAAATTTTGACTGCTTTTTTTATCAGCAAGCTTTGTGTGAAAACTAACACAATCACAATATATAGTGTTTAATAATTAACATAGCACTATATATGGTTAAAACCATCAATTGGGCTTTGCCAGTTAAAATCAGCATTCCAGCTGTTGGCTTCATCAATACTTGGGATGTAACCCCAAAGTGCCGTTGCGGTATGCATACCTGCCGCTTTGCCTGCTTGTATGTCACGCTGTGCATCACCAATGTATAAACAACGGCTTGGTTCTACCTGCATAAGCTTTGCACAATGTAGCAGTGGTAAAGGTGATGGCTTAGCTTCAGCTAATGTGTCGCCACTTATTACTACACTGGCATTTTTTAATGCGGGAATAGCTGCCACTAAAGGATCGGTTAAAAACCCTGGTTTATTAGTCATGATCCCCCATTTGATCTTTTTCTGATCAAGGGCGATAAGTAACGATTCAACTCCGCTGAAGCAACGTGTGTGATTTGCTATGTTTGTGGCGTACTCGTCAACTAATTGCTTTATAAGCTCGCTTTGGGGTTGTTTAGCCCATAATTCTTTAAAACCAGCCTCTAATAATGCACCTGCGCCGTTAGATGCGGCAGGACGGTATATATCACTACTAACAGGTTCTATTTTATTGCTAATAAGGACTGTGTTTAAAGCGGCACCTAAATCATCAGCGGTGTCGAGTAGGGTGCCGTCTAAATCAAATAAAAATGCATCGTACTCAATAAGGGGTAGGGGGGCTTGAGAGTTAGCCATTAAGCTAACTTCTCAAAATAAAGTATGTAATTTACGCTAACGTCACTATTGAGCGTATATTGCTTTGATAGTGGGTTATAAGAAAGCCCTGTACTTGCACGAACTTTTAAACCGGCTTGCTCTGCCCATGCAATAAGCT
This sequence comes from Pseudoalteromonas sp. NZS11, assembly GCF_015864765.1. Taxonomy (NCBI): domain Bacteria; kingdom Pseudomonadati; phylum Pseudomonadota; class Gammaproteobacteria; order Alteromonadales; family Pseudoalteromonadaceae; genus Pseudoalteromonas; species Pseudoalteromonas sp. NZS11. The sequence goes on along the minus strand of NZ_JADYWP010000006.1, from coordinate 57,368 downwards.
GTGCAGGCTTTATAAACTTTTTATGGTCGTGTGTACCTTCAGGCACCATTTTTAAGAGTTTTTCAGCGCCAACAATAGCGTATAAGTATGCTTTAGGTGTTTTGTTCAGGGTTGAAAAAAACACGTCTGCGCCTGGTTTGGCAAGTGCGGCTACGGCATGAATGATAGATGCTGGGTCGGGAACGTGTTCAAGCATTTCCATACACGTTATTACATCAAAGCGCTCAGGGTACTGTGTTGCAAACTCTTCTGCAGGCACTTTTATATAATCTACATTTACGCCAGTTTCTAAACTGTGCAACTTAGCAACAGTTAAAGGTTCTTGGCCCATATCGATGCCAGTTACTTTTGCACCCATACGCGCCATGCTTTGGCTTAAAATACCGCCGCCACAGCCAACGTCGAGTGTTTCTTTATCGAATAGGCCTTGCGTTTTATTTGCTATAAAGTCTAAACGTAACGGGTTAATTTCGTGAAGAGGTTTGAATTCTCCGTCTAGGTCCCACCAACGCTCAGCGATGGCTTCAAATTTTGCTATTTCTGCGTGATCTACATTTTGATGTTCGGTCATAAAATACTTCCTCGTCAATCTGAGGCCATTATATAGGGCTAAATTGATAAATCGCAAAGTTTTGCGCCTGTAAATTAAAATTAATTGTGATAGCATGGCTGTTAGAAATAATAACAATACTCTTAATACCCAATACCGGGTTGTTGAGAGCTGATACTGAAGGAATGTGATATCAAATGACTGATCTCGCCAATGAAATTCTGCCAGTCAATATTGAAGACGAGTTAAAAAACTCCTACTTAGATTACGCAATGAGCGTAATAGTAGGACGTGCATTACCAGACGTACGTGACGGCTTAAAACCTGTTCATCGCCGCGTTTTGTTTGCAATGAACGAGCTTAGTAATGACTGGAACAAGCCTTACAAAAAATCGGCCCGTGTGGTCGGTGACGTAATCGGTAAATACCATCCACACGGCGACAGTGCAGTTTATGACACGATAGTTCGTATGGCTCAGCCATTCTCACTACGTTACATGCTTGTAGATGGCCAAGGTAACTTCGGTTCGGTTGATGGTGATTCAGCAGCGGCAATGCGTTATACAGAAGTACGTATGGCAAAAATGTCGCATGAGTTATTAGCCGATCTTGAAAAAGAAACGGTTGATTTCGTTCCTAACTACGACGGCACTGAGTTCATCCCTGACGTGTTACCTACGAAAGTCCCTAATTTATTAGTGAATGGTTCGTCGGGTATTGCAGTAGGTATGGCTACAAATATACCACCACATAACTTAACTGAAGTTGTGAACGGTTGTTTGGCACTTATTCAAAATCCTGATTTAACTATTTTAGAGTTAATGGATTATATTCCTGGTCCTGATTTCCCAACGGCTGCAATTATCAACGGTAAAAAAGGCATTGAACAAGCCTATTTAACTGGCCGTGGTAAAGTGTACATGCGTGCACGCGCCGACGTCGAAACCGATGAAAAAACAGGCCGTGAAACAATCATCGTTCACGAAATTCCTTATCAAGTTAATAAAGCCCGTTTAATTGAAAAAATTGCAGAGCTTGTTAAAGATAAGAAAATTGAAGGTATTAGTGCACTACGTGATGAATCAGATAAAGACGGTATGCGTATCGTTATTGAAATTAAACGTGGTGACGTAGGCGAAGTTATTTTAAATAACTTGTATTCACAAACTCAGTTACAAACTGTGTTTGGTATGAATATGGTTGCATTAATTAACAACCAACCTAAGTGTTTTAATCTAAAAGAAATGCTTGAAGAGTTTATTATTCACCGCCGTGAAGTAGTAACTCGTCGTACCGTGTTTGATTTACGCAAAGCGCGTGACCGTGCTCATACTCTTGAAGGTTTAGCAATTGCGCTTGCAAACATTGACCCAATTATCGAGCTTATTCGTAAATCCCCAACACCTGCTGAAGCTAAAATTGCTTTAACTGCACGTCCGTGGGAATTAGGTCATGTACAAGGTATGCTTGAAAAAGCAGGCGAAGATAATGTAGCCCGTCCAGATTGGCTTGCTGATGATTTAGGTATTCGCGACGGTCAATACTATATTTCTGAGCAACAAGCTCAAGCAATTCTAGATTTGCGTTTACACAAGCTTACTGGTCTTGAACACGAAAAAATCTTAACTGAATATCAAGCGTTATTAGAGTTAATTGCTGAACTACTTTATATTTTGGCAACACCTGAGCGTTTAATGGAAGTTATTCGTGACGAACTAGTTGAAATTAAAGCGCAGTATGGCGACGAACGTCGTACTGAGATTAATGCAGCGGCTCACGATATCAGCCTTGAAGACTTAATTACTGAAGAAAACGTTGTTGTAACGCTTTCTCACGAAGGGTATGTGAAGTATCAGGCATTGTCTGATTACGAAGCACAACGTCGTGGTGGTAAAGGTAAGTCAGCAACGAAGATGAAAGATGAAGATTTCATTGAACGTCTGTTAGTTGCAAATACACACGATACTATTTTATGTTTCTCTACGGCCGGTCGTTTATATTGGCTTAAAGTGTATCAGTTACCACTAGCAAGTCGTGCAGCGCGCGGTAAGCCAATTGTTAACTTGTTACCACTTGAAGCTGATGAACGTATTACTGCTATATTGCCAGTACGCGAGTACGCAGAAGATAAATATATCTTTATGGCAACTGCATTCGGTACAGTTAAGAAAACACCATTAACGGCTTACAGTCGTCAACGTGCAAGCGGTATCATTGCTGTTAACTTAAATGATGGCGATAGCTTGATTGGTGTTGATATTACCGATGGTAGCAACGAAATTATGTTGTTCACTGATGCAGGTAAAGTTGTACGCTTCAAAGAAGCTGAAGAAACAACAGTTGTTGATGAAAACGGCAACCCAGTATTAGACGAAGAAGGTAACCCTGAGATTCGCTTCAAAGGTGTTCGCCCAATGGGTCGTACTGCTACAGGTGTTCGTGGTATTAAAATGCCAGACGAGCAACGCGTAGTATCGTTAATTGTACCAAAAACTGACGGTGCCATTCTAACGGTAACTGAAAATGGTTACGGTAAGCGTACACAACTTGAAGATTACCCATCTAAGAGCCGTGCAACACAAGGTGTTGTATCAATTAAGGTGAGTGAACGTAACGGTGCTGTTGTTGGTGCTGTGCAAGTTGATGACAACGATGAAATAATGATTATTTCGAATCGTGGTACCTTAGTACGAACTCGCGTTAATGAAGTTTCAACGGTTGGACGTAACACACAAGGTGTTATTTTGATCAGAACTATTGACGGAGAGCAAGTAGTTGGTTTACAACGTATAGAAGAGATTGAAGTTACAGAAAGTGACTTAATTGATATTGAAGACGTTGAAACAGTAGATACGGTTATTGATGAAGTAGCGGATGATAATCCTCCTTCAGAATAATTGATATTGAAAAAGCGGCCTTGGCCGCTTTTTTTAATGTTGTTGAAAAAAAATTAATAGGGTGTGAAATTATACTCATACCAATTCGCTTAATTAAGAGATCTATTTTGAGGGTGGAAAAACGTGTTGATAGCTAGGCAAAAAATTCGCTATTTAGTTGTTCTAAATGAGAATTTTTTAACGCAAGTAGCGACACGTTTAGCCCCGCAAAATGATTAAGTATTATTGCGGATTGGTATTATTCATTAAATTTTAAAGGTTTAGCGGATTGGTATTAAATGTTCATGCTTAGTAGTTAAATTACTGGAATGAGGCAAAGGTAATGAGTAAATATAATTTTTGTGCGGGGCCAGCTATGCTTCCGCAAGCGGTTATGAAAAAAGCGCAAAAAGAGTTTCTAGATTGGCAAGACCTAGGTGTGTCTGTGATGGAGATTAGCCATCGTAGTAAAGAGTTTTTAGCGCTTACAGCTAAATGTGAAGTTAGCCTTCGTCGCCTAATGAATATTAGTGATGAATTTGAAGTGCTGTTTATGCATGGTGGTGGTCGTGGCCAGTTTAGTGCTGTGCCATTAAACTTACACCAAGAAGGCAAAACAGCGTTTTATTGTGAGAATGGCGTTTGGTCGAAAAGCGCCAGAGATGAAGCGAATAAGTTTACTCAAACGTCTTTTACGGATGTCCGTAATGATGCTGATGGTGAGTTTTCAATTAAAGACGTTGCTGACTGGGAATTACCAGAAGACGCTGCGTACATCCACTATTGCCCTAATGAAACTGTCGATGGCTTAGAGATTTTTGATGTACCAAGCCACCCAACAGCTCCGATTATTGCTGATATGTCTTCAACTATTTTATCGCGTGAGATAGACGTTAATAAATTTGATTTGATTTACGCTGGTGCGCAAAAAAATATCGGTCCATCGGGCATATCAATTGTTATTGTTCGTAAAACATTACTTGAGCGCGAAGGTTTGCCAAAGCCCGGTATTTTAGATTACGCACTTGAAGCAAAGCAGGGCAGTATGTTTAATACCCCACCTACCTTTGCTTGGTATTTAGCGGCTGAAGTATTTGAATGGCTTGAAAGCAATGGTGGGGTAAAAGCCATGGAAGCACAAAATATTGCTAAAGCAAATTTACTGTATGATTTTATCGATAACTCAGATTTTTATTCAAATATAGTCGCTAAACATTGCCGCTCACGCATGAATGTTCCATTTTGGTTAAACGATGAAAGCTTAAATAGCAAATTTGTTGCTCAATCAAGCGAGGCCGGTTTACTTGCACTTGAAGGTCACAGAATTGTGGGCGGTATGCGCGCAAGTATTTATAACGCTATGCCTCTTGAAGGTGTTCAAGCACTTGTAGATTTTATGGCTGCATTTGCAAAGGAGCACAGCTAATGGAGCAGCTCCGTTTAGAACCTATTTCTAAAGTAAATGGCACGGTAACCCTACCAGGTTCAAAGAGTCTATCGAACAGAATTTTATTATTAGCAGCACTGGCAAACGGTACCACCGTTGTAGAGAACTTACTTGATAGTGACGATATACGCCATATGCTGGGTGCTTTAAAGTTATTGGGTGTAAATGTAACTTTAAATGATGAACACACTGTAGCGACCGTAGAGGGAGTTGGTGGTGTGTTTAATACACCTACTGAGCCCTTGTTTTTAGGTAATGCGGGTACTGCTTACAGACCTTTAACGGCTGTACTTGCTGCCGTTGCTGGTGAGTATGAGCTAATAGGCGAGCCACGTATGGAAGAGCGTCCGATAGGGCACTTAGTTGATGCTCTACAAGCGCTTGGTGGTGATGTTACTTATACAAAACACAAAGACTATCCACCACTTAAAATTGTAGGTGGTCAAATAAAAGGTGGTGAGGTTGAAATTGACGGTAGTATTTCAAGTCAATTTTTAACGGCTCTATTAATGGCAGCGCCATTATTTAGCGGTGATACAACGATAACGATTAAAGGTACTTTAGTATCTAAACCTTATATTGATATTACGCTTGATGTAATGGCACGTTTTGGTGTTAATGTTGAACACAGTGATTATGCAACTTTTAAAGTTAAAGGTGGTCAACAGTATCAATCACTCGAACGAATTATGGTTGAAGGCGATGCATCTTCTGCTTCTTACTTTGTTGCTGCGGCTGCAATTGCTGGCGGCGAGATTGAAATTAAAGGCGTGGGTGCTAAATCAGTTCAAGGTGATATAGGCTTTGCTAAAGTAATGGAGCAAGTAGGCGCGAAAATCGATTGGTATGATGAGCGTTTAGTTGTTCGCAAAGGCGAATTAAAAGGCGTAGATATTGACGCTAATGCAATTCCTGATGCTGCTATGACCCTTGCAACAGTTGCTCTTTTCGCTAAAGGCCCAACTGCTATTCGTAACATTTATAACTGGCGAGTAAAAGAAACAGACCGTTTATATGCGATGGCAACTGAGCTTAGAAAAGTAGGTGCAGAAGTGGTAGAAGGGCATGACTTTATAGAAATTACACCGCCTAAACACTTCAACGATGTAGCAATAGACACTTACGACGATCACCGTATAGCCATGTGTTTTGCAATGGTTGCCGTTGGTGGAAAGCCAATAACGATTAATGATCCAAAGTGTACCTATAAAACATTTCCTACATTTTTCAATGTTTTAGCGTCAGTCAGTGAATAAGCTAATTAGAAGTAATTACAAAAGTTACACACTAATAGCAGATATATTTTAATAACTGAAGTATAATGTCGCGGTTTATTTAGGTGTGCATTGCAGGAGGTTTTAAATGCAGGCGTTATTAATGCCCGTGATCACCGTTGATGGCCCAAGTGGTTCAGGTAAAGGAACTGTTTGTCGCTTGTTAGCCGACAAGTTAGGGTGGGATGTATTAGATAGCGGTGCGATTTATCGCGTTTTATCTTTAGCTGCACTTCATCACCAAATTGCATTAGACAATGAAGAAGGGCTTGTCCCTCTTGCTGCAAATTTAGATGTGCAGTTTTTGGTAGATAGCCAAACTAATGCAGGAAAAGTTATTTTAGAAGGCGAAGATGTAACTACTACTATTCGTAATGAAGAAGTAGGCGCTGCAGCATCAAAAGTTGCAGCATTACCTCGCGTTCGTGAAGCGTTATTACGTCGCCAGCGTGCATTTCGCACTGAAAACGGCTTAATTGCCGATGGCCGTGATATGGGCACTGTGGTTTTTCAAGATGCGCCGTTAAAAATATATTTAACAGCAAGTGCAGAAGAGCGTGCTCGTAGACGCTTTGTTGAGTTGAATACGCGCGGTCTTGATGTTACACTAAGTGGTCTATTACAGGACATTCAAGCTCGTGACGAGCGCGATATGAATCGTGCCGTTGCTCCGCTTGTACCTGCAGATGATGCTATTGAGCTTGATACTAGCGAGCTCAATGCACAGCAAGTGTTTGATAAGGTAATAACTTTATTGGATATTGCAATCTCTGAAGGTAAGCTTCCTAAACGAAGCTAAACACATTTTATGCGCCAGCAGGATGCCAGTGCTATTTTAACAACCCCATGCAGCATGGTTGCTTATTGGTATTAATATATGAGACGTATATTCGTATGTCAGAAAATTTTGCGCAGTTATTTGAAGAAAGCTTAAAGGGTTTTGAAGCAGAGCAAGGCTCTATCGTTAAAGGTACAGTAATCTCTATCGAGAATAACATTGTACTTGTAGATGCTGGTCTTAAATCAGAAAGTGCTATCCCTGCAGAGCAGTTCAAAAATGCTGCTGGTGAACTTGAAGTTGCTGTAGGCGACGAAGTAGATGTTGCACTAGATGCAATTGAAGACGGTTTCGGTGAAACTATTCTTTCTCGTGAGAAAGCTAAGCGTCACGAAGCATGGATCCGTCTTGAGAAAGCATGTGAAGAGCAAGAGACTGTTACTGGTGTTATCAACGGTAAAGTTAAAGGCGGTTTCACAGTTGAAGTTGATTCAATCCGTGCTTTCCTACCTGGTTCACTTGTTGATGTTCGTCCAGTACGTGACACAACTCACCTTGAAGGCAAAGAGCTTGAATTTAAAGTAATCAAGCTTGACCAAAAACGTAACAACGTTGTTGTTTCACGTCGTGCAGTTATCGAATCTGAAAACTCACAAGAACGTGAAGAGCTTCTTGCTAACCTTGTTGAAGGCCAAGAAGTTAAAGGTATCGTTAAGAACCTTACTGACTACGGTGCATTCGTTGACCTTGGTGGTGTTGATGGTCTACTACACATTACTGATATGGCTTGGAAGCGTGTTAAGCACCCTTCAGAAATCGTTAATGTTGGCGACGAAATCGCAGTTAAAGTTCTAAAATTCGACAAAGATAAAACTCGTGTATCTCTAGGCCTTAAACAGCTTGGTGAAGATCCATGGGCAGCTATCGCTGGTCGTTACCCAGAAGGTTCTAAACTTTCTGGTCGTGTTACTAACCTTACAGATTACGGCTGTTTCGTGGAAATCGAAGAAGGCGTTGAAGGTTTAGTACACGTTTCTGAAATGGATTGGACTAACAAAAACATCCATCCTTCAAAAGTTGTTAGCTTAGGCGACACTGTTGAAGTTATGGTTTTAGAAATTGACGAAGAACGTCGTCGTATTTCTCTTGGTCTTAAGCAATGTATTGCTAATCCTTGGCAGGAATTTGCTCGTCTACAAAACAAAGGCGATCAAGTTACTGGTAAGATCAAATCAATCACTGACTTCGGTATCTTTATCGGTCTTGACGGTGGTATTGACGGTCTTGTACACCTTTCAGACATTTCTTGGAACACACCTGGCGAAGAAGCTGTACGTGAATTCAAGAAAGGCGACGAAATCACTGCTATCGTATTGCAAGTTGACCCAGAGCGTGAACGTATCTCTCTAGGTGTTAAGCAAATCGAAGCTGACCCATTCAATAACTACCTTGATGCAAACAAAAAAGGTGCTATTGTTAAAGGTAAAGTGACTGAAGTTGATGCGAAAGGCGCAACTGTTGAACTTATCGAAGGCGTTGAAGGTTACATCCGTGTAGCTGATATCGCTCAAGAACGCGTTGAAGATGCAACTACTGTTGTTTCTGTAGGCGACGAGATTGAAGTTAAATACGTTGGTGTTGATCGTAAGAACCGCACTTTAAGCTTATCTGTAAAAGCTCTTTTCGAAGCAGAAGAGAAAGAAGTACTAGAGAAGCTTAAGAAAGAAGAGCCAGTGTTTGAAAACGCAATGGCAGCTGCTTTCGCAAATGCACAAAAAGACTAATATATAATTAGTTTTTAGTTGGAAGGGCATTTTTTGCCCTTCCTATATCTCTTTTTAAGGAAACGCTATGACTAAGTCAGAACTGATAGAAACACTTGCGGAACAACACGCACACGTTCCAGTGAAAGATGTTGAGAATGCTGTAAAAGAAATTCTTGAACAAATGGCCGGCTCATTATCTACTTCAGATCGTATTGAGATCAGAGGTTTTGGTAGTTTCTCTTTGCATTTCCGCGCTCCTCGCACAGGTCGTAATCCTAAGACTGGCGATACAGTTGAGCTTGAAGGAAAGCATGTACCTCATTTTAAACCAGGCAAAGAATTACGCGACCGCGTAAATGAAAGCATTGCCTAGTTAACTTAGTGGAGTAGTTACTTGTTCAAGGTATTAAAAATTATTCTGGTTGCGCTATGCCTCATCAGTGCATTTGTATTAGGGTCACAAAACCCACAGTTAGTACAAATAAATTATATTATAGCCAGTAATACACTACCTTTAGCTGTAATAATAAGTATCTGCTTTTTATTAGGTGTTTTAGTGGGTTGTTTTATTAGCTTTAAATTGTTTTCACAATTAAAGTGGCAAAACTACCGCTTAAAAAAGCAATTAGCGCCTGAAAAAGATAAAAAAAAGCTTGCCGCGAATAAAGACACCTAACTATGATTGAGCTTTTGTTTTTACTATTACCTGTTGCCGCCGGTTACGGCTGGATTATGGGTAAAAACAGTGCTAAAAACCAAGCTCATCAACTAAATCGTCAGATCACTTCTGAATACAGCAAAGGCTTAAAGTTTCTACTCGACAGAGAAGAAGACCAAGGCTTAGAGCACTTGATTAATTTGCTTGAAGTTTCAGCTGACTCTGTTGAACACTATTCTACACTTGCCACCATGTTTCGCCGTAGAGGTGAATTAGACCGCGCAATTAAAATTCATGAACTTCTATTAAAACACCCAGGCTTAAATGAACAACAAGCTGCAACTAGCCGTTTAGAACTTGCCGAAGATTATATAATGGCTGGTCTACTAGATAGTGCAGAAGAGCACTTAGTTTGGTTAGTTAAGGCTGGCCATGTAGAAGCGCTAGACCCTATTATTACTTTATATTCGCAAACCCGTGAATGGGAAAAAGGCATCAACATGTTTGAAGCCCACAGCGAACTATTTTCAAAAGAACAACAATTTAAAGCGATTGCTAATTTTTATTGTGAATCAGCTTTAAGTGATAACACACCCCAACTAATGAGAAAAGCGATTAGCTTAAATTATAAAGCCGTACGTCCGCTTTACGAGTTAGGATTAGTTGCTTACGCGAAAGAAGATTACGTTAAAGCTATTTATTACTGGCGTGAGCTTGTATCACAATTCACTTTGTTTGCGCCGTTGTTTATTGATGAGCTAGCTCACAGCTATAAACAATTAAATTTAACGCATCAATTTCATGAATTAGTCAGTGACTTGTTAGAAAAGGGCGGTGTATTAATTAAAATAAAACATTGCCAAGCATTGCTTGAGCAAGGACACACTAAACAAGCCTTTGAATTTCTAACTGATAGCTTAAAACGTCAACCTACTATTCGTGGTTTCAGTTTTTTACTGCAATTAATGGGTGACCAAAATAAAAATACTAAAGAAGTACTTAATGAAATTGATAAGCTTGTAACCTCTTATATTGCTACAAAACCTGATTTCCAATGTCAGCATTGCGGTTTTACAAGCTACACCATATATTGGAATTGCCCTTCTTGTAAGCATTGGGAAACCATTGTTCCAAGTCGAGGCTTAGACGGATTTTAATAACCCCTTAAATAATATCGGATTTAACTATGATAATTTTAGCAAATTAAACTGAGAGTTTACTGGGTTGGAATTTTTTGATGTTGTGTCTATATAAATTTCTCTACACCTTCTCTCAAATTACCAGCTAGCACTATTGCATTAAATCTACTTATACAATTACTTTATATCAATTCGCTTAATTAAGTGGTCTGTTTTGAGGTAAGAAAATTGTGTCGATAACAAGGCAAAAAATTTCGTAATATTATTGTTCTATATAAGAAATTTTTAACGCAGTTAGCGTCAGATTTGGTCCTCAAATTGATTAAGTATTATTGCGGATTGGTATTATAGCCATACATTAGGATAGTCATGTCTTTCGAACAGTCAAAAAAAATTCTTATAGCATTAGATTACGATGATCAAGAGGTTGCTTTAAACTTTGTTAAACAACTTTCTCCTGATACATGTCGTCTTAAAGTAGGCAAAGAGATGTTTACTTATTTTGGACCTGCATTTGTTAAAGAGTTAATTGATTTAGGTTTTGATGTTTTTCTAGATTTAAAATTTCATGACATCCCTAATACAGTAGCTAAAGCTGTTACTGCAGCTGCGAAAATGGGTGTGTGGATGGTAAACGTTCATGCTTCTGGTGGTTTTGAAATGATGAGCAAAGCTAAATCGGCTCTAGAACAATTTGGCGATAAAGCGCCATTACTTATCGCGGTTACTGTATTAACAAGCATGGATGAAACAGAACTAAAGCGTTTAGGCGTTGATAAATCTGCTCAAGAGCAAGTTATATATTTAGCTAAGCTTGCAAAGGAAGCAGGGCTTGATGGCGTTGTGTGTTCTGCACAAGAAGCAAAAGCTTTAAAAGCAGAGTTAGGTGAGAACTTTAAACTTGTAACACCAGGTATACGTCCTGAAGGCAGTGATGCTGGCGATCAAAAGCGTATTATGACTCCTAAGCAAGCAATAGATGCAGGAAGTGATTATTTAGTTATAGGACGACCTATTACTCAGGCGGATGATCCCGTAAAAGTGCTTAGTGATGTTAATAGATCTATAGAATAATTTAACAAAAAGCAGCAATATAGTGCTAAAAGCCCTTACCTCATGTGTATTTTATGTTACATTATTAGGATTGAAATGTAGTAGGGGTTTGTTTTGAAGTTATTATTAGGTTTTATAATTATTATTGTTGCGGGTTTTTCAGTAAATAAAAATCTTTTTTCTAATAAAGCATATGATGATGTTACATCAGTAACAGATATAATCACGAATTACCCTGTCAATATGTTCGATTTTAAACAAACAATGCAAGATTATGCACACCACCTGTGTTACAAAAATGAGGATACACTTACATCTCAGCATATAACAGTAACTGATTGCATATCTAAGCTTGATGATAAAAAAATAGAATGCGAAAAGAAGGTTTTTCGTTTGGCACCGCTTAACCTAGAGTCAAAAGGTGAAGTGCTTGATTATTCAAGGCAATATACGCAATGTACATTGCCTTATAAGTATATTTTAGGTTAATTACAAACAGATAATATTAGTAATTACAGCCTATTATTTATAATTAAGATCTTAAGCGAATGGATTTCGCTTCAATATCTATCAACTCTTGTTTGAATAATCCACCAATTGCTTTTTTATAGTTAGCTTTACTAGTAGAAAACATCTTTTTTATTGCTTCAGGTTCAGATTTATCACCTAATGGGATAACACCACCTTCATTTTTTAGTTTTTGCATAATAGTTTCACCAAGGTCACTTACTTTTCCCATACCTGGTTTTTCTAATACAACATCAATTTTTCCATCTTCACGTACTTTCTGAATGAAGCCTTTAAGCTTTTGACCCACAAATAAGCTTTTAAATACCATATTATAAAAAACAACACCGAAATGCGATTCTTCAATTAATACCTTGTAGCCAATATCTGTTTTGCCAGCAACAATTAAATCCACTTCTTGTAAGTGAATATATTGCGGCTCATCTTTAGATAGGAAGCGATTAAAGTTGTTTGATGCACAAATACGTTGGCTTGCATTATCAAGGTACAAACGAACTAAATATGAGTGACCTTCTTGCATGCGTGGTTTTTGTTCGTTAAACGGGGTTAGTACATCTTTCTCAAGACCCCAATCTAAAAATGCACCAATACTATTAATTTCTTTAACGCGAAGCAGGGCATATTCACCTACTTGTGCGTGTGGCTTTTTAGTTGTGGCAGTTGCTAAGTTAGCGTTGTCTAAAAAGATAAATACACTAATGCTATCGCCCGCTTCAAGCTCATGTTTAATTTCTTGTTTTGGTAAAAACACTTCACCTAAATCATGACCATCTAAGTAAGCACCTTCGTTACTCACTTCTTTTACAAATAATGTTTGTGTGGTTCCTAGGTAACTCATAATTATTCCTGCTCAGTCTTTTTTTTACGGCGCATTGGTGTATCGCCATCAATGTTCATTGGTGCTTTAATTGGTGCTGTTGGCTTTTTAGGTTTGGCTTTGCGTTTAAATACAGGCTTTTTAACAGCGGCGGATTTTTCTTTAGATTTATCCCACGTTGCCTCAGGCTTTTTCTCTTTTAAACCTTTAAACTTAGCTTTTAAGCCCTCTACGCTCGCAAATTTTAACTCATCATTTAAAAATGCTTTAATAGCTAAATAACTTGCCCAATCTTTTGGGCCAACTAATGAAATTGCGTTACCTTTAAAGCCAGCTCGTCCTGTACGACCTATGCGGTGTACATACTCTTCAGCGTGTTTTGGTAAATCAAAGTTAATAACATGCGTTACACTTAGTAAATCTAAACCACGAGATGCAACATCGGTGGTGATTAATATTTTAAAGTTTTCGCGACTAAACGAATCCATTATATCTAAACGTTTATTTTGTGTTAAATCACCAGCAAGCGCTACAGACTTGAAGCCTTTAGCATTAAGCGCTTCACTCAAGCGACTCGTGTCAGAACGTGTTGCTGTGAAGATAATGCATTGACCAACATCATCTTGATTCAAAAAGTGCTCTAATAGCGCTTCTTTGTGATCAAGGTGATCGGCTAGATATAAAGTTTGTTTAATATCGCTATGTTGCTCGTTCGCTGCACTTAGCGTAATTTGCTTTGGTTTTTTTAATAGGTTACGTGATAGAGCATCTACTTGAGCATGGTCAAGTGTTGCAGAAAACAATAACGTTTGACGTAAACGGTGATTAGCTTGCTCGTTAATCATTTTTAACTGCTCGGTAAAGCCTAAATCTAAAATACGATCGGCTTCATCAAAAATAAGCAGTTCTAGTCCACTCAATTGTAATGAACGTTTTGTAATGTGATCAGCTAAACGCCCTGGTGTAGCAACTACGAATTGTGGGTCGTTTCTAAGTGCTTTTATTTGGTCATTAAAGTTTTCGCCACCAAGTATTTTTACGGCCTTAATGGCTGTGCCTGCAATTAATAAACGCAGCTGGGTAAATACTTGCGTAGCAAGCTCACGAGTAGGAGCAACAATAAGTACACGAGGATCGCGTTTACTGAGTGCTTTTTGTTTCATAACCCTTTGTACAGCAGGTAATAAAAACGCCAAGGTTTTGCCCGACCCAGTTTTAGACTGAGCGAAAATGTCATGCCCTGCAAGTGCGGTAGGCACTGCATGCGCTTGAATATCGGTGGGCTGGGTGATCCCTTGATGTGCTAGTTGTGTTTCAAGGCGTGTATCAATCCCAAGATCAGTAAACTGCAATGTGTGTTTCTCCAAAATGAGCAAATTAAGTCTATAAATTTATCAGCGCATTATAGCTTACACAGATAGGTCGCTAACAGTAAAAACCAATCTATAGCGCTATTTTTTGCAATTAAACTAAAAAAGCGTAAAATACGCGCCCCATATGCGCCGGATTTACGATTCGGTAAACGCCAATACTGGCTAATAAGGCAAAATAGGAAATAGAATGACTGTTGTTCATAAAGATAATGTAACGGGCGATCACTTTGTAGTATGTGCGCTGTATAAATTTGTTGGTTTACCTGAATTTGAAGCTATCCGTAAGCCGTTGCTTGAAGTGATGGAAGCAAATGAAGTACGCGGTACTTTACTACTCGCTGCCGAAGGTATAAACGGCACTGTTTCTGCAAAACGTGAAGGGATAGACAACTTATTAGCATGGCTTGATGAGCAACCAAATTTAAAAAACATTGTAACAAAAGAATCTTACGATGATGAATGCCCGTTTTACCGCACTAAAGTAAAACTAAAAAAAGAAATTGTAACGATGGGCGTTGAAGGCGTAGATCCGCTTAAAGTTGTGGGTAGCTATGTAAAGCCAAATGAGTGGAACGCACTTATATCTGATCCAGAAGTAATTTTAATTGATACACGTAATGATTACGAAATTGAAATTGGTACATTTCAAAATGCAGTCGATCCAAATACTAAAACTTTTCGCGAATTTCCACAGTGGGCTAAAGAAAATTTAGACCCTGAAAAACATAAAAAAGTAGCGATGTTTTGTACAGGTGGTATCCGCTGCGAAAAATCGACGGCCTACATGAAAGAGCAAGGTTTTGACGAAGTTTATCATCTTGAAGGCGGCATTTTAAAATATCTAGAAGAAGTGCCAAAAGAAGAAACCATGTGGGAAGGCGAATGTTTTGTATTTGATAATCGCGTTGCGGTTGATCACGACTTACAAAAGGGCTCTTATGATCAATGCCACGCGTGCCGTATGCCAATTACAGAAGACGAAAAGTTAAAGCCTGAATACATGGAAGGTGTATCTTGTCATCATTGTATTGAAGAAGTGACAGACGAGCAGCGAACACGTTTTGCGGAGCGCCAAAAGCAAATAGAATTAGCGCAAGCGCGTGGTGAAGGCCATATTGGTAATGAAGCACAAGCTGTTTTACAGCAACGTAAAGAAGCTAAAAAAGCCCAAAAAGACGCTCAGCGCGGTAAATAAATTTTTACAATAAGTATTACACTTAAAGAGTCTATTTAGGCTCTTTTTTGTGTCCAAAATTGTGCAGTAATTGTTTTCACACCCCGATGATAGTGTTAATCTGAAAAATAGATTTAGTCATTTTAATGCGCATATAGGAAGGGATTTATGCAAGCCGAACAAGTTGAAATCGCACAATTTTTAGCACAACATCCTCCTTTTGATGACTTACCTCAAAAAGCGCTTAATGAGCTAGCTCAACAAGTAGAAGTTGCTTATTTTAGAGCAAAAACAGACATTTTAAGTTTTGGACAAGACATATCTGATTTGTATGTGATTAGAAGTGGTTCTGTAGAAATGTATCGCCGAAATGGTGAGCTATACAATCGTTTGGCCATCGCAGGAATATTTGGTCAAATGGGTTTATTGATGAACCGTAAGGTGCGTTTTCCTGCAACTACTCTTGAAGATACGTTAGTTTATTGTATAAATGTCGAGCTATTTAATCGTTACTGTGATGAGTTTGATGCGTTTGCTGATTACTTTGAAACAGATGGTAACGTGCGTTTACATCAAGCTATTGTTGAACAAGCCGATGGCAATGACCTTACAACCGCTAAAGTAAAATCATTAATTCACAGAGATGTAGTCACCGTAGATGCAACATCTACAATACAAGATATCGCTAAATTAATGACCGAAGAGGCGGTATCGTCAGTTTTGGTAACCGATGTAAATAAACCAATAAACGACGATCCTGAGGAAGATGATGGACAAGTCGTTGGCATAATAACCGATAGGGATTTACGCTCAAAAGTAGTGGCTAAAGGACTTGATTTTAACACACAAGCAAAAGAGATTATGTCTACTAACTTAGTGCTTTTAGATGCTAATGACTATATTTTTGAAGCGGTACTGGCCATGCTCAGAGATAATCTTCATCATTTACCCGTAGTACAAAAAAGACGTCCTATAGGAGTTATCTCCCTCTCTGATATTTTACGTTACGAATCGCAAAGCAGCTTATTACTTGTACGCGGCATACTTGCTCAACAAACAATTGAGGATTTAGCGCATTATGCACGCCAATTACCCAATGTTTTTGTGCGTATGGTTAACGAAGATGCAAATTCACACATGATTGGTACTGCCATGGCTGTTATTGGACGTACTTTTAAACAAAGATTACTTGTATTAGCTGAAGAAAAGTTTGGTCCACCTCCCGTTCCTTATTGTTTTATTGCACTGGGCTCCATGGCTCGCGACGAGCAACTTATTGTAACTGATCAAGATAACGCACTAATTTTAGATGACAGTTACGACGATGAAAAACATAACGCGTACTTTCAAAATATTGCCGATTTTGTGTGTGATGGCTTAGCGCAGTGTGGTTACACCTACTGTGATGGAGAAATAATGGCGTCGTTTAAAAAATGGCGTAAAACTCGCTCAGAGTGGTTCGATCAATTTGCTGATTGGATAGCCCAGCCAAAACCACAAGCACTGCTTAATAGCTCTATATTTTTTGATTTAGACGGTGTGTGGGGCAAAACCAAGTGGGCCGACGAGCTTAAAATATTTATAGCGAAACAAAGTAAAGTGAATCGTATATTTCTAGCAAATATGGCGGCAAATGCTCGAAATAGGACACCACCTCTTGGCTTTTTTAAAGGCTTTGTTATGGAGCATAACGGCCAACATAAGCGTTCAATGAACTTAAAACGAAGAGGTACTGCACCACTTTCTGATGTTATACGTGTACACGCATTAGCTATTGGTTCGCGTAAACAAAACTCGTTTGAGCGATTAGAAGATATTATTGAAGCTAAGCTATTACCGCAGGGTAAAGCGCAAGATTTACGTGATTCACTTGAGTATATTGCTATGATGCGAATTCGCCATCAAGCGTGGCAAATAGAGAAGGGCGAAGAGCCTGATAACGACTTAGACCCACATTTACTGTCTCCTTTTGAACAGCGAAACTTGAAAGAGGCATTCGCTATTTTAGAAAAAGCACAAAGCTATTTAAAATTTAGCTACACAGCAAACTCTGGTGTGAAGTAGCCTATGAATCCGCGCAATTATAAAGCAGTTGATTGGCAAGCTAGATACAACGAGCTTGCTAACAACACCGAAAATAAACTTCTAAAACACTTTTATGCAGGTGCTTATAACCAAGATAAAGCCGCAGTAGAAGATGTGCCTTTTGTAGCAATGGACTTTGAAACAACAGGTTTAAATAGCCAGAACGACGATATAGTGAGTGTTGGCTTAGTGCCGTTTAATTTAAAGCGTATTTATTGCAAACACAGTCGGCATTGGGTTGTTCAACCAAGACGTAACCTGCATGAAGAGTCTATTTTAATCCATGGAATAACGCACTCTGAGGTGGATGACGCCCCTGATTTTAACCGAATTATTGAACCTTTACTTGAAGCGCTAAGTGGCAAAGTTGTCGTGGTGCATTACGCTGCAATAGAGCGCCATTTTTTAAATAATGCGTTATTACTGAGGCTTAAAGAAGGTATTGAGTTTGCTCTTGTTGACACAATGGAGCTAGAAAAAAGAGCACTAAAAGAGAGGCAAGGTTTATTAGGCCGATTATTTAATACAAAACTAGGCTCGCTCAGATTAACAGATTGCCGTGCGCGTTATTCCCTACCTGCGTACCAAAATCATAATGCGTTAACGGATGCACTTGCCACAGCTGAGCTTTTACAAGCGCAACTGAGTCATCATTACCGTGTAGATACTCCAATCTCAGAGTTGTGGGTATAATACTAATACGCAATAATACTTTAATCATATTGAGGGTTAAACCTGACGCTAGCTGCGTTAAAAATTTCTCATTTAGAGCAATTAAATAAAGAAATTTTGCCTTACTATCGAGAAGTTTTTCCTGCCACAAAATAGATCACTTTATTAAGCGAATGGATATAACCTTAAATAGTTAAATAAAAAAGCGCCGCAAAAATTGCGGCGCTTTCGTTACTAATTAAAAGTATTGCTTACTAAAAGTATTATTTAACTGGGCGAGGCTCAGTTCGTAAACCTAAAACTAAGCTTAAACACATAAACAACAATACAATAGTAAATGGCAAGCCTGTAGAAACAGCACCTGCTTGTAGTGCTTCGATTGCTTGTGTACCACCAATCCAAAGTAAGGCCGCTGCAATTGCGCCCTCTACCGTTGCCCAAAATATACGTTGTGGCACCGGTGCGTCAATTTTACCGCCAGCTGTAATTGAATCAATGACTAATGAGCCTGAGTCAGATGACGTAATAAAAAATACTAACACTAATATAATCGCAATAAATGATAAGATATTAGATAGAGGTAATGCATCAAACATCTGGAACATAGCTAAAGGGACATCAGTTAAACCATTAGTGCCTAGTGCACCAACACCATTAACTACTTGATCAATAGCAATACCGCCGTATATAGACATCCATAAAATAGTGACAGCAGTAGGGACGAGTAATACCGCAATTAAGAACTCACGAATTGTACGACCACGTGATACACGCGCGATAAACATACCTACGAACGGTGACCAAGAAATCCACCAAGCCCAGTAAAATACAGTCCAGCCATGCATCCATGTTTCGTCTTCACGGCCGTGAGGATTACTCAATGGAATAATGTTTTCTACATAGCCCATCACGGTAGTCGGTACATTACCCATTGCTACAGCAAAGCCCACTAAACAAACAAACAATAATAATGAGAAAGCAATTAACATGTTTACATTACTTAGCAGTTTCACACCACCGTCAATACCGCGAACCACAGAAACAATGGCTAAAAGTGTTACACCCGCAATAACTAGAATTTGAGAGCCAATGCCACCTTCTGTACCAAATACATGGTTAATACCTGCAGAGGCTTGTTGAGCACCTAAACCTAAAGATGTTGCAAGGCCAAATAACGTAGCAAGTACAGCTAAGATATCAATGATATGACCAGGCCAACCCCATGCTCTATCACCTAATATAGGATAAAAAATAGAACGAATAGAAAGCGGTAAACCTTTGTTATACGTAAAAAATGCAAGAGATAAACCAACAACAGCGTAAATAGCCCAAGGATGAAGACCCCAATGGAACATAGTTGCGCCCATTGCTAATTTTGCAGCTTCTGGTGTATTAGCGGCTACATTAAGTGGTGTTTCGTACCAACCAGTAAAGTAAGCAACCGGTTCAGCAACGCCCCAAAACATAAGGCCGATACCCATACCTGCAGCAAATAACATAGCAAGCCATGAAACTCGAGAGTGAGAAGGTTTAGCATCATCACCACCAAGGCGAATATTCCCGTAAGGAGAAACAATAAGTGCTAAACAAAAGAGTACAAAGAAGTTAGCAGCCCACATAAATAGGGCATCAAAATTATTAATAATATCGGTCTTGATACTATCAAGCGCTGTTTTTGCAGTTTGTGGGTCGGTAACAAGTATGGCGATTAAAAAGATGACAATCAGGCCCGCACTAGTTCCAAAAACAGGGTTGTGTATATCAAACCCCCACTTTTGTACGTTGTCCTGACCTACGGTGTAGTCCGTATTGTCAATACTATATTTGTCATGATTTTCCTTCATGCAATACCTCTTTAGTTGTCCTAACAAGCCAAAATAAATTCGGCGTCATATCGAATTACATTAGCCTTTAAATATTAAGTAAAAAGTAATACCGTAATTATTTGAAGACTAACTAATTTGAAGAGTGATCATACAGCTAGTAGTGTATGAGTTAAATATTAAATGTAAATGAATTTGTATTTAAAACGCTGTTTATATAGCCAAATTAATGATTCTTTTATTTAAAAAGCCCTAAAATTATAAATTCAGTGAACGTTAAAATTTAGTTTGCTATTAAAAGTATTAATTTACTTAGTTAAGTAAAAAAAGATCACTTTTAAGCAACTTAATTAATGCTTAAATACTAGGGCTTGTTGATCTTTTAGGATTAAAATTTGTTCAATTTAGGAGCTGTTTAATCGATCCTAGGTTTGTAACCTAACGGTTCGATAACTGCTCCTGCGTTATTCTGCATGCTTACATACACGTGAGAATAATTAAAAGCTGAGCAGCAAAGAGCAAATTTCCCTTTAGGGCTAGTATAAATTTATAAGCTGATAAGCATCTTTAATCAAGTTGTAATATGAATATGATTTAACACAACATTAGGGCATGTTGAATTTTGGCGATTGAATTTACAGTAGTATGTTTGGTTTTTAGGCAAGGCAGAGCCTATGTAGTGTGGTCATTCCCCATAAATAGGCGATAACGCAGCATAAATACCAAACATACACTGCCCTTTGGGTTCTTTCTAGGGACGATTAACTCTTTGTTACTCGGTTTTTACTTAGCCCACTAGGTTACAAACCTCGTGCCGCGATTTAATCGCCCCTAAATTGAACAAATTTCAATCCAAAAAGCTCAGCATGCCCTAAGCTATATTTTATAAATAGATAGGCAAAGGATTAATACTATTATGCGTGAATGCGCTTTAAACAATACCAATCAAAACGAACTTGTTAAACGCTTTTGCAGCGTTAGAGACGAAAGCCTGGCTATTATCGAGGTACTCACTGTAGAAGATTGCCAATTACAAGCTATGGCAGATACCAGCCCAAGCAAATGGCATTTAGCGCACACCACGTGGTTTTTTGAAACGTTTTTACTTAGTGTTTACTGTAAACAGTACACTGTGTTTAACTCTCACTACCGAATGCTTTTTAATTCTTACTACAATGGGATTGGAGAGCAATTTAAACGGGCAAACCGAGGTAGTTTATCTAGACCTAGTTTAGATGAAGTTTTAGCTTATAGAGAGCATGTAGATAGCTGTGTGGTTGAATTACTTAAAACTGAAGTTAGTCCACAAATTAAAGATATTATTGAACTTGGGTTACACCACGAGCAACAGCATCAAGAACTAATGCTTATGGACATCAAATATAACTTTTCAGTAAATCCGTTATTTCCGCAATATAAAACATCGCCTTTAAACAGCCAAAACAAATCAGCAGATATTAAGCCTCTCAATTTTATAAATTTTGAGCAAGGTATTATTAATATAGGTACAAATGCCGACGATGAATTTGCATATGATAACGAGCGCCCCAAACACCAAGTATTAATTCATCCATTCAGTTTTGCTAATAGATTGGTCACTAATGGGGAGTATTTAGACTTTATAAATGCAGGTGGATACAGCAATCCACAGTATTGGTTAAGTGACGGTTGGGCAAATATACAAAACAACGCTCTAACGCAACCATTATATTGGCATTGTATAGATAACGAGTGGTTTGAGTTTACACACTATGGATTAGAGCCTCTCAATTTAAATGCCCCGATCTGTCATGTTAGTTATTTTGAGGCCAGTGCCTATGCTAATTTTGTAAAGGCTCGCTTGCCTACAGAGTTCGAATGGGAATATGCAGCTAAAAATACACCTTCAACAGAGATTAATAATCACTACCTAACACCACAGCAAGCAAAAGGTGATGCTGAAATAAATCAGTTAACTGATTCGTGTTGGCAATGGACGAACAGTGCATATTTACCATACCCCGGTTTTAAGCCTATTGAAGGAATAGCAGGGGAATACAATGGTAAATTTATGAATAACCAAATGGTGTTACGTGGTGGGTGTGTGTTTACCCCTCAAAACCATTTACGACAAACATACCGTAATTTTTATTACCCGCATCAAGCGTGGATGTGCAGCGGGATAAGACTAGCTAAGGATATAGTATGAGCCAAGTAACAGCGATTAAGCAAAGCAACATAACCGACACTGAATTTCTAAACGACGTGATAAGCGGATTAACTCAACAACAAAAAACGCTTCCGTGTAAATATTTTTATGATGATAAAGGCGCTGCATTATTTGAGCAAATAACAGCCTTACAAGAGTATTATGTTACACGTACTGAGCTTTCTATATTAGAGCAACACTCAAAGTCGATTGCTCAAATGCTACCTGAAAACCTCTCTATTATAGAGCCCGGCTGTGGCTCGGGTAAAAAGGTAGCCTATTTATTAGCGCATATGGCAAACGTTAAAACCTTTGTACCGTTTGAAATATCTGAGGAGATGCTCAGTTATTCACTTGCACATTTGTCACCATTATTTCCAGATTTGGCAATTTCGCCATTATTAGGAGACTTTACACATAGCCAAATGGTCAAACAGCTAACCAAAGACACCGCTTTAGACAGTCAAACTAATTTGGTGTACTTTCCGGGCTCTACTCTTGGTAATTTTGCCCCAGTTAAAGCCATAGAAATTATGAATAATTTCCATCGTTTATGCGGTGTAAACGGTTATGTACTAATTGGCATTGATTTAGTAAAAGAGCGCCAAGTGTTACTTGATGCATATAACGATAAAGCGGGAGTTACCGCTGCTTTTAATAAAAATTTACTACAACGTATTAATAACGAGTTAAATGGCACATTTAACTTAGACAATTTCAGCCACGAGTCACGCTTTAACGAGCAACATAGCCGTATCGAAATGCATTTAGTAAGTAATCGTACTCAAAGCGTGATTATAAATGATCAGCAAATAGACTTTATAGAAGGCGAAAGTATCCATACAGAAAACTCTCACAAGTACACGCTCGAGTCGTTTAAGCAGCTTGCAGCGCAAGCTAATTTAAAGTTAGAGCAAACATGGCAAGACGATAGTAACTATTTTGCTCTGTGTTTATTAAGGCCGCTTTAAACGTTACTTAAGTTTAGGGCGTGTTGATCTTTGATAGTTGAATTTGCAGCAATATGTTTGGTTTTTAGGCAAGGCAGAGCCTATGAAGTGTGGTTATTCCACATAAATAGGCGATAACGCAGCATAAATGCCAAACATGTGCTGCCCTTCGGGTTCTGCCTAGGGGCGATAAACTCTTTGTTGCTCGATTTTTACTTAGCCCACTAGGTTACAAACCTCGCGCCGCGATTTAATCGCCCCTAGATTGAACAAATTTCAATTCGCAAAGATCAACACGCCCTAGTAAATGACAACTTGGGCATTGTTAAACTCATAGTTTAGCAATGCGCCATTATTTGATTGCTGTACAAGCATAGCTTTATTTAAACCGTATAGTCTAAATAGCAGGGGGGCAATAACAGATACCGCAGAGCCTGTAGCACTGTCTTCATTTACACCAAACTGGGGTGCAAAGTATCTAAAATGCGCTATGGCATTTTTTTTGTCTTTATTTTTTATACTAAGGGCGATTACTGCATTTTTGTGGAGTGCACACAAAGCTTTAAAATCAACGTGTACGCTTTTTAAATCGTCTTTTTCAACTGCTTTATCGAATTCTTTACTAAATTCTTTATTAAATTCTTTACTAAATAATACAACCGTATAACCGTTTTTGTCGCCGGTACTGTAGGCTGCTTTTATTGCTGATGAAAACACACTTTTTAACTCACCTATAGCTAACTCGCTTTTTTTAGGCTCTATGCTTTTTAGTAACAGCTGAGCGCGTTGTTTTTTTACTCTTATAGTAAAGCGCTCATTACTCATTGAAGTAAATACTTCAGGGCAATAACCCAAATGGTCTATTAAAAAATTAGCGGCTGCTAAAGTACCATGTCCACAGCGTTTAATTTCACTCGTTTGATTAAACCAGCGAATTTTACAATGGCGTTTAGTTATCTCATTTTGATTTAAAAATACGGTAGCAGGGTAAGTTGATTGTGATGCAATATATTGCATTGTTTTTGAAGTTAACCCATTTTTATAAATAACAATTAAAGCACTTGAGCCTTTTAAGTTATGTGCAGGGCTATAAAAAACAGATTCGGTGGAAGTGAACTCTATAAAGCGAAGCGTAAGCCATTTAGGCTTACGCTTCGCTAAACAAAGAGTATTAACCTTTGCTTGCATATGCGTCGTTATGAACGCCTGCAGCACGACCTGATGGATCAGCATTGTTTTGGAACGATGCGTCCCATGCAAGTGCTTCAGGAGTCGAACACGCTACCGATTTACCATGCGGTACACATTTAGCTGATGCATCACCAGGGAAATGCGATTCAAAAATAGTACGGTAGTAGTAAGCTTCTTTTGAATCTGGCGTATTAATAGGGTATTTAAACTTTGCATTTGCAAGCTCTTGATCGCTTACTTGCTCGTTTACAAACTCTTTTAACGTATCAATCCAGCTGTAACCAACACCATCTGAAAACTGCTCTTTTTGGCGCCATAGCACTTCATCAGGTAAGTAACCTTCAAAACCTTCACGTAAAATGTGTTTTTCAATTTTTCCATCTTTACACATTTTAGCTTCAGGGTTGATACGCATAGCAACATCAACAAATTCTTTATCAAGAAACGGTACACGTGCTTCTACGCCCCATGCCGCCATTGATTTATTAGCACGTAAACAGTCAAACATATGCAGTTTTGATACTTTACGGTTTAGCTCTTCATGAAACTCTTGTGCGTTAGGGGCTTTATGGAAGTATAAGTAACCACCAAATAGCTCATCAGCACCTTCGCCAGATAACACCATTTTAATGCCCATCGCTTTAATTTGGCGAGCCATTAAGTACATAGGTGTAGAGGCACGAATCGTTGTTACATCGTACGTTTCAATGTGGTAAATCACTTCACGCAGTGCATCAATACCTTCTTGAATCGTAAAAATAATAGGGTGGTGAATAGTACCAATCATGTCAGCTACTTTTTGTGCAGCCGCTAAATCAGGTGAGCCTTCAAGACCTACTGAAAAAGAATGCAGCTTAGGCCACCATGCGTCGCTTTCGTCGTTATCTTCAATACGTTTTGCAGCAAAGCGCTGGGTAATAGCAGAGATAACCGATGAATCTAAACCACCAGAAAGTAATACACCGTAAGGCACGTCACACATTAGCTGGCGTTTAACGGCCGCTTCTAATGCATCTTTAACGTCTTGCGCTTCTGCGCTGTTATCTTTAACTGCATCAAATGTTTCCCAATCACGTTTGTAATAAGGCGTCATTTTGCCATCTTTACTGTACAGGTAATGCCCTGGTGGAAATTCTTCAATATGCTTACAAATTGGAGAAAGTGCTTTTAGCTCAGAAGCAACGTAAAAGTTACCGTGCTCGTCGTGACCGGTGTAAAGCGGGATAATACCAATATGGTCACGGCCAATTAAGTAAGCGTCATTTTCTTCATCGTATAAACAAAATGCAAAAATGCCATTTAGATCATCTAAAAAGTCAGGCCCTTTTTGTTTATACAGCGCTAAAATAACTTCACAGTCTGATTGAGTTTGAAAAGTAAAATCAACGTCTAACTCTGCTGCAAGTTCTTTATGATTATAAATCTCGCCATTAACCGCTAAAATATTTGTTTTTTCAGGATTGTATAAAGGCTGTGCACCGCTTGATACACCAACAATAGCTAAACGCTCATGCACTAAAATAGCTTTTTCAGATGCATATACACCAGACCAATCTGGGCCACGGTGTCTAAGCAGCTTTGACATTTCAATTGCTTGGGTACGCAATTGAGTGGGATCAGATTTAATATCTAATACCCCAAAAATTGAACACATAGTAACTCCTCATTCCTATTATGTGTGCAGCAGAGCCAATTTGCTGTGCTGCGAAACCTTGTTTTATCAGAAAAAATTACTCAAGTCACATAGCTTTTACAATTAATTAAGAATAATTTATGCACCAAGCTAGATGTAATTGCACCAAAGTGGTTAATGCGTGGTTCCTGCTGCTATTTTTACGTCGCTATTATTGTTCAAAGCTTGTGCAATCATAACTCTCAGGGCATTAATAACGGTTTCTTCGCTCATGCTTGGTGCGCCATTGTGGTGCACAGCTTGGCTTGGTAAATAAGGAATATGCACAAAGCCACCTTTCATTACAGCGCAGTGATCATTTATGTAATGCATAAGACCATACATAACGTGATTACACAGATACGTACCTGCCGTATTCGAAATGGCAGCAGGTATATTGCTGTTGTGCAATGCTTGTAACATGCGCTTTATTGGTAAGTTTGTGAAATAGGCATCAGGGCCATTTTTTTCTATTGGTGTATCGATAGGCTGCTTACCTGCATTGTCTTTAATGCGTGCATCGTCAACGTTTATTGCAATACGCTCAATTGATATTTCGCTGCGCCCACCAGCTTGGCCTATACATAAAACAACCGCCGGATTGTGCGACTCAATGGCGTTTATAAGCTGACTGATAGACGTATTAAATTCACAGGCAAGTTCTAGTGTGCATATTTTGTGTTTCATGATGATAGTTTCATCAAGCTTTTGCACTGCTTGCCAAGAAGGATTGATAGCTTCGCCACCAAAAGGAGCAAAGCCAGTTATTAATACACACGGCATAGTAGAAGTTGATTTAGTCATTAAACACCAAGCTATACATTAAAATAATATTAACGGCGAGTAAGGAAACGGCCGTCGGAATTTGAACCTTTATTACATGGTACCTATTTTTTAAATCTAGGGCGTGTTGATTCTAGAATATTTTATAGGTTATTTTTAAGTGCAAGGCTCAATTGATGTAGGTGCCCGTCAAGTTTCTGCTTCGCCTTTGCTGCTTCTTCAAACGTTACATATTTAAATTCAACAGTATCTAAAGGTCTAAATTGTGCAAATTGATGTAAGTCGGCTTCAATTACAGTCCCTAAAAGAGGGTAGCCCCCGGTTGTTTGACCATCGTTAAGTAGCACAATAGGCTCACCATTCGGTGGCAGTTGAATACTCCCAGGACTCACCCCTAGTGATGGCAAAGAGTGCGAATGTGCCAAATTATTTTTATGCTCAAGCCTTACGCCCATTCGGTTGCTGTTACTACTAACTTTAAATGCGGTAGATACAAAGTTGTTAAGTAAAGGCTCGCCTAATAAATTAGCATGAGGACTTGGGTGCAGTCGTATAAGCTTGCGCTGGGCGGGGGCAATTGCGCCTACTTTTATAAACTCTCCATAATAAGGAGTAATAGGTATTTCATCACCAGTGGCGAGAGCTCTACCTTCAATACCACCAAAACATGCGTTTAAATCTGTAGATTTAGAGCCCATAACATCAGTATTTTGTATACCGCCTTTCACTGCTAAATAAGCTCTTAAGCCGGCTCTACCAGTAGCAAAGCTCAGTACTTGTTTGTTTTTTACTGCGTATGTCCAACCAGGGTAAATTGCTTGTCCATCAAGGGTTGCTTGCAAATCTGCACCATGAAGCGCAATTACTGTGTCGCAGGTGAATTCCAGCTCGCACAAACCAACGGTTATTTCTAAAACGGCATCATTGTCGTTATTGTTAAGTAATCTATTAGCAATTATTTGTGCAAATGGGTCTAAGCTACCCGCTTTGCTTACACCTAAATGGCGGTAGCCTTCACGGCCAAAATCTTGAATTGTAAGTAATACACCACTTTTAAGTACTTTAATCATGAGTTGCTCCTTTATTAACTAGCGGAACAAATTCAAGCGTATCGCCTGGTTGAATTAAACAAGGTTGCTCCGAGGTCGAATCAAACAAAGCAGTATCTGTATGACCTATTATGTGCCAACCACCAGGGGTATCTGCGGGGTAAATTCCGGTTTGTTCAGCACCTATCGCAACAGAGCCTTTAGGAACTTTAATGCGTGGCTCATCACGCCTTGGTGTATGTAATTGCTGATTTAAGCCATGTAGGTAGGCAAAACCGGGCTGAAAGCCTAAAAATAAAACGTGGTATTTGGTTTTACTATGAATATTAATAACCTCATCAGCGCTTAAATTATGATAACGAGCCACGTAATTAATATCCTCACCCTTGTATATGGTTTCGATTAAGTGATGCTGCCCCTTAAAAGTACTCGTTTTAATATCATTCCACAGCGAAGGTAGCACTTGTAACCACTTATTTAAGTGTTTGTCTGATTTTAAATAAAGAGTGAGCGAGTTCATGGCTGGCACCAAATCGGTAAATTCATCAGTGCTTTTACAGTGGCTGGTTAAAGCCCAAATTTTCTTTTGAATAGAGAGTCTATCTGTAGCGTCTAAATGCGATGCATCAAGTAGTAAACTACTGTTTGTTAATGCATAAATATGGGGAGCTGGCTTCATTAAATAAACCTATTTGTACAACATAATTTAAACGTAACACAGTTTTATTAATTTATTTACACCATTGCGACTAAGTGGTTATGTTTAGTGTTTATTTACCCAGCTTACTTTAAGAGTGTTTTTATATTCAATTAATCGTATTTAACTTATTGAGGACTAAAACTTAATACATTTCGTACTAAATAAGTAATTAGGTTGAAATGAAAATTAAGATAAGGAGGTCTTAATTAGCACGCACTTGTTTATGAGGTACTTTATGAAACACCAGCATTTATTATATTTATCAGGCGCTGCTATTATATTTAGCGCAGGCAGCTTTGCTTTATCTATGGAAAAGGTAGAACACAGTAATGTAGAAGCCACCATGCATGTAGAAACCATCGTACTGGGGTCTGGTTGTTTTTGGGGAGCCGAAAAACGCTACGAAGCGCTTAATGGCATTATTGATGCTGAGTCGGGTTATGCTGACGGTAATGGGTTTAAAGCAACGTACAGAAATATCACCGATCAGTCTCGTCGTTTTGACGAGAATAATTATGCTGAGGTTGTACAGGTTATGTATAACAGCAATATAATTTCAGCAGAAGATCTCTTAAAAAATTATTTTGAAAGTCACGATCCTACGCAAAAAAATCGCCAAGGTAACGACATCGGTACGCAATATCGTTCAATCGTATTAACGACTACTGATGCACAAGCTAAAGTAGCTGAGCAAGTTAAATCGCAATATCAGCAGCTTTTAACTGATGCGAGCTACGGCGAAATCGAAACGGTTATTAAACCGCTTACAGGTTTTGTATCGGCAGAAGAATATCACCAAAATTATCTAGAAAAGAACCCTAATGGCTATTGCCCCGATCATTCTACAGGCGTAGTTTTTAATAAAACACCCGTAGAAAAAGCAGACAACAGTGCTCTACTCGCAGGTAAGCAAATAGTGGTACTTGATTCTCGTGATTACTGCCCGTACTGTGAAAAATTTAAAAAAGCAGTCGCAAATGATTACAAAGGCACAATACCTATGACATTTCGCCATGCTGACCAACTTAATGATTTAACTATTAAGTCAGCCACGTGGGCAACGCCGACTATTTTATTTTTAGAAAATGGCGTTGAGGTATATGGCCGTCAAGGCTATGCAACACCTGAAGAGTTTTATAAAGCATTAGGCGCTTTTAAATTAGGTAACAGTGATGCTTATAAAGTTGCATTCGATGCACGAACAGATAGACCTTATTGTAAAGAGTACAAAGAGTTTAAAAATACACCTGATGGTACTTTTGTTGATAAATTAAGTGGAGAGCCACTATTTGATACAAGCGATAGGTTTAACTCCGGTACTGGTTGGTTGTCGTTTAAGCACCCAGTAAAAAGTAGTGTAACGCAGCATGACGATAGCAGCTGGGGAATAACACGTATTGAGCTACGTTCTAAAAGTACAGGTATTCATCTTGGTCATTTATTCCCAGGAGAAGGCCCTAGAGGCACAGACCGCTACTGTATAAACGCAACAGTACTCGATTTTGTACCAAGAGATAAAAGCTAAACCTTTTACTTTGTAAAGCCTGATTTTAATCAGGCTTTTTTTTGCATAAAATAAAATAGATTTATCATATTCTTTGCAAATTTGTTAAAATTAAAGCGTTGAGCTACACATCAATAATATTACTTAGGTTGTAAATGAATCAATTTATAAAAATAACAACGCAGTTAATGTATTTGCCTTTAGCTTTATTAATTTTTATTACCGATGCTAAGTCGGCAACGCACTATGTCGTCGGTGTAGAGAATATAGAGTATCTACCTTACTTTGATGGTAGTGGAACAAATGGTGCAGATTATTATGGCTTCAGTGAAGAGTTGCTCACTTTATTTGCACAGCAGCACGATTTTGAATTTGAGTTTTACACGCTGCCAATTAATCGTCTTTATAAAGAATTTATTGATCACCATCATGTTGATTTTAAATACCCAGATAATCCACAATGGAAACCAAGTTATAAAGCTTCCTTTGGTAATTTAAATGAAATTATTTATTCGCAGCCAACCGTTGTGACTAAAACGGGTATTGCGAGTTTAAATAAAAATATCACTATTGATGAATGCGTTAGTTTTGCAACGGTGAGAGGGTTTACGTCTCAAAGCTTTAAACCTTTAATGAATAACGAAAACGTTGAGCTAATTGAAACCGCTAATGTAATGGAATTAATAGAGATGCTTTTGAAAGAGCGAGTGGAGTGTATTTACATATCTAACGATGTATTAAACTATAATATTGTTAAATATTTCAAATTAACCCGACCCGTTTATTTTCAAAACGAATTGCCGACAGATTTACAAGCCTTTTTATTATCGTCGATTGACTACCCTGAAGTAGTTAAGCAATTTGATACATTTTTGCTTTCACATAAAGTGCAAATAAGTAAATTAAAAAAAGAGTATCAAATAAAAAATTAACTAAAAAAGCCCCGTAAGTTATAACTTACGGGGCTTTTTAAAAGGTATTAACCTGTATATAACTATATTATGTATGTGCTTAATAATAAAAACAGTCCAAGCCAAGTCACCACCTAACTTGAACTGCTTTTCACACTGACAACATCTTCACACACAATATAAAGATTCTGTTTACTACGCTTACGTAGCCTTGTAATGCATATCATGTGGTTTGAGCCAAGAATAAAAACAGTCCAAGCCAAGTCACCACCTAACTTGAACTGCTTTTCACACTGACAACATCTTCACACACAATATAAAGATTCTGTTTGCTACGCTTTAGTAGCCTGGTAATGCATATCATGTGATTGAGCCAAGAATAAAAACAGTTCAAGCCAAGTCACCACCTAACTTGAACCGCTTTTCACACTGACAACATCTTCACACACAATATAAAGATTCGGTTTGCTACGCTTTAGTAGCTTTGTAATGCATATCATGTGGTTGAGCCAAGAATAAAAACAGTTCAAGCCAAGTCACCACCTAACTTGAACCGCTTTTTCACACTGACAACATCTTACACACACAATATAAGATTCTTTTCACTGCTAAGTTTGAGTTACTAAAACTCAAAAGGTTGCATTTATTGCTCTTAAAAAACAAATTAACTAAGTTGTTTTGAGCTGATGAAGTAACTTTAATATTTAACTTTATTTTCGACAAACGATAAAAATGAAACCAATGAGTGAAAAAAATTAAACTATAGACTTTAGTCTAATGCTCGGCGTTAAGTTTATGTATTTAAATAAAAAATATTATTCAAATTTGCAGGGAGTTATACCAATCTTCTTATATATGGGGTCTATTTAACGTTAAGAAAATTACGCTAGAACTAGGCAAAAATTTTTGTATCTAGTTGTTCTAAATAAAAAATTTTTAACGACGTAATAGTGCAATTTAATTCGTTAAATTGATCAAAGATTTATGCAGGTTGGTATTAGACGAGTTCAGTAATAAAACACAGAGTGGGTTGTATTACTGAACTCGTCTAATAGGGGATTATTCTTGGATTTTTCTAAACGTATTTACAACCCACTTCGCAAATAAATCAAGCGGGTGATTAGGCGTGCTTGATTCGTGCTGCACTAAATAGTATTTATCTTTAGTTGTTAAAGGCTGCTCGAATAATTTGTACAGCCATTGCTCATCTAACCAGCTTTGACTAATAGGCAGTGGAATAAGCGCAATGCCCATGCCTTGCTGCGCTGCACGCGCTACACCAAACATGCTATCTATTTGAATAATCTGCGAAGGAGAAAAGTCATCAATACCCGCTTTTTCGGCCCACTGGTGCCATGCCCAAGGGCGAGCTTTGTGGAGGATGAGGGGAACTTGGTTAAGCGCTTGACGATGATCGTCCCTCCATTGATCGAGCAATTTTTTATTACATGCAGGAATATATTCAAGGTTAAACAACTCTGTTGCTAATCCTTCAGTAGGTTTACCTGAGGACAATACAATAGATAAATCGCTATGACGCGTTAACTCTTTGCGTGTTTTAAGCGTGTCCATTTGCAGGTTTATATTAGGGTGCTCTGACGTCCACTCACTTAATTTAGGCATGAGTAGCTCGCTGGCAAAAAACTCAGGCAACGTAATTGTCAAATTTGTATTTTGCTGCATCTGACTAAACTCGTTAATGGTGCCCTCTAACATTGTGATGATAGGAGACACAGCATCAAAAAAGTTTTTACCCGCTGTGGTTAAGCTAATTGAACGCGTTTTACGTTGAAAAAGTTCAATACCAAGTTGTTCTTCAAGTTGTTTTATTTGATGGCTTACCGCAGACGGCGTTAAGTACAGCTCATTAGCTGCATGCTTAAAACTTAGGCTTCTTGCGGCAAAGCAAAAAGAGCGAAGGCCACGAATAGGAGTTTGCATGTTTTCCAGAATTATTTAATTTATTGAGACGCCTTACTTAGGCAAAATTTGAACCAACTATTTAATATATAAATATCAGTAGGTTAAAAATAAATTTAACGCTAGTTCACAAAAAGGGTGCAGGCTATCCACAAAATAGTGCAAAGAATCTAAGCGCTTACATTTAATTTATATTTGTATTATAGATAAAATTTACTACAGATGTATGAATGACGGTAAAAATAATGGCAAAAGATAAAAAAAATCCCTCGTGAGAGGGATTTTGGGTAACTCAGCGCCATTGGCACTGGGAATGAGGTCGGTACAGGGTAAAGCGTTATTTTAAGTTAACTTATTAAAAGTTACTAAAAAACCATTTCTGGTACTTCACCGTCAACAAGTAATTTACCTGCTGTTTTACTAATGATTTCATCAACAGTTACGCCCGGAGCGCGTTCTAATAAATGAAATGCGCCGTCTTTAACTTCTAGTACGGCTAAATCTGTCACTATTTTTTTAACGCAATTAACGCCAGTAAGCGGTAAAGAGCAGGCTTCTAATAGTTTAGAGTCACCATGCTTACTTGCATGGGTCATAGTAACAATAATGTTTTTCGCGCCAGCGACTAAATCCATCGCGCCACCCATGCCTTTAATCAGCTTTTTAGGTATCATCCACGATGCGATGTTGCCGTTCTGGTCAACTTCAAATGCACCCAGAACAGTTAAGTCTACATGACCACCCCGTATCATGGCAAAACTATCTGCACTATTAAATATGGCTGCACCTTTAGCTGCTGTCACGGTTTCTTTACCCGCGTTAATCATATCGGCATCTAGCTCTGCTTTAGTCGGGTACGGGCCCATGCCTAAAAGGCCATTTTCGGACTGTAACATAACTTCAATATCATCCGGTACATAGTTTGCGACGAGTGTCGGAATTCCTATGCCCAAATTTACGTAGTAACCGTCTTGAAGTTCTTGTGCAACGCGCATTGCAACTTGTTCACGTGATAATGCCATAATTATGCTCCTGCTTAATCTCGTGTTGTTACACGTTCAATGCGTTTTTCAAAGTTGCCTTTAATAACGCGATTTACAAAAATACCCGGGGTATGAATTTGGCTTGGTTCAAGCTCGCCCGGCTCTACAATTTCTTCTACTTCGGCAACGGTAATTTTACCAGCCGTTGCTGCCATTGGATTAAAGTTCATGGCGGTGTGTCTAAACACTAAATTACCGTATCGATCGGCTTTCCATGCTTTTACTATGGCAAATTCACCTGTTATAGACTCTTCTAAAATATACGGGCGACCATTAAATTCTTTTACGTCTTTACCCTCAGCCACAGGAGTACCGTAACCGGTAGCTGTGTAAAACGCAGGTATACCGGCGCCACCAGCACGCATTTTTTCAGCAAGTGTACCTTGAGGTGTAAGCTCTACGTCAATTTCACCACTTAATAACTGCTGCTCGAATAGGGCGTTTTCGCCAACGTACGAGGCAATTACTTTTTTAATTTGCTTGTCTTGTAATAAAATACCTAAACCAAAGTCATCAACACCACAGTTATTAGATACCACGGTTAAGTTTTTTGTTTGCATGTGCTTAATTTGTTTAATTAAGCCCTCAGGAATACCACATAAACCAAAACCACCGGCAATAATGGTATCGCCGTCTTTTAATCCTTCCATTGCAGCTTCGTAGCTATAAACTACCTTATCAAAACCGGCCATGAGTCTCTCCTCATTGTGTGCTATTTATTGTTAACTATCTTGAATCATCATTTTATGAGATAGCTATTTAACCTGAACTCTGGTTAAGAGATTTACTAACATATTGAATTAGCGTGATATTTAAATTTATTTTCTCTAGCCAGAGATTTTCAGTGAAAATAAGGCGAATTTACGCGTCAATAGCTGGCCTATTGCAAGTAAATTCAACGCAGTTAGCGCTGAAAATAGCTGCTCGAGATAGATTTATTATCCAGAGCTCAGGTTATTTAGTGTGTAGTGCCACAGATACTTTGCTCACAGGTTGCTTACCAAGTGCTTTGGTTATCTCCCATCCAGCGTCACTTAACCTTTGTAAATCAATTCCGTGTTCAATGCCAAGCCCTTGCAGCAAGTAAACTACATCTTCGGTGGCAACATTTCCTGACGCACCCTTAGCATAAGGACAGCCACCAAGGCCTGCAACTGCTGCGTCAACCGTTGCTATACCTAGGCTCAAGGCTGCGTAAATATTTGTAAGCGCTTGGCCGTATGTATCATGAAAATGCACGGCAAGTTTGGTTTTATCAATGTGCGTTAAAAGTAACTCGATTAATTGCGTTACTTCTTTAGCGGTGCCAACACCTATGGTATCGCCAAGGCTTACTTCGTAACATCCTAAATCTATTAGCTTTTGCGATACACTTAGTACTGCTTGTGGGTCAATTTCACCCTCATAAGGGCAACCTAGCACACAGCTTACATAACCACGTACGCGGATATTATTCGCTTTAGCAAACGCCATTACTTCGCTAAAGCGTTCAATACTTTGCTCTATTGAGCAGTTTATGTTTTTTTGACAAAACGACTCACTCGCAGCGGTAAATATAGCAAACTCTTTAATGCCAACAGCATGCGCTGCTTGTGCACCTTTTAAGTTAGGTGTAAGGGCACTTAAATTTACATCGGGTAAATTAAGGGCTGATATCACATCAGCTGAGTCTGCCATTTGCGGCACCCATTTAGGGGAGACAAACGCGCCAGCTTCAATATCTTTTAAGCCAGCAGCACTTAGGGCGTTAATAAGCGCTACTTTATCAGCTGTGCTTACTGTTTTTTCGTTTTGTAGGCCGTCTCGCGCACCAACTTCAACAATACGTACTTTATTTGCAAAGGCACTCATTATGCACCTTCCTCAGTCGTATCTTCTACTATAGCAAGCAGAGCGCCATGCGTTACTAATTCGCCTTCACCAAAACAGTAGCTTTTTAAAATGCCATTATGCGGTGCGTTAAGCGTGTATTCCATTTTCATGGCTTCGATAATAACAACCGCATCGCCTTTGATAATTGTGCTACCAATTTCGATTAAGTGCTTAACTACCGTGCCATTAAGCGGCGCGGCAAGTGGCAGTGCTTCGCTTTCGTGCGAACTAATATAATGTTTATCAACTAGTTCAAGCTTAGTTTGCAGTGCTTTATTCATAACAGTGACAATATTGCCAACAGTATTATTACCTACCGTAGTTACGTGCGCGCTATGTTTTTTGCCGTTAATAAATACACTGCACAGATTATTATTTAATGTGCCTTGTAGGTTAAATACGTGCTCGTTATGCGTAATACTATAGCCCGCTGACGTTTTTATAGCGCTTAGCTGTAAATCGGCAAAAGGGAT
Organism: Pseudoalteromonas sp. NZS11; assembly: GCF_015864765.1. Lineage (NCBI taxonomy): Bacteria > Pseudomonadati > Pseudomonadota > Gammaproteobacteria > Alteromonadales > Pseudoalteromonadaceae > Pseudoalteromonas > Pseudoalteromonas sp. NZS11. The sequence continues at coordinate 21,099 of NZ_JADYWP010000006.1, read as the reverse complement.
CTTAATTGCTTGCGGAGCATTGAGTGTAAAACCGCTTAGTTGTTGCCACGGGCTTGCACTGTTTGGCGCATTTTGGGTGTTAGTTAACGATTCTAAATATGCAAAAGCACCAATAAGTTGGCTTGCTTGTAATAACGATTTATCAACCGCAACTAACGAGTCGCCTTGCTCTGCAATAAAGTGTGTACTTGGCGCACCTTGTTTAAACGTAGGGTGGCTTGCTAAGTTATGTAAAAAGCCAATGTTAGTGCTAAAACCCGCTAAATGAAATTGATCAAGGGCGTGTTGTAAACGGCTCAAGGCTTGTTCGCGATTGTCGTCGTGCACAATAAGTTTTGCAATCATCGGATCGTAAAATGGGCTAATTTCGTCGCCTTGTGCAATGCCTGTATCAATGCGCACAAATTCGCTGTTAAGGGGTGTGTGTAGTGCTTCAATAGTGCCCGAACACGGGATAAAGTCGTTGGCTGGATCTTCTGCGTATATTCGCGCTTCAAAGCTATGACCCTGCAATTGAATATCACTTTGTGTCAGTGGCAATGTTTGCCCACCCGCAATATTAATTTGCCAATTGACTAAATCTACACCGGTTACCATTTCGGTCACTGGGTGTTCTACTTGAAGGCGCGTATTCATTTCCATAAAGAAAAATTCATCGCCACACAGTAAAAACTCAACCGTACCTGCGCCTCTATAATTTATAGCCAGTGCACAACGTACAGCTGCTTCGCCCATTTCTTTACGTAGTGCGTCAGATAAACCCGGAGCAGGGGCTTCTTCAATTACTTTTTGATGACGGCGTTGCAAAGAACAATCACGATCGCCTAAATAAACACAGTTGCCATGGTTATCTGCAAATACTTGCACTTCAACATGGCGAGGCTGGTTTACGTAACGCTCAAGCAATACTAAATCGTTACCAAAACCGGCAATGGCTTCACGTTGCGCACCTTGTAATGCGCTCATAAAGTCTTGTGCTTTTTCAACCACACGCATGCCTTTACCGCCGCCGCCAAAGGCGGCTTTAATTAGTACAGGGTAGCCAATTTTTTCAGCTTCACTTTGTAAAAAAGCAGGATCTTGTTTATCACCATAATAACCAGGTACTAATGGCACATTAGCAGCTGCCATTATTTCTTTAGCGCGGGTTTTAGATCCCATTGCTTCAATGCTACTTGCTGGTGGTCCTACAAAAGCAATGTTGTTAGCTTCGCAGGCTTTAGCAAATTCGCTGTTTTCAGATAAAAAACCATACCCCGGGTGAATACAATCAGCGCCGCAGTCTTTGGCAACTTGCAAAATTTTGTCTGCTACTAAATACGAATCTTTACTTGGCGCAGCACCAATATGGTAAGCCTCGTCGGCCATTTTTACGTGCCGGGCATGTTTGTCTGCATCAGAATAAACCGCGACCGTGGTTAAGCCCATTTGTTTTGCGCTGCGCATTACTCGGCACGCAATTTCTCCACGATTGGCAATCAGTATTTTTTGTAATCGTTGTGTGTTCATAATCAATCCTACAGTTGCCAAGCGGGTGGGCGTTTATCAAAAAAAGCAGTTAGCCCTTCTTGGCCTTCCTCAGATACGCGAATTTTTGCAATACGCTCTGCGGTAAGCTCAATGAGTTTATCGGTTATTGGTTTATTTGCTACATCGTTAATTAATGCTTTTGCTGCTTTTACTGCAACAGGTCCGTTATCAATCAGTGTTTGCAGCATATTATCGACCGCACAGTCTAAATTACCGGTTACTTGATGAATTAAACCAAGTTGTTTAGCAGTATGGGCATCAAACACTTCAGCCGTTAAAAAGTACCTACGAGCAGCACGTTCACCAATCGCTTTAATGACGTATGGGCTAATAACAGCGGGAATGAGGCCCAACTTTACTTCGCTTAAACAAAATTGTGCATCGTCTTTACTAAGGGCTATGTCGCAACAGGCAATTAAGCCCAGTGCACCACCAAAAGCAGCACCTTGCACAGCGCAAATTGTTGGATGCGGCGAGCTTGCCAATACCTGCATTAATTTAGCTAATTGCATTGAATCAGCTAGGTTATCGGCGTAGTTGTTATCCGCCATCGATTTCATCCAGGCTAAATCGGCACCGGCTGAAAAATGCTTGCCCTCAGTTTTTAAAACTAAAGCACGAATATCAAGCGTATTTGCATGCTCTATACACTGAATCAGCTCGTGTATTACTTCGCTATTAAATGCGTTTCTTTTTTCTGGGCGGCTTAACACAAGTACAGCCACATTAGATTTTGTTATTTGTAGTGTTACTGACATTTTGCGCTCCGTTTACATTCTAAATACGCCAAATTTCGAATCACATTTTGGTGCGTTGTTTGCAGCCGTTAACGCGAGCCCTAATACATTACGCGTATCGGCAGGGTCTATAATGCCGTCGTCCCACAAGCGTGCGCTTGCGTAATACGGATGACCTTGCTCTTCGTACTGATCAATAATTGGCTTTTTAAAGTCACTAATTTCTTGCTCGCTCATGCTTTGGCCTTTGCGTGCTAAACCATCTTGTTTAACTTGCGCCATTACACCCGCTGCTTGCTCGCCGCCCATAACCGAAATACGGGCATTAGGCCACATCCACATCATGGTTGGTTCAAATGCACGGCCACACATTCCGTAGTTACCTGCGCCGTAAGAGCCGCCAATAAGTACTGTAAATTTAGGCACATCAGCACACGAAACCGCCATCACCATTTTAGCGCCGTGCTTTGCAATGCCTTCGGCTTCGTATTTTTTACCCACCATAAAGCCGGTAATATTTTGTAAAAACACTAAAGGAATATTGCGCTGAGCACACAGCTGAATAAAGTGCGCGCCTTTTTGCGCCGACTCACTAAATAAAATACCGTTATTAGCCACTATGCCAACGGGGTTGCCATAAATGCTGGCAAAACCTGTGACTAACGTTTCACCAAAGTAGCGTTTAAATTCATCAAATGATGAGTCATCTACAGTGCGCGCTATTACTTCGCGTACATCAAATGGCTTTTTAAGGTCGGTGCCCACAATGCCGTAAAGCTCGTTAATGTCGTAACGTGGTGGCTTTACATCCTCTAGAAGAGGGGCTGTAGGGCGTGTGTAATTAATGCGCTCAATACATTGGCGCGCAATAGACAGCGCATGGGCATCGTTTTCAGCGTAGTGATCGGCAACACCCGAAATTTTACAGTGCACATCGGCGCCGCCTAGTTCTTCGGCGGTTACTTCTTCGCCTGTTGCTGCTTTTACAAGGGGCGGACCTGCTAAAAATATAGTGCCTTGCTCTTTTACAATAATGCTTTCATCGGCCATTGCAGGTACGTACGCACCACCAGCGGTACATAAACCCATTACTACAGCAATTTGTGGAATGCCTTTGCCCGACATACGGGCTTGATTGTAAAAAATACGACCAAAATGCAGCTTATCCGGAAATACATCGTCTTGCTCAGGCAAGTTAGCACCGCCCGAATCGACCAAATAAATACACGGTAAGTGGCAACGCTCTGCAATGTCTTGTGCACGTAAATGCTTTTTAACAGTTAGCGGAAAGTAAGTACCGCCTTTAACCGTGGCATCGTTTGCAATAATCATGCATTCAATGCCTTTAACACGGCCAATGCCGGCTACAACACCTGCGCACGGTATAGCTTGTTCGTACACACCAAATGCCGCAAATTGCGAAATTTCTAAAAAAGGTGAGCCTTCGTCAATTAACGTACTTATACGGTCGCGTACAAATAATTTACCACGGCCTTCGTGGCGCTCTTTTAACGCAGCGCCTCCGCCTTGGCTAATAGTGGCTACTTTACTGCGTAAATCATCCACCAGCGCCGACATATTTTTATGGTTTTGCACAAACGTTGAATCGTGAGGATTAACGCTCGATTTTAAAATCGTCATGGTTTAATCCTTAACGGCTTTCAGTGAAAAGTTCGCGGCCAATAAGCATGCGGCGTATTTCTGATGTACCTGCACCAATTTCGTATAATTTAGCGTCGCGCAGCAGGCGGCCCGTTGCGTATTCGTTTATGTAGCCATTGCCACCTAAAATTTGAATCGCATCAAGCGCCATTTTAGTCGCAAGCTCTGCGGCATATAAAATGGCACCGGCTGCATCTTTACGGGTCGTTTCGCCACGGTCACAAGAGCGAGCTACCGTATATACATATGAGCGCGCAGCATTCATTTGTGTATACATGTCGGCTACTTTGCCCTGAATTAACTGAAATTGACCAATAGGGGTGTCAAACTGTTTACGCTCATGAATGTACGGTACTACTATGTCCATACACGCTTGCATTATGCCAAGCGGGCCAGCTGCAAGTACTACACGTTCGTAATCAAGGCCACTCATGAGTACTTTAACGCCTTCGTTTAAGTTACCTAAAATGTTCTCAGCAGGTACTTCACAGTTTTCAAATACTAGTTCACAGGTGTTTGAGCCGCGCATGCCCAGTTTGTCGAGCTTTTGCGCCGTTGAAAAACCAGGGAAGTTGCTCTCAACAATAAACGCGGTAATGCCTTTAGCGCCGGCATCTAAATCTGTTTTAGCATAAATTACTAACGTGTGTGCGTCAGGACCATTGGTGATCCACATTTTGTTGCCGTTTAAAATGTACTTATTGCCTTTTTTTTCGGCTTTAAGTTTCATCGATACAACGTCAGAGCCTGCATTAGGCTCGCTCATTGCAAGGGCACCAATGTGCTCACCACTAATAAGCTTAGGTAAGTATTTTTCTTTTTGAGCTTGTGTGCCGTTACGGTTAATTTGATTAACACACAGGTTAGAATGTGCTCCATAGCTTAAACCTATAGAGGCACTGGCACGGCTAATTTCTTCCATAGCAATAACATGTTCTAAGTAACCTAAACCGGCGCCGCCAAGTTCTTCAGATACGGTCATACCCAGTACACCCATTTCGCCCATTTGTGTCCAAAGTTGATTTGGAAAAGCGTTATCTAAATCAGTTTTTTCAGCAAGCGGGGCAATCTCCTGACTCGCAAAACTGTTTACGTGGTCGCGGATCATATCGGCGGTTTCGCCTAGGCCAAAGTTCATTTCTTTATATAGTGAAATAGTGCTCATGATTCATTCCTGTGTGACGTGTGTGTTGTCAGTGTGTTGTTATTTTAAAAATAAACCTACTCGTCTATTTTATTAAGCGTGTCTCTGCAGCGGCGCTCGGCCGTCACCAACTCCATAAGAACAACTTTAATGTCGTCCATTTGTTGAGATAGGTCAGACTTTTTATCGGCTATTAAATCAAGCATGGTAACCAGCTGCTTAGCACTCGACTTATCAGCGTCGTACAGTTCAAACAAACGGCCTGTTTCAGCAAGCGTAAAGCCCAATCGTTTACCACGTAATATTAGTTTTAAACGCACTTTGTCGCGTTTTGAATAAATACGTGTTTGACCATTACGTTCTGGAGTTATTAACCCTTGATCTTCGTAAAAGCGAATAGAGCGGGTTGTAATGTCAAATTCTTTAGCGAGTTCGCTAATGCTAAATGTTTGTTCATTACTAGCCGGCATTTTGGCTGAGCTTGCAAAGTTTGTTTGATTATCTGGTTTCATAATTGTATTTACCTCATTCGAATAACCCCAATATAAGTGAAGTTTACGTAAAGGTAAAGCTTGGTGTGTTTTGAAACTATTTATAAAGGAGTGTTGGCGCGAAGAGTTGACTTATTATATTAATTTTCAGTAGGTTAATTTTATTTCCTCAGTGTGGCCTAACAGCTGGAAAATAATGCTTACACTTATAAAACTAAAAATTAAGCTGTTTTTAGTTGACGTTGGCGTAAACGTTAGTATTGTGTGTAGGTATTAAATAATAAATGAATACTAAATTAATAGAGCAAATATACTAACAATTATTTGCATTAAATTACAACGGAGTTAGTTATGACTTTAGAATCAGTGGTAATTGTAGCAGCAAAACGCACCCCAATGGGTGGTTTTATGGGAGCGTTAAGTGATGCGCAGTCTACCGAGCTTGGCGCTACCGCCATTACCAGTGCACTTGCACAAACTGGTTTAGCTAATGATGCAATAGATGAAGTAATTATGGGCTGTGTATTACCAGCAGGGCTTGGGCAAGCGCCCGCACGCCAAGCAATGTTAAAAGCAGGCCTTGCACTTAGCACTGGCGCTACAACAATTAACAAAGTATGTGGCTCTGGTTTAAAAGCCGCCATGCTTGCAAACGATTTAATTAAAGCAGGCTCTATCCAATCTGCCATTGCCGGTGGCATGGAAAGCATGACAAACGCACCATACTTTATTCCAAAAGCACGTGGTGGAATGCGAATGGGTCATGGCGAAATAAAAGATCACATGATGAGCGATGGCCTTGAAGATGCTTACGACAACAAAGCAATGGGTTGTTTTGCACAAGACACCGCCGACGAGTACGGTATTGGTCGTGAGCAAATGGATGCGTTTGCATTAGGCTCATTAAGTAAAGCTAAAGCCGCGATACAAAATGGCAGTTTTGATAACGAAGTTGCACCCCATACGATGCAAACACGCAAAGGCGATGTAACAGTTTCGATTGACGAGCAACCAGGTAACGCCCGCCCAGAAAAAATTCCAAGCCTACGTGCAGCCTTTAAAAAAGACGGCACCATTACAGCTGCTAATTCATCGTCAATTTCAGACGGTGGCGCAGCGCTTATATTAATGAGCGAATCAAAAGCAAAAGAGCAAGGCTTAACACCGCTTTGTAAAATTGTAGCGCACAGTACTCACTCTCAAAAACCAAGTGAATTTACAGTAGCGCCAGTAGGTGCAATAAGCAGCGTGCTTGAAAAAGCAGGCTGGGCTGTAAACGACGTTGACCTTTGGGAAATTAACGAAGCATTTGCCATGGTAACCATGCTGGCTATTAACGAGTTAAAACTTGATGAAAGCAAAGTAAACGTTAACGGCGGTGCATGTGCATTGGGTCATCCAATTGGTGCAAGCGGCGCGCGTATTTTAGTAACGCTTATTCATGCCCTTAAAAACCGAGGCCTTAAAAAAGGCATTGCGTCTTTATGTATTGGTGGCGGTGAAGCGGTTGCTATGGCCGTAGAAGCTTACTAATTAGGGTTACATAAATAGCTAGGCGAATACTTTAACGAATAACTATAAAGGCGCTGCACTCATAATACTAACAAAGCGGCGCTACCAATTTTAAAAGAGAACACACAACTCACACACTAGGATTTAATCATGCACCAAGTACCACTACTTATTAATGGCGAATTTATTCAATCAGCGTCAAAAGAGCTTATCGATGTTATAAACCCAGCAACTCAAGAAGTACTTGCACAAGTGCCATGTACCACAGAATCAGAAATGGACGCGGCAATTGCCTCAGCCTCAGAGACGTTTAAAACATGGAAAGACGTACCCATTACTGAACGTGCTCGCATTATGATGAAGTACGCAGCGCTATTAAAAGAACATCACGATGAGCTTGCTACCATTATTTGCCACGAATTGGGTAAAACGTTTGAAGATGCAAAAGGCGATGTTTGGCGTGGTATTGAAGTAGTAGAACAAGCCGCTAACGCACCATCATTAATGATGGGTGAAACAATGGAAAACGTAGCGCGTAAAATCGATACGTATTCTTACATGCAGCCACTTGGCGTGTGTGCGGGCGTAACACCATTTAACTTCCCTGCAATGATCCCACTTTGGATGTTCCCGCTGGCTATTGTGTGTGGTAACACCTTCATTTTAAAACCGTCTGAGCAAGATCCACTTACACCAATGCGCTTAGCAGAGCTATTTATTGAAGCCGGCGCACCAAAAGGCGTATTACAAGTTGTTCACGGTACAAAACCACAAGTAGACCGCTTACTAGAAGATAAAGCTGTGCGCGCTATTTCGTTTGTTGGCTCGTGTGGTGTAGGTGCTTATATTTATTCTAAAGGCACACAAAATCTTAAACGCGTGCAAGCGTGTGTTGGCGCTAAAAACCACATGGTTATTATGCCAGATGCAAGTAAATCGCATGTCGTAAACAACCTAGTAGGCGCATCGGTAGGTGCTGCTGGCCAGCGTTGTATGGGTATTTCGGTTGCTGTATTTGTAGGTCAAGCAAGTCAGTGGGTAGATGAAATTAAAGCAGGCTTTGAAAATGTACGCCCAGGCGTGTGGGATGATGCAAACGCGGCATACGGACCACAAACATCAAAAGCAGCAAAATCGCGTATTTTATCGCTTATTGCTGGTGGTAAAGAGCAAGGCGCTACCTGTTTAATTGATGGTTCTAACTTTACGGTTGAAGGCTTTGAGCAAGGTAACTGGGTTGGCCCAACGTTATTTACTGACGTAACCAAAGAGATGGATTTATACAAAGAAGAAATATTTGGCCCAGTACTAGCGTGTATGTTTGTAGACACGCTTGATGAAGCAATCGCACTTATTAACGACAGCCCTTACGGTAACGGTACCTCGTTATTTACCTCAAGCGGCGCAGTAGCTCGTAAATTCCAACACGAAATTGAAGTAGGGCAAGTAGGTATTAATGTACCAATTCCGGTGCCACTTCCGTTCTTTTCGTTCACTGGTTGGAAAGGCTCGTTTTACGGCGATACGCACACGTACGGTAAGCAAGGTATTCGTTTTTACACAGAAACTAAAACGATTACCTCACGTTGGTTTGAAGATGATATTGCGTCGGGTCCAAACATGAGCATTAACTTAAAATAATTTTTATTAAAACGAATAACTAAATAACTAATAATAAAGATGGGCGCGAAGGCTACTTCACACACAACACACATAAGTCTTCGCCGCTCATCACTAACTATTCCTGTAATGGGAAAACGACACACAACAACAAACACACAACTAAAGAGGTCTCTACCATGGACTTTAATTTATCAGAAGATCAACAAGCCTTTGCGCAAACAGCACGACAATTTGCCGAGTCAGAACTCGCACCTTATGCAGCAAAGTGGGACCGCGAACATATTTTTCCTAAAGACACGATTAAAGCAGCAGGCGAGCTTGGTTTTTGCGGTTTATACACGCCAGAGGAAGCCGGCGGCCTTGGTTTATCTCGTTTAGATTCGAGCATTATTTTTGAACAGCTTGCTATGGGCTGTACAGCAACCACGGCCATGTTGACCATTCATAATATGGCCACGTGGATGGTAGCAAGTTTTGGTACCGATGCAGTTAAAGACCAATACGTAGAGCAATTAGTAATGGGCGAGCTACTTGCCTCTTATTGTTTAACAGAGCCAGGTTCGGGTTCAGATGCCGCATCACTTAAAACAAAAGCTGTGCTTGAGGGCGATGAGTACGTTATTAACGGCTCAAAAATGTTTATATCGGGCGCTGGCGAAACCGAAGTATTAGTGGTAATGGCACGTACAGGCGGCGAAGGCGCAGCGGGTATTTCGGCATTTGTAGTGCCTGCCGACGCAAAAGGCGTGGAATACGGCAAAGCAGAGGAAAAAATGGGTTGGAACGCACAACCTACACGCCTAATTAGCTTTGAAGATGTACGCATTCCTGCGCATAACTTATTAGGGGCTGAGGGCGAAGGCTTTAAATTTGCGATGCAAGGCCTTGATGGCGGTCGAATTAACATTGCCACATGTTCAATTGGTACAGCGCAAGCGGCGCTTAATACCGCCCGTGAATATTTAAAAGAACGCACGCAATTTGGTAAACCATTGGCTGCGTTTCAAGCGTTGCAATTTAAAATTGCCGATATGAACACCGAGCTTGTAGCTGCGCGCCAAATGGTTAGGCTTGCTGCATTTAAACTTGATAATAACGACGTTGAAAAAACCACTTACTGCGCCATGGCTAAACGCTTTGCTACCGATGTTGGCTTTACTGTGTGTAACGACGCACTGCAAATTCATGGTGGTTACGGTTACATAAAAGAATACCCGCTTGAGCGCCATGTACGTGATGTACGTGTTCATCAAATTTTAGAAGGCACTAACGAAATTATGCGTGTAATTATTGCGCGTCGAATTTTAGCTGAGTCAGCAAGTGACGTTTTATAAGGAGCAATGTATGTCAGAATCTAAATCTAATCCGAGTATTGAACTTACAATCGAAGGTCATGTTGCTATTTTAACTATGTCTAATCCGCCAGCAAACACCTGGACAAAAGACACCTTAGTTGATTTAAAAAATACCGTTAATGAGCTTAATAATAATAAAAATATTTATGCATTAGTACTGACTGGTGAAGGCGAGAAGTTTTTTAGCGCTGGTGCCGACCTAAACGTATTTGCTGGTGGCGATAAAGGCGTAGCCGCCGATATGTCGCGTGTATTTGGTGAAGCATTTGAAGCGCTTAGTAATTTTAGAGGCGTGTCGGTTGCAGCCATAAACGGCTATGCAATGGGCGGCGGGCTAGAAGTCGCTCTTGCGTGCGATATACGTATTGCGGAAGAGCAAGCACAAATGGCGCTCCCTGAAGCTAAAGTTGGGTTATTACCGTGTGCGGGTGGTACACAAAATTTAGCATGGCTTGTAGGCGAAGGCTGGGCAAAACGGATGATTTTATGCGGCGAGCGCTTAAAAGCTGATAAAGCCCTGCAAATTGGCTTAGTGGAAGAAGTAGTACCACAGGGTGAAAGCTTTGCGGCAGCATTAAAACTTGCCAACCAAGTGGCCGATCAAAGCCCTAGCTCGGTAGCTGCATGTAAAACATTGATTCAAAAAGGTCGCCATCAACCAATGGCAAGTGTATTGCCTCTTGAGCGCGAGTTATTTGTTGGTTTATTTGATACCGAGGATCAACAAGAAGGCGTAAATGCCTTTTTAGAAAAACGCCGCGCTAACTGGGTAAACGGCTAATGAGTACTTTAATATTATTAAATAGCGCCGATGAGCCCGTGGTATTTGAAACCGCAACCGCAGAAAATGGCAGTTTAATTGGGTTTATTACACTCAACGCGCCAAAAGCCTTAAATGCACTTAATTTTGAGATGATCAAATTACTTGAGCCGCAGCTGCGAGCTTGGCAAGACGATGATGCTATTGCAATGGTGTTGTTAAAAGGCGCAGGCGATAAAGCATTTTGCGCCGGTGGCGATGTTGTAAGCCTTCATCATGCAATGGCGCAAGGTAAACCAACAAGTTTAGTTGAAGAGTTTTTTACGCTTGAGTACAAGCTTGATTACCTTATTCATACCTTTGATAAACCAATCCTTGTTTGGGGTAACGGCATAGTAATGGGCGGCGGTTTAGGGCTAATGGCCGGTGCTAGCCACCGCGTTGTAACGGAAACATCACGCATTGCCATGCCAGAGCAAACCATAGGTTTATACCCTGATGTAGGCGGCAGTTACTTTTTACATAAAATGCCACAAAGTGTGGGGTTATTTTTAGGGTTAACGTCGGCCTCAATTAATTGCGACGACGCGCGTTTTGTATCGCTTGCCGATCACTGTATCGACTGCACTAAATATGATTCCATGCTTGCGCAAATTTTAGCAGCTAAATGGGGCAAAACCGCAAGCTTAAATCATGAGCGTTTAACTAAGTTATTAACCGATTTAGACAACCAATCTGCGCGTATGCCCAAAGGCAACGTAAAAGCTAACCTAAAAACAATTCAAAAATTGGGTGAATTTACAACCTTGCAGGAGCAAGTTGATTATATTTTAGGGCTAGCTACTGACGATAAATGGCTACAGCGCGCTCAAAAGTCACTTAAACACGGATGCCCACTAAGCTGCGCACTCGTTAGTGAGCAATTAAAAACAAGTAAAGGCAAAAGCTTATTAGCGTGTTTTAAAATGGAGTTGGGTATGTCGGTTCGCGCTGGCGAAGTAGGTGAGTTTCAAGAAGGTGTAAGGGCGCTACTAATAGATAAAGACGGCGCACCTAATTGGCAGTACAAAACACTTAGTGATGTTCCTCAAACAATAATAGACAGTTTTTTTGCTAATCGCTTTGGCGAAAACCACCCATTCAATGGCTTAGACACGCCAACACAAAAATAAAGGAAAGACGATGACTAAACTCAATATTGGTTTTATCGGCTTAGGTAATATGGGCGGCCCTATGGCGGCTAACTTAATTAAAGCTGGACATACTGTGAGTGTGTTCGATTTAAACCAGTCGGTCGTAAATGAACTTGCAAGCAAAGGCGCAAAAGCCGCAGTTGATGCAAAGCAGTGCGCAACCAATGCTGACATACTTATTAGTATGTTACCTGCGGGCAAGCATGTTAAATCGCTTTACTTAGGTAATAACGACGACAGCGGTTTAATTAACGTGCTAAGCAAAAATACTTTAGTAATTGATTGCTCAACAATAGATGCAGAATCAGCACGCATTGTAGGCACTGCACTTGGCGAACAAGGCATAAGCTTTGTAGATGCACCGGTATCGGGCGGCGTTGCAGGCGCAACCGCAGGCACACTTACTTTTATTGTAGGCGGCGAAAAAGCAGCGTTTGATAAAGCACATACAGTGCTGAGTGATATGGGTAAAAACATATTTCATGCAGGCGATATTGGCGCAGGGCAAGTAGCAAAAATATGTAATAACATGCTACTTAGTATTTTAATGGCAGGCACCAGCGAAGCACTGCAAATGGGTATAAATAACGGCCTCGATCCTAAAGTACTTAGCGACATTATGACCGCAAGTTCGGGCCGTAACTGGACGCTTGAACTTTACAACCCTTGCCCAGGTGTAATGGATACAGCCCCTGCAAGTAACGATTACAAACCAGGCTTTATGGTTGATTTAATGGCTAAAGATTTAGGCCTTGCCATGGAAGCCGCGCAGCAAAGTAATTCATCAACCCCTATGGGTTCAATGGCTAAAAATTTATACACTATGCTACAGCACCAAGGTGCGGGTAGTGATGACTTTAGTGCCATTTTTAAACTGTTTTCTAAGTAGGAGCAACGCGTGGAAATTAAAAATAACACGGTAGTAATAACCGGTGGCGCACAAGGTTTAGGCTTTGCAATGGCGCAAAAGTTTGCACTTATGGGTGCTAACATTGCGTTAATAGATATGGCACAAGACTTGTTAAACACAGCATGCGAGCAATTAACACAGCTTGAAGGTGTAACTAGCAATATTAAAGGTTATGCCGCAAACGTAACAAATGAGAGCGAAGTAGAAAACGTATTTAATACCATTAACAGCGATTTTGGTTACATTGGTGTGCTTATAAACAACGCCGGTATTTTACGCGACGGCATGTTTATAAAGGCTAAAGACGGCAAGGTGGTTAAAAAAATGTCTCTTGAGCAATTTCAATCAGTGATTGATGTAAACCTGACCGGTGTGTTTTTAGCCGGGCGCGAAGCTGCAAGCCACATGATTGAATCAGGCAAAGGCGGCGTTATAGTTAATATGTCGAGCGTAGCGCGCGCAGGTAACATAGGCCAAACAAACTACGCAGCATCAAAAGCAGGCGTAGTTGCACTTACCACCACATGGGCTAAAGAACTTGGTCGATTTGGTATACGCGTAGGCGCTATTGCACCAGGTGTAATAAGCACCGCCATGACCGACGCCATGAAGCCAGAAGCCAAAGAGCGTATGCTTGCAGTAACGCCAGTAGGGCGCTTAGGCGAAAGCGACGAAATTGCCCATACTGCACAATACATAATCGAAAACGACTTTTTTACCGGCCGCGTTGTTGAAATAGACGGCGGTATTCGTTTGTAAAACAAGCGGGATTAAGATTGATTTAAAAGCATGGCGTTTGTGGGCTGTGCTTTTTTGTTTTAAATCGGGAAGTTTATAATCTTGAAAAAGGTCTGATAATGGCATTGGCAATTTGTTGTAAAACTAGTTGCTCGTTTGCTCTTAATAAAACCTAATGAGAGTGGCTTTTTAATCACTTTTTTAAATAAAAAGCTCAACGCATTTAAGGCTTGTGTTTGAGTGTTAGGAGCAACATTTTGTTGGTTGACTAAACGAGTTAAATTCATTCCTATCAATTTCGCTGAGCAAATTCTGCCTGGCACTTTTGAGTATGCCCTTTGTTATATTGTCGAAAATAAACTCGATTTATCGGGGTTTGACGCGTGGTACAACAATGACAAAACGGGCGCGGCGGCGTATCCACCTTCGGTAATGCTAAAGATTATTTTACTGGGCTATGCACATGGTTTGATCAGTAGCCGTCGAATTGCTAAAGCGTGTGAGACGAACATTTTATTTATGAGTGTGTCGGGAGATATCCAGCCGCATTACACATCAATAGCAGGCTTCGTTGCTAAAATGCATGAACAGATTGAGCCGATTTTTACGCAAGTGCTGATGATATGTGATGAGGAAGACTTGATAGGCCGCAACATGTTTGCCATTGATGGGTGTAAATTAAAGTCCAATGCGAGTAAAGAGTGGAGCGGCACATTCGATGAGTTAAGCCGCAAAAAAGCAAAACTAGAACGCGCAAGCAAACGTATTATTGAACGCCACCAATCACAAGATGGGCTGGGCGAAGAATTGATAACTCAGGATTTAAAACAAAAAGAAAAGCTAGATAAAAGTGCAGGTAAAATTACCGAGTTCTTAGCCACTCACAAAGAAAAAACAGGCAGTAAAGGCAAGCCTGTTAAAAGTAATATCACTGATCCAGATAGTGCAAAAATGACTACCTCAAAAGGCACAATCCAAGGCTACAACGGCATCGCTATTAATGACGATAAACACCAAATCATCCTGCAAGCACAAGCATGGGGTTCAGTGGGCGAACAACAAACTTTACAGCCAGCTGTTGCACAATTAAAACAGCAACTCGCTAAACTCAATACAGAAAAACGCGCAGATGAACATACTATTAAATTCACTGCAGACAGTGGGTTTAACAGCGAAGTGAATCTTGGATTTATGGCGCAAAGTGGGTTCGATACGTACATTGCAGATAACCAATTTAGAAAACGAAATCCGCTGTTTAAAGCCAGCGAAACATACGAAACGGAGCAAGAAAAGCGCCGACTAAAACGCAGCAAAGGCAAGCCTCGGTTATTTACCTCAGACGATTTTCATTATGATGCACAAATTAAACAAGACACCCATCCTAAATTTAAATGAAATTAACAGAAATTAACAAGACACCCATATTAAATTTTGCACTTTTCGAAGTTAGAGGCTAGCCTTTATTTAGTGCGAAAAACGAGCAGGGTGTCTTATGGTGATTGCAAGAAAGCGTCAAGTAAGTTTGGTTGATACAAAATACTACCATTGTATTTCGCGGTGCGTGCGACGTGCATTTTTATGTTGGCATCTAAATAAACAAGATAAATAAACAAGACACCCATCTTAATTTTGCACTTTACGGAGTTAGAGGCTAGCCTTTGTTTAGTACAAAAAACGAGCAGGGTGTCTTATGGCAATTGCAAGAAAGCGTCAAATAAGTTTGGTTGATACAAAATACTATCACTGTATTTCACGCTGTGTTCGTCGTGCATTTTTATGTGGAGAAGACCGTTTTACTGGTCAATCTTACGAGCATCGACGAGGGTGGGTTGAAGATAAGCTGCTTGAATTAGCAAAGGTATTTTGTATTGATGTGTGTGCTTATGCTGTTATGAGTAATCACACTCACTTAGTCCTGTATGTAGATGATAATCAAGCAAACAGACTGAATGATAAAGCGATTGTTATTCGCTGGCATAAACTCTGTAAAGGCACATTGTTAACGCAAAAATATGTACAAGGTGAAAAGCTAAGTAAAGTTGAACTCATCTTTTTCAACCAAACGGTTAAACAATACCGCGAACGCCTAGCAAGTATTAGCTGGTTTATGCGGCTATTAAATGAAGACATTGCGCGTAGAGCAAATAAAGAAGATAACTGCACAGGACGATTCTGGGAGGGTAGATTCAAATCGCAAGCATTACTAGATGAAGCAGCACTTGCAGCGTGTATGGCCTATGTCGATTTAAATCCCATTAGAGCAAAAATGGCTAACACACCAGAAGAGTCAGACCATACCAGTGTACAAAAGCGTTTAACATGCGCAGCAGAAGGTAAACAACCAAAACAGTTACTACGTTTTGCTGGTCTGCCTCGTCAGATTATGCCCAAAGGGCTGCCGTTTGAGCTTAAATCGTACCTTGAACTTGTTGAGCTAACAGAGCGAATAATACGAGAGGATAAGCGTGGGCATATTGATAATATGAACCTTCCTTTGTTAGAAAGGCTTAATATATCCCCCGAAAACTGGTTAAAACTCACCACACAATTTACGCGCGTATTCCATGGTGCAGTAGGTAGGCCCACTTCACAAGCAAGTTACTGTGAACATTTAAAGCGGAAACGGCGAACAAATATTAGCAACTGCGAAAAGTTACTCGCATAAAACTTAAACTACTCAGTAAAACCATTCAGTAAACATTAAAACTGTAATTATGTAGTTATTATCATGCGTGTAATTCAGGTTTTAGCGTGCTAATGACTTATTTATTAGATGAAATGAAAGTGACCCAGTAATCAAAGATAAATTTTGAACCTGATTGGCTAATTTAGTGGCACAGTTTTGTTTGTTCGATTAAGGTGGCTGTCAGGTTTGTATTTGTTTCTGTGTATTTCTACATTAAGGAAAAAACCTTAAAGTTAACTAATTGTTTACAGGTGTTTATTTGATGGTTAAGATAAATGCATTGTGATATGTGGACATTTGTCGGTTTATAAAACGACAAATATCGTAGACAAAATTGTTAGGTGCTACAAGCAAAAGGCAGTTGTTTCGAATTTTGCTAAAGCTTCTCAAAAGGAAAATTGGCTGAAAATAGTTTATGAAAAAACACTCAAAATCTGACAAGATACTTTTGGTTTCTTGTGGTCTATTTTTTACCTTTCTCTTCATTCACGATCTACTTACTGGTCAAGTTTCTCCCAAAGGAGGCGAAGATTACTCACTTGAAACCAGCCCAACTATGTTTTACTTTATTCTAGGTGTATATGCAGTTTTAACTGGGGCGTGTATTTTTGAACTTGTAAGAAACAAGATTCAGTTTAAATGAACAGCGCACCTAACAAACCAATCTTGTTCAGCCAGCAAGCAGTTATCGATTTTTCAAAAAACAGGCTAGAGCTTTTTAATAAAAAAAATTAAATAACTAACCTAAACTTTGTTCTTTGGTAGGTTTTAACTAACGCACCATGTTTATGGATTTCACTATGGTATGGTGCGACAGCTGTTATTGTTTACAATTTGTATTTTAAAGCTACTTTTCTAGTTCTTTTCTAATAATTCTTTTCTTATAATTTCAGCCCCAGCGCTCAAGGCATTTAGTTTACCTCTGGCTATATGGTGAGGTAGTGGAGCCATGCCGCAGTTTGTACACGGGTAGAGTTTGTCGGCATCTACAAATTGCAGTGCTTTACGTAGCGTATTAGCTACTTCCTCTGGCGTTTCGATAGTATGATTTGCTACATCAATTGCGCCTACCATTACTTTTTTACCGCGAATAAGTTCTAGTAAATCCATTGGTACATGGNCTTTTTTACCGCGAATAAGTTCTAGTAAATCCATTGGTACATGGGAGTTATGGCACTCTAGTGAGATAATATCGATATTAGATTGCTGAAGCTTAGGGAATGCTTCTTCGTACTGTCGCCATTCGCTTCCTAGTGTTTTTTTCCAATCTGTATTTGCTTTAATGCCGTAGCCATAGCAAATATGCACGGCGGTTTCGCATTTAAGACCTTCAATTGCGCGCTCTAAACAGGCAATTCCCCAGTCGTTTACTTCATCAAAAAATACGTTAAACGCGGGCTCATCAAATTGGATGATATCAACGCCGGCGGCTTCTAATTCTTTTGCTTCTTGATTAAGAATGATGGCAAATTCCCACGCTAGTTTTTCGCGGCTTTTATAATGGTCATCGTAAAGCGTGTCGATCATGGTCATTGGGCCTGGCAATGCCCATTTTATTGGTTGCTTGGTTTGCTTGCGTAAAAATTTAGCGTCTTCAACAAACACAGACTTTTGACGGCTAACAGAGCCCACAACTGTAGGTACGCTTGCGTCGTATCGGTCACGAATTTTTACTGAATAAACAAGACACCCATCCTAAATTTTGCACTTTACGGAGTTAGAGGCTAGCCTTTGTTTAGTGTAAAAAACAAGCAGGGTGTCTTAAATTAACAGTGACACCCATCCTAAATTTTGCTCTTTTCAAAATTTAGGACTACGTTTTAGTTAGTGCAAAAAACGAGCAGGGTGTCTTATGGCAATTTCAAGAAAGCGTCAAGTAAGTTTGGTTGATACAAAATACTATCACTGTATTTCACGCTGTGTTCGTCGTGCATTTTTATGTGGAGAAGACCGTTTTACTGGTCAATCTTACGAGCATCGACGAGGGTGGGTTGAAGATAAGCTGCTTGAATTAGCAAAGGTATTTTGTATTGATGTATGTGCTTATGCCGTAATGAGTAATCACACCCATTTGGTACTATATGTAGATGATAAGAAAGCAAACAGGCTGAATGATAAAGCGATTGTTATTCGCTGGCATAAACTCTGTAAAGGCACATTGTTAACGCAAAAATATGTACAAGGTGAAAAGTTAAGTAAAGTTGAGCTCATCTTTTTCAACCAAACGGTTAAACAATACCGCGAACGCCTAGCAAGTATTAGCTGGTTTATGCGGTTGTTAAATGAAGACATTGCGCGCAGAGCAAATAAAGAAGATAACTGCACTGGTAGGTTCTGGGAGGGCCGATTCAAATCGCAGGCATTACTAGATGAAGCAGCACTTGCAGCGTGTATGGCCTATGTCGATTTAAATCCCATTAGGGCTAAAATGGCTAACACACCAGAAGGGTCAGACCATACCAGTGTACAAAAGCGCTTAACATGCGCGACAGAAGGTAAACAGCCTAAACAGTTACTACGTTTTGCAGGTATGCCACGTCAGATTATGCCTAAAGGGCTGCCGTTTGAGCTTAAATCGTACCTTGAACTTGTTGAGCTAACAGGGCGAATAATACGAGAGGATAAACGCGGGTATATTGATAACATGAACCTACCTTTGTTAGAAAGGCTTAATATCTCCCCAGAGAACTGGTTAAAACTGACTACGCAATTTACGCGCGTATTTCATGGTGCAGTAGGCAGGCCAGCCTCACAAGCAAGTTACTGTGAAAATTTAAAGCGTAAACGGCGATCAAATATTAGCAACTGCGAAAAGCTACTCGCATAATACTTAAGCTATTCAGTAAAAGCATTCAGTAAAAGTTAAAACTGCAATTTTGCAGTTATATTTATGCGTGTAATTCAGGTTTAAGCATGCTAATGACTTATTTAATGGATGAAATAAAAGTTATCCAGTAATAAAAGATAAATTTTGAATCTGAAGAGCTAATTTTGTGGCACAGTTTTGTTTGTTCAATTAAAGTGTCTGTCTGGTTTGGTCGGTATTAATCGATCCCTTGGAGGGGTAATGGAAGCAATAACAATTACGAGTGTTTTTAGTGCGGTAGTCGGTGCATTAACAGGTAGTCTTGGGGCTGCACTCCTGGGAGCGGGTATTGGTGCAGGGCTTTCTGCAACTTTAATAGTTATCCATGAAACTAATCGTGAAAGAAAAAATAGAGCTCTTGATCTGATACAAGAATACAGTTCTCCGGATTACATTCAGATTCGTAATGATGCAAGTAAAGCACTTAAAAAGTCGATGCTAGAAATTGAAAGCCCA
The DNA here is from genome assembly GCF_015864765.1 of Pseudoalteromonas sp. NZS11. Classification (NCBI taxonomy): domain Bacteria; kingdom Pseudomonadati; phylum Pseudomonadota; class Gammaproteobacteria; order Alteromonadales; family Pseudoalteromonadaceae; genus Pseudoalteromonas; species Pseudoalteromonas sp. NZS11. The sequence goes on along the minus strand of NZ_JADYWP010000006.1, from coordinate 1,436 downwards.
TCTTGGGATAGTCTTTACCGAAAACTATCTACGGAAGAGTGGCAAAAAATATCTAAAATTGAACATTTCTATAAAAAGTTAAATTTTATGGTAGATATTAAAGAGGCGGATTCTAGATATTTAGCAAAATATTTTGAAGTTGAATTTTGGCATTGGCAAGCAAGGTATTTTAGTCGGATTAATATTGAATCTGGTGAGCCTGAAATGGTATTTCAAGCTCTTGCGGATGCTTTCGAAAACCCTAATAATAAAAAGACTTAGGGAAATAATAAAAGCGTATCCCCATTCTTAAATAAACTAGACAACCATTCTAAATTTTATGAAAACACTAATAGATTGAAGCAAAATAGGAACTCAGCTATGGTTTGTTTATTAATAAAAACAAATAAAAACGAGTTAATCAGCTGGCTCGTTAGGTAATTCAATGAATACTGCCATCGATGAAGTCACAAATAATTACCAAGACTGGAGCTTAGACAAATTATCGTATGTTGATGGGTTACTAACACTGAACCTTAAAACTTATATAAAAGACGATGATCCCGTAAGGTTTATGGTTGTGTTTACAAATACCGTTTTATTTGAAACTTATGATGAAAGTACCCATTTTCATGACTATCATCAAAACCGTGATTCGGGCGTAATCGGCGTGTATTCTGATTCAAGCTTATTGGAGTATGCGCAAACTAAAACGAATACTTTCAGTTTAAACAACAGTAAGCTGTTTCATTATTCAGTAATGACTACAAATGAAATCATTCATGTTTTAACAAATATTGAGCCTCAGGTGATAAACGTTACCTAACAAAACGCGCTGAGGTGGGCGACTAGTAAAATTTGGCTATTAATTGTGGGAAGCTGAAAATAGTAAGTAAGATTTTAAAAACTTTATAACAAGGAACGTATATGAATTTATCTGAAGGCAAAACTGTAATTGAGTTTGAAATATCAGAAACAGGCCACCAAATTGTTGAAGCTAAAATTAACGGTAAATTGTTACGTTTTATTTTAGATACTGGCGCTGGAACATCTGTTTTAAACAGAGGATGCCTAAGTGAGCTAGGCATTGAAGAGACACTAAACATTGAGAATGCAGCAGGCTTGGGCACTTCGGATCACGCTATGGGAGATATAGAAGTTGATTCAATTGAGTTTGGTAGTGCCTTGCTTGAAAGTCCAGGCTTTGTGTCACTTAATCTTGACCATGTTCAGGTAGCGGGTGGTGAAAAGGGAGTACATGGCTTGTTAGGCTCTCCTTTTTTTACTCAATACCAAGCAGTTATCGATTTTTCAAAAAATAGGTTAGAGCTTTTTAATAACCTAGATTCAAATTGTAAGTGCATAACTTGTTTTGGCTAGATTAAGTGGTCAGTTGCTCATAAGCTAACTGCTTTTTCTCCGGCAAGAGATTTTACAATGAGACATTACAAACAACT